>NZ_JABWCV010000055.1 GCF_013371085.1 Vreelandella maris | reverse complement strand
GTCTTCGCGACCCTGCCCACCCTCGACGATGATGACCTCAACACGCTGCTACCCTGGCAGTGGAAAGAGACATTACCGGTCTAAGCGACATCTGCCTAGATGTGGTTAGTGGCTCGCTTACTTTATTCACGCGATATTGGCCGAGTCTGGCGAGTTGCCGAGGAGCTGGAAGCTGGAAGCTGGAAGCTGGAAGCTGGAAGCTGGAAGCTGGAAGCTGGGATCATAGGCATTAATGAAGGGGCCATCTCAACCGAAGTGGCACCTTTCGGTGGAATTAAGGAGTCCGGTATCGGCCGGGAAGGATCTCATTATGGTATCGATGACTATGTCGAAATCAAATATATGCTAATGGGTAAGTGATAGCTCGAAGTATATGCCAAGTCAGGGTTAACGCCTGCGTGTATGTGCTTTCGGAAGCATTGGGTGGTTGGATTAACCATTGTCCATGGAGGTCCATGGTTTAATACCAACACCAACGTGCCTTGACCACGTGAAGTGGCCCTCTTCCGAGTTTGCTATAGCCTGTGCAGCTCAGAGAGGTGGTAATTCAAGTAGGCTCTGGCGACGTGGTAGGCCAGGCGACCAGAACTTTTCCTCAGCTGTTAGATGTGGTTTTTTCATTCAGGCGCCCACCTTGTCTTCATGCGACATGCATGTAATCGGATTTTCTTTTGTTATTTCTCTGCATGCATTTATAAATTCAGGAACAAGAAGGTTGTTGTTATCCTGTCTCCAAGCTACTGAAAGGCATGACGGGGAGATGCCGAACACAGGAATGAATGAAAGCCCTGGCCTGTTATAGTAGCGTTGGGTTGATTCTGGGGTGAAGGCTACACCGTAGCCACTCAATATGGCTTCAAAACATTCATCAACTGTTTTTACTTCTGCGCCGATGCGCACAGGACAACCTTTTCGATCTTTTATAGCCAGCCAAAAATTTCTCCATACCTCAGGAGACTGCCTTGCAACAAAGGGCTCTTGAAAAAGTTCATCAATGCTGATGCTATCATGCTTTGACAGGTAGGACTCGTCAGGTGTTACCAGCAGCCTTTTCTCAATAAAAAGAGTTTCAAGCTGTATATCTAAGGATGTAGGTATTGGTGGCCTTACAAAAGCAACATCTGTTTTTTTATCATTTAGTCCGGCCGTAGGATCACTGAAATCAAAAGATTCCATCTGGATCTCGGCGTGAGGGAAAAGAGTGCTGAAATGCTTTAGTATCTTAGGTGTAAGTTCTGCAGCAGCGTTCGCTTGAAAACCAACTACTATTTTAGCTCCGGCTTCCTCTGATGAAGCTAGCGTTAATGATATTGCTCGGTCTGCGGCTGATAAAATCGAAATACATTCCTGATAAAAAACCTTTCCAGGTTTTGTAAGATTCGCGCTACGCTTTGTTCTTTCGAATAGAGCTACACCTAAGCTGCTCTCCAGCTTTTTTATCTGAATGCTAAGCGATGGTTGTGATATACATAACCTATCTGCAGCTCGGCTAAAATGAAGCTCTTCAGCCACTGCCACAAAATACCTCATGGCCCTCAAGTCTATGTTTCTGTTCGTCATATTATTTTGTCACTTATAAAATATGATGTGGGACCCATCGACTGTGACACCTGACAAGCCACCTAAACTTTACCCGCGTAATTCACCCGGGGGGATGCTCTGAGGACAAAATGGCACAGGGTTTTCTCTTCTAGAGTCAAGGTGTTCCTGACAGAAATATTTCAAAAGGATTACTCACCATAGGCTAGAGCCTAGTCACTTGGACATCTCCTTGCAATGGCTCTGTCCGCGTCGAGATGAGTGATCTTGCCCAGCAATCATGGACACCAACCTACTACTATAGTCGTAAATAATCGCAGAGCGACATGGCCCCAGTTGTGATTTGCCCTCCTGGAAACAGCGCTCGATGTTCCTCCGTGCCCCGGCGGCCAGTACCAGGCCCTCAAGTGACGTGCCATTGGGAGCGAAACTAAGGTACGCCGTCATCTCCTGCGTACCATTCAAGGAGCGCCGTACGTACCAGCATTCCGCGCTGCCACCCGTCGAACGGTCCCGGATTGATGGCCAGAAACGCCCAGTCAGACAGCCGAGGCCCCTGGCTCCCGGCGCCTGCGCTGAGCCGGGCCCAACCGAACTCGGTATTCGCCTGCAGCGTCGCTAGCAGATAACCGACCTTGCGTTGCTTCAATCCCAGCCACACATGGGTCTTGCGGCTGACCGCCATCACATATCCCTGGCCGCGCTCCTCCAGGGCCCAGCGTAGCTGGAAGGACTCGCCATAAACGGCGTCGCCTGTCACCCAGCGGGCCGTGACGCCACTGTCCAGCGCGCGTACCAGCATGTCCCGGGCCAGTTCCGCCTTGGGCTTGTGCCCCACCGCTTCAGGGATACCCGCCTGACGGCAGCGTCCGCGATCCTCCGCCCAGTCCCGAGGAAGGAACAGGGCGCGATCGATCAGGCCCTGCCCCCAGCAACTGGCATAACCGAGGAATGCGCCAATCTGACAGTTTTCGATCCGGCCGGCCGTTCGCTGTACTGGCGCTTGACGCCTGCCGAATGCCGGCCCTTCTTGAGGAATCCCGTCTCATCGACCACCACCCCATCGTCATCGCGCAAGGCTTGGTGGACACGTTGTCGCACAGCATCGCGGACTCCGTCTTCATCCCAGCGGGTGCGATTGATCAGATGCTGGAAGCCGTAGGGGCGTGTGTCGCCCTAGTGCTCGGCCAGTTGCCAGCTATTGCGTCGTTCGATCTCACCCAGCAGGCTTCGCAGGTAGGCACCCAGGCGCTCGCGGGCCTCAGCACGCTTGACGTAACGACCTAGTTCTACCACCCCAAGAGGAGAGTTTTGATTCCCTGTCATGGGCCTGCTCTCGTAGACGCTCAGGGGGCGGGAGGGCGTTCAGCATGGCACACCTCACTCACAGCTAGGTGACCAATGAAGTATAGAGTTTATGCGTCACCACGAAGCGTCGTATGGTGTTTATTGGTTGAATCCAAGTTTTTGCCATCTACTTTCTAGGCGGCCTGATTAGTTTGGTCATGGCACTACGTTATCGTCAGCCTATTACCGGAGCCTACTCGATTCCAGGGGCGGCGATCATGATAGCTGCCTTGGGGACGACTCCTTACAATGAAGCAGTCGGTGCCTTTATCATGCGGTGCTATTGTACTGCTTCTTGGGGTTAGTGGCGTAGTGGGCCGTATTATGCGCTGGCTTCCGATGCCTATCGTCATGGCTATGATAGCCGGTGCTCTGACCCGGTTCGGTGTTGGTGCAGTAGAATCCGTGGGAGCGGCACCGCTAATAGCAGGTACTGCAGTGGTGGCTTTTTTCCTGACTTCACGCTTTCTAACTTCAGTGCCTCCAGTACTAGCCGCCGCGCTTGTAGGTTTTTCCGTTGTCTTAACGACTGGCTCAGTACAGCCTGCTGAGGTTGACATTGCCTTTGTTGCGCCACAGTTTACAGCTTCGAGTTTTACATTGCATGCTTTCCTGGCTATATCAGTGCCGTTGGCTGCTTTGGTAATCGGAGCAGAGAATGCTCAAGCTACAGGGGTATTACTGGCAGAAGGCTACCGTCCACCGGTGAATGCAATGACCGTGGTTAGTGGTATCGGCGGTATACTTGCTGGTTTCATTGGCGGGCACAACGCTAATATTGCCGGACCGATGCCAGCCATTTGCTCATCTGAACAAGCTAGTACTGACACCAGCAAGCGCTATGGGGCGATTGTAGTTAACGGTGTTCTTTTTTGTGCTTTTGGCTTGTTTGTCGGTGTTGCTGTGCCTTTTATCCTCGCACTGCCCAAGGCATTGATAGGCAGCGTGGCAGGTTTGGCAATGATCAGCATTCTGCTGGCTGCCTGGCAACAGGCTTTCTCTAAGCGAACTGGGCACCAAATAGGCGCCTTCGTTGCGCTAGTGGTGGCGATGAGCAATATTACTTTGCTTGGCATCAGCTCACCGTTCTGGGCCTTGGTCTGTGGCATCGCTGTATCCCTGCTGCTGGGAGAAAAACCGCCACAACCGAACGAAGCGACAGCCGATAAGATTGATTAGGCCAGGTCACCATGCTTGATCTTGATAGTCAAGTGATAGCTCAATCATTAGATTGGGTTCGCAGTGGTCAGACTGTGTGGTTGTGTACTGTACTGTCGACCTATGGGTCGTCGCCAAGAGTACCGGGGGCAATGCTCGTTGCTCGCAGCGATGGTAAATATGTTGGGTCGTTATCGGGAGGCTGTGTTGAAGACGATTTTATCGCCCGCCTCAAGGAAGGAGCTTTTTTCCAGCCGACGACGCCGGTCCGTTATGGAGAAACTCGCGCGGAGGAGCTTCGCTTAGCTCTACCTTGTGGTGGAATTCTTGAAATTCTGGTTGAGCGGCGTGAGTCGGGTACGGATTGGCTTAACCATTTAGTAAAGCTGCATGCTACTCGATTGGGACAACAGCGATTGGTCCGTAAGGTCGAGCCTGGTACTGGGGAGTGCGAAGTGATTAGACGGGCCACTTGTTACCCAAATGCCGAGCAGTATCCATATTCGAATTAGGTCCTGCGCTGCGCTATATCTCCTGTAGCTGAAGCTTGTGTATACTTTGATCGTACATTGGGCTATCAAGTGATCGTTTATGACCCAAGGAAGGAAATACTGTAAGCGAGCCACTAACCACATCTAGGCAGATGTCGCTTAGACCGGTAATGTCTCTTTCCACTGCCAGGGCAACAGCGTGTTGAGGTCATCATCGTCGAGGGTGGGCAGGGTCGCGAAG
>NZ_JABWCV010000054.1 GCF_013371085.1 Vreelandella maris | reverse complement strand
ATGCTTGGTCGACCAGGCGAACGCATCGGTGCTCGCCCAGTCTTTTCAGCGATCCAACTAGATGATCTTCCCATGTAACACCTCCAATATCGAGGTGTTGCGTCGACCGATTGAATCCGCCTTGTCTTCCCCGATCACTATGATGGATCAACCCTCGTATGTGTTTTTGTGCCCACAGAGCTAGCTCCAGGGCGTCCAGTACCTGTCCCGTTTTCATCGACGTCGCTACACGCCAACTCACGATACATCGTGCGTAAACATCGATAACGAACGCAACATAAACGAAGCCAGACCAGGTGGCGACGTAGGTAAAATCGGCCACCCAAAGCTTATTAGGGCGCATGAGCCGTTCTACGGTGCAGCGAGCAACATTAACGTGGAGTTGCCGCCAGACCTTACGAGCACCGTAAACGCAGAAATCTTCCTCCCATACCCGATGAATCTCAGCCGTAAGAAACGCATCCTGCCGATATCGCTCTGCTCGTCGTTCAGGATCGGCTTCAAAGTGCCTTGTGGTGGTAATACTTCGATGGGGCGATTGGCAGCTGACTACAAATCGATTCGACCCCGAACTGAGCACGATGCTCGTCGATAAATGACACCATCAATTGGGTTTGCGGTTGAGCTCCGCCTGGGCGAAAAAAGCAACCGCCTTACGGAGAATTTCCTTGGCACGCTTCAATTCGGTGTTTTCACGCTCTAGCTGCTTGAGTCGTTCATGTTCAGACAGGTTAACCGAGCTGTTTTCCTGCGTGAGTTCTGTGCGTTTGCACCAGGCTCTCAAGGTCTCTGGTGTGCAGCCTAACTTACTAGCAATGGAGCAGATTGCTGCCCACTTGGATAGGTATTCCCATTGCTGTTCAATGACTAATCGAACACCCCGCTCCCGGACTTCCGGGGAATATCGTTTTGGTGAGTTAATGACGCCATCCTCTCAAGATATGGAGTCTCCGGTAAAGCCGGGGCGGTTCACATGTACAGTTGTGGTTAGTGGGAATGAAACTGTTCGCTATCGGCTGAATTGTTGCGCTTGGCAAGAAATAGCCATTCGCCGATGAGCAGCACGGCCATCAATCCGGCGGCAACGATAAGTACCAGTGGATCTGAAGTGGCTTTTACCCAAACAAAGCCACTCAATACGAGGACATCTAGCAGAATGGCAATGCTTGGAATAACCGCGTTAGCGCCCACACTTTTCCTGAGATGGCGCAGCACTCCCCAATGGATAGCGATATCCATGATCAAGTAAAAAATAATGCCGAGCGCCGCGATACGGCTAAGATCAAAAAACGCAGTCAAGATTAAGCCAAACACAATGGTGTACACCAACGTGTGCTTTTGCAGGCTACCTGGCATATGGAAGTGGCGGTGTGGAACCAATTTCATTTCAGTCAGCATGGCTAGCATGCGTGATACGGCGAAAACACTGGCGATGATCCCGCCTGCTGTGGCTAGCATGGCTAAAACAACGGTAAAGCCAACGGCAGCTTCACCAAGTGCGGGCCGAGCCGCTGCCGCCAGCGAATAGTCTTGAGTTTCGATAATCTCAGACAAGGAAAGATTGCTGGCCACCGCAAAGCCCACAAGCGCATAGATGACTACACATAGCGCGATGGAGATCATGATGGCCTTGCCCAGGTTGCGCTTTGGGTTTTTCAGCTCCGAGCCACTATTGGTAATGGTCGTAAAACCTTTGAAAGCCAAAATACCTAGCGCCGTCGCGCCCAAGAAGCCTGAGAGGGTTGGGGATGGCGCATCCCCGCCAGTACCCATGTCGATAGAATCTGCAATAAAAACACCGACAACACCAAACACGATGATGCCACCAATTTTGATGAAGCCCAGCACCGAGGCAACTGTTTCAATCAACTTGTTGGTGGATAAATTGATCAAAAAAGCCGCGAGCAATAAGCCCACACCGAGTAGTGGCACAAACACAGCGCGATCACCCAGGTCAAATAGCTCCAGCGTGTAAGAACCGAAAGTTCTCGCCAAAAAGCTCTGCGCAATCACCATGGAAAAATACATCAATAGCGCATGGAAAGCGGTGGGGAGCGTTGAGCCATACGCTTTTTGCAAATACATGCCAATCCCCCCGGCAGATGGGTAAGTATTGGACATTTTGACGTAAGAGTAAGCGCTGAAAGAGACAATGACCGCGGCAGCCAAAAAGGCTAGGGGAAATAGAGGGCCGGTCATTTCCGCCATCTGTCCAGTTAACGCAAAGATTCCTGCGCCGATCATTACTCCAGTGCCAAGTGCTACGGCACCGATTAGTGAGAGGCTTCCTTCTTCGTAATGTGGCGTTCTATCCTGGTCAGCCATGCAAACACTCCTATGGATTAAGCCTAAGGCGTGCGTGTTCACCGCCTTAGGCCAGTGTGGGATAAGTTCAACACCAAGTGTGGTTGAGTTAGCTGAACGTAACCTGAATATGGTTCAGTCATTTAACTGACCTATATCATGGTTTGGCGTAAGAGTACGGGTCTTACCCCAACAACATCCGCAACGGCATCCACAGTCCCATAGCGATCATCACGAGGTTTTCGGTTAGTGACACAAAACCCAACGGCACATTGCTGTTACCACCGACGCAGGCGCACTTCAGCTCACGCTTATCGATATACACGGCTTTAAACACGGAAACCGCCCCCACCGTACCGACAAATAGCGCCAGTGGGGCTGCCAGCCAAATCAATGCTCCGGCCAGCATTAAAATGCCTGCAAGTGTCTCGGCGTAGGGGTAAAAATAGCTGTAGGGCACGTAGCGCTGGGCCAAAAGGTCGTAATTCAAAAACATACTGCTGAAACTTTCGACATCTTGCAGTTTCTGCAAGCCCAGCAGCACCATCGCCGTAGCAACGGCGAACTCCGGCATGCGTGCAGTAAACAGTGTGCCTTGGGTCGCCCAGCTAATCGCCAAGCCTATCAGCAGCGCAGTAGCAAAAATGGCAATCACCGGCCGGTAAGTGGTTTCTTTTGCATTGGGAACGCTCATTCCCAGATGTTTGCGCAGCTCTTCATAGCCACCGATACGTTGGTCACCGATATACACCTGGGGCGTCGTGTCGACGTTTTCCTGTTTTTTGAAAGCATCGATTTCATCACGAGACGTTAAGGTATGATCGTCGACCTTAAAGCCTTTACGCTTGAGTAGATCAACCGTTTTCAAACCGAACGGGCACATATGCTCGACGGTTTTCATCCGGTAAACCTGTGCAGAGGCAGTGGATGTTGACGTTGGCATTGATTTTCCTTCGTTAAGAACATGGTATTTACTAAAAATATAGAACCTTTGTGCTACATACAGGCAAGTATAGCCTGCTCATTTATTTTAAAATTCTAGCTACGGTTACGAATAGGTTTCTGCAACGATAGAAATATATGTTAAATAAAAAGGCCAGCATAAAGGCTGGCCCTGTATCTTAAATTAGTGACTATATATTAATAGTCAACATGTAACTCATAGCGGTTATTGTCATTTTCTTTAGTACCTCCCAGTGCATTGCCTGTCACTTCAAGTTGATAATTGCCTGGCTGCAGTTGGCGGACCATTTCAAAATGGCCACGTGGGCTGGATGCTTCTGCTACCTGCTGTCCCGCTGCATTATAAAGCACCGCGGAGATACGGTTTCCAGTGCTGGTTGCGCCTGGAAAGTGCTCGCTTGCCACCTTCAGCGTAGTCGCTTGTTCAATGTTAATATTGAAACGTTTGGATTGCCCCTGAGCAAGAATCTGTGTAGAAGAGACGCCTCTTTCAAGTAGCGGCAGATCCTGGGTTGTATTGCCGAAGTTAGCCAATACAGGTGTTGAAAGAATGCTGGCTACAAGCGCTCCAAAGAGAATTGATTTAACTTTCATGATAATTACTCCAGTGGTTGATGATTTGTTTATATTAGCTGTGGTTTTTGAAACGAAGCTGAATTTAAAAATAAAAACAATAAAAAAAACGCCACCAATTGGTGACGTTAAAAGTTACCCATTACCAGAGTTGTTAGAACATCATTCTAACACCGGCCACCACTCCAGTGTCTTCCGTGTTGTCGCCACTGGCGCGGGTGAGATCCGCCGTGTCGCCGTACTCTTTCTCCCAATAAGCACCGATGTAGGGGGCGAAGCGGCGGGTCACCTCATAACCTAGACGCATACCCACACGCACGGAGTTTAGCCCTTGGCCCACCCCAAACTCCTCGACTTCGCTAGCAGCAACGGCAATTTCGGTACGCGGCTGTAGGTAGAGCCGCTGCGTCAGGCGCAGATCGTACTCGCTTTCCAGGCTGGCGGAGATATCGCCTTCATCGCTTATCCTCAAGTCGAGATCGGTCTCGAAGCGATAGGGGACGAGCCCCAATAGGCTGATGACGCCGAAATAGCGTTCGGGATGGTCATTCGTAGCGATACCGCCCTGATAACCGATGCCGCCCTGAAGTTCCCAGAAGTCGGCAATCAAACGACTATAAAGCAGGTCGAGGGACTCGAATTCTGCATCTTCGCCATCGCCCTGGACGTTTTCGCCTTCGCCTTCCACGTATAGGCGATTGAAATCACCGCCATACCAGGCCTGGAAATCCCAGACCAAGGCATCCCCCCCCTTGTCGGGCGAAGCATATTCCAAGCGATCGACCCGTACCGTGGTCATCGGGTGCTCCACGACCGGTGACGGCCAGCCGGCCGGGGCGTCATAGCCGTCTTCGGCTTGAGCAGTCGTGGCGGCGGCCATGCCGAGGGCGGCGCTGGCGAGGGTTAAGTAGTGCTTGGTTTTCATACTGCCTCCTTAAGAAACCTGAACAACGCGGAACATGCCGGCATCCATGTGATAGAGAAGGTGGCAGTGGAACGCCCAACTGCCCTCGGCGTCTGCAGTGATCAGCGCAGACACGCGCTCGCCGGGCTTCACGTTCAAGGTGTGTTTGCGCGGAATCAATTCACCCTGGCCGTTTTCCAGCTCCATCCACATGCCGTGGAGGTGGATAGGATGCTCCATCATGGTGTCGTTAATGAGGATAAGGCGCAGTCGCTCATCTTTCTCAAAATGGATGGGGCCGGTCACTTCGCTAAACTTCTTACCGTCGAACGACCACATATAACGTTCCATATTGCCGGTCAGGTGCAGCTCAAGCTCACGGCCTGGTTCACGGCGGTCAGGCCATGGCGTGAAGGCTTTTAAATCGCGGTAGACTAAAACACGACGTTCATCAGGGTCGATGCCGATGCCCGCCTGGTCGTATCGAGAGCCGGGCTGGGCTTCACCGGCAACGAGCAAGCCATTTTCGCCGATTTTCGCCTGTTCACCCGCCATGCCACCCATATTAGAGTGATCCATGCCTTGCATGTTGGACATGCTGGAGTGGTCCATCCCCGCCATGCTGGAATGATCCATGCCTTCCATATTCGACATGTTTGAGCGATCCATTTCCGACATGTTGGAATGATCCATACCTTCCATATTCGACATGCCGGAGTGGTCCATCCCCGCCATATTTGACATGCCAGAATGATCCATCCCGCCCATACCGTGGGCACCCATGGCTTCCATACCGCGGTCGGCAATTTGACGGCGTTCAGGGATGTCGGCCTGCATCCCTTCACGCGGTGCCAGGGTAGCGCGGGCGTAGCCGCTGCGATCCATGGCTTCGGCGAAGATGGTGTATGCCCGGTCGTCTTCAGGTGAAACAAGCACATCGTAGGTTTCCGCCACGCCAATGCGGAACTCATCAACAGGGATGGGCTGGACCGGTTGGCCATCGGCGGCCACCACGGTCATCTTCAAGCCAGGTATACGGACATCGAAGTATGACATGGCCGAACCGTTAATCACGCGTAGCCGTACCCGCTCACCGGCCTTGAACAGCGCGTTCCAGTTTTCCTGGGGGGAGTGGCCGTTGAGCAGG
>NZ_JABWCV010000053.1 GCF_013371085.1 Vreelandella maris | reverse complement strand
GTGTGTCTGAACGCCGGAAAGTGGTTAAAAAGTAGCCGATGTAAGTCGAGCCAGTAGGTGTTTAGCGGTGTTACAGCCTGAGTGCGGTACTGGCTGAGGTACTATGAGAAATCCAGGCTAGCGCGGAGTTTCAACATCGTATTGCGCACCCGAACTGGCTCGCACATCAGCAGGCTCTCCGTTACTTCCAGCACCAACCGGCTTGGCGGTGCCAGCGTCTCTGCTAATAACGCCTCTACGTCATGCACGAAGTCGGGTTGCTGAAACTGAACAGAACTCACATTAACGGAAATACTTAAGGTGGCGTAGGTCGCTTGATGGGACCACTTTGCCAATTGCTCGCAGGCCGACCTTAGCACCCAATAACCGATGGGCACAATGAGCCTATTCTCCTCTGCCAGAGGTATAAACGTCGCGGGGGAGACCCAGCCACGCTGGGGGTGATACCAGCGCAATAATGCTTCAACCCCCGTGGTCACGCCCTGATGGTCGACCTGCACCTGATAGTGCAGAGCCAACTCATTGCGCTCAAGGGCCTTATGCAGGTCAGCTTCCAGGCTGGCCCTTTCCAGTACGCTGGTCTGCATATCGGCGTTAAAAAAGCACAGCGTGTTGCCGCCAGCCCTCTTCGCCTGCTGCAAGGCCATATCCGCCTGTTGCAGCACGCTATCCATGCTGTGTTCGCGTCCGGCAAACAGTGCAATGCCAATACTGGCGCTAATGGGTAACGAATGACCGCTTCTCACTTGAGCGATGGTTTCCAATAGCTGGCGGGACATACGTTCAGCTTTTCGGACGGCCTCGGTCTGCGGCTCGCCCAGGTTATTCAGCAGTACCACAAATTCATCACTACTAAAGCGTGCCAGCGTGGCCTCTGGCTCTAGCCGCTGTCGTAGCTGTTCAGCAACGTTAATCAACAGGTGATCACCACTCTCATGACCCTGGATGTCGTTCACTAAGCGAAAGTTATCCAGATCAATCACCAACACAGCGCTATAAGACGCTGACCACTCATCATGATCGATCGCGGACGTTAACGAGTCCATCAGCATCCGACGGTTGGGCAGACCTGTCAGTGAGTCATAGAAGGCCAGATAGTAGGTGCGCGACTGCATTTCGAGGTAGTCGGTGAGTTCCGTCGAAATACCGCATAGAGAAGGGGGAGCGCCGGGGGACATCGACAGCGGCATTTTGATCGATAAGAATGTTCTTACCTGGCTTTCACCTTGTAAGACGTTACTCTCCTCGACCGTTACTTTCTTGCCCGATGCCAATACGCTGCGATCAACCTGCTCCATTTCAGCAGCGCTGCCGGCATCAAAAAACTCAGCGTCGCACTTACCAATAACTTTGTCGGCTGGCAGACCAAATAAATCGCTGATACGGCGATTCACGTATTGATACTCTAAGGTCGGTGACTTGATATAAATAAAGGCATCGACACTATCCAAAATAGTCGCCAGCATCTCTTTATTGGTTTGCAGCAACGCCCGGTTATGTTGCATGCGGCGCTTGAGCAACAGATTGCCCAGCAGTGCTAAAAGCAGAAAAACGAGCAGCAAGGCGATTCCCCAGCGCCCCAAATAAGTGTCAATGCTGCGCAGCAGCTCTGCTGGCAGAGCTGCTGAAGTGGCGAAATGGTACATGGTAGTTATTACTGGCCAGGCATGGTTAACGGGCCAGCTCGCTCTACCACTCGCTGCCACGCGGAGTCTTGTTCGATACGCGATACAAAAGCGGCAATGGCAGAATACTGCTCTAACGACTGGACGGCCGCCACTGCCTGTAGCGGAAAGCTCATTTGAATATCCGCGCCACTAGGCCAGGGGCCGGCAAAATTACCGTTGGCTGATAAGTGCTGGTTTATAAAAGTGAGGTGCTGTTTCATCTGCGGTGCTAAAAAACGCTTACTCACCGTATCGCTAATGCCTTTCGCCAGCGGTTTAATCAGCCAGGGCGACTGCTTGGGAACTTGGCTAAACACAAGCTGCATCACCAGCAGTGGCATCAGTGAGCCTTCGGCATAATGTAGCCAGTAGCGGTAATCTACCCAAGCCCGCAAGTCATCGGGAGAAGGCTGACACCGCCCTTGCCCATAGCGCTGTAACAGGTAGTCAATGATCGCGCCTGACTCAGCCACGGTGAGATCACCATCGGTAATGACCGGGGATTTACCAAGCGGGTGGATTTTTTTTAGCGAGTCGGGCGCTTGCTGTGTTTTGTCATCGCGTTGGTAAATTACCAGCTCATAGTCCAGTTCTAAGGCTTCTAATAGCCACAAAATCCGATGAGAACGAGACTTTTCCAAATGGTGAACGTGAATCATAAACACTCCATGGGGCTGGGTTATACACCAGCATTGCACTGGCGACAGTTATCCATTACTGCAAGCACCTTCAGCTTAGTAGCATAAAGATCATCTTAATAGGATCAATATACTAAAGTTAGCACCATTACAGCGTTGAACCCCATGAAAGCATTAAACTAGTAAAAATTAATGAAAATTAACGATGTGCATGACGCCAGCGCGCCAGTAAATCCAGCGGTGACCACTTTCCTTGCAGCCAAGGTGCTAATAAGCGCGTCGAGAGCGGAATAAACACAAACACCATCACTGGCGTCAACATCAAGGTACTCACCATCACCCGCGGCACCAGCGCCCAATCGGCCAATACGCCGCCAAATACCCATTGGAAAAGCAACGAGATGGGGAAGAAAGCCAACCAAACAGCCACGGCTTGCTTCCAACGCGGCGGAGCGCTGTTTCCGTTGTTTTGAAACCACGTGTCCAGCCCAGTGGCACGGTGCTCTTGAGGCGCTTCATACAGCCCTTTTCCGCGCGCCAACCACGCATGGCGTGAGGCGGAGTGTTCCCAGGCGGCTAAGGTTTCGCTGCTGCTAAAGCGAAATATGATCTGATATTCATCGTCATCAGCGGGGGGTGCTAGTACGCCAGAGCCGAGGTAGCCAGCAAAATCAGCCGCCAGCTCGCGCCCTTCGTTTAGCCAACGATTAAAGTCGAAGTAGCGGCCGTGCTCAACGCGACGAGCCACCATCAATGTGACCGGTGAGGCAGACATGGTATATCTCCTAATATGTGGACAGCCAGCGCCGGGTAGGCAGGCTGCTTGCTTTCAGGCGGGTAAGCCTGAAAGTCCAATGCCACATTGTACAAGCAATGTTGATGCCATGCTGTGAATGTTACGTACTGGCAGTTAGTGCTAGGCGCTAGAACAAGGTGCACCGGGTGATTTACCGCCCAGGAATCGGGTGGGGGCGTTCTCCTCGCTGGAAAGCACATACATGCTGGTAGATCTCTTTAGCACTGCGTATCGCATCCGCCTCTTGAGGATCAGGCTCTACGACCGGCCCTTGATACTCGCCTTCAGAGCGAAGAATGGCATCGACCTCAGTCCGATAGCGATTCAGCAAGTGTTCTAAATTGATTCTTATGCGGTGGGTCTCCAGCCCAAACGCTTGGCGCTGATCCGTGCGTTTAAGTATGTCCAGAGGATTGGTAGCCGCTTCACTTAAGCTTTCTAGCGTAGAGAGCACTAACTTTTCAGCACTGTTTAAATTGGGAATGACGTAATAAATGAGGTCATTCAGGATGATCGATGTTTCATCGCGGTGCATAGGCAAGCTCAACGTCCGGTTAAAGGATCAATACTAATAAATCGGCCCTGTTCAGAAAAACTTAATCGATAAATACCGCGCACACCATCGCGGCTAACCACACGACGAATCGCCTCGGCAGGAAAGATTACCCAGCGCCCATCCACGCTGCGGGTACGCACATTGGCAATGCGCCCCTCATAATGGGCTAAACACTCATCATAATTTAGATTGATGACGACATCGATGGTTAGCATAGGATGGTTAGCACAGATAGTAGGTCAGGGTTGAGATAGCGAAGCGCCCTGGTAATTAAAGTGACAACTACATGAGTCGTTGAATGATTGCGCGACGAAACACATAGCGCTGACTTGCACTGTCGGCATCGCTCGCTAATACTTCATGGTATCCCAACTCGCACTGCGTCGGTAATAAACTATGGCCGTTTCTGCTATCAGCACCTCGTCTCTCACTGCGTGGGCTTACCCTGCAGCAAATACGCACTCACCGCGTGTAGAGCAAGCGTCAAAGGAGCGCGCGCTTGACGAAGAGACAACTCCTAATAACGCCTCCAGCGACACCAGTACGCATGAAGAGAGTAGCAGCGACGCAGCTGGCCCCAAGCGTGCTGACGGCACTCCCATGGCGCCGGAAGAGATTCAGCAATTAGAACAGCTTAAGCAGACCGACCGCGAGGTACGCCAGCACGAGATGGCTCACCAAGTCGCAGGTGGCGCCTATACCGGCGGCGCTAGCTACGACTATGACGTTGGCCCCGATGGCAAGCGCTACGCAGTGGCAGGCGAGGTGCCGATCGATTACGGCCCGGTGCCCAATGATCCCCAAGCGACTATCGAAAAAATGCAGACCGTGATCGCCGCTGCGATGGCCCCTGCCGACCCCTCTCCCAAAGACCATCAAGTGGCCGCTCAAGCACGCCAATATTTACTTGAAGCGAAGTTAGAAGCGGCCATGCAGCGTAGTGAAATGGAGCAAGCCCGCAGCGCTAGTGCCGCTGATTCGTCAGAAACTACGTTGTCGGAAACTACTTGGCCGGAAACTACAGCTGAGCCAATCGCTGAAGAACCCACTGCTAAAGAGCAGGCCGCTTAACAGGCTGGCTGAGCCAGCGAATTCCAGTCCGCACGCATTGGCCAATCCGCAAGCCAAGCCGGCAGGGCTTCAGCAGGCATTGGCCGGGCAATACCGTAACCCTGCGCCAACTCGCAGCCCAGCGCCATTAACGCTTTTGCATGTTCAAGCGTTTCCACGCCTTCGGCCAGCATGGGTCGCCTAAAGCGATTAGCCATATAAATCACGCTCTCCACAATCGCCATATCGTCTTGGTCGCTGAGCATGTCGCGTACAAAGCTCTGATCAATTTTGATCAAGTTGACCGGCAGTTGACGCAAGTGGGTTAACGACGAAAACCCGGTTCCAAAGTCATCAATAGCGAAGCTTACGCCTAGCGCCTGACAGAGCGACATATTGTGCAGCGCGGCCTGAACATCATGCATCGCGGCGCTCTCAAGCACCTCAAGCTTTAGCATTGATGGCGGCACATCAGGGTGGCATGCCAATAGCTCGGCTAAACGTTGGCTAAAGCTACTCACTAACAGATGCGTAGGGCTGATATTCACATTGATGGGCAGCGCGATGCCTTGGGCATGCCATTCCGTTAATTGGCAAAGTGCCCGCTCAATGACCCATTCGCCCAAACTCACTTCTAGCGGGGTGGTATCAATGATGGGTAAAAACTGGCCAGGGGCAAGCAATCCTTCTTCAGGGTGCTGCCAACGAATCAGCGCCTCGACCCCGACCACTTTGCCACTGCGCATATCGACCTGAGGCTGATAGTAAAGACACAGCTCATTATGATTGAGCGCATCAATAAAACGCTGACGCTGCTCATGGCGCACCTGCAGCAAACGGTCATGGTTAGGATCAAACAAGTGAAACGTATCGCGACCGCGCTGTTTAGCGCGATACATTGCCTGGTTGGCATGACGCAACAATACATCGCCCTGAACGTGATCATTCGGGTAGCGCGTCACCCCTAAGCTTGCCGTCAGATGAATACTCTGTCCATCGACCATGAGTGGTTGGCGAATGGAGGCTAACAACTTCTCAAAAAAATCTTCGTCTACGCCATGGTGGAGTAACAGCACAAACTCGTCGCCGCCCACCCGCGCCAGTACATCATCACCGAACAGTAGATGGCTTATGCGCTGTGAAAATGAGGAAAGCAGCGCATCGCCCACCGACGTACCAAGCCGATCATTAGGGTCTGTTGACGTTTCACATGGGCAGCCATAAACAACCACAAGCTAAGGCCACCATGCTTTCGTAGTTTCGCTTGAGCTTGTCGTAACGCGTCGCTATGGCGCGATACGGCTTCA
>NZ_JABWCV010000052.1 GCF_013371085.1 Vreelandella maris | reverse complement strand
AAAAAAAAAACCCACCTCACGGTGGGTTTTTTTTTTGGCACGTATAAAGCTGGTATAAAAAATGGTTTAAAATCAAAAATCTATATTTAAAATCTATTTTATAGACTCCGTTCTTCAAGGGGGCTATCCGCATTTAGCATTCCTTCATAACCCATATTATTTTAAATAATTCGTGCACACGAATTTGCTACTACATATTCAAAGAGAATTCGCCTTATCTTGAATTACAGGCTTCGAATGGTTTTCATGCTCACAAAAAGGCGGTTAGGATCGTTAGTCAACGGATGGAAAATACCAAAGTGTTGGTAAAACCCCATAGCATCATCATCTAGTACATCTAGAATTAAGCCATACGCTGGCAAGCCCATATCACAAAGTTCGCAGGCTTTTCTAAGTGCTGTAACTAAGGATTTACCTCCGATACCTTTACCTTGATACCTTTGATCGATGGCTAGTCTAGCCAGCAGTGCAACAGGTGTAGGGTATCTAGGTAGGCTCTGTTGAATAGGAAGGGCTTCTTTTTCAACTGTATTTTGAGCAAGTGTGAAATACGCAGCAACGGGTGCATAAACACCGTTACCAGGTATTTTGTCTCTTGGTGTGTCTGGGAGGACCCAGGTAGAGCTGAGTCCTAATCCCATATGCTTACAAGAAAATCTTTTGAGAAATAGATTCATCTCTTCTTTGCCACAATCGAACCCACGAAGATCTTGTTGTGTTTTATTTACTGGGACAAAGCAGTGATGTAACGCCATTTAATTAGAAACCTTCTATATCCAGCTTACGTGCGGTCTCCTTGATCTTATCACTCAAAGGCTCCTCTCTGGAGCATACGTCTATAAAGTGATCAAATTGCTCATTTGTGAGGCGAATACTAGCGACCTCTTCCAAAATTTTCGGAGCATCTGTTCTGATCAGGCGAGTTAAGTACTGGGTCACAGTGCAGCCAGAAGCAGCAGATGCGCGTTCGACGAGCTGCTTAGTTTCCAGGTCTGTGCGTATATCTATACGATTGACAGCACTCATGATGACTACCTCTTTAGAATTCGAATCTGCTGTTAACTAGCAGCAGCTTCTGCGAATAGAATCAGCTGGTTGCTCGCAGGGTAACTTTTGTACGGCCAACCTCCGTACAATAAGGTTACTCGATAATTCTAGAGAGCGTAAATTTTGGAGGGATAACCACCCGCTAAAAACATCCGTAAGTGGTTGTTTTAAAACAAATTAATCACTGAACAAACGTCATTGTTATAATCAATCGGCCTCCGGCCGATTGATTATAACAATGACGTTTGTTCAGGTAAACTAGTTACTTTTATTTCCGCCAAATTATTATGGCCAAGCACTAAAATCATGGAACGACGCGCCTATACGTCATTCGATGAAATGGTAAAACACTGGCCTTTCTCTATCGGATCGTGAGACAACATTTTCAAGATGCCATCACAGACCTGGCAAGCTGTTTTATCGGCCGTAAGGCCGATGCAGCGAGCTTGCGAGCGGTAACCGGCAATGCACGATTACTGCCTCTGCACTGTAGCTGAAGCCACTTTCAGTTATTGAAATGTCTCATTACCTACTGACAAACAATGGTTTCTCAGCAAACTTTATCGTATTAACGCGCGTGAGCGCCCACCTGCGGCGCAGGTGCGTAGCACCTCGAAAGCCGCGTTGAGTGCGCCTTTGGCGCAACTTTATTAGGCAGCCCAGTGGGCTGGGCGTAGCGAAGTGGAGGGTAGGAGAGCGCATAGCGCTCTTTTCTGTACCTTTTCCCTTTTCCCCTTTTAGTGCTTTTAAACTATTGAAAATATTTGATAAATAGCTTTAAAAGAGGAGGGATTAATGGTTAAAAGAGGAGGGATTGATGGTTAAAAGAGGAGGGATTGATGGTTGTTAAGGGGAGAAAATGATGGTTAAGTGTGAGAAGAATATAGACCTCACACTATAAGCGTGGCCAAATGAAAGATGCTCAAGTCTACAAAGCGAACGCCTTAGTCGAAGCCTCGTATCGTCTGAGCCTTTATGAGCAGCGTGTTGTACTTGCATGTATCGCTCAGGTACGCAGGGATGAGCCTTTGACTGACCAGAAGCTTTATCGCATTAGTGCTCAAGAAATTGCTGACATGAGTGGCACTCAGATCGGAACGGCCTATCAGAATCTCAAATCAGCTTCTGAGCGTTTATTCGAGCGCCGAGTCACGCTGCACACAGCTCCTAACGGAGGCGGAAAAACCAAAGTACTTCTTACACGCTGGGTGCAAACTGTCGAGTATGACGAAGGCGAAGGAGCTGTCTCGTTGCGTTTTGGTACCGATATGGTGCCTTACCTCTCCCAGCTTACCGAGCAGTTTACTCGCTACGCCCTCGCCGATATTGCCAAAATGACTAGTGCTCACGCGGTTCGACTCTATGAAACACTCGCTCAATGGCGAGGTGCAGGCGAACGCGTCGTTTCAATTGATTGGCTGCGTGATGCTTTCCAACTAGAAAACCGTTACCCCAATATTCGTGACTTCAAGCGGTGGGTGATCGAGCCTGCAGTGGCGCAAATCAACGAGCATTCACCTCTTTGGGTTCAGTGGGATCAGCGCAAGACTGGACGACGGGTATCTCACCTGGTATTTACCTTTGGAGATAAAGCCTCCAAAAAGGCAAAGGCCTCTTCCAAACAAAAGCGTCCGTCAAAAACAGAAAATAGCCTCCAAGGGGCCCTCTTTGGCATTCCCCGGGCGATCATCGAGCAAAATGCCAAACCCGGGGAGAGCTACGACGATGCCGCTTTACGCCTTTTAAATGAGTCCAAACGCAAGCGGGCCAGCACCTAAACCGGCCACTGCCGTGCATGTCATGTGGCGGCTCATGCGAGTGCTACACTGACAATGTGACAATGAATGTGACAGGTCGTGACATGCCAAAATTCAATCTATCGCAGGCCGCTAGGTTATATGGGAAAAGCCGTATGACCCTGCACCGTCATTGCGACGCAGGCCGCCTAAGCTCTGTGCTCAGTGATGATGGCCAGCGCCTCATTGACCTGTCAGAGTTGATCCGTGCTTATGGTGAACCCCCCAGCTATAAGACACCTAATACACCCCAGAAGCTACCCCGGCGATACACGCAACACGAACGAGACACCCTGCTGCTCAATGAGCTGCAAGCCCTTCGTGACCAGGTGACCGCGCTACAGCAAGAAGTGAGCGAGCTTCGTCGCCTCCCCGCACCAGAACTACCTCCCAGCGAGCCCCAGTCCACACCTCAAAATGCCAGCACGCCGATCAAAGGATTTGACGACCTGCTCCAGCGTTTTGAAAGTCGGCAGTAAATCAACCGGGCAATGCTCCCAAAATTGTGCCAACCCGGGATGGAATAATGATGCGTAGGCTCTACTAGCATGCGTGTCCGGTGCAACATCCCCACCTTCCCCTACTCATGCTTGATCCGGCGCACATAGGGCGGCAACCGGGGCGTTACCGGCAACGGCTCGGCCTTGTGGCGCACGCGCTTCCAATCGCTCTTCAGCAGCCGGATCAGGTCGTGAGCGTCTTGCCTCACCCCACGAAACCCCGGCAGCTTGCGCAGACTATAGACCGCTTGCCGCACCTGTAGGTGGCGAGTATCTCGATCGGGGCGGCGTACCGCATCACGGAGGCGCGCCTTCCATTCAGTTCGACGCGCCTCCACCATCCGCCAGGTCCAACGATTGTCGAGTCGAACCAGCTCATAATCTTCCCGCCAGGCCTCCGGGCACCAGTACGGATTGGGCATGGTGACCCGCACCTCTCGAGCATCCTGCAGATCCTCGTAGTGCTGCGCAGGGTGCTCGTCATCTACCAGCAACCACCACACCGCATAGGGCTGACGCGGCGGCAGGTAGATCACTAGAAACCCGTTGCCGGCTCCATGCCGGCGACGACGACGACGCTCGTTTCGGTCAGCAGCTGTGCCGTATCGCGCAGCAAACTTGGCCGCCAGACGAGCGGCCTTCTCCCGCGACACCACCCCCGAGATCCACCTGACGTAGCCGAGGCGGACCAGATCCTGGATGCGCTGCATGGCAGCGCTCTTGTGACGTATTGACCCCATGTGACCTCCCGGTGAACTAGTACTGAGAGGTAGGGCGCGCGGTGACACCATGGGCATGAATAACATGATTAACGGCGCGGAGAGCACGCATATAAAAGATTCCAGGGCGTGCCGCCCCACTGCTGTCACCTCGGCCCCTATCTATCGGCGAGTGCCAAACTAAGGGGTGTGCCAGCCCCTCACGCGAGGGGCTGCCACCCCCTTGTTTGCTGCTGGTCGTGGATGCTTCCCACGACCAACTCGCCGTCGCGCAGTGCGGGTAATTCCGCTCGCTGCGAGGCAACGGGCGCTCGAGGCTGAAATGCCTCGTTCGACCCAATCCAGTTCACCGGGATTGGGCGACACGGACACGGGCAGCCGGGTAACCGGAGCTGACCCTGTCACGCGACGAAAGTGGGTAACCAGCCCCATCTGTGGGCGGCGGGCGACCGTCGAACGCATGCCGAACCTGTGGGCGCGGCGCTGGGGGAAACCCCAGCGGGCCAGACAGCCGAAAGGACTGGTCTGGCGGTACCAGGAGGCGCAAGCCGTCTGGGTCGACGAATAGCTCAAGCAGGTAACGGCGCCCCGCGAGGGTGCTGTTCGGAGTGTCATGCAGCCATGCTCTTTGGGAGCTGGCCATGGGCGAGGAAGTGATCAGGGAGTACCAGAGCCGTTTTGGAATCTTGGGCCTGGGAAAACCGGCAACGCCGGCGAGGTGCACAGCACTAGTCATCCTGATGACGGAGTCCAGTGGCGGTATGGCACGCAGTAGCGCGTGACTAACGTGGGAAACCCTACGGCCAAGGAACCGGGTGGCACCGGGGAGGCTATGGGCGGGAGCGGCGTTGAGTAGTGTCTGAGCTGGGCGGCGATATGGTCGAAGCCCTCAGCGAGCCCCTGAGTGATCGTGGCACACGAAAGACACCAGCGAGTGTGGGAGGGGCACTCCTCCCTCGCAGCAAGCAAGAACGGCAACATCGACGATGATCGGCACCGCGGGTGGCACCGCGGACGCCGGATGAGAGTTTGACCAGGGTGGCACCTGGTATTCGTTAACCAATCATCGCACCGCGCAAGACCGGCCGTGCGATCCATGTAACCAAGGAGGTATTTGATCCTTCAATGGCCCGTTTGGGCATCTTCACAGCCCCTCTTCGGAGGGGCTTTCTCATGCTAGCCTTTCCAAAATCTACGGATGCTAGAATAGAGATAACTAATCACTGATAACGGAGACGCCCATGACCCCATTCGGTTGGATGATCGTTGCCTTCGCCGTATTCATGACCGGCGTTTGCTTGTTCGCCTACGTGCAGATCGAGCGAAACGCCTATCAAACTCGCCAGCGGCGCCTGGCCCGCAAGCATGACGTTCAGGACTATCCGGCGCTCTGACGCGGCTCAAGGTCCACCGCAAACAACTCAATAGCGCCCTTAACACCCAGTCGACGGGCGCTTGGACGCGCTCAAAAACGAGCAATAGGGCCTAGTGTCTTGCGTTAAGAGATTAAATGTAATGAACAATCGCCCCCTCACCAAGTAGCCCCCTACCACGGTAACTCTCTTTACTTACGCCTACGCTGACGCAGGCGGGCTTGCAGCCGTTGCCAGTCCCTCGCTGGCACGTACTGTTCTGCCCAACGCAGCAGCAGCTCCGCAAGCCGCCAACCTGGGATATCGTCAGGGTAAGCAGTGGCATCGTGTGCAATACCCAACAAATCGAGCCGTGCGGCCCGCTGAGCGTTTTTATCGCTAAATGAGTAGTCCAGCAGCACGGCTAACCACAGCGACGCCTCGTCGGCCTGTAGGGCTCTCGGGCGGGGCATTAAAATTCATCCAGGTTGATCAACTCAAACACCTTTCGTTTGGCATGGGTAAGGTCGTTTTGAGCCAGCACGTGCCAATCATACGTTTCCGTACCGGGCCCCATTTCCTGGCCCACGGCACACCGATCCCGCTCGTAGCGGTACCGTGTCCCTGCAGGGGACTGCCATTCGGTGACGTTATCGCCGGTAAAGACGGGTTTGAGGTCGCTGATTTTGCGTAAAGCCATGGCCAGGTGTCCCGGTCAGTTCAGATAAGCATCATAATAGCCTATAAGCGTGATATTTTCACGCTTATAGGCTATCTGTCACAAAAAAGCCCGGCGCTGCTGGCCAGGCTTTTTACTATTGTGATCCTTGCTCACTGTCACGAGCATCCTTGTCGAGCGATCCCTGCTTAGGCCTTCCTACGACAAGCGTCCTTTGCTTACCGATGCCCAGTCGCCACCTGTTCAAGGGGGTACGCATACAGCGTAGGCCAATACGGGTCTATAGCTACGCCAACCATTAAACATGCTGTTTTTCACGCTTATTTTAGCCCAGGCAAAGAAAAGCCCGACTCACTGGGCGGGTGGGTCGGGCAAGCTTCCAATAGTGCCATCCTGACAAGCTCTCATGAGCGTCCTGCTCATGCTTCCGTGGCATCATCGAGCAATCCTTGCTCGGTCATCCTTAATAAAAAGCGTCCTAGCTTCATCTAACTTCTAACGTAGAAAAAATATTCGCTCGTTGCAAATCGCACTATATAACGTGAAATAATCACGCTTATAGCCCACAATTCAAGATTACCCTTATTATCTTGAGTTTTAACCAGTGCCCTGAGGCAGAGGGCTTAGCTGAGCAGCCTTGTGGGTGATCGGGTCTACCTGTCATACCAAACCAGCCCCTAACTGATAAGGCAGATGGGTTTTCATGTGATTAGGGCGTTTACTTTCCGGGCTGTGCCCACACAAGCATGACTACTTTGCCAGTGAGCTTTTACACGGTGTGATGCGCTATTCATTGGGGTACGCGCTCAGCAAAAATTAACGTCGCCGCTTTGTGATCACGTAGAACTACTTCGCTAGTGTACTGAAAACTATGGATATAACCGTTGGCAGACCTGTTCAGAAACCATACTTCTAAACAATTCGATAGAAACGAATATAAACAGTATTTTTAATCAATTTTTTTATTTATTTTGTGCGATTAATATTAGCGCACTTGCTGATGCAGCACGCCATAACGATCTGATAATTGGATCCGTAAATTAAAGAGAGTATTAATCATGAAAAAAGTTACCCTTATTTCTGCTATCGCCATCACATTAACGTCTACTGCTGTTCTAGCTGAACAGGGTTCTGGTGAGCTTAACGAAATCGTTCATGCAAGCACTTCTGCAAACTACAGTACCGAAAATTTGCACATTACCCCTGCTGATTTGACGCTTGTGAACGGCGATGCTGCCAAAAACGCTGTTATCGAGCCGAGCTCTGAATTGCATTATTCAACTAGCAACGATGACCAGTTTACAGCATCTGACCTGCCGGATCGTAATGCCTCTTAAAAGTAGATGAGCATTGCTGTTTGGAGCACAGCGGAGTCCAGCTTTATACGTGCCAAAAAAAAAACCCACCTCACGGTGGGTTTTTTTTTTGGCACGTATAAAGCTGGTATAAAAAATGGTTTAAAATCAAAAATCTATATTTAAAATCTATTTTATAGACTCCGTTCTTCAAGGG
>NZ_JABWCV010000051.1 GCF_013371085.1 Vreelandella maris | reverse complement strand
TGAAGTACACCTGGCTGCCCTTGAGTGCCTATCTCTCGTTTGAACGTCTACATGAAGAGGTACACCGCTTACTCGGTGGTTACGGAACTGATCACGCGATTAATTTTGAATAGGCACTTATGAATTCAGATTTTAAATAACCTATCGAGATGATGAGTGAGTTGATGGCGAAATATTGCTAATGACCGGTATCTATCAATGTGATGCACCCGTAATCTGCAATCGTCAACTATAAAAAAGCTAAGCCTTCTTACTTTGCAGTTCGGTTTCTTGTTGTTTAAGTAACGATAATACATTTTTTTCAGCACTATCAATATGAGATAATGCTGCTGTGCTTGCGCGCCTCTCATCACGTTGCTCTATTGCTTCAACTATATCTGTCAATTCAGAAAGAGTGTACTTGAGACGTCCAGGCCGGCCAAGTGACAAAGCTCTTAGCAAACTTATTCGATTATTTAGCATCTCAAGAATATCTCTAACTATAGAGTTCTCTTTAATACCAAAAATAATAGAGTAAAACTTTCGTTTAACATTCAACACTTCGGACCCAGAGAAGCCTTCTAGAGAACTACTTTCCATTCCTTGAAGCTTATCTGATAGCTCATCTAATGTTGAACGAAGCTCACGTATATCACTATCATTGGCATGAACAACAAAATTCCGAACAGCTTGAGCTTCAAGAACACCGCGAACCTGATAGATTTGGCGGGCATCATCCAACTCAACTGATGCAACCACAGCACCACGATGAGGTACCAGTGCGACCAAGCCTTCAGCTTCGAGCCCTCTTAAAGCCTCGCGCAAGGAGGTTCGACTCACACCTAGCTCGGCACACAACATTTTCTCAACTAGACGCTCACCTGGTTTCAAGCGGCCAGCAATAATCTCTTTGCGTAACGCATCTTGAACCTGATAACGCAACGATGCTGAACGGTGTTGAATTTCCATACACAGATCTCTTAATTCTGACAGTTAACAATCTTTTTACAACATTTAAAGTGGGCTTCTAACCTAAATGCTTGCAACTTTAGTTTAAGTGTTTTTTCTAACTATACTAGTTACATGGTACATATTATATAGCCACTTAAAAAAAATTGCAAAAACTTAAGATAAAAATATAAAAGTACATAAAAGGCGACGCTTATATGAAACCAAGAACTAAAACCAATTAAGAAAAATGCAGTATTAAAAAGAAAAAAGCCGCCCTAGAAGCATCTTATCACAAGCAGCTAAAAAAGACGCCCGGTCTATACGAGCGCCATCATTAAAATATACTTTAAGGTATAATTAAAATATTTAAATACCCATTTCCTCAAATACTTCTTGTGCGGTTCTGAAGCTATCTATCGCAGCAGGAACACCACAGTAAATAGCAACCTGGAGAAACACCTCACGAATTTCTTCTTTAGTAAAGCCATTATTAATCGCGCCACGCACATGCAGTTTCAATTCGTGAGTGCGCCCAAGTGCAGAAATCATTCCTAAATTCAACATAGACCGATATTTACGGTCCAAGCCTGGACGATTCCAGATTTCATCCCAGCAATACTCAGTAACCAACTGCTGCATAGGCCAGTTATATTCAGTAGCATTGTTTACCGAGTTATCTACATACTCACTTCCAAGCACTTCTTTTCGGGTTTTGAGGCCCCTCTCAAACTTTTCTGACGTCTCGCGCTCGCTTGGGCTCTTAGTATAATCGCTCACATTCATCTCCTTTACTAATTATTCACCGGAATTCTTACCACGATCTAAATACAATCATATTGTATGATGATAAGTCAATAAATCTGACACCACAAATGGCGCACCTAAGGCGAAAGAAAATAGATAATATTTTCTTTATTAACAACGGCTTGTATAAAAAAAATAGGCCTTAGTCTAAATCGGCAAACCTAATCGATCTTCAAAAAGCCACCTCAAAAACCGCGCTCCCCCGTCGCGGTGCCTTGGCAAATTGATAAAACCAATCACCTATCACAAGCTTAGAGCAGCTACTGAAAACGCCCATATATAGGCAGTTCAATAACGGCTAACGCTATCAAAGGAAAAGAAATATAGTTTATAAAACAAAAAGATAAAGTACTATTGTGCGAAAAAAGGCATAGCTTAAGGCAGGAACGTAGCCTCAATGAAGCAGCTACTGGAAGTGCGAGGCAACAGAAGTCCAAATAGATTCAGCAGCTTCTACGCCTTGCAACTATTGTATGATTGTATGAAGATAATGTGTAAGCTAATTTTCTAAGCGTAAGAAAATTAGCTGGAGAATCAGCAATAAAGACCTAAGCATCTGATTAATTTGGAGGAAAACAATGAAAAAAATTATCGCCACGACACTCGCAGCCGCAACCTTCTTACCGGTTTATGCTCACGCCAACTGTGATGAGAATGAAACTGTCGCCAAATTCAGCCATGTGACTGCATCTTCTGGGCATCCAAAAGGCGAGATGGCAGCAGCCCTTGCAGAACGGGTAAATAAAGAAATGGACGGGCAGCTGTGTATTGAGGTTTATCCAAACTCAACGCTTTATGACGATGACAAGGTCATGGAGGCTCTTATTTTAGGTGATGTGCAGCTGGCAGCCCCAGATGCAGGAAAATTTGGCGCTTACACACAAGAGCTAGAAGTTTTCAACCTGCCATTCCTTTTTGAAGGAACAGAGGCAGTTGATGTATTTACAAAAAGCGAAGAAGGCCAAGAAATTCTTAACTCTATGCAAGGAAATGGTATCTCTGGGCTTGCCTATGTTTATAACGGAATGCGCGGATTTTCAGCTAATAAACCTTTGATCCACCCATCTGATGCTGAAGGTTTGAAATTTCGTGTAACGACGTCAGATGTCACAAAAAGCATGATTGAGGAGCTAGAAGCAACACCTCAAACATTAGCATTTAAAGAAGTTTATGGAGCTCTCCAAACTGGTGTGGTAGATGGCCAAGAAAACACCTGGTCGAACATCTATAGCCAGAAATTTTTTGAAGTACAGGATGGCATTACGGAAACAAACCATCAGTTCTTAACCTACTTCATGGTAACTTCAAACCAGTTCTTAGAAAGCCTAGACGACGAAACTCGTGAAGAATTTCTAGCAATTGTAGATGAAGTCTCTACGGAGTATAACAACCGGTCAAATGCCATAAACGAAGAGGCCAAGCAGAAAATTATTGAGGCTGGCGGCACAGTTCGTGAATTAACTTCTGAACAACGCCAAGAATGGGTAGACGCTATGAAACCAGTCTGGAATCAATTCGAAGACACTATTGGTGCTAATATCATTGAGGCTGCTGTAGAGTCAAATAAAAATATCTAAAAAGAAAAAGGCTAGCCATTTCTATGGCTAGCCTTTTAAGTATCCCATTCGGGTGACTAAGTAATCCTTGGAGTCAATGTCATGGATAGCTTATGGCTTTATATAATACTTATATCGTTAATAGCAATAATGTTTCTATCAGAGCGTCGCTACCCAGGGATTGTTCTCCGTATTGAGGAAAATATTCTTGCGACACTATTAGCAACTATCACTCTGGTATCATTTTTTCAGGTAATAGCCCGATATGGATTTAACGCCAGTTGGGCAGGTGGACTCGAATTTGTCCGGATTCTTTTTGCCTGGATGATATTATTTGGCATGAGTTACGGAATAAAAACAGGTTTACACCTTGGTGTAGATGCGGTGATACGACTGCTTCCTAAGCCTGCTTTCAAGATAGCTGCCGTTATGGGAGGACTGGCCACTCTTCTCTATGCAGTGATACTCATCTCAGCCGATTGGCTTGCTATCTTCGGCTCTGAGTCGGATGGAGGAGCAATAAGTTACTGGTTACGTTTCTTCAATGCAGGAATTGGGCTGCAGGATCTTCGGTATCCCTTGTGGTTGCAAGAGTCATTTGGTTTTCCAGAGAGAGTGCCCCGCTGGGTCGCATACATGATGCTACCCGTTGGATTGGCGTTACTGGCATTCCGCGCACTCGAAGCCACAATTCAGATAGTTATGGGGCGTAGAGAGCTAATCATTGCGAGCCATGAAGGAGAGGATCTTTTAGCTGAAAATCAGGCAAATTCCAAGGACTAAATTATGGAAAGCATCATTCTTTTTGTTCTAGTACTTTTTCTACTTTTATTAGGTGTTCCGGTTGGTATATCGCTAGGACTATCCTCTGTACTGATAATTGCTTTTGCATCTAGTGACTCAATGTCCTCAGTAGCAATGCAATTATTCACGGCTTCACAAAACTATACATTGCTAGCAATACCATTCTTTGTTCTTGCTTCTTCTTTTATGTCTACTGGGGGGGTAGCTCGAAGGCTTATTAACTTCGCCATTGCGTCCGTAGGACATTTCAGAGGAGGCCTCGCTATGGCCTCGGTCTTGGCTTGTATGCTGTTTGCTGCTCTTTCTGGCTCCTCTCCAGCAACAGTCGTAGCAATTGGCACAATCGCGATTGCAGGTATGTGCAAAGTTGGATATTCAAAGGACTTTGCTGCGGGCGTCATTGCTAATGCTGGTACTCTCGGCATTCTGATCCCGCCTTCAATTACAATGGTGGTCTATTCAGCTGCAACTGATGTTTCTGTCGGGCGGATGTTTCTAGCCGGCGTAATTCCAGGGATATTGGCTGGCGTAATGCTAATGCTGGCTATTTATGTGATGGCGCGGATTAAAAAGCTTCCATATGAACCATGGCGTGGGTTTGGTGAAATATTTAGAAGCGGCAAAGATGCGGCACCAGGTTTATTTCTGATAATAATCATACTAGGTGGAATTTATGGTGGTGTTTTTACACCTACTGAGGCAGCCGCAGTTGCAGCAATTTATGCCTTTTTTATTGCCACTTTTGCCTACCGCGATATGGGGCCTCTCAAGGATACGCCTTGGCTGTCGTCCACCGAAAATGTTCAGGCACACAGAGGATTTAATGCAATTATATATGCAGTATCATGCTTCTTCGTGTTCTTGGTTATGAGCTTCTTTGTCACATCGGGTATGAATGGTGATCACTATACGTTAGCCTCGCGTAGCCTCTTAGGTGGGGTATTATCGGTCATCGTACTATTTTCATACATATTATGGCGCGGCAAGGAAGGAATGGGCTCGGTTACCACTTGTTTAATGGCGGGGTTACCTGTGGTAGGTAAAAACATGATGCTTATCGCCCGCAGCTTCTTACCTGCTATGTTCAATCACGACACGCGGAAAGTGTTAATAGAAGCTTCAAGAACGACCGTGATGTTAATGTTCATTATTGTCAACGCGCTTCTTTTTGCTCATGTACTAACATCTGAAGGTATTCCACAAGTAATTACTGGAATCATGTTAGACATGGGGTTCAATTGGTTTACTTTCCTAATTGTTGTCAATATCTTGCTATTACTTGGCGGTCAGTTTATGGAGCCTTCAGGTCTTTTACTGATTGTCGCACCTGTAGTGTTCCCAATTGCTATGCAGTTAGGAATAGACCCAGTGCACTTAGGAATAATGATGGTCGTCAATATGGAAATTGGCATGATTACGCCACCTATTGGTCTTAACTTGTTTGTCACTTCTGGCGTTACGGGCATGAGTTTAGTGCGTGTTGTTAAAGCAGCTCTACCGTTTGCGGCTGTGTTGTTTTTATTCTTGATATTAGTTACCTATGTACCTATTATTTCAACTTGGCTTCCCTATAGTTTGATGGGACCAGAAACTATTACGAATTAAACCAACCATACTACGGAATAATATATGAACGTTATCAGTAATACAGCGAAAGTTGCCGTGATCGGGCTTGGAAAAATGGGGTTGCCTATGGCAATTAATTTGGTCAAAGCAGGATTTGAAGTCATAGGCTTTGACCCAACTTTAAATGCAAGGGAAGAGTTAGTTAATAAAGGAGGGCAAGCTTCTGTATCAGCGACTGACGCTGCAGAGGATGCTGACGTTGTCATTACCATGCTCCCTAATGGCGCTATTGTACGTGAGGCACTTCTAGGCGATGAAGGCGCTATCAAGAAGCTCAAAAAATCAGCAATAATTATTGATATGAGCTCTTCTGCTCCACTTGATACTAGGAGGCTTGGAGAAGAATTGAAATCCAAAGGCTACCGGTTCGTAGATGCGCCAGTATCGGGTGGTCAAAAAAGAGCGGTTGATTCAAGCTTAACAATTATGGCGGGTGGTGAAGAAGACGATGTACAAGCAATAGCGCCTATTTTTGATGCCGTAGGAGGGAAAACATTTAAAACTGGTTTATTGGGTTCCGGTCATGCTATGAAAGCCTTGAATAACTACGTTTCCGGGGCCGGTGCAGTAGCTGCTATGGAAGCTATTATTCTTGGTAAAGAATTCGGGTTAGATCAAAGCGTCATGGTAGATATTCTAAATGTTTCTACAGGACGTAATAACACGACTGAGCAGAAACTGAAGCAATTTGTTCTTTCAGAGACCTGGGGCTCAGGTTTTGCATTGGATCTTATGGCAAAAGATATCCGTATTGCTGCTGATTTATCTCAAAACCTTCACCTTACATTTGATAACCTGAAAGAGATAGCAGATCAGTGGGAGTCTGCCCAAGAGTCACTGGGTGAAGGGGCAGACCATACTGAAATTTACCGTTATCTTAACCAACATTCAAAAAAATAACCTAGCTTAATTGATGTAGTGAAATTTAATAGCATTTAAAAATACATACAGAATGCTAAATATAGATATATTAGAGAGTAAATATGCCTGAAAACCCATTTCTCCAAATGCTTGGTGCACAAATTGTAGACTGGAAGGAAGGTGAGTGTTTATGGGAATTTCAAATACTACCTCAATTTCTCAACTCGCAAGGGTCCTTGCATGGTGGAGTGATCGCCACACTTTTAGATGTTGCATGCGGTTACAGTGGATATTTTCCCGATATTGACGGCTCTGAGGTCCGTGCTACAACCTTATCTCTTACTGTGAATTACATGTCTAAGGCTACCCAGGGTAGCCTAAGGGCTATAGGCCGCCGTAAGGGAGGAGGCATAAAAACGTTTTTTGCCGAGGCAGAACTATACGACCCTAAGGACTACAACATAGTCGCTTGCGCTACAGGATGTTTTCGGTTACGTGGTAAGATTTCTGCTAATTAAATTATTGTAATCCTGAATTCAAATATCAAGCGCAGCATTCGCGGTTTTCAAAGCCCCTGAATATTCTCCCAGGAACACTATTGCCAGTGTCGGATGCCCCAAGCGTTTTCTAGGGCGATTCATTGCAACGACTCTTCTCAGCGCTGAATCGGTCACCTTTGGGGTAGTTTTGGTGAATCAGGCCATTGGTATTTTCATTGAACCAGTGGTGCTAATCTAGGAGAAGGTCAGTGCGCTGCCAAGAGGGAACCGCTGCGCCCCTCGAATAAAGCCACTAGGCCGGATTCTTTGTAGCCCTTGATATCGTTTCGCCTTCCCAATGGCAAATATAGCACAGCTCTTCCACCTCGGCAGGGCGGTGCTGAAAGCTCACTCAATCGGGATCTTGCCTAATCGCGTGCTTGGCCAACTAGCGCTGATAGCGCCGCTGGGTGGTAGCCGGAGTCACTTCCATAAGTCGCCGCCGTTTTCCTTTCGTCCCAGATTAATGCATAGATCCAGTGATGGCTGACGCAAATCCCGTTGGCATAGCCATAAAGCCACTGATTTGCTGAAGACTCGATTCGTCCATCAATTGACCAGTGACCCAGCCTGGGCAGCCGCTCCGTCACTTTCCAGACGGTGCATCGACATCTATCACTTAACAGTCTGCTCAGGTGCATAACCACTGGCGAGCCTATTGCGCTTTAGCTTGCCTCTGTGAACCTAATGGCCTTGGCTGGCTCAAGGTAAGTGAAAATTTGGTATAGTTCGTCCTCGTCAGCTGTCGGTATACTCTGTTTCACTTTGGTCGTAAAGTCGAGATGATACCGTTGCTGGTTATCCTGTCTCTACAAGGTGATCCAAAGCGCTGCAGTTATTCAGTGAATCTAGATGCTAAGACCTGTGTGCTAATTCAATCGTCGTGTACCATAAAAACTAATACCCGGACGAGTGCATCTCCCAATACAGCGTACAGCAGGCCAACAATTTCATCTTATTTATGGATCACTTATATGCATTTTGACTTGGCCGACCTTAATCTTTTTATTCACGTTGCTGAGGCGTCCAGCTTAACGGGAGGCGCCAAGCAAGCTCATCTGTCCACGGCAGCTGCTAGCACGCGGATAAAATCTTTTGAGGGTCAGTTGGGCAGCCGACTTTTTTACCGTGGGAGCCATGGCGTAGAGCTGACCCCTGCTGGCGAGAACTTACTCAAACATGCTCGTGCGATCATGCGGCAGGTCGAGTATTTAAAAAGCGATTTTTCTGACTATGGCCGTAGTGAAACTGGGCATATACGAATTTTTGCTAACACAACAGCAGTGACGGAGTTTATGCCTGAAGTATTGGCCAACTTTTTAGGCAGTCGTCCAGGGATCACTATCGACTTAAAAGAGCGCCTGACTAAAGATATTTTCAGAGGTGTTTTAGATGGTGCAGCAGACTTTGGCGTGACGTCGGGTGAAATTAAAATGAAAGGTTTAGAAGTCATGCCTTTTAGCATGGATAGGCTAGTCGTCGTAGTTCCGATTGGCCATCCGCTTACAGGAACTAAAGATCTAGCCTTTAAAGATACACTTATCTATCCACATGTAGGTCTACATGAAGGAAGTACCCTTCTTGAATTTCTTAAAAAGGAGGTCAGCGAAGTAGGAGAGTCTTTGCCGTTGCGCATTCAAGTGTTTGGCTTCGAACCAGCCTGTAGGATGATTGAGGCAGGAGTAGGAATCGGCATTTTACCCGAATCGAGTGCACTGCGCTATCAAACAACTATGCGACTTAATATTGTTGAGCTAAAAGATGTTTGGGCCAAACGTGAGCGATCAGTTGTCGTTAGAGAATTTGAGTCATTGCCAGAATCTTCCAAAAACCTTATTCGTGAGATAAGAAGCTACCATAGCTATAAAGAATAAGCATTTATTATATGGGGTTTATGGTCTTTCTGGAACGCAGTTAAATTGTAGTGCATGCTTAAATGAAGTGAATAGTGGCAATGCTATAGCAAGGTCTGTGGGCATTGCTGAAGGAAAAAGTTTTTTAATTGGTAACATGTTTTAACCTCTGGCTAAATATGAAAAAGTTAAGTCTTTTGAGTAGTATAAGTCGAAAAGTCACCTTAGCTCTTTGCTTCCCTTTGTATATTTTCTGGGTCTGATTCAGTTGTAGTAAGTGCCTATTCAAAATTAATCGCGTGATCAGTTCCGTAACCACCGAGTAAGCGGTGTACCTCTTCATGTAGACGTTCAAACGAGAGATAGGCACTCAAGGGCAGCCAGGTGTACTTC
>NZ_JABWCV010000050.1 GCF_013371085.1 Vreelandella maris | reverse complement strand
GGAAGAAGCAGTTCCTGATCAGGTGAATAGGGGCGGAAGGTGGTTCCCATCGGATTCTCCGGTGCTGAAGAATTTTTACGTATTATGCCAGAAGGTGGCTCCTGCCGCGCAGACTCCTAGCATAGGCCGGTAACAAACTGTCGAAACCGGCAAGAAGTCCCATTGTGGCAGCTCCTTGTATAAGGCGGCGCCTGGACACACCTGCATAGAAATGTCTATCGCTCATAGGTTGCTCCTAAAACCATGTATATACAGCTTCTCGCGTTCGTGGCTCGATTGTTGACGCTACCCGGTGCAACTGAAATCAAACTGAAAAGTCGACCGGTAACCCCCCATTTTTAACGGGTTGCTGTTTTTCTGGGGAGTTGCCGTTACTGGTACAATCCATGGCAGACTGGCGAAACTTTCCCACCTCGAAAAACGGCGCTTACAAATGAAAATTCTGATTGTTGAGGACAATGCGGTACTTGCCAAAAGAATATCGGACTGGCTTGCGCAGGCGCACTACACAGTCGATATCGCCAAAACCGGCAAAGAAGCGGACTCGTTGATTGAAACAAGCTCCTACCAGGCCGTTATTCTCGATATCGGACTGCCCGATGAAAATGGACTGTCTTTAATGCAAAGATGGAGAAAAAACGGGAAAAAAGAGGCCATCCTTATTCTGACCGCACGCTCCAACTGGACTGAGAGAGTAGAAGGGTTGAACGCGGGTGCCGACGATTACCTTCCCAAACCGTTTGAGTTTGATGAACTGAAAGCCCGGCTCAGTGCGATTATCCGCAGAAAGGACGGCAGAACGACAGACCAGATCAGCGTCGACGGATTTCATCTCAACGCCACCTACCGAACGCTTACCACGCCCGACCAGAAAGAGTTCAGACTGACAGCTACGGAATTCCGCCTTTTGCAGTGTTTCCTCCGTTCACCGGACCGGGTGTTTTCCCAGGACGACCTGGTTGAAACCCTCTACAACATAGAAAGATGCCCCACCAGAAATGTTGTTCAGGTCTATATAGCCAGGCTCAGAAAAATAATAGGGGGCAATAAAATCAAGACTTTGCGTGGCCAGGGCTACTTCTTCGAAAAAGATCCTAACCGCTGAACGCCCGAGTGAACCAACCAGGTTAAAATATGTCTGCTCCGAAAAGTATCCGCAGAACAGCCATTCAGTATGGGGCTGTTTTCAGCCTCGTATATTTTACTCTGATATTCTTTTCACACACCTACGTGATAAAGCAACTATCGGACGAGTCCAGGAAGCAACACCTGAACAAAGAGCTGGGAAACTTTCAGGCAATCATTGAGGCTGAATCCCCCACAACCGACGACCTCAGCAACATGATCAATCAGTTTGAAATGCTTCTGGGGCATGCCATCGTCATCGAAACGGCTAGCGGAAGCGTCCTGGCGAGCCCGAACTTTGACCAGAGCCAACTGCAGGGCGCTGCAGAGAAGCCCGAGGGTTTCATCCACATAGCGCAGGGTGCGAACACGCTTTTCGGGCTCAAACGCATTTTCTCCGCCAGTGAAAAACTGGCCTCAATCACCGTTCTTGAAACCGAGGGGGCGCTCTCTGAACGACCGCTGAAGGCCCACCTGACATTGCTCGGTGCCTCGGCCGTTCTTCTGGCGATACTGCTGGCACTGATTGGAACCACCACACATCTGACGTTAAAGCCCATCAGTAGGATAAAAGAGGACCTGAGACGGCTCCAATCCGGGAAACAAAGTCGTCTGAACCCTCACGTGCCGGAAGAGTTTCGTCCGCTGATCCGGCAGCTCAATGATTTGCTCGAGCTGTCAAACCGGCGGCTGGACCGCCACCGCCGCCTGAATTCCGATCTCTCTCACCTGGTCAAAACCTCTATTTCTGCCAATCTTGCCATTTTGTCGGATATCGATACCTTGCCTCCGTCCCGGGAGGATGTTGTGTTTATGGCCTCTAACTTGCGGGAGCTTGACAAATCCCTGAAATACCGGATGAGCAAAGCAGACATATCAGGCAGACAGATGGGACGGACGTGCATGCCGGTTGAAATCACGGCAAGTGTCATCACCGTTATGGAAAAAATCTTCCCTGACACGGTTTTTCGCCTCCACACCAACTTACCTGAAAACTTCAGCTGGCCAATGGAGCGACAGGATCTTTCAGAGCTACTTGGCAATTTACTCGAAAATGGCGGGAAGTGGTGCCAGACAACCGTCGACGTTACAATCGCCCGCACGTCATCAGGACTCTCCATAGAAGTAGCGGACGATGGCCCCGGAATTTCTCCCGAGGCGGCAGCCACTGTCATGAACAGGGGTACCAGGCTGGATGAAACGGTCGCCGGTTTCGGGCTCGGATTGTCCATCGTGTCCGAGATTGTCGAAGACAACCTCGGACAGATGAACATGGGTACCTCAAAAAACGGAGGAGCCAGCATTGTCATTCTACTGCCACTTCCGGATTAGAAAACCTCCAGAAAGGCAACCGTCGATGACGCAGCGCGGCTTCTCCCATTTTTTACCGTTGGATATCACTCACCTTGGCTCTTGAAAAGCGACCGAACAGAACCGGCAAAACAAAGAGTGTCAGGAAAGTTGCAGTCACGAGACCACCAACAATCACGCTGGCCAGTGGCTTCTGGATTTCCGCTCCCACGCCCGTCGACAACAGCATCGGTATCAAGCCGAGCGCCGAGGTTATTGCTGTCATCAAGACAGGACGTAAACGGGAGACGGCACCTTCAAACACCGCGGCATCCATGCTCAACCCATCCTGTATTCGCTGATTGATGCTTTCGACCATAACGACCCCGTTAAGCACCGCCACACCAAACAGTGTGATAAATCCAACGGAACTGGGCACTGAAAGATACTGGCCGGAGACCCAGAGCGAAAAGACACCACCAATTACGGCAAGCGGCACGTTGACCAGAATCAACAGCGCTTGACCAACCGAACTGAAAGCGAAGTAGAGCAACAGCGCAATCAGCCCCAGAGATACAGGTACCACAATGGTCAATCGTTTCTGAGCTCGCTGCTGGTTTTCGAACTGACCACCAATATCCACCGAATAGCCGGGGGGAAGGTTCACTTCTGACGCGATGGTATCCTGAATATCGGCAACCACACTGCCCATGTCACGACCCTGCACATTGGACTGAATGACCACACGGCGCTGAACGTCGTCGCGGCGCACCTGGGGCGGGCCGGACTCAATAGACACATCGGCCACATCACCGAGTCTCACCCAGGCTCCGGAAGGCGCCTGCAACCTGAGATCAGCAATGGCATCCCGGTCTTCCCGGAAACGTTTGGCCAGGCGCACATAGATATCGTACCGCTCATTTCCGTTGATGATCTGGCCCGCGGCGGCACCACCCAGTCCGTCCCGGACGACACTCATCACATCAGACACGGCGAGTCCGTACCGGGAAAGTGCCTGACGGTCTGGCTGAACCACCAACTGCGCTTCACCGGCAATCTGCTCCATGGCCACGTCCCGGGTCCCCTGAACAGTTCGGACCGCCGCTTCGATCTGTTGGCCTTTCTCGGCCAGCACCTTGAGATCCGGGCCAAAGAGTTTGATGGCCAACTGCGCGCGGACACCAGACAACAATTCGTCAACCCGAGTTGCAATAGGCTGAGAAAAGTTAAACAGTAGCCCCGGGTGCTGTTCGAGCTTCGCCTCAAACAGGGCCTGCAATTCATAGCGATTACTGGCGCTGGTCCACTCGGCTGTTGGCTTGAGGCCAATGTAGATTTCGATGTTGTTGACGGGCTCCGGATCGCCGCCTATTTCCGCCCGCCCCGCCCGGGACAGCGCGTAGGTCACTTCTGGAAATTCCATCAGCATGGCTTCCAGTTTTGGCGCCACTTCAAGCGCCGTATCAAGGCTTGATGAAGGGGCCAGGGTCACCCGGAGGTTAATCGTGCCCTCTTCCAGTTCAGGCACGAACTCCGTGCCGAGTCGTGGCACAACCAGCGCCGCCAGCACAACAAGAACAGCCGCCGCGCCAACAACCACGCGGCTATGCTTCAGTGACCAGGCAAGCCCCATGCGATAGAGCTTTTCCAGGGGTTTTAGAATGAAGCTTTCCCGCTCCCGGATACCCTTACGGAACATGTATGACGCCAGCGCGGGTACAACCACCAGAGCGACGATCACAGCGGACACAATGGCCAGCATGATGCTGATCGCCATTGGCTGGAAAAGCTTGGCTTCCACACCTTCAAAGCTGAATAAAGGCATGAAAACGACCAGGATAATCGCCGTCGCGAAAAAAATTGGTCGCGCCACTTCCCGGCCTGCCTCCTGCAGTCGAAGCGCAATGCCATGGTCATCGTGTGACGCGTCCAATGGGTCAGGGTCGTTTTTCACCAATTCATCCCGACGGGCGTCATGCTCAGCATCCGGATGCGTCAGATGTTTGAACATGTTCTCGACCATAACAACAGAGCCGTCCACCAGCATGCCAATTGCCACAGCAATGCCGCCCAGAGACATCAGGTTGGCCGAGAGACCGAACCAGGCCATGATCATCAGGGCAATCCCGATGGAAATCGGTATTGAAAGCAGCACCAGCGTTGTTGCCCGCAGATTCATCAGGAACAGGGCAAGCACGATCGCAATAAACACAAAAGCCAACAGAAGCGCATTGGTCACCGTCTCTACGGCCTTGGTCACCAGATCCGCCTGGTTGTAATAGGGCTCAAAACGAACCCCACTCGGAAGCGCCTGATTTATGCGATCAATGCGGGCCTCGATGCCGTCGATGGTGGCTTTTGTGTTGGCCCCCATTCGTTTGAGTACAATGCCAGAAACCACTTCACCCAGTTGTTCAACCTGACCGGCTTCATCCTTCCGGGTCATGGTTACCGCACCCTGGCGAATTTCAGTGCCCAGCGCTACCTCGGCGACATCGTTCACTGTCACTGTAATGCCATCACTGGTTTTAACGGGCACCTGACGGATCTGCTCGAGCCCCTGCTCGCCATTACCCAGCCAGCCCATACCGCGAATAACCAACTGCTCCTGCCCGCGGCCCATATACCAGCCCCCAACATTGGAGTTGTTGTTCTCCAGGGCTTCCATGACATCGTTCTGTGATAAGTCATAGGACAGCATTCGCGCCGGGTTCAGGTTAACCTGGTACTGGCGGACCTCTCCGCCAAACGACAGGATTTCCGTAACCCCTTCAGCCGGTATCAGCAACAGTTTGACCAGCCAGTCGTGCAAGCTGCGCAATTCCATTGCGTCGTACCCCGAATCCGGGTCCGCTATCAGCAAGTACTGGTAGACCTGGCCAAGACCGGACGTATTCGGCCCCATTTCAGGCACCCCGACCCCGTCCGGAATCAGCTCCCGCGCGGCCTGCAACCGCTCGAAAACCAGTTGGCGCGCGAAATAGATATCCGTGCCCTCTTTAAAGACCACAGTGACACCAGACAACCCGGTTTTGGAGATGGACCGAACCTCCTCAACATCCGGCAACGCATACATCACCGCTTCAATGGGATAGGTGATCAGCTGCTCGACTTCCTCAGCCGCAAGTCCGGGCGCCTCTGTATTAACAGCGACCTGGACGTTTGTAACGTCGGGGAAAGCATCAAGATTCAGTTTTGGTATCTGAAACGCGGCCGTGGCGATAAGCACTGCAAGCGCAATAAGAACCAACAGGCGGTTCTGAACCGCCCAGTCGACAACTCGGTTGAACATAATGGCTCCCGGAATCAGTGGTTGTGCGGATCAAAGCCGCCTTTGGCAATCTCAGAGGCCACAAAAAATGCGCCCCGCAAAACGACTCGTTGGCCCGCAGCCAGGCCGGAAACCTCACGGAGCCCGCCAATTGAGCGGCCCAGTTCCACTTCCACGGGTTCATACTCGCCTTCGGCCTCTTCCACATAGACCGTCCAGTCGCCGTCCGCGCCACGCATCAATGCAGTCTCCGGCACGGCAAGCACCGGCTCGCTGGTCTTAAAACGAAAATACACATCTGCGAACATTCCTGGATGAAAACGATCTTCAGGATTGTCCAGCTCCAGCCTGACAATCCGCGTGCGGGTCACAGGATCAATGGTGTGGGCTTCCTGGGACACCGTTGCCACGCCCACACGACCCGCTGCCCTGACTTCGGCTTCCGCGCCCTTCTCTAGAACAATGTCGGAGCTTGCTGGCAGATGGGCTTCTACCCAAAGCTCACTCTCATCAGCAAGAGTCACCAGCGGCTGGCCAGCCTCAACTCTTTGTCCTTGCTCAAACTCATCGGTCAGTACTGCACCATCCACGCGAGCCCTGAGCATGTATTCACCGAGACTATCCACCCCGCTGGCCTTCAACGCACCAATGTCATCATCGTTCAGCCCGTAAGCAAGCAGAGTCGCCCTTGCTGCTTCAATGTTGGCTTTCGCTGTATTGAACCGCTGATCGCCAACCACGGAACGACCCAGCCCGCTGATTCGCTTCCATTCAGGAAAAGCTTTCCTGTAATCCGCCTGCGCCTGTGCCACCGTCTCACTGAACAGGGTTACCAGCGGCTGGCCCTTGGTTACGTGCTCACCCAGTTCCACGTGACGCCGCAGCACCACTGAGGCAACCCGGGGGGACACGTGATAGCTGGTATAGCCGTTGGTCAGCAGCTCACCGGGAGCGTAGATTTCATAGTCAACGTGCTTGCTTTCGAGGGTTGCTACTTCAATGCCGGCGAGCTCTTTCTGTTTGGCATTGATGCTTGCGGTGGCCGCTTCTTCATGGCCACCGTTCTCGTCTTCGTGGCCGTGCCCCCCTTCCTCTTCATGATCACCTTCCTCCTCATGCTCACCTTCCTCTTCATGCTCACCTTCTTCACCATGATCTTCCTTATGCTCGCCCTCCTCACCGGTGACTTCCTGATGATCGTCGCCACTGGCAGCATGATCATGACCGGCTTCCTGATGAGCATCTTCCTCTGCCTGTACAAAAGAAAGTGGGGCTGTAAGCAACGTCAATGCGAATACTGAAATCAGAGCTTTTTTCATAATGAATATCCAGTTTCCAGACTATTGTTGGAAGGGGGTGATCAGTTCGCCAGACTGACTCAATAGCTCAATCAGACCCAGCTGCGCCTGCTTTTCCAGTTCAATACCGGTTTTCAGACTCTCCGCGCGCTGGCCCAGCGCCTGGAGATACTCAGAGGTGGAGAGGTCGCCGACCTGCCACTGCCTCTCAAGCAAATCAGCACTTCGCTGTACACGCCCCTGGGAGAGTTCTGTCCATCGGCTGAGTTGGGTGTCGTATCGCTTCCAGGCAGCTCGGGCGCCCGCCAGACCATACTGCTGCTTCCGATAAAGTGCCTGAAACCGAGCCTCGGCCTCTAATGATCGTCGGTTGGCAGCCTGGATTTCGGCACGGTAGTTATTACGGACATTCAGAGGGATCGAGAACGTCAGGCCAACCAGGTTCTCACCGCCATCACGCCCTCCGCTCAGCCCGACCGTGGGAGATGCCGCCGCTCTGCGACTGACCACCTCGGCTTCGCTCCGCAGCACCTGCCACCTCGCGCGGGCAGCAGCAATTGACGGATGATCCAGCAAATTGTCGTTATCGACCCTGGAAGCAAGAGCCGGCCAAATGTGCCCGGGGATCCCCCCATCCTGAGGCCTCCAGTCCGGCAGACGTTCTTGAACCTGAGTTTCTGCCCGATCAACTGCGGCCTTTGCCTGGGCGACTTCGCTCAACTGACGGGATAGATTTAGAAACAGAAGCTCTGCATCGGCACGCCCCAGATCACCTGCCTGCTGGCGTTGCTCAACCTGCTCCAGCAAGGCATCCAGACGGTGTTGCTGGGATTCCGCAATTTCTTCGGCACGCGTCGCCGCGCGCCACTCGACAAGCGCAAACAGCGACTCGGACGTTTGTGCCAAAACCGCCTCGTTCAAATCAGCTTCAGCGGAAAGCCTGATCAGCTTTGCCTTGTCCTTTAGCGCACCCTGTTGATCAGACCAATCGATCGTTTGTGACAGCCCTGCCTCAAAGTTGTTTTCACTGCCCGTTCTGTCTGCTCCAACAGACAGCTCCGGGTTATACAGCGGTTGTTCGCTTGCCTCAGCATCCGCATCCCGGGCTGCCGCCTGCTCTGTCGCCGCCATGACATCCGGATGCTTGCTTATCTGGCCAGTGAGCCAATTTGTCCAATTCACAGTCTCCGCTTGACCGAACAGAGGAATAGACAATAGTACTGAACACAGCAACGCCCTGGGCGAGTGCTTGCTTGCCTTCATCGACTTTCTCCCGAAGGGGTTGTTAGCCACAATTCATGGGGGCGAGACGCCCATGACAAAGTAGGTAGAGGTGGAGATAGTAAGTGAAAAGGTTGAAATGAACTTGAATTTGGAAGGCATTAGCCCGGATTTCTCATGAGGGGATAAAAGAAAGCGGCTGAAAGTGCTATAGTTTCAGGACCTTACACCGTTCACCAAGCACCAACAGCCGCTATCCAAAATGGTACCTGAAAAACTGACCTTCTCGCCACTGTCTCGCCGTCAAATTGAAGCCGATTTCTCCGGTGGTCATATCACCTCCGATGCCGGCCTGCTTTTGCTTCGCGAAGTCGACAACCAACACCAGCTCACTCAGCGCCTGGCTACGGTGCTGGACGATGCCCGTAATCCGGTACTGGTTCGCCACAAGCTTCAAACCATGATCCGGCAACGGGTCTTTGGCGTAGCCGCCGGATACGAAGATCTGAACGATCACGAAACGTTACGCGCTGACCAGGCACTTCAGACCGCGACTGGCGAAGAGGCCATTCTGGCGGGCAAATCAACACTGTGCCGAATGGAGCAGCGCGTAGACCGGCAGGCCGTGGTCAAGGCCCACGAACTGCTGTGGCATCACTTCATTGAACAGCACGAGACTCCACCCAAGGAAATTGTGCTGGATTTTGATGGCACCGACGTTCCGGTGCATGGCGACCAGCCCGGCAAGTTCTTTAACGCCTACTACAATCACCATTGTTACTTCCCACTGTACGTGTTCTGCGGTCGCCATCTGCTGGTGAACTACCTGCGCACCAGCAACCGAAGCGACAGCCGCCACAGCTGGGCCATTCTGGCCCTGCTGGTGAAATTCATCCGGCAGTACTGGACGAATACCCGCATCGTGTTCCGGGGTGACAGCGGCTTTTACCGTCCCCGATTGCTGAGCTGGTGCGACCGGAACAACGTGGACTATCTGGTGGGCCTCAGCAAGAACAGCCGGCTGCTCAAGGAGGTAGACGTACCCTCGATGCTGGTTCGCAAGGCTCACAACGAACTGGGTGAAAAAGTCTGCGCCACCTATCGATTCCAGTACCAGGCCCACACCTGGAAACACCCCCGCTGGGTGATCGCGCGTCTGGAGGAGGGCGAACTGGGTGCCAACCCCAGGTTCATTCTCAGCTCCCGTTACGACGACGGCGTTAAACTCTACTACGAGCAATACTGTGCCCGGGGTGACATGGAAAACCGGATCAAGGATCAGCAGTTGTGTCTGTTCGCAGATCGCACCTCCAGCACGCGGTGGTGGACCAATCAGTGGCGGTTGCTCTTATCGGGCTTTGCCTACACGTTGTTCGAGCGATTACGGGCCCACTTGAAGAAGACCCCCTTCGAGAGAATGAGCGCCAGTAACCTGCGGCTGAAGCTGATCAAGGTGGGCGCGGTCATCATTCGCAACACTCGACGCATACGGGTGTTGATGAGCGATGCCTATCCTTACAAAGACGAACTCTCTGACCTGGTGCGTCAACTGGTTCCGGAATAGAAGCCTGGGCTCCCCCGGCCCGACTCAATGGGGGAAAGGGGGCCGTGTGTCCGGACAACAGAAATTGATCGATTATTGATCAGTCACGGCCGCCAATGAGCGGTAATGGCGGTAACCCGCACAGTCTGCGAGACTTGCTGGGGACCTATGAGAAATCCGGGCTAGGAGGCGTGGCACTATTCGTAGTGGTGACGACCTGGCTACTGCATGGCATACTGCTACAGAATCTTGCTCGGGATTTTTTGGGTGAGCGTCTTCAGCGCGAAGCCGACCATGCCGTCACGCAGCTTGAGCAAGGTGAAGCCGCCGTGCCTGCCGCGCTTGACTCGGTTAGCCAAGGCTATCAAGTCTTTCATCATCTCTACGTACTCCGCTTCAACGGCTCGGTCAGCGCTTCCGACCCACAATGGCAGCAACAGCTGGCTTCGCTGCTAGATGAAAGCGGTGATGCTCTAATAGACGTGAATCGCGGCGAGCAACACATGCTCGTCTATCGTCGCCATTTTGAATGGCAGGGCACGCAGGGTGTGCTGCTGGTGGGTGAGGACTTCTCTCAAGTAGAAGCAGGGCTTGCAACATTGCACTGGTGGGTCGGTGGGATTGCCAGCGCGCTGTTAGGAATGCTCATCATACTCAACATGTTAGCGGTTAATCGTGGACTCAAGCCACTCTGGCAACTGCGTCAACAGCTTGAAGCATTGCGAGCGGGCAAACGTGATCGCTTGTCATTAATAGCCCCTTCTGAGCTAGATGAATTAGTCGACCAGTTGAACTGGTTTATGGATGACATTGACCTTCGCTTGAAGCGCTCCAGAGAGTCGGTCGCGAACCTATCACATGCATTAAAAACCCCGCTGGCAGCCGTTACCCAAGTACTGCGTGGCAATCGGCCCATTGATGAAACCCGACGCCATAAACTGCTCAGCCGTATTGAGGATATTAACGCCCAGCTGGATGCGGAGCTGCGTCGCTCACGTATTGCAGGCCCTAACGCGGGGCGAATGGCCAACGTCACGCGTGATAGTTCACGGCTCATCGAGATGTTCCGCAGCCTTTACCCTGAGCGTATCTTCAACCTCGCCCACTCGGCAGGCGAGAAAGACCAAGTGCCTATTGAGGCTCACGACTTTTCTGAAATATTAGGCATCGTGCTCGATAACGCTGGCAAATGGGCGAATAGGTGCGTTAATTGCGATATTGCCGCCTCCGCTACCACACTCACGCTC
>NZ_JABWCV010000004.1 GCF_013371085.1 Vreelandella maris | reverse complement strand
GGTCAGCTTTTCAGGTACCATTTTGGAAGCGGCTGTTGGTGCTTGATGGATTGGTTAGGTTCTTGAAATCATAGCACTTTCAGCCGCTTTCTTTTATACCCTGTGAGAAATCCGGGTTAGGGTCGATCGCCGGTAGCGCAGCATTAGGTATGCTGATCCCTCCCAGTATTTTATTAATTGTATGGGGTGTTATCGCAGGAGAGTCTATTGGCAGACTTTTTGTTGCAGGCGTAGTCCCAGGTTTAATGCTTGCCTGTATGTTTTTTCTCTTCCTGCTTATCTATGCCTACCTCAAACCTGAAAAATTTGGCGATAGTGAAAAGGGCAGCGCTGCACAGGTAAAGAACCCCATAACCAGACATGAAATTACTGGTGCCTCAGGCCTTATTATTCTCATTATTTTAGTATTGGGAGGTATTTGGAGTGGGTTCTTCACGCCTACGGAAGCAGCAGGAGTAGGTGTACTCCTAGCGATTATTGTCGGCTTAGTCAAAAGAATGTCATTAAAAGACTTTGCAGCCGCAGTACTCAATACTGGTCGTGTATCCGCTCCTCTGCTTTTTCTACTTATAACTGCTCAAATGTATTCACGGTTATTAGCCAACGGCGGCATTATTGACGTAATTGGACAACTTTTCTTTGGCATTAGCGAAAGCCCATATCTCGTATTAGCTATTATGGTCGTTATATGGCTTCTTCTTGGAATGTTCTTAGATAGCGTATCCATAATATTACTAACAGTACCTATTTTTTCACCCATAGCCCTTTCAGCTGGTATTGATCCCTTAGCTTTTGCCATTATTGGCATACTCGCTATCGAAGCAGGTCTATTAACCCCACCCTTTGGCATGTGTGTATACACTGTTAAAGGCGCTGTTACTGACCCTGAAGCAACACTAGCCAAAATTTTCACGGGTGCGATCCCATATTGGATTATGTTGCTCTCACTCGTGTTAATCGTCGCTATATTTCCCACAATAGCAAGTTGGTTACCCGCCAAGATGCTATGAAAATAGCGTAGTTAATATCAACACAATAGATAACTGATGGAGAATAAAGATGACTAAAAAAATCATCGATTTGTCAATGCATATTGAAGATAACATGCCTTCACACAAGCTTTTTCAAAGCCCTATTTATTTAAAGCATCTTGACCATGAAAGCACCAAGGCACTTAACCTTGGCGTACCTGAAGACCCGATGACCTTTCAGACTAATTATATTGGTATGCTGGATCATGTAGGTACACACGTTGATGCTTTTTTACATGTAAATCCCAATGGCGCTTCCATAGATGAAATGCCGCTAGAAATGTTTATGGGTAAAGCGGTCTGCTTTGATATGCGACATATACCTGATTTAGGTGATATTGATGCCGCTGAAATGGAAAAAGCAGAAAAAGCAGCAGGCGTCACCGTTGATGGCCATATCGTTTTATTATGTACCGGCTTAACAGAAAGGCACTACCCTAATATTGAAGTATGCTGGAAAAACCCAGGTTTAACAGTCGACGCCACCGAATGGTTAGCCGCAAGAAACTCAAAGCTACACGGTGTAGAAGGGCCAAGTACAGATAAACCCACTGACAATATTTTTGCTCAGCACCGTGCCTGCCGAGACCTTGGGGTTACTCACTACGAATGGCTGGTTAACTTAGATCAATTAATAGGCAAAGGTGAGTTCCAATTTCAGGGCGTACCTATCAAGTTTAAAGGTGGTTCAGGCTCGCCCGTCCGTGCCTTCGCTATAGTAGAAGAATAATGTAACAACGCCGCTGCACTCTGATGCAGCGGCTAACTTTGGCTGGGAATATCTAGTGAGGTCTCAATGAGCGACAAACCACTGACAACCAACGAGTTTAGATTCACTACTCTCGAAGACATGATTAAATCGCTGTCTCGTGGAGATACATCACCCATAGAACTCGCAGAAGCCACTATTAATAATATTAATCAACTCAACCCTACTTACAATTTTTTCTCAAGTTTCGATGGCGAAAAAGTCATGAACGATGCGCGTATAGCGCAACAAAATGTAGAAGCAAATGGCTTAAACAGCGGTGTACTTTCCGGTATACCTATTTCCATAAAAGACCTAATTGCCACCAGCGCCTACCCTACACAGTTTGGCTCAATCCTTATGAAGGAGAACATTGTAGCCATTGATGCACCAGCGGTTAAGCGAATCAAACAGGCCGGAGGCATCATACTTGGTAAAACGACCACCAGTGAATTTGGCTGTAAAGCTGTCGGCGATAGCCCCCTAACAGGAATTACCCGCAATCCATGGAACGTTAATAAAACCCCTGGCGGTTCAAGCTGTGGTGCCGCCGCACTAGTTGCTTCTGGGGTTTCACCAGTGGCGATTGGTACCGACGGCGGAGGCTCAATCCGCATTCCCGCTGCCCTTTCGGGGCTGTTTGGCGTTAAAGGCCAATTTGGCAGAGTACCTGTCTTTCCCGTGTCGGCAACACCCACGCTTGCACATGTTGGTCCACTTAGCCGGACTGTCACTGATGCTGCCATAATGATGTCGGTGATTTCAGGTTACGATACACGTGATCCGTATTCAGTGGCAGGCCCTATTCCTGACTATATAGGCGCTTGTAAAAAGCCTCTTAGGCCACTACGTATAGCCTGGAGCCCAACCCTGGGGTATGCCTCGCCTTCAGCCGAAATTGTCGATCTTTGTCAAAAAGCGGTAAGTACGTTAGCCAGCATGGGGTGCATGGTAGAAACCGTGGAACGCGTGATGTCTCATGACCCCATTGATATGTGGGTAGCGGAATTTTACGCAGGCGTGGGGACAAAGCTTTCTGATGCCCTTGCCACGCGGCGAGATGAAATCGACCCCGCAGTAGCAGATGTGCTAGAACAAGCTGTATCACAATCAATGGGCGATTACTATAAAAGCGTATTTCAACGCTATGCTTTTCGTGAACAAATGCGTAGTTTTTTTGAAGACTACGACCTGTTAATTACTCCGACGGTTCCAACTGAGGCATTCGATGTAGGGCTTAATCAGCCGCCCTCACTCAGCCATCGCAGTATTGTTTCCTGGGTTTATTATACCTACCCGTTTAATTTAACCGGACAACCTGCCGTATCAATCCCTGTTGGATTTACACAAGCAGGTTTACCTGTGGGTATGCAAATCATCGCCAAACATAACGAAGAGCATACCCTCTTTAATGTTGCCGCTAATTTTGAAAAAGCCCAACCTTGGCAGCACCTCACCCCGAGCAGCTTATAATTGAGATTATAGAACAATTTAAAAACAATCTAAAAAACAGCATGAAACATAGCTAGCAAATAAGCCATATCATTAAAGATAGCCGCTACTTGGTAGCGGTTAAATTCATCAACGAAAAGAAAAATATAAATCGTTATATAAATGCTCAAATCACATATTTTATTAGATAAGCGTAGCTTCCCATTCACCACTTTCAATTAGATCCTTCATTACTTCTGTAATTAATTTATGTACGGCCCTTACCGCCCGGGAACTGACACCTTCACGGCCCGCTACTATATGGACTGTCCACTGTAACACCGGCTGAGTAATAGGAATAGCGAAAAGCTCGCCTCTTTCTATTTCGGGTTTCACACTTACAATAGGCGCAATTGTATAAAATCCGGCCTTCGCTAGCTCTACCATGCCCGTAAAGGAATTAACCTCTGCAGCCATGTTTAGCTTAACCCCTTGGCGAAGACTCATTTCACTCAATAACACGTTCAACGTATGCGGGTGACTGGGCAACGCCAAAGGAAAATCCTTTATTTTAGAAAACTTTATGGTACCTAAACGATTATAATCATCACGGTTATTAGTCAACAGAAAAAGGTTTTCGTAGGCAACGGCGTTATCAATCAAATTATGGTCAGCTTCATAACTGTCAAAATTATACAGAATGGCAATGTCTAGGTTTCCCTTACGAAGCTGCTCGTTTAACGTACCACTCATTGCTTCGAGCAAATGCAAATTAATTTTAGGAAGACGTTTCTTGGCCCGACTGACGAGTGTGGAAACGACCGCCCTTGCCGCCGTGGTAGTTACACCAATATGCACATCCCCAACGGGATTCATCGTATAATCGAAAATTAGTGATTCTGTACGATCTACCTCACGTACAATATTTTTAAAGTGATGCAACACCATTAAGCCCAAATCATTGGGCGAAACACCTCTGGAATGCCTATCTAACAGCTTAACACCTAGTTCCTCTTCTAAATTTTTAAGCTGCGAACTAAGAGCAGGCTGAGCTATATTAAGTTTTGCAGATGCTTTTGATAAACTTTGCAGCTCTGAAATGGCAATAAAATAGCGTATTTGCTTAAGATTCATAGTGAGCATTTCACTCCAAAAATTAAATTAAATTTTTATTTAAAAAATTGCAAAATACATTTAATACATTACCTTAATTTACTACATGACCTATAAATTATTATTTTATTTATCGCTATAAAGACTTATCTATAACAAGACATGCCCACTTAATCGCTTAAATAGTAGTATTGCTCATTCAAGGGGTGACCTCGCCCCACTAGATTCGAAATCTTTGAGCATGACTTTGTCGTGATTAAACTGATATCAGTTACCCGCAGAGTGGGATGACTTAGCTAATATAAAATAGCTTAATAATGAATCTTATATCAGCTGAATGCTTGACGGAAGCAGTTTAGGAAGCTAATTGCAGATGGACACGAGCCTGTAAAGATTTAGGCACAAAAAACTCAAAGCATCTCAATGCCTAAATCCTAAATGCCTTATGTTAATACTTGCGACTTCTGTCACATAAAGGGGCATAAGCTTTAGCTGGCCTCAGTGCCCCTTCGCTGAAACTGCTGAATATGATTGCAGAAATGAGTCAAGGATAATGGCTCAATCATTAGTTCTTTCTACTCTGCTCAGCAGCCCCTCGAAGAAACTCACCGCGTTGGCTTCCAGTCCTTCCAGATAGTAACCGCCTTCCTGCACCACCAGCGTGGGTACGTTCAGGCCCGCTACCCTGCGGCCAAGTTCCGCAAAACCCGCGGTGGAAACGGCGACCTTGGCTTGGGGGTCAAGCTCGTAGATATCGAACCCAAGCGCCAGCACGATGGCGTCCGGTTCGAACAGGCGGATGGCCTGGCAGGCTTCTTCTAGGCGGTCAAAGAACACCGACGCCTCTGAGCCATGAGGCATTGGCAGGTTGAGGTTATAGCCCAGCCCGGCCCCCTGCCCGCGCTCATCTTCGAAGCCGGTGACCGCCGGGTAGAAGTTGGTGGTATCGCCGTGGATCGAGATATACAGCACATCATCGCGCTGGTAGAAAATTTCTTGAATGCCCTGGCCGTGGTGCATGTCGGGATCGAGCACGACGATGCGCGGGTAGCGCGAAGTGAGGTGCTCTGCGGCTATGGCGGCGTTATTGAGAAAGCAGAAGCCACCGGCGGAATCGATGCCCGCGTGGTGGCCCGGCGGGCGCGATAGCGCATAGGCGAATCGATCACCGGCTATCAGAGCCTCCGCACCGGCGACCGCGCTTTGCGCGGACCAGTAAGCCGACTGCCAGGTGTGCTGCCCTACTGGCGCGCTGCCATCAGCCAGGTAGCGTCCGGCTTCCGCTAAGATGCCGCGCAGAGCGTTGGGCGAACGCACGAAGATGTTGGAGATCACTTCTTCTCCCCAGTCTTCGTCAAGGGCATGCCAGCGACGATGGGCACTTTCGAGAAAGCGCAGATAGGGCAACGAATGCACCGCCCTTATTGGCGCTACCCCATGATCCACGGGTGCTTGGATATCAAACCCTAGCTGATTGGCCGCCGCCAGCAGTTGAGTCGCGCGCTCCGGCACTTCCTGGGGGGTGCGCATTTTCCCGCGAGAGAAGTAGGTTTGCGGCTGATGAAGCAATTGATCATCGTGAAAGAAGGTCTTCATCGGCACTCTCTTCATCAGAACTATCCTTCATCAGAACTATCTACGGTTTCGCCCACACCCTTCACTACAAATTTGCGGGCAACGCCTATGTGGTAGTCAATCGCCTCACGACAGGCGGCCGCGCTGCCGCTATCCAGCGCGTCGAGCAATTTATAGTGACTAGTGGCGATGGTGTCGGGGGCTTCATGGGTTTTGGTAATTAGCGTGATGCAGAGGCGCAGTTCATGAGTGAGGTCGTCAAAGGCGCGCAGCAGCCGCTCGTTGCCTGCGTAGTGCAGCATCAGGCGGTGAAACTGCAGATCCTCTTCAATTCGACGAGTGCCATCGTTACTGGCGGCCGCTTCACAGAGCACCTCTACCTGCTGCTTGAGCGCGCGCTGGGCTTCCGGCGTGTAGCGCTCTGCCAAGCGATGAATCGCATGCCTCTCAAGGCATAGCCGCAAATCAAACACATCTTCGAGTTCAACGGCATTCAACGCGCGGACAAAGAAGCCGCGGCGAGGTTTGGAGATCAATAAACCACGGCTTTCCAGCAAGCGCGCGGCCTCACGAACCGGTGCGCGGCTAACGCCCAAGTCACGGGAAAGCTGTACTTCGGAAAGCCGTTCGCCGGGTAAAAAGTGTTGCTGAATAATCGCTTGGGTCAAATAGTCAGCCACCTGTTCGACGAGGTTTTGCTGCTGGATAAAGGGCCTGGGAGCCGCCGTTGATAAGGCCATAAAATTTACTCGTGGGGTGTGGCGCGTTTTCTCAGTATGACGAAAAATAGCTTTTTGTCGACGAACGATTGCCGACTGTCGACAGTTTTACCGCATGCTGCTAAGTTCAAAGTGCAAGGTTCAAAAAGGCCCCCAATAACCCACACAACTGGGCCTAACACGCCACGCCTCGCTCGCCTAACGACTACGTAAACCCATTACGTGCTAATAACCGAGGAGCAGGAAACATGAAAAAACCTTTAGCTTTGGCTATTTCCGCTGCAGCACTCGCTTTCACCTCCGCCGCCCTGGCTGATGACCCCAAAGAGGGCGGTGTGGTTAACACCATTATCCAGCCGGAGCCGCCGGGCTTGGTGCTGGGCATGGTTCAGAACGCCCCTACACGTACCGTCTCGGGCAATATCTACGAAGGCCTGTTGCGCTACTCCACCGACCTGGAACCCATGCCGCAGTTGGCGGAGTCGTGGGAGGTCAGCGACGATGGCCGCACCTACACCTTCCACCTGCGTGAAGGCGTTACCTGGCATGACGGCGAAGCCTTTACCGCCGATGACGTGGTGTTCTCCGCCGATGTCTTCCACCGTGAGTTGAACCCCAGTGCCCGCGCCGTGCTGCAGCATGTAGAGAGCATCGAAGCCACCGACGACCACACCGTCGTATTTACCCTGAAGCAGCCTTTCGGCCCGTTCCTGATCTCCTTCGAGGCGGGTACCTTTACTATGGTGCCTGAGCACCTCTACGCAGGTACCGACTTCCGCAATAACGAGCACAACGACCACCCCATCGGCACTGGCCCGTTCAAGTTCTCCAATTGGGAGCGCGGCACGGTGATCGAACTGGTCAAGAACGAAGAGTATTACGAAGAGGGGTTGCCCTACCTGGATGGCGTGAACTGGCACATCATTCCCGATGGCGCCTCCCGTGCGGTAGCCTTCGAGAACGAGACCATCGATGTGCTGCCCAGCGGTACCGTCGAGAACTTCGATATTCCCCGCCTGGCCGAGATGGATAACGTTTGCATGACCGAAGAGGGCCACGAATACTTCAGCCCCTTTGCTATGCTGTGGATGAACAATCGCGAAGGCCCCACCGCGGATAAACGCTTCCGCCAGGCGGTGATGTACGCCATGGATCGCGAGTTCGCCAAAGATGTGCTGTGGAACGGTCTAGGCAATGTGCCGCTCTCCGCCTTTGGCTCCAATGCGCGCTTCCAGAATGATGACCTAGAACCCTACGACTACAACCCAGACCGCGCCCGCGAGTTGCTGGATGAAATGGGCTACGACGGTGAAGAGATCACGATTCTGCCGCTGCCCTACGGCGAAACCTGGACCCGCTGGGCCGAGGCCGTGCAGCAGAACCTGCGTGAAGTAGGCATTAACGTTGAAACCCAAGCTACCGATGTGGGCGGCTGGAACCAGCGCCTGGGCGATTGGGATTACGACCTCGCCTTTACCTACCTCTACCAGTATGGCGACCCGGCACTAGGTATTTCACGCACCTACCTTTCCGACAACATTGCCAAGGGCTCACCCTGGAATAACGTCGAAGGCTACGAAAACGAGCGTGTCGACGAGCTGTTCAACGAGGCCGCTACGGCTTTCCCCGACGAAGAGCGCGAAGCGCTTTACCGTGAAGTTCAGGAAATCCTGCACGAAGATGTGCCCGTTGGCTGGCTGATGGAGCTGGGCTTCCCGACTCTTTACCGCTGTGATGTGAAAAACCTAGTCACCTCCGGCGTAGGTGTTAACGACGGCTTTAAAGATGCCTGGCTAGACCGCTAAACCCAAGCCACCCAGGTAGCGCGAGCTACCTGGGTTTTCCAGCTATGTCTTGAAGGTATTAGTCAGGAAACTACTTATGGTTTACGCGCGCCTAATCCTAATGCGGCTGTTCAAGGCCGTGATTGTGCTGTTTTTAATCGTTATTTTTAACTTCTTGCTGATTCAGTTGGCCCCCGGTGACCCGGCCGCCATTCTGGCTGGCGAAGCGGGTGCCGCCGACCAGGAGTTTCTCGATCAGTTGCGCGAGCGCTTTGGGCTCGACCAGCCGATGTATGTACAGCTGTGGCATTACGTGTCGGGTATCGCCATGCTCGATTTCGGCTACTCCTACCGACTGGGCGTGCCGGTGTTTGATCTGATTATGGATCGCCTGCCCGCCACCCTACTGCTCACCGGCACTGCCTTTGTGCTCTCACTGGTACTGGGCATTGTGGCAGGCTCCATGGCCGCCGCGCGGGTCAAGAAGCCCTCTGGCTCACTGATCATGGCGCTGGCGCTGGTGTTCTACGCCACGCCGCTGTTCTGGGTCGCACTGATGTCGGTGGTGGTCTTTTCCGTCTACTTAGGCTGGCTGCCCGCCTACGGGCTTTACACCGTGGGGGCGGGCCATACGGGGTTGGCGCTGGTGCTCGACGTGGCCAAGCACTTGGTATTGCCCGCCACCACGCTGGCGCTGTTCTTTATGGCGATTTACACCCGCATGACGCGCACGTCGATGCTCGATGCCGCGCAGCAGGATTACGTCAAAACCGCCCGCGCCAAGGGCTTGAAGCCAGGCATTATTCAGCGCCGCCATGTGTTGCGTAACGCCCTGCTGCCGATCATCACGTTAGCGGGCCTGCAGGCGGGGCAGATGGTCGGCGGGGCAATCCTGACCGAAACCGTGTTTGCCTGGCCCGGCATCGGGCGGCTGATGTTCGAAGCGCTACAGCAGCGTGACTACAACCTGCTGCTGGGCATTTTCTTCTTCTCGGCGGCCTTGGTCATTGTCTTCAATATCATCACTGATCTGGTCTACAGCCTGGCTGATCCACGCATCAAGAAGGGGGCCGCATGAGCTTTTTCGCACGCTTTGCGCAAAACCGTGGCGCCCTCGTCGGGCTGATTATTCTGCTGCTGATTATCGCCATGGCGATACTCGCCCCACTGCTGTTTCCTGAATCGCCCTGGCGCATGGTGCAGCGACCCTTTTTACCGCCGCTCTCGCAAGATGGCTTTCCCCTGGGCACCGACACCATGGGTCGCAACGTGGCCTCAGGCTTAATGCACGGCGCCTGGGTATCGCTATTAATCGGGCTGGTATCCACCAGCGTGGCGCTGCTGATTGGCGTTCCCTTGGGAGCGATTGCAGGCTACTACGGCGGCATCATTGACGACATATTGATGCGCTTTACCGAGTTCTTCCAGACCATTCCCAACTTCGCGCTGGCGATCGTGCTGGTGGCGATTATGCAGCCCAGCATCACCTCCATCGTGCTGGCGATTGCGATTGTCAGCTGGCCGCCGGTGGCTCGTTTGGTGCGCGCCGAGTTTATGTCGCTGCGCAACCGGGAATACGTGGAAGCCGCGCGCTTGGTGGGCCAGTCCAACACTACGATTATTCTGCGTCAGATTCTGCCCAATACGCTGTCGCCGATTATCGTGCTGGCATCGCTCATGGTGGCCACCGCGATTTTGCTGGAGTCGGCGTTGTCGTTCCTCGGTTTGGGCGACCCTAACGTGATGTCCTGGGGCTATATGATTGGCGCTGCGCGCACGGTGATTCGTCAGGCTTGGTGGCTGAGTTTCTTCCCTGGCGTGGCGATTCTGCTCACCGTTTTAGCGTTAAACCTAGTGGGTGAAGGGTTAGACGACGCACTGAACCCCAAACTATCACGCGAGCGCTAAGGACTTTATATGCCTATTACAGAGAATCCATCGGCTGACACCGTCCTCAGCATTCGCGATCTTAACATTGCGCTGCCCAAAGGGGCGGATCGCGCCCTGGCGGTGGAGGACGTGAGCTACGAGGTGAAGCGCGGCGAAATCATGTGCGTGGTGGGCGAATCCGGTTCCGGTAAATCAATGGCCGCCAACGCCGTGATGGGGCTGCTGCCCAAGGGCGTGAACGCCACCCATGGCGAGATACTCTTCGAGGGGCAGGACCTGCTCGCCCTGACCGAAAAGCAGCACCGCGCCCTGCGCGGGCTAAAAATTGGCATGATCTTCCAGGAGCCAATGACCGCCCTTAACCCCCTGATGCGGGTAGGCGCGCAAATTGCCGAGGTGTTCGAAGCTCACGGTCAGTTCACTCCCAAAGAGCGCCAGGCCCGCGCGCTGGAGTTGTTGATCGAAGTGGGCATTCCCCAGCCGGAGAAGGCCATTCGCGCCTACCCGTTTGAGCTCTCTGGCGGCCAGCGACAGCGGGTGATGATCGCCATGGCGCTGGCGCTGGAGCCCATTCTGCTGATTGCCGATGAGCCCACCACGGCGCTGGATGTCACCACGCAAGCGCAGATCCTTGAGCTTATTCGCGATCTGCAACAGCGGCGCGGCATGTCGGTGATGTTTATCACCCACGACTTTGGCGTGGTAGCCGAAATCGCCAACCGCGTTTGTGTGATGCGTCATGGCAAGATCGTTGAACTGGGTGACGCCAAGTCGGTGCTTGAGAAACCTCAAGACGCCTATACCCAAGCGTTGATTGCCGCGATTCCCAGCAATGCGGTGCCGCCCCACCGGGAGACCAGCCAGGTCGCCCCGCTGCTGGAGATCAAGCAGCTCAATAAGGTCTTTCGCTCCCGGGGCGGGTTCCTTAAACCTTCCCGCGAAGTGCGTGCCCTTGAGGATGTCTCGCTCACCTTGGCGCGGGGTGAAACGGTGGGGATCGTAGGTGAGTCAGGTTCGGGCAAATCCACGCTTGGGCGCTGTGTGGTGCGTTTGGAGCACCCCGATAGCGGCGAGTTGCTGCTCGATGGGGTGAACCTTTCCCAGCTCAAAGGCGATGCGCTGCGACGGGAACGCCACCGGGTGCAGATGATATTCCAAGACCCCTACGCATCGCTCAACCCACGCACCAAAGTAGGCATGGCGATTGCCCAGGGGCCGATTGCCAACGGCACGCCCAAAGCCGCGGCGCTTAAACAGGCAGGTGAGCTGCTCGATATGGTCGGTTTGGGCGCCAGCGCCGTGGAACGCTTTCCTCACGAGTTTTCTGGCGGCCAGCGCCAGCGTATCGGCATTGCCCGAGCGTTGGCGCTTAACCCTGAACTGATTGTGGCGGATGAGGCCGTATCAGCCTTGGACGTGTCGATTCAGGCCCAGGTGTTGGAACTGCTGGAGGAGCTTAAACAGCGGCTTTCGTTATCGCTGCTGTTTATCACCCACGACCTGCGCGTCGCCGCGCATATCTGTGACCGCATCGTGGTGATGCAGCACGGCCGCATCGTTGAGCAAGGCAGCGCCGAGCAGATTTTCCTCGCCCCAAAAGAGGCGTATACCCAGGATCTGCTCAAGGCGATTCCCGGCCGCGAAGCCCCCGTAGCGGCCACTGCGTAAATTATTAATGGTAAAAAAGGATACTCAATGCAGATAACCCTGGAAGCGCTGCGCGCTATTGTAGGCCCGGCCCACGTATTGACCGGCGACGATGTGCATAGCCGTCGCGTGGACTGGATGACCGGCGCGCCCTGCCAGGCCGGTGCGATTGTTCGCCCGGCGGATACCGAACAAGTCGCCGCGGTGATGCGTGCCTGCCATGAGGTGCAACAGCCGGTAGTGACTCACGGCGGCCTCACCGGCCTGGTTCACGGTGCAGAAGCGAGCCCGAATGAGCTGGTGATTTCCCTGGAACGCATGACCGCCATCGAAGAGATCGATCAAGTAGGCGGCACCCTCACCGTGCAGGCCGGGGCACCGTTGCAACGGGTTCAGGAAGCCGCGAAAGAGGTCGGCCTGCAGTTCCCGCTGGATCTAGGTGCTCGGGGCAGTTGCACGATTGGCGGCAATATCGCCACCAACGCCGGTGGCGTTCGGGTAATTCGCTACGGCATGATGCGCCAGCAGGTACTTGGCCTGGAGGCCGTGATGGCCGATGGCCGGGTGGTCAGTTCCCTGAACCGCATGCTGAAAAACAACGCCGGTTTTGATTTAAAGCAGCTATTCATCGGCAGCGAAGGCACCCTGGGCATCGTGACCCGCGCGGTGCTACGCCTGCAGCCGCCGACGCCCAGCGAGCAAACGGCGCTGGTAGCCTGCCCTTCGTTTGAGGCGTTAACCGGGCTACTCAGCCATATGGGCAAAGCGCTCGGCGGCAGCCTGGGTGCGTTTGAAGTGATGTGGCAAAATCACTACCGGTTGCTCACTGAAACCCTGGACCGCCACACTCCGCCGATTGCCACCGAGCATCCGTTTTATGTAATTATCGAGTCGCTGGGCAGCGACGCAGAGCGCAATGCCACGCAGTTCAGCGAAGCATTAGAAAGTGCATTAGAGAGCGAGCTGATTGTCGATGCGGTGATTGCGCAGTCGACGACCCAGCGCGATGGGCTTTGGGCGATTCGTGAGGATATCGAAGGGCTGGTCAAGGGCATGGCACCGGTGCTTACCTTCGATGTCAGCCTGCCGATTGCCGATATGCAGCGCTACACCGATGCCCTGGAAGCGCAGCTAAACCAGCGCTGGGAAGAGGCGCGCTTGGTAGTATTTGGTCACCTGGGCGATGGCAATCTGCATATTTCCGTTAGCGTGGGCAGCGCTGAAATAGAGGTGCGCCGTGAAGTGGAAGCGATGGTCTATCAACCGCTGGCCGCACTGGGCGGTTCAGTTTCCGCCGAGCACGGCATTGGCCTGGAGAAGCGGCCATGGCTGAGCACCTGTCGCTCCAGCGCCGAAATCGCGCTGATGCTGTCGCTCAAGCAGGCGCTCGATCCGCTTAATCTGTTAAATCCCGGTAAAGTACTTTAAATAAGAGTGCGTTAAATAAACGCGCTACGTTAATCGTTACTACTGATTTGAAAATCGTTTTTAGGAATCGTTATGCCTTCTCAAAGCACGCCCCCTTATCCCAACCACTTACTGAGTGAAGGCCCTGTTAATCCGTTTCCGGGCATTAAGGTGCTGGAGCGTCGACTTGGCCGAGAGATCCCCCATCGGCTGGGCTCAAACGAAGGTCTGGACATGCCTCACCTTGCCCTGCGCGACCACTTTGGCGATGCCCTGGCTGAACACGTTTACTGCTACGGAGATTCCGAAGCGCTAGGGGTGCGCCAACGCCTGAGCGCGCAGCAGGGGATTGCGCTGGAAACGATGCTGGTGGATGCCGGTGCCGATAGCTTAATCGCCCTGGCGCTGCGCACCACCTGCGAACCGGGCGACACCGTGGTGAGCACCGCCGGCACCTACCCCACCTTGGGCTATTTTGCCAAAGGCCAGGGCTGCCGTTTGATCGAGCCCAGCTATTTTGAGGCGCCCGGTGTGCTGGCCCCCGATCTGGAAGCACTTATCGCAGCGGCACATCAGGAGAACGCGCGGCTGGTGTATCTGGCCAACCCGGATAACCCCAGCGGCCATTTGCACAGCGACAGCGCCATCCTCAAGCTGCGCGAGGCGCTGCCTGACACCTGCTGGCTATTGTTAGACGAAGCCTATGGGGATTTCCGTGATGACGCGGGTAGCGATTTCGCTGCCAAAGCCATACCGGGAGTGATTCGCCTGCGCACGCTCTCCAAGGCTCACGGTCTAGCGGGCCTGCGCATTGGCTATGCCATCGCCGACCCTGAAGTGCTGGCAATGATGATGAAGGTGCGTATTCACTACGCGGTCTCGTCACTGACTCTGGCCGCTGCGGAAGTGGTGCTCGATCACCCTGACGAAGTGCAACAACACGTTTCCGACGTAAAAGCCCGTCGTGAGCAGCTGGCTGAGCACTTTCGCGCACTGGGTGCCGACGTGCTCCCCAGCGCCACCAACTTCATCGGCATTCGCCTGCCCAGCGCCGAACTCGCCGCCGAGGTACATAAGCAGTTGCTCGACGAAGGCGTATTAGTCACCCGTCTGACACATCCCGAGCTTGCCAATGTGATACGTATTACGGCGGTACAAGCAGCGCTGGAGCCGGGAAGGTTGGCGGCGCTAGAACAGGCGATTAAGGCTTAAGCCTGCGTTAACCAATGCCTGAAATCGTCCAGCTCGCCGCGTACCGCCTGGCGATATAAACCCTGCAGCTGAGCCGTCACGCTATCTGGGCTGATGGGCTCGTTGACGGGTGGTGCGCCAGCGCGCCCGCCAATGTGGCGGCCATCCAGCTCGCGAAGCGGGAGTATTTCGGCGGCGGTGCCGGTTAAAAATGCCTCATCGGCGGTATAGAGTTCATCACGAGTAATCCGCCGCTCGCGAACTTCAATACCCAACACCTTTTGCGCCAGTTGAATCACGCTATCCCGGGTGATGCCTTGCAGGCAGGAGGTCACTTCGGGGGTATGCAGCACGCCATCCCGCAACAAAAAGACGTTCGCCGCCGAGGCCTCGGCAACATAGCCTTCTGGGTCGAGCATGATGGTTTCATCGAACCCGGCCTTGATCGCGGTATTCAGCGCCAGTATCGAGTTGACGTAGTGGCCATTGGTTTTCGCACGACACAGGCTGATATTGACGTGGTGGCGCGCCCAAGATGACGTCAGCGCGCGCAGGCCGTGGGTAGCGGCCTGGGACGAAATGTAGGGGCCTAGATCCCAGGCGGCGACCATTACGTGAGTGGTTAATCCTTGGGCACGAAGTCCTAAACCTTCTGCACCAAAAAACACGGTAGGTTTCAGATAGGCATTGCTCAGGTCGTTTTTGGTCAGGCACTCGCGCTGGGCATTGATCAACTCCGCTTCACTAAACGGCAGCGGCATATCCAGCGAATGAGCACTTTCTGCCAAGCGACGGGTATGTTCAGCAGCACGAAATAGATGCGTGCCCGAAGGGCCAGCGTAAGCGCGTACGCCCTCAAAACAGCCCATGCCGTAGTGCAGCGTGTGGGTGAAGACATGCACCTTGGCCTCGCGCCACTCCAGCCATTCGCCATCGTGCCAAATCCAGCCATCGCGATCATAAAGCGGTGTCATTGTTTGCGTTGCTCCCACTGTTGGCACCAGTCGTCTATCAACGACTGCTGGTGCGGTTGCAGGGCCTGATAGCCCCAAGCGGCAATTTCATCGTTTTGCGGGTCGGGCACGGCAATCTGACTACCTGCCAGCGTCTGGATCACCGCGTGGCCGCAGAGCGGCACATAGCCTTCTGAATAACCGCCTTCATGGACGAACACCAGCTTGCCCTCGCAGCAGCGCTCGGCCAGGGCTTTTAGCTGGGCGGTCATGGTGGCGAACGCTTGGCTGTTGAGCAACATCTTGCCTAATGGGTCTTTGGCGCAGGCATCGTAACCGCACGCCACCACGATCAGGTCAGGTTTGAACGCCTCGAGCGCGGGCAACACCAGTTTTTCCATGGCATAGGCGTAGGCGCCCAGGCCGCAGCCCGGTGGAAGCGGCAGGTTGAGATTGGAACCCAGGCCTGCGCCTTCGCCCTGCTCGTCAAAGCCACCGGTTTCCAGCGGGTAGTTGGCCGCTTGATGCATCGAAACGGTAAAAACCTCAGGCTCGTTATAAAACGCTGCCTGCTGACCGTTGCCGTGGTGAACATCCCAATCGAGTATCGCCACGCGGTTAGCCTGCCCCAAGGCCCGGGCGCGCATCACCGCCACGGGGATATTGCCCAGCAGGCAGAACCCGCGGCCTTGATCGGCTTCGGCATGATGCCCCGGTGGGCGACACAGGGCATAAGCATTGCTTACCTCGCCCAACGCCACGGCTTCGACTGCGGCGACGGCAAGCCCTGCGGACTGCGTGGCGGCTGCCCAACTGCCGGGCATGTAAGGGGCGCAGTCGCCACCATTGCCACCCCGCGCTTTATCTCCCGCCTGCAGCTCATCCAGGTAACGCGGCGTGTGAAAACGCAGCAGGTCAGTAAGTGAAGCGGCGGCTGGCTTCACCACGTGAAGCTCATCGATCAGCCCGCTGACTTCGAGAATGTTTTTCAGACGTCGTTTGCTTTCTGGGCTTTCCGAAGCGGCCTGGGGCTGTAGGAATTCGCCCGGTGCGGAGAACACCCCAATTGCACCCTGGTCGTGCCAAAAGCAGCGCTCGTGCCAGTAGAAACCAGTTTTGCTCATGCCGTAAAACCCTGCATAAAGGCGGTCAGGTTGGCGCTTAGGTGTTCAGTGGGGTAACCGCCTTCTTGGACAATCACCATGGGCAGCGAAAGCGCCGCCAGGCGTTTACCTACTTCAATGAACGCCTCGGTTTCCACCTTTAGACCCGCCAACGGATCATCCTTATGGGCATCCAACCCCAGCGCCACCACCACGGCACCCGGCTCATAACGTTGCAGGTGATCAATCAGGATCGCCAGGGCATCGAGATAAACGTCGCCATCACCGCCCACCGGCAGGGGCAGATTCACATTGGTTCCAACGCCTTCATCGCTGCCCTCTTCCTCTGCACCGCCCCAGAAAAATGGGTAAAAGTCGCTAGGATCAGCGTGCAGTGAGCCGGTCCACACATCGCTACGATAATAAAAAATATCCTGGGTGCCGTTGCCGTGATGCAGATCCACATCGATGATCGCAACTTTACCGTAGCGCTCACGCAGCACGGTGGCTGCCAGTGCGGAATTGTTCAGCAGGCAAAAACCGCCGGCGCGTTCCGGCCCAGCATGGTGACCCGGCGGGCGACACAGCGCGTAGGCCGTTGGGGCGCCATTAAGCACTTCTTCTGCGGCCGCTTCCGCCGTTGCCGCCGAGGCCAGCGCGCCTTGAAAGCTCGTCGCACTCAGCGGGCAGGCCATATCGTGCAGGTGCCAGCCCGCTTGCCCAATGGGGTGGCGCGGGTAGTGGTGGCCACCGCCGCAGGGGTGGATATTGGGTGCCACAAACTCCGACGCGTTAGGCAGCGCCTGCCAGCGGGCGTAAATAGTGTCCAAAAACGTGAGGTAGCGCGGCGTATGAATCTGTTCCAGGCGCTTGCGCAGCGTAGGCGAATCGGCCTTGCTAGGCGCGGTCAAGGTAAGCCCTGCACGCGCCAAGCCTTGAGTAAGCAATTCAGCGCGCACCGGGCCCTCCGGCGAGGGCACGGGCTGACCGCGCAGCAGGAAGGTCGGCGGCGCGTGGTACGCTTGGTCGGGATGGTAAAAGCATTTCATGGTACGCATTCCTTAGCGAAGCTATGATGCAGTAGATTCAGGCAATGACTCCCACACTTCAATGGCAGCAGCCAGATCTTCCAGCGAAGCGCCTACCGATTTGAATAGCGTGATGGCCTCCGGCCCAGAGCGACCCGATCTCGTCCCTGCTAGTACCTCTGCAAGCTCCGCTTGAATCTGGTCGAACTGAAATTCGCCCTCTTCAATGGCTTGCAGAACATCGCCCGCTTCGCCTTTGGCGCCGGCGTAGGTGTCTACAAACACCTCTGAGCGACGCAGGCACAGCGCATCGGTTTCGCGCATCTGTGGCCGAAATGCGCCGATCAAATCCAGGTGAGTGCCAGGCGTCAGCCACTCGCCCTTGATCAGCGGCTGGGTAGAGAGCGTCACACAACTGACGATATCCGCGTCCGCCACAGCAGCCGCCAGATCTTCCACCACGTGGGTCTCAAAGCGTTCGGCGTATTCATCGGCGATGGCGGCTGCTTTACCGGGATTACGCCCCCAGATCAGCACGCGCTTGATGGGGCGCACGCTGGCGTGGGCCTCGATCACCATGGGCGCCAACTTACCGGTACCCACCACTAGCAGCGTTTCTGCGTTCTCATTCGCCAGCGCTTGGGCGGCCAGCGCCGAAGCAGCCGCGGTGCGGCGCCGGGTTAACTCGCTGCCATCAATACAGGCCAACGGCTGGCCGTGCTTACCTTCGCTGAGCAAATAGAGCCCAGAGATCGCCGGGATACAGTGGTCGGCGTTTTGCGGAAACACGTTGACCATTTTCACGCCGATATAGCCCGCCGCTTCCCAGGCGGGCATGAGCAGCATGGTGGCTTCGCCATCTGGCCGGTGCATCGCGTGGTGATGGCGCGGAGGTGACTCCACGCCGTTCACGAACGTTGTGTGTAGCCGCTTGATCAAACCATCCCACGTTAGGTGGCGAGAGACCTCTTCGGCAGAAACAACCCGCATATCAGGCCTCCGGCAGCGCGGCTACCACCATGATCTCCACTTTCCACTCAGGCTTGGCTAGCTGGGCTTCAAGCGCTGCACGCACCGGCGGGCGACCGGGCACGACCCAGGCATCCCAGGCAGCGTTCATTTGATCGAATTCCGCCATGCTGGTGACCCAGATTTGCGCTGAAATCAGGTGCTCTTTCGAGGTACCCGCTTGGGCTAGTAGTTGATCGATACGCGCCAGCACCTGCTCGGTTTGGCCGCGCATATCCGCTGTGGCATCAGGTGGAACCTGGCCTGCGAGATAAACGGTGCCGTTGTGAATCGCCACTTGGCTCATGCGTGCATTGCTGTCTTGATAGGTAACGCTCATGGTGTTGCTCCTTGAAAGCGGTGCTGCTGATGTAAAGGGTGCTGATATAAATGGATTACTCAAAGACTAAAGCGCTAGCAGACAAATTACTTGCCCGAAGCTGAGGTAGTTTTGCCCGCAAGTCATGCAGGCAGGAAAATCTTATCACTAACGGTCAGACGAGGGACTAGCGATCTGAAGAAGGGGAAAGCTCAAAATAACGCCGATAGGCGCGGGAAAAACTGCCTTGATCGCGAAAGCCGACCAGCATGGCGATATGCCCTAAGCTGAGCGTGCTGTGGCGAACCAAGGTGCGGGCATGCTCCAAGCGCCTGCGCTGCACATAGGCCAGCGGCGTTACGCCGGTCAGCTCGCGAAAGCAGCTGTGAAAATGCCCAGGGCTCAAGGCACACAAAGCAGCTAACTGCTCCACACGGATCTCATCGGCAAGATGCTGATCCAACCAGACATCCAAACGAGCAAGATCCAGGCGTTCGCTAATACAGTGTTGTCCCAACTGCCCAACCGCTGTAGGAGAAGCATCATGCAGGTACATGGTCAGCGCCCGTAACAACAGAATCGCGATTTCATTCTGCAGCGCGGGGCACTGCTCAAGCTGATTCGCCAGGGCGTGGGTCAGCTGGTTTAGCGCGGGAGGTACGCTGAAAAAGCGTGGCTTATCAAACAGGCGCTCAATCTCACTGCCCTTTTCAAGCGACGCCAAATGCGCAACGGGAATATCTAAAACCAAGGTGCGGTTACTGCCATCGCCCTGGTACTCGTGATGGCGCGACGAAGGAATCAAACACCCGCGACGAGCGGTAACCCGCTCCCCCTGGCCTTCCATCGAAAGCTCTGTCACGCCACAAGTGGCCAGAATCAGTTGATGGAAGTCGTGGGTATGGGCCACCTGCTCATGGGCTAAATTGCGGCTATGTAGCTCAAAAAGGGCCATAGAGGGGTACCGTCTGTACGTCGAATGCTATTTCAGCACTATAAAACGGCCCAGCAACAAAAAGCGAGGAAGCGGCCAACTGTGCGTTAACGCTCTTCCGGAAAGGTGGACGGGCAGGTGTTAAGGCGCTGGCTGTCATCCGCCAGTCATGGACTCAAGATAGCGTGTTCGTAAGCTGCTATAAGAGTCTAAACAACATGTCACAGCGCAGACGCTATCCTCTTAACGAATCAGAAATCGCGGCGCTCACACAGCTAGCCCATGGCAACGCCATAATCCAGCAGCGCGAAGCAGAGCGTGAAGCGCGACTGGCATCAGCATTAACGCTGTTTCACTCAACGGCATCCGCAACTGCGATGCCGCTGGGAGGCATCAAAGTGCTCATGATTTCGGATGTTTACTTTCCTCGCGTTAATGGCGTGTCCACTTCCATCGCTAGCTTTCGCGGTGCCCTGGAACGTTTGGGCCACTCGGTCACGCTGATCTGCCCCGACTACCCGGTGGGCCAAGTGGATGAGCCTGGTGTGCTGCGTATTCCTTCCCGCGGCGTACCCGGCGACCCTGAAGATCGCATGATGCGCTACCGTGATCTGCTCGCCCTGGCACCTTCGCTGGCAGATGAGGCCTTTGATCTGATTCATGTGCATACGCCTTTTACCGCCCACTATGCTGGTGTAGCGCTGGGGCGTCGGCTTGGGATACCGGTGGTGGCGACCTATCACACGCTTTTTGAGGAGTACATTCATCACTATATCCGCTGGCTTCCGCGGCGCTGGCTGCGTTTTGCGGCACGCCGGCTTTCGGTGCACCAGTGCCAGCAGCTCGACGCCTTGGTCGCTCCTTCACGGGCAATGCAGCAGGCACTCACCCACTACGGCGTGACGACGCCTATCACGGTCATTGCTACGGGTTTAGCGCTGGAGGCGTTTTGCCACCCCCAAGGAGCCCAGGAGGCTAGCGACTTTCGTGCTCACTACGACCTGCCGCAAGAAGCGAGGCTGCTGCTCTATGTCGGCCGCGCCGCCTTTGAGAAGAACATCGATTTTCTGATCGATATGCTGCCCAAGGTATTGGATAAGCACCCCACCACCCGGCTAATCATTACCGGCGAAGGCCCCGCCCAAGAAACACTCGTCAAACGCGCCCAAGAAATGGGCGTGGCAGACGCTGTACTGTTCCTCGGCTATCTCGACCGCAACGGCCCGCTGCAAGCCGCCTACCGCGCCGCCGACGTTTTTGTGTTTGCATCACGAACGGAAACCCAGGGGCTAGTCCTGCTGGAAGCGATGGCACTCGGCACGCCGGTGGTTTCCACCGCCATGATGGGCACGCTGGATATATTAAAAGAGGGAGAAGGCTGCCTGATCGCCGAGGATACCCATGACGACTTCGCCAGCAAGGTTAACCGGCTATTAAGCGATGAAACCCTGCGCCAACAGCTTGCCGAAAGCGCTCAGACCTACGCCGCTAGCTGGCACGAAGATGCGAAGAGCGCGGAGCTTGTTCATCTTTATCGAAAGCTTGCGGCTGAGCGTTGAGTTAATGCGAGAAAGTAAGCGCTAAAATTTGTGTGGACACATTCAGGGATTCAGGAAGGTAAAACACAAATTGCAGGCACAAAAAAAGGCGCCTAAGCGCCTGATTTTTAATATTTGGTGCCGGTAGCCAGACTCGAACTGGCACACCCGTAAAGGCGGCGGATTTTGAATCCGCTGCGTCTACCAATTCCGCCATACCGGCAATGCGTGCGTAGTATACGTAAATTTCTAGGTAGGTCAATCACATTGACTGACTTTATGCAGCCAAAGCGCTATCCTATGCCGCCTGTTTGATCAACGTTAAGAGTTATACGCCATGCAGCGCGCGGATTTTCATTACGAACTACCCGACGAATTAATTGCTCGCTACCCTTCTGAACAGCGTAGCGACTGCCGTTTGCTGTGCGTGGATGGTCAGAGCGGCGCGCTTGAGCACCGCCGCTTTCCTGATTTGCTTGAGCTTTTAGAGCCGGGCGACCTACTGGTGTTTAACGACACCCGCGTGATTCCGGCGCGCCTGCACGGCCATAAGGCCAGTGGCGGTAAGGTGGAAATGCTGCTGGAGCGCCCGCTGGATGCCCACCGCGGCTTGGCGCATATTCGCTCGAGTAAATCGCCCAAGCCCGGCACGGAGCTGATTTTCGAGGGTGACGTTCACGCCATCGTAGAAGGCCGCCGTGACGCGCTGTTCGAGCTGCGATTTTTAGGCGATACGCCGATGATTGCGCTGCTTGAAAAACACGGCCATATGCCGCTGCCGCCGTATATCACCCGCAAAGACGAGCTTAGCGACCGTGAGCGCTACCAAACGGTTTACGCTCGGCGTGACGGTGCCGTTGCGGCGCCGACCGCTGGGCTGCATTTTGATCAGCCGCTGCTGGATGCGCTGGCAGATAAAGGCATTAACCGTGCCTTTGTGACGCTGCACGTGGGCGCGGGCACTTTTCAGCCGGTGCGCGTCGACAACATCCTTGAACACCACATGCACAGCGAATGGATTGAGGTCACGGAAGCCACCTGCCAGCAAGTGCGCGAGACCCTGGCAGCCGGCAAGCGAGTGATCGCTGTAGGCACCACCAGCGTGCGCTGCCTGGAAAGCGCCTGCATGAAAAGTAGCGATGGCCAGATCGCGCCTTATAGTGGCGATACCGATATTTTTATCTATCCCGGTTACCAGTGGCGCTGCGTGGATGCTTTAATTACCAACTTCCATCTGCCTGAATCGACCCTGTTGATGCTGGTGTCCTCCTTTGTGGGCTACGACACCACCATGCACGCCTACCAACGGGCAGTGGCCGAGCGCTATGCGTTTTTTAGCTATGGCGACGCCATGCTGCTGACCCGCTAGTTACTGACTGCTGATTGTTGCCCCGCTTGCCCTGCTCCAGTCGCGCCAAACGAACGAGATTAACGAGTTACCTTTATGCGAAACGAATGCTTTATGCGCTTTGAGCGCTTGGCCGACGATGGCCGCGCCCGCCGTGGCCGCCTCCACTTTCCCCGTGGCACGGTCGAAACCCCAGCCTTTATGCCAGTGGGCACGTACGGCACGGTAAAAGGCATGACGCCGGATTCGGTCAAAGAGATCGGCGCCGAGATCATCCTGGGCAATACCTTTCACCTATGGCTGCGCCCCGGCACCGAGGTGATTGAAGCTCACGGCGACCTGCACGACTTCGCCCAGTGGGATAAACCGATTCTGACCGACTCCGGCGGCTTTCAGGTCTTTTCCCTGGGCGAAACGCGCAAAATCACCGAGCAGGGCGTGCACTTCCGCTCGCCGGTGGATGGCAGCAAAGTCTTTATGGGCCCGGAAGAGTCCATGGCGGTTCAACGTTCGCTGGGCTCCGATGTGGTCATGATCTTTGATGAGTGCACGCCCTACCCGGCCACCTTTGAGGAAGCCGAGAAATCCATGGAGCTGTCGCTGCGCTGGGCCAAACGCTCGCGGGATGCCCACGGCGACTCCCCTTCCGCGCTGTTCGGTATTATTCAGGGCGGCATGCACCCTGAGCTGCGCGAACGCTCGCTCAAAGGGCTGCTGGAGATCGGCTTTGATGGTTTGGCGATTGGCGGGCTTTCTGTCGGCGAACCGAAAGAAGAGATGATCAAGGTGCTCGACTACCTGCCCACCTGGATGCCGGATGAGATGCCGCGCTACCTAATGGGTGTCGGCAAACCCGAAGACCTGGTGGAAGGCGTTCGTCGCGGTGTGGATATGTTCGATTGCGTGATGCCCACCCGCAACGCGCGTAACGGCCACCTGTTCACCTCGGAAGGCACGGTCAAAATTCGTAACGCCAAGCACCGTTTTGACACCCGCCCGCTTGACGAAGAGTGCGATTGCCATACCTGCAAGCGTTTCTCGCGGGGCTACCTGCACCACTTAGACCGCTGCAATGAAATGCTTGGCTCAATGCTCAACACCATCCACAACTTACGTTACTACCAGCGTGTGATGGCTGATTTGCGCGCGGCAATTGAAGCGGGTACATTGACGACCTTTGTGGAAGGCTTCTATGCACGGCGCGGCCTGCCGGTGCCTCCCCTTGCTACCTAAAACCTAGCGAATTAATCGCCACGCGCCATGGCGGGTGGTTTAAACTGTTTGGTCATATTTAAAAACCAAGCTTTTAAAAACTAAGCCTTTCAAAACCAGGCATCTAAAAACCTAAGCTTTTTCTAACTCAGGAGCTCTCTACAATGCTGGATTTCTTCATCTCACCAGCCCATGCCCAAGAAGCCGCCGCTGGCGGTGGTATTGCGCAAATCGTCATGCTGGTCGGCTTCGTGCTGATTTTCTACTTCCTGTTGTGGCGCCCGCAAGCCAAGCGCGCTAAGCAGCACAAGCAACTGGTCAGCAACCTGGACAAAGGCGATGAGATCGTCATTGGCGGCGGTTTGGTGGGTCGTATCACTAAAGTGAGCGACGAATTCCTGACCATCGAGATCTCTGAAGGCACCGAAGTTAACGTGCAGAAGAACGCCGTTGCCGCCGTACTGCCTAAAGGCACCATCAAGTCCATCTAAACCTTGTAGTACCCCTGCCGAGCCAGTGCCAGCCACCCCGGCAGGGGTGACATGGTATAAATGATGGTGAACTTTGCTGTGCACGGCGAGTCCGTGCACAGCATTCCGTTTGTAATTGAAGGCAGGGCTTGCATGCTCAACCGTTACCCCCTGTGGAAGTATCTGCTGATACTGGTCGTCCTGGTGGTTGGCCTTATCTACTCGCTTCCCAATCTGTTCCCCGAAGATCCCGCTATTCAAATCAGCAGCGCCCAAGGCGATTCGCTGAATGAGCAACAGATAGACCGTGTTGAAACCGCGCTCAGCGAAAACGGTATTGCGATCAAAGCACTCGAAGAAGAGAACGGTCAGTGGCTCATTCGTTTGCGCCAAGACGATGATCAACTCCCCGCACGCGACATTGCCGCCGACCTATTGGGCGATGAGGCAACGGTAGCGCTAAACCTTGCTGAAGCAACGCCGGAGTGGCTACAGGCCTTTTCTGCTTCCCCCATGACGCTAGGCCTTGATTTGCGCGGTGGCGTGCACTTCCTGCTGGAAGTGGATATGGATGCCGCGTTAACCCAGCGCCTTGAAGTCAACGGCAGTGCCATGCGTGAGCTACTGCGCGATGAGCGTATCCGCTACCGCAATACTGAAGTCGAAGAGCGCTCGCTGTCGATCGATTTCGCCAGTGCAGAAGATCGTGATACGGCACGTAGCCTGATTAGCCGTGACTTCCCTGAGTTTGAGTACAGCAGTGAAGGCGATGGCCGCGCTTCCACGCTGATCATGACGCTTAGCGATCAGTCGGTGAACGAAATTCAGGATTACGCGATCAACCAGAACTTGACCACCTTACGCAACCGGGTCAACGAACTGGGTGTCGCGGAGCCCATGGTGCAGCGCCAGGGCCCCAACCAAATCGTGGTTGAACTGCCCGGCATTCAAGACACCGTGGCCGCCAAGCGGATCGTGGGTGCCACCGCCAACCTGGAATTCCGTCTGGAAGCCCGCCCTGACACCCCGGAAAACGAAACAGAAACCCTGACGTTTCGTAACGAGCCTGGGCGCACTGCTGAGCTAATGCGCGATGTGATCATTACCGGTGATAGCGTTTCCAGCGCCAGCAACAGTTTCGATGAAAATGGCCGCCCTCAGGTCAATATTGACCTGGATGGCACCGGCGGCACGCTGATGAACCGCGCCACGCGCACCAACATTGGTCGCAACATGGCGGTGCTGTTCATTGAGCACAAGAGCGAAGATACCGTGGTGACCGACCCGGAAACGGGTGAAGAAACCATTGAGCGCGAGCCCTATGTTGAGCGCGGCCTGATTAGCTTGGCAACGATTCAAAGCGCTTTGGGTAACAGCTTCCGGATCACCGGTCTGGACTCGCCGACAGAAGCCGCTGAACTGGCGCTGCTGCTGCGTTCAGGCTCACTCGCTGCCCCCATCTACTTTGTGCAGGAACGTACCATTGGGCCAAGCCTGGGCGCTGAAAACATTGAGCGCGGTTTGCTCTCGGTGCAGATCGGTCTGCTGCTGGTCGTGCTGTTCATGCTGGTGCGTTACAAGGTGTTTGGGGTGTTTGCCAACATCGCCCTGGCGCTGAACTTAACGCTGCTGGTCGCGGTAATGTCGATGCTGGGCGCCACGCTGACGCTGCCGGGTATTGCCGGTATCGTGTTGACACTGGGTATGGCGGTCGATGCCAACGTGCTGATCTTTGAGCGAATACGCGAAGAGCTGCGCAACGGCATGTCGGTGCAACAGGCGATTCAAGCCGGTTACGAGCGCGCCTTTACCTCCATCGTCGACGCCAATATCACCACGCTGCTGGTGGCCGTTATCCTGTTCTCGATTGGCTCCGGCCCGGTGAAAGGGTTTGCCGTCACGCTCTCTATCGGCATTTTGACGTCGCTGTTCACCGCTCTGATGGTGACTCGCGCCATGGTCAATCTGGCCTATGGCAGCAAACCCGTCAAAAAGCTGTGGATCTAATCCGCATGCTTAGCCCAGAACTTAAGAGGTGGTAATGAAACCCCTATCACACCTGCGAATCGACTTTATGGGACGGCGCAAATTCGCGTTTGCCGTCTCCGCCTTGCTATTGATCGTGTCGATTGGCGCCATCCTGTTCCAGCAGCTCAACCTGGGCCTGGATTTCACCGGCGGCACGCTAATTGAGGTGCGCTACGGCGCATCGCCCTCACTTGATGCTATTCGTGTGCTGCTTGAAGAGAGCGGCTTCCAAGATGTCTCCGTGCAAACTTTCGGTGCATCAACAGAAGTATTGATCCGCTTACAGCAAGCATTTGATGCCGATGTTGGTGGCGAAGTCGTCAATTTGCTGCGCGCTGATGGCGATACGGTCAACCTAGTGCGCTCTGAGTTCGTTGGTTCCCAAGTCGGTGACCAGCTGCGCGATCAGAGCGGCCTTGGCCTGCTGGTGGCCCTTGGCGTGGTGATGCTCTACGTGGCCTTTCGCTTTCAGTACAAGTTTGCGATTGGCGCACTGCTGGCGTTGCTGCACGACGTCGTGATCGTGGTCGGCGTTTTCGCGCTATTTCAGCTCGATTTCGACCTCACGGTACTGGCGGCCATCCTGGCGGTGATCGGCTACTCCTTGAACGATACCATCGTGGTTTACGATCGCGTTCGCGAAGCCATCCGCACCTCGCGTATCGACGACATGCCACAGATCTTCAACGAAGCGATCAACGCTACGCTCTCGCGTACATTGGCAACCTCGGGCACGACCGTACTAGTGCTGCTCGCGCTACTGCTGTTGGGCGGGGATATGATTGAAAACTTTGCCATTGCGCTGCTGGTCGGCATCGTGGTGGGTACGTTCTCTTCTATCTATATTGCCGCGGCGCTGCTGCTACCGCTGAAGCTGTCGCGGGAAGATTTGATTCCCACCAAGAAAGAGCTTGATGAAGAAGAGGAGGAGTTGCCTTAACGGCTCCTCCATTTAGATGGCTTCTTTAGCCGACAAAAAAGCCCCTGCTGGTAACCCAGCAGGGGCTTTTTTCATCTTTACAGCTTTTATCTTTAAAAGCTCAGCATTGCTGCTTAAAAGTGCGGCGTTAGCTGCTTGATCAGTGCCTTGTAAAGACGCGGTCCGGCGGCCATTAGCTGTCCTTCCACTTTCACCGTGGGCTGGCCGTCTGGCGTTCCCATCAAGGCGCCCGACTCTTTCAGGAACAGCGTGCCTACCAGCATGTCCTGCTCTTCCAAGCCGAGCACAAAAGCGCTGTCTACTCGCCCAGTGGCCAACTCACACAAATCCAGCAGTCCACAGCCTGTTGCCAGCAGGTTTTCTACCTGTGGGGCAAGCTGCTGTGAAACGGTTAGATAGGCAGGCAAATTGCGGGGGCGCAGCCAAACTTCCGGCAGGCTCATGGCCATGCGCGTACCGCTAATGGCGGTAGGTTTGCTCACACGCATGCGCTTGTCATTGTGCTGGGCACCGCGACCGCGGCTGGCGATATATTCGTCGTCGGCGAACGGGCAGATAATCACTGCGTGCTCGGGACGACCTTTGATAAGACACACCACTGAGAGTGCAAAGCCCTTACCAGCAACGGCTAAATTGGAGTAACCGTGCATCGGTTCAATTTTCCAGACGGTATCCGCGCCTTCGCCTTCACCCGCGCGGTGCGGCGTAAAGCGACCGGTAACACCGTGCTGGGGATAACCGCGTTCCAACTGCTGAACAATCGTCGCTTCGGCCTTGCGCGCTGTCTCATCGAGCAGGCGGTCAAGGTTAAATTCATCGTGAGCGTTTTCAATACGTTCGCGTACGCGCAGGAAGTGTTCAACAGCGCCACGCGCAGCGCGCAGCGTAAATTGGACCATCGGATTCATGGTTGGGCCTTGTGACAGTGATGTTAAAGAACGTGATGCTAACAATAGAGCATTAAGTAGGCGCAGGTGCCGCCTTTGGCGCGCAATTCTAGCAGACCACTCTCGGGCATGCCATCGACTCATGCTAGACTGCGCGTTTTACGCGATAATCATCACCCTCTTTATTCACCGAGCCTTTTTATTCACCGAGCCTTATTCATGCTTGAGCGCATTCGCATTGTTCTTATCGGCACTAGCCACCCTGGCAATATCGGCGGCGTGGCACGCGCCATGCACAATATGGGCTTGGCAGATTTAGCCCTTGTTGCCCCCCGCTGCGAGGTCATTACCCAGGACAGTATTTCCCGCGCCTCCGGCGCTGACCACCTGCTTCATCAAGCCAGTGTGCACGCTACTCTTGAAGACGCAGTGGCTGATTGCACCCTGGCCGTGGGTGCCAGTGCGCGCTCACGCACCCTGCCCTGGCCAATGCTCTCGCCCAGGGAATTAGCCGACCGGCTGCCCGCCGAGTGCCAAGCGGCTGAGTCACGCGTGGCGCTAGTGTTTGGCCGCGAGGACAGCGGCCTGACCAATGCTGAGCTACAGCGCTGCCATGCCCACGTGCATATTCCGACTAATGCCGATTTCAGCTCGCTCAATTTGGCCGCAGCAGTGCAGGTGCTAGCCTATGAGTGTCGGATGGCTTGGCTAAGCCAGGAAGATGCGCCTTCAGCGACGCCGAGCGATGACGCTGAACTGGCTACCCACGCGGAGCTTGAGCGTTACTTCGAGCACCTTGAGCGTACGCTGATCGGTATTGATTTTCACGACCCTGACCAGCCGCGGCAACTGATGGCGAGACTGCGCCGGCTCTATCTGCGCGCCCGCCCGGAGCGAATGGAAATGAATATATTGCGTGGCATACTGTCGGCCACCGAGAAGGCCGCCAACACCAAGCAAACCAAGTCATAATTTATTAGGCTTGAAGATGCTGACTTGAAGACGTTACCTAACGCCCCCACGTTGAAGGTCTGTTTAGTTATCTTCATGCGATGCACTTTCAGTTGAGTGACTGCACCTCTACCGCCCAAGGATCACCTCATGTTTCAACGTCTACGTGAAGACATCAACAGCGTATTTGACCGCGACCCAGCCGCACGTAACTTTCTTGAGGTGCTGACCAACTACCCCGGCCTGCACGCTCTACTGCTGCATCGCTGCGGCCACTGGCTGTGGAAAAAAAACCTCAAATGGCTAGCGCGGACGCTATCGACGTTTTCACGCTGGCTGACCGGCATCGAGATCCACCCGGGCGCCACCATCGGACGGCGCTTTTTCATCGACCACGGCATGGGCGTGGTGATTGGTGAAACGGCTCAGGTCGGCGATAACGTCACGCTGTACCAGGGAGTTACGCTGGGCGGCACCAGCTGGAACAAAGGCAAGCGCCACCCAACGTTGGGCGATGGGGTGATTGTCGGCGCGGGCGCCAAGATACTAGGCCCCTTTACCGTGGGTGCGGGAGCCAAAATTGGCTCTAACGCGGTGGTCACGAAAGAAGTACCGCCGGGGGCCACGGTGGTTGGCATTCCCGGCAAAATTGTCAAACGCACCGACCCTGATGTGGAAGAGGCGCTGGATGTCGACCCCGCCCGTCGCGAGGCTATCTGCCAGAAATTTGGCTTTGATGCTTATGGTGTCAGCCAGGATATGCCCGACCCCGTAGCCCGCTCGATGCAGGCCATGCTCGACCATATGCACGCCGTGGATGAACGAATTGAGCGCATGTGTTCGACCCTGCGCAAGCTTGATGACAACTACCGTGACGGCCAGCTACCGGCGCTACGCGAAGAAGATTTTGCCGGCATTCTGGATGAGCACGACACCGGCTGCCCAGGCGTTGGCAAACGCTCGGCCACACCGCCATCAGCTAAGCAAGAGGCTGGGCAAGAGACCGAGCAAGAAGCACTGCCGCCGCGTAATGGTTGACCAAAGCACTCAGGTTTTCCCATAATGGCAACACATTTGCCGTCAGTGCGCTGAGCGTTCAGCGTCGAGGGGCTTGCCATGCGCTTGACCACCAAAGGCCGTTACGCCGTTACCGCCATGCTCGATTTAGCCTTGCATGCCCACAACGGCCCGACCAGCCTAAGCGATATCTCCCAGCGCCAAGAGATATCGCTCTCCTATTTAGAGCAGCTTTTTGCTCGCCTGCGCCGTGCAGGCTTGGTCAACAGCGTACGCGGCCCAGGCGGCGGGTATCTGCTGTCACAACCTGCGGAAGAGATTAGCGTTTCCAAGGTGATTGACGCGGTGAATGAAAGCGTTGATGCCACGCGCTGCCAGGGGCTTTCCGATTGCCAGCAGGGCGACACCTGCCTGACACACCACTTGTGGTGCGAGCTTTCCGTTCAGATACGCCATTTCTTTGACGAGATGACGCTGGCACAACTGATGCTGCGCCCTGATGTCATACGTATTGCATCGCGACAGAAACAGCGTGCCGAGGCGGGTATTCTTGCCTCCTCACCCTGACCCAACGCTCCCTGACCGACAAACTGCTGGAACATAACGATGACCACACCCACGCTGCCCATTTACCTAGATTACGCCGCCACTGCGCCGGCGGATGCCCGCGTGGTTGAGGTTATGCAGCGCTACCTAACGGTTGACCAACTGTTCGCCAACCCGGCTTCGCGCAGCCATATGTTAGGTTGGCAGGCAGAACAGGTGGTTGAGCAGGCCCGCCGCCAAGTGGCCGACGCGATTGGCGCTGACCCACGAGAAATTGTCTGGACCAGCGGTGCCACCGAAGCGGACAACCTGGCGCTGATCGGCTTTATGCGCGCTAACCGCGAGCGTGGCCTACACTTGGTGACCTCGACGATTGAGCATAAAGCCATCGTAGACACGGCCCATGCGCTGGAGAAAGAGGGGTTTGAGGTAACGTGGCTCACGCCTGGGCGTGACGGCTGTATTCAGCCTGAAAAGCTGCGCGAAGCCATGCGCGACGATACTGCACTGGTCTCACTCATGGCGGTTAATAATGAGCTGGGCAGCATCAACGATATTGCCGCTTTGGCGGCCGTTGCTCATGAGTTTGGGGCGGCCTTTCATACCGATGCTGCCCAGGCGGTGGGGCGTATTCCCTTAGACGTAGCGGCCCAGCAGATCGACCTGATGTCGCTGTCCGGCCATAAAACCTACGGCCCTAAAGGCGTCGGCGCGCTATATGTGAAGCGCCACCCGGATATCCGCGTAGAGGCGTTAATTCATGGCGGCGGTCACGAACGTGGCATGCGTTCCGGCACGCTACCAACGCACCAAATTGCAGGCATGGGCGAAGCTTTCGCGCTAATGCAACAGCAGTACGATGACGACAACGCTCACATTAGCCGTTTGCAGCAGCGTTTTTTGCGCGGACTTGAAGGCGTTGAAGGTGTTTTTGCTAACACACCGCTAGATAATGCGGTTCCCAATATTCTCAACCTGGCGTTTGAAGGCGTCGACGGTGAGTCATTACTGATGGCGCTGCGCGATGTAGCGGTCTCTACTGGCTCCGCGTGCAACTCGGCAAGCGTTGACCCTTCTTATGTACTGCTTGGCATCGGCACGCCCCGCTCGCTGGCGCTCTCGTCGCTGCGCTTTAGCTTCGGGCGTTTTACTACCGAAGCAGAAATCGATCATGCGCTAACGCTCATACGCCACGCGGTGAGCGGTTTACGTACACCGCCCGGTTAAGCGGCTGACTATTTTTAAGGAGAACGCCTCATGGCAACACTCAACATTACCCCGGCTGCCGCACAACAGATTCGTCACGTGCTTGATGAGCGTGGACAAGGCCTAGGCCTGCGCGTTTCGGTCAAGCCAAGCGGCTGCTCCGGCTACAGCTACGTACTCGATTTCGCCGACACCGTTAGCGAAGAAGAAGTCCATTTTGAAGAGCACGGGGCTAGCGTTTATGTCTCCCCCGATGCGGTCGAGATGCTCAATGGCAGCGAAGTGGATTATGTCAGCGAAGGTTTAAACCGCTTTTTCCGCTTCAACAACCCTAACGTCAAAGACGAATGCGGTTGCGGCGAAAGCTTTACTGTTTAGCCTTTGCGCGGACAGCTCTCATCGCCGGTATTCATTCCCCGGCTTAAGCGTTATAATCGCGCCCCTGAATACCTAACATCAGGCAGCCGGGTACTCCCGTGCGCTTGTAAAACGCTAGCTGCTGAAACGCTATTAGCCGAATTATTTTCTAGGCCGCCCCGGCTTTACTGGGGCGGCAATTTTGCTTAGCCCCCATTTATGGAGACCATTTACATGGCTACTGAACGCACTCTTTCTATTATCAAGCCTGATGCCGTTGCTAAAAATGCGATCGGTGAAATCATCGCCCGCTTTGAAAAAGCCGGCCTGAACGTTGTTGCCGCGAAGATGGTTCACCTCTCTGAAGAGAAGGCTGGCGGTTTCTACGCAGAGCACAAAGAGCGTCCTTTCTTTAAAGACCTGGTCGGTTTCATGACCTCTGGCCCGGTCGTTGTACAAGTGCTTGAAGGTGAAGGCGCCATCGCTAAAAACCGTGATCTGATGGGCGCAACCAACCCGAAAGAAGCCGCACCTGGCACTATTCGCGCTGATTTCGCGGAAACAATCGATGCGAACGCTGTCCATGGTTCTGATTCTCCGGAAAGCGCTGAGCGCGAAATTAGCTACTTCTTTGGCAACGACGAAATCTGCCCGCGCTAAGCCTTTCAGGTAGCGCCGCCGCATCTACTTCCGTTGCCGGCCATTTTGCGGGGGCCTCGCCCCCGCCCCTTTCTAAAACGCTGACCGCCATGACCACCACTGTAGCCCAACATACGCCCGCCCCCCGTACTGACGCTGATAGCTCAGACGCCGCCAGCACGCCTGCTGCCAAAGCGACGCCTGAACGTCACAACCTGCTTGGCATGTCCCGCGAGCAGATGGAAGACTTCTTTTTGTCCATCGGCGAAAAGAAATTCCGTGCTGCGCAGCTGATGAAGTGGATTCACCAGGAAGGCAGTGATGACTTTGCTGCCATGACGAATCTCTCCAAGCCGCTGCGTGAAAAACTGGCGCGGGTAGCTGAAATTCGTGGCCCAGCGGTGATCTACGAAGGCACCTCTAGCGATGGCACGCGCAAGTGGGTGCTCGAAGTAGAAGATGGCAGCTACGTCGAAACGGTGTTGATTCCGGCCGAAAATGGTAAACGCCGTACGCTGTGTGTCTCTTCACAGGTGGGCTGCTCGCTTGATTGCAGTTTTTGCTCGACCGGCAAGCAAGGGTTTCAGCGCAATTTGACCGCCGCTGAAATTATCGGCCAGGTGTGGGTCGCCCAGCGTAGCGTTGGCCCGCGTCGCGATACGGCCAACCGCCCGGTCACCAACGTGGTAATGATGGGAATGGGTGAACCGTTGCTCAACTTCGACAACGTCGTCCCCGCCATGAAGCTGATGCTTGACGACAACGGCTATGGTTTGTCCAAGCGCCGCGTGACGCTGTCGACCTCCGGTGTGGTGCCGATGATCGACAAGCTTGGCGATGAAATGGACGTTAGCTTGGCGATTTCGCTGCACGCCTCCACTGACGAGTTGCGCAACGAGCTGGTGCCCATCAACCGCAAATATAATATCCGTGCGCTGCTGGATGCGTGCCACCGCTACCTTGCCAAGTGCCCGGACAATCGTCAGGTCACGATCGAATATACGCTGATCAAAGACATCAATGATCAGCAGGAACACGCCGAGCAGCTCGCGGCACTGCTTAAAGAGCTGCCGTGCAAGATTAACTTGATCCCGTTTAATCCGTTCCCCAACTCAGGGTACGAAAAGCCATCGCGCAACCAAGTCATGCGTTTTCAGCAGTGGTTGTATGACTTGAATTACAACGCTACGGTCAGAACGACCCGCGGTGAAGATATCGACGCCGCCTGTGGTCAACTCGTTGGTCGCGTGAAAGACCGTACCAAGCGCAGCGAACGCTATATTCAGTCGGTACAGCTTGATGCTGACTAAACGTAAACAGGGCTTATCTTGACTTCCGCCTAGCACGGCGCTTTGATGGTCACGGTTTTTATGTAGCATCAGGTTAGTTGTTGGACGTTCACCACAAGAGGATTTACATGATCGCTCACCGCAGGCGCCTACACCCATCACGGGTGCCCATGCTAGCCGTTCTTATCGGCAGCTTGTGGCTAGCCGGCTGTGCTTCGTCCAGTACTCAGACACCTCAAGCCAATCCAGAAGCGGCTGACGCCTACACGCAGTTAGGCGTTGCTTACCTGGAACGTAATAACCTTCCTCGCGCACTCAATGCACTGGACCGGGCACTAGAGATTGCCCCACGCCATGCAGAAGCACTGCAAGCACTAGCGCTGGTTTACCAACGCCAGGGCGAGCGCGCGCTTGCCAACGACTATTTTCAACAGGCGGTTAACGCTGAGCCGGATTACACACGCGCCCGCAACAACTATGCGGCGTTTTTATACGGGCAGGGCCAGTTCAACGCTGCCTGTGAACAGTTAGAGACCGCATCCGAGGATGCCCAGTACGCCAACCGTGCCCAGCTATTTACCAATTTAGGGCAGTGTTATCTGGCACTGGAAGAATTTGATAAAGCACGTGCTCGGTTGGAGCGCGCGCAGAGTATTGATCCGCGTAATTCACGCGGTTATTTAATGTTAGCTGAACTCGAATATTCGCAGGGCCATTACACTCAGGCCTGGGCGCCGCTGCAAACCTATTTACAGCTCGCCGAGCCCAACCAAGCAGCGCTAAGAATGGCGGTTGATATCGCCCACGCACGCGGCGAGCATGATGTTGCCGCCGAATACCAGCGCTTGCTAGGCAACGACTGACTGATTGACGCCCGGATCACCGCTTATTTAATGAAGGATGCTCAGCCATGAGCGATACACAGTCACAAGATAATATTATCGATAGTCCTAACACTACTGGTAGCGCCTCGCCTGGCGAACTTCTTGCTCGCCAACGCGAGCAGCTCGGCATTCCACTCACCGATGCGGCCCGGGCGCTGAATCTGCGCCCCGCTGTGGTGGAAGGGCTTGAGCAGGATGATTATCAGGAAATCCCCGTCGCCGCTTATCGGCGCGGCTATCTGCGTTCTTACGCCAAATACCTGGGAATGGATGACCGGCTGGTGCTTGAGGCATACCAAGCCCGTAGTGGCGGCACCGACACCGAACACAAAGTGACGCCGGTCTCCACCGCCAGGCCGCCCTCCCGCGTTGGCGCTTGGCTATTTAAGCTGGTTACTTTACTAGTAATCGCTGGCCTTATTGCCGTGACCGTGATGTGGTGGCAAAGCCGAGGCGGCAACGAGCCACCGGGCTTTGGCTCAACTTCCACGGAAGAAACCGCCAATGCCTCGGCGGAGCCAGCTAATGAGCCAGCTGAAGCAGAAAACTCCACGGCTGGCTCAAGCTTCACCAGTGGCGATGAGAACGCAACGCTGCCGAGCAATGCCACTAACGTGTCGTCTTCGTCGTCAGTTGCCCAGGATCAAGCCCCCAGCGCGCAGGATGACGCTGACGCCGTTGCGGGTCTTAACGAATCAATCCTGGATAGTGACAGCGGCACGTCCAGCACTGCCGCAGAAAGCGATGAAGCGAACAGTACCGAGCAGAATGACAGTGCAGATCTCGCAACCGAACAAGAGAGTAACGCTGACAGCGAGCAAACCGCCGCTGCAGAGCCAGCCACCAATGCCAATGTGCTTGAGCTGACGTTTAACGAGCAGTCGTGGACTGAAATTTTTGATGCCACCAACCAGCGCATTTTCGTTGGCTTACAAACGCCCGGCACCTCGACAAGTGTCGAAGGTGAACCCCCTTTTCGTTTAACCGTGGGTAATGCCACCGGCGTTGAACTGCGCTACCAAGGCGAGGTAGTTGATCTTCCCGCCCGCGCAGGCGCCAACAATGTTGCCCGATTCACCTTGGGAGAGTGACCCGTCCTATGCACGCCCCTTCTCCGATAAAACGCCGCCATTCCCGTCAGATTCAGGTTGGAAATGTAGCCGTGGGCGGTGATGCGCCCATTGCCGTACAAAGCATGACCAACACCAACACCCTGGACGTGGCCGCGACCGTAGCGCAAATTCAGCAGTTGGAAAAAGCCGGTGCGGATATCGTGCGCGTCTCTGTCCCCGACATGGACGCCGCCGAAACCTTTGGCCAAATCAAAAAACTGGTCAATGTCCCCCTCGTTGCCGACATTCACTTCGATTACAAGATTGCCTTGCGTGTTGCTGAGCTGGGCGTCGACTGCCTGCGCATCAACCCAGGCAACATCGGCCGCGAAGACCGAGTACGCGCGGTGGTGAGTGCGGCCCGTGACCATGGGATTCCGATTCGCATCGGCGTCAACGCTGGGTCGCTTGAAAAAGACCTGCAAAAGAAATACGGCGAGCCAACGCCTGCCGCGCTGGTGGAATCTGCCATGCGCCATATTGACTACCTTGATCGCCTCGATTTCCAAGACTTTAAGGTCAGCGTAAAAGCCTCAGACGTGTTTATGGCGGTCGCCGCCTACCGCGACCTTGCCGAGCGCATTGAACAGCCGCTGCACCTGGGCATTACCGAAGCCGGTGGACTGCGCTCAGGCACGGTGAAATCATCGATTGGCCTGGGCATGCTACTGATGGACGGAATCGGCGACACGATCCGTGTGTCGCTTGCCGCTGACCCAGTGGAAGAGATTAAAGTCGGCTTCGATATGCTGCGAAGCCTCAAGCTGCGCTCTAAAGGGATTAACTTTATTGCCTGCCCTAGCTGCTCACGCCAGAATTTTGATGTTATCAGCACCATGAACCAGCTCGAAGAGCGGTTAGAAGACGTGATGACGCCGCTGAACGTCTCGGTAATTGGCTGCGTGGTTAATGGCCCCGGCGAAGCCAAAGAGACCGACATCGGCCTAACCGGCGGCAGCCCCGCCAACCTGGTCTATATCGATGGCAAACCGGCCAGCAAGCTACGTAACGACCACTTGGTCGACGACCTGGAGCAGCTGATTCGTGAGAAAGTGCGCGAAAAACAGCAGCAGCAAGACGCTATGATCGCCCGCAGCGTTTAACCGCTGGGGTTAGCTGCCAGCCTGGGCAACCAGCGCTAAACGGCAGAATAAGGAGTTTTCATTGAGCAAGTCCGCCGTTAAAAAGATTCAAGCCATCCGTGGTATGAACGACTTATTGCCCAGCGACAGCCCGCGCTGGCAATTTTTTGAAGCCAAAGTACGCCAGCTCATGCTGCGCTACGGTTTCAATGAAATTCGCACGCCGATTGTTGAGCAAACCGCGCTGTTTGCGCGCTCTATCGGTGAAGTGACCGATATCGTCGAAAAAGAGATGTACACCTTCGACGATCGCAACAGCGAAAGTTTGACGCTGCGCCCTGAGGGCACCGCCAGCTGCGTGCGCGCGGCAATGGAACACGGCCTGCTGTACAACCAAACCCAGCGGTTGTGGTACCAGGGCCCCATGTTCCGTTATGAGCGCCCGCAAAAAGGCCGCTACCGCCAGTTTCATCAAATTGGTGTCGAGGCCTTCGGTTTTGATGGCCCGGATATCGACGCTGAGGTGATTCTGCTTTCAGCGCGGCTTTGGAAAGAGCTGGGGCTAATGGAGCACGTTACCCTTGAGCTTAATTCGTTGGGCTCATCTGAAGCGCGTGCGGCCTATCGCGACACGCTGGTGGCCTATTTTGAGCAGCATCATGACGTCCTCGATGAAGACTCCAAACGCCGTTTGACCAGCAACCCGCTGCGCATTCTTGACTCCAAAAATCCGGCCATGGCCGAGATGCTGGATGCCGCGCCGCAGTTGATGGATCACTTGGACGTGGAATCCCGCGAACACTTCGAGCAGCTCACCAAGATGCTTGAAGCGGCAGGTATAGATTATGTAATCAATCCCCGCCTAGTGCGTGGGCTCGATTACTACTGCCGCACCGTGTTCGAGTGGACCACCACCGCACTGGGCAGCCAAGGCACTGTTTGCGCCGGTGGCCGCTACGACGGTTTGGTCGAACAGCTGGGCGGCAAACCTACCCCGGCGGTTGGCTTTGCCATGGGCATTGAGCGGCTAATTCTGCTGCTCGACACCCTGGAACTGATTCCTCAGGATGCGCTCGGCGGCTGCGATGTGTATGTGCTCCCGATGGACGATAACGCTACCACGGCGGCAATCACGCTGGCTGAGAATTTGCGCGGTGAACTGCCTGAACTGCAACTGCAACTTCACTGCGGGGGCGGCAGCTTTAAAAGCCGGATCAAAAAAGCCGATAAGAGTACCGCCTCCATGGCGATCCTACTCGGCGAAGATGAGATTGCACAGCAGTCGGCAACGCTCAAGTTTTTACGTGATGACCGCGAACAGCAGCGTGTACCGTTAGCCCAACTAGGGTCCACGCTGCGTGAGCTATTAGCCCCTGGCGCTTAAGCCCACGTCTCGCGTAACCCCTGCAGGCGCCGTGCCTGCTACATACGACTGTTTTTGCCTACTGTTTGTGCCTACGACAATTGAGAAATAGGAGCCCGCCCGTGGTGGAGCTGAGAAGCGAAGAAGAGCAGCTAGACGCGGTAAAGCGCTGGTGGAAAGAGAACGGCATGTCGTTGATTGCAGGCGCTGTCCTGGCGGCGGCGGGGGTATTCGGCTGGAATGCTTGGCAGAACTATCAGCAGGGTCAAGCTGAAGCCGCCTCCATGCGTTATCAGCAGTTGGTCAACATGACCGCTGGTAACGAGCTTGAAGACGACCAACTGGCAAGCGCACGTGAAATGGTCGTCGAACTGACCGAAGAGCATGGCGACACGCTGTATGCCGAACTCGCCCTGCTGCTTGATGCGCGCCTGGCGGTACAGCAAGGCGACCTGGAAGGTGCGCGTACTGCGCTGGAAAGCGCTGCCGATTCATCGCGGCGTTATGTGCAGAGCCTGGCGTGGCTGCGCCTAGCTCGGGTCGAACTCGCTGACGGCAACCCCACCCAGGCGCATGCGCTGCTGGACGAACCGATCAGCGACGCACTGGCGGCCCAACGGGCGAACGTGCGCGGCGATGCCTTTGCTGCCCAAGGCGATACTGAGGCGGCTCGAGAGGCATGGGAAACCGCTTTAGAAGTGTCTCAAACCCAAGACCAGCCGCTTTACGGCGTGCAGTTCAAGCTTGATGATCTCGGCGCTGAGGAGGCGACACAATGACTATTAGCACTGTAATTAATCGGGGTATTTCCAAACAGCTGGCACGAGTAAGCGTGGGTGCACTAACGCTGGCACTGTTGGCCGGTTGCGCCAGCAAAGTCGACCCCGCTTTTACGCCCAAAGAGCTGCGTAGCTTCGACGAGACCTCCTCGCTAAACACCCAATGGAAACGTACTGTAGGCGATGGCTTAGGCCACGCTCGCTACCCCATTGCACCCTCCCGTGAAGGCGACACCGTATTTGCCGCCGACGTTGAAGGCGTGGTGATGGCCATGAATGCCAACAGTGGCGATGTTGAGTGGGAAATCGATCTCAATACCACCATCTCCAGCGCGTTAACGGCGATTGCCGGTCAGGTTTACCTGGCGACCGGTAACGGCGAGGTCATTGCGCTGGATCAAAATGATGGCAGCGAAAGCTGGCGGTCACGGGTCTCTAGTGAAGTGCTTGCCGCGCCCCAGGCCAACCAGCAACTGCTGGTCGTGCAAAGTGTCGATGGCCGTGTCACTGCCTTGGATCGCGCCACTGGTGAAGAGCGCTGGGTATACACCAGCTCACAGCCTTCACTCACCCTGCGCGGTACAGGCACGCCGATGGTAATTGACCCGGTTAGTTTTGTTGGCCTGGCCAATGGCCGTCTTGCCACGCTGGATAACCGCAGTGGCCAACCGCTATGGGATATGCAGATTGCCACGCCGCAGGGGCGTAGCGAAGTTGAGCGCCTGGTTGATCTTTCCGGCCAGCCGATCATCAGCCCCGATGGCCGCCTGTTTGTGACCAGCTACAACGGTCGCGTTGTAGCGCTTGAAGCTACCCAAGGCGATCTACTCTGGGAAGCGAACCTGTCTAGCCGCCATACGCCCATCCTGGTCGGCGATTTACTGTTTGTGGTTACCGATAACAGCCAAGTAGTCGCGTTAGATGCTAACAGTGGCCGTGAAATCTGGCGTAATGACGACCTGCAAGACCGCTGGTTGACCGCGCCCGCCTTTGCCGATGGCCGCTTGGTCGTGGGCGATTTTGACGGTTATCTTCACCTGATTGACGCTCGTGAAGGCAATATTGTAGGACGCACTCGCGTGCACAGCTCGGGCATCACCGTTCGCCCGGTCACTGAAGGCAGCACCATTCATGTCCAGGCCAACAATGGTCGCCTGGAAACCCTGGAAGTAACTCCATGACACCCGTCATTGCTTTAGTCGGTCGCCCCAATGTGGGCAAATCGACGTTGTTTAACCGCCTAACGCGCTCGCGTGATGCACTGGTGGCCGACTTTCCCGGCCTCACCCGCGACCGCAAGTACGGCAATGGCATGCTGGGCGATAAGGTCTATACGGTTATCGACACCGGCGGTATCAGCGGTGACGAAGAGGGTATCGACGCCGCCATGGCCGAGCAGTCGCTTGCTGCCATTGATGAAGCCGATATCGTCCTGTTTATGGTCGACGCTCGCGCCGGCCTTATCGCCGCAGACCAGGCGATTGCCAACCACCTGCGGGTTAATCAGAAAAAAACCTGGCTGGTGGTGAATAAAACCGACGGGCTGGAAGAGCACTCGGCGATGGGCGACTTCTGGTCGCTGGGCTTAGGCGACCCCTGGCCGATTGCCGCTGCCCACGGGCGCAATGTTTCTACCCTGATGGACGTGGTACTTGAACCGTTTCCCGAACGCGATGCCAGCATCCCTGCCGACACCGGCAGCAAAGGCGTTCGTATCGGCGTGATTGGTCGCCCCAACGTCGGGAAATCGACCCTGGTCAATCGCCTGCTGGGCGAAGACCGTGTGGTGGTCTTTGATGAGGCGGGCACGACCCGTGATGCTATCGAGATCCCCTTCGAGCGCCGCGGCAAGCCTTACGTACTGATTGACACCGCGGGTATCCGGCGGCGTAAGAACGTGAGCGAAATCGCCGAGAAGTTCTCCATCATCAAAACGCTGGATGCGATTAAAGAGTCGCATGTAGTGATCATGGTGCTGGATGGTTCCAGCGGCTTGGTGGAGCAGGATTTGCACCTGCTCGACTACGTGTTAACCACCGGGCGCGCGCTGGTGCTGGCAGTGAATAAGTGGGACGGCCTGGAGAGCGAAGCCAAGGACAAGATGCGCACCGAAGTGAAGCGCCGCCTGGGCTTTGCCGATTACGCCGAGCTTCACTTTATCTCCGCGCTGCACGGCACGGCAGTGGGTGATCTTTACCCGTCGATTGACCGCGCCTTTGATGCCGCTAACGCTCACTGGTCGACCAACCGTTTAACCACCCTGCTGCAGGATGCCGTCAGCCAGAATCCGCCGCCGATGGTACAAGGCCGACGGATCAAGCTGCGCATGGCTCACCAGGGTGGCAGCAACCCGCCGATTATCGTCGTCCACGGTAACCAAACAGAGTCATTGCCTGAAGCGTACCGTCGTTATCTCACCAATACGTTCCGCAAGGTATTGAAGGTACGCGGCACGCCTATTCGCTTTGAGTTTCGCTCGGGCAGCAACCCGTTTGACACCATGGCGGGCGCCAGCGACAAAGAGAAAGCCAAAAAGCGCGAGCTGAACCGCACTAAAGAAGCCCGCAAGAGCCGTCGTTAATTCGCTATCTTGGTTATTTAAATTCGCCCGTTTGCACCGTCAAGCGGGCGTTTTGGTTAACCCCTTTTCCAAGTAACACTCACGATAATAGTTTCGCTTGACAGCGCCCGCTTTCAGCCCTCAAATAGCCGCGATTTTACTGGGCTGTCATTCATGCCCACTCCATATCACCCACCCCCATCACCACCCTTGCTGCCCTACTTGTATGCTGCTTTTGCGCTGCGTAGGGGGAGAACGTTATGCTTTATGCTGCTCGCCGCTGGTTAATTCTATTGGGCTTAATCAGCCTGTTAACGGGCTGTCTAGCCCTACCCCAAACTGGCCTCTTTGCGTTTCGTTTGGCGGTGACCTCCCTGGGGGTCGAAGATGTACGCATTGGCCCTTACAGCATTAATGCTGGATTGGATACGAGTGACCTAACCAGCCTGATTGCTTCCAGCCTGGGCGCGGGCAGCCTGCCCATACAAGCTACCATTGCCATGGGCCTTGGCTTACCCGCTGGCATGCCGCCGGTTGAGATGTCAGGCTTTCGCTGGTCGCTGGATATGCCGGGCGTTGATCCTGTGCAGGGTAACTATGAGCAGAATGTCACGCTGACCTCCGGCGACGATGCTAATTTACGTCTGCCGGTTGTCTTCGATGTGCTGGGAACCGACACCCAAAAAATGGCGCCGATGCCTGAGCTTGCCAGTCAGCTGGCGTCTCAAGGCGAGCTACCGCCCGGTAGCCAACTGGCGATTACGCCAGGGGATCTGCGCGGTTTAGGTATGCGGCTCCCTGCAGGTTTGTTGACGCCCACAATTCGCCTAAACGTGGGTGCCGATGGGCAGCTAGTCCCTCAGCGCTGAGGGTTGCACAGTTCAACCTCCAATCTCACCCACCAGGTAGGTTATGATGGGAGGGATTGATTTACTGTTATCAGCGGTTATCTTGTGAGCAAGAAACCCACTCGTCTATAAGGAAACCGTCTCATGCGCTGGCTTCGCCCTATCGCCGTTACCGCGCTATGCGCTTCTATCGCCGCTTGTACCACGTCTCCCACCGGACGTTCGCAGCTATTGCTGCTTTCTGATGGTGAGCTTAATGAGATGGGACGGCAGGCATTTTCTCAATATCAGCAGGAGCTTCCTACTGCCAACCAGGCTAGCCAGCGCTATGTACAGTGCATTGCCGATGCCATCGTCGCGGAATTGCCCGCCGAGCAGCAGCAGCTAGATTGGCAGATTCGTGCATTTGAATCGGAACAGCCCAATGCCTTCGCCTTACCCGGCGGCTATATGGGCGTCAACACTGGCATGCTGGATATCGCGACCACACAGGATCAGCTGGCTTCCGTCATCGGCCATGAGATTGGTCACGTGCTGGCGAACCACGCGAATGAACGCGCTTCTACCGAGAGCGCTACCTCATTGGGCCTGTCAGTGATTTCCAGCACTTCTAGCATGCAGTCCGCTGGTGGCCAGCAGCTCATGGGCTTGCTCGGTATGGGCGCGCAGTATGGCATTGTGCTGCCGTTCTCGCGGGCGCATGAAAGCGAGGCCGATGTCATTGGTCTGGACCTAATGGCACAGGCCGGCTTCAACCCAAGTGAGAGCGTCACCCTGTGGGAAAATATGCAGGCAGCCACAGGCGGCGGTGCGCCGCCCGAGTGGATGTCGACCCACCCAGGCCAAGGCCAACGCATTGAAGGCCTGCAAGCCAACATGGATCGTGCCCTGGCCCGCTATGAACAGGCGCGCAGCAGTGGTCGCACTCCCAACTGCCCACGTCCTTAACGACGCTTGAGGTTTAAATGATTAAGCTGGGTTTACTGCTGCTGGTACTGCCGCTGTTTGTGCTGATGGGCGTCTACTTTTGGGAGCTCAACGACGTGCGAGCGTGCCAGCTTGATGGCGGCCATTGGGACTATCTCGAGAGGGTCTGTCGCGACACGCCACAGCCGTTTGTCTCCTGGCTTCAGCGCTCGCCGCTGTTAGTCAATGGCGGCATGCTGCTTTCAGTAGTGGGGCTGGCGATGTGCACGGTGGGGTTGTACGTTAAGCGCGCTAAGTGAAGCGTATTTAGCAGTGTCACTAAACAACGGGGGCGGATACTGTATCCGCCCCCGCTTTTTTAGTCGAGCTATACGAGTTTCATGCCAATAACGAAACGACAAAACCTCCGCCACTTGACGAGGCGCATTAGGCGTAGGCCTAACGGATAGAGTGGCATGTTCAGGACTTAGGTCTGTAGCAGGGTATGTTAGCTCCTAAGACACAGAGCCATCCCCACGATGCTCTTTTGCAGGCTCGCTTTACCGCCAATCACGCTGTTTTGATGTTTTACCGATACCGGGGTTGAACTGGTTAGTGGGGTCAAGTTTCTGATAGAAATCACGTAGCGCTGGCTTGGCATGATACAGGTGCCCCACATTGTGCTCGGCTGGATATTCGGCTCCCCGGGCATCGAGCAGCGCGCAAATTTCCTGCTCCAAGGTGTGACAATCCACGCCTTTTTTCACCAGATACTCCTGATGCAGTACATGACAGAGAAAGTGGCCGACATAGAACTTGCGCTCGATCCGCGCCTCGATCTCAGGCGGCAAGGTCTCGAACCAGTCGAGCGCATCCCGCGGCAATGCCACGTCGAGGGCCACAATGTCCTCGACCGTACGGGTGTGAACGGCTCGGAAGCGCACCACGGCCCCCCCTGAGGCAAAGCGATTGAGAAACGCGGCACTGCCCTCCTCATCGGTGCACTCGAAGAAGTCACCGTGCTCGGCTGGGAAACGCTCCGCCAGATAGGCGCGCATTTCCTCGATACACTCTCCCCCTGTGCGCAGCATCAGATGGTGTGTGTAGCGGTCACGGTAATCGAGCAAGCGTCGTGGCAGATGTTCGGGGAACAGCCGGGACGCAGCCTGAAGCAGCCGGTCAGACAGATGGCGGCCCAGGCGCAGCGACTCGGTGACACCATCGAACCAGCTTTTCGCGGCAAAGGCTTTCGGTACGTTCAGGGTGCCGAACCGGCGGATGAACAGGAAAAGATCCTTGCCGTAGACGTGCGCCATATCAAAGGCATCTTTATGCATATATTCGCCCGCGATGGGCAGGTGCTGGCACTGGCCGAGCAGGTCTCTTCTGATCTGCTGCAACTGGGCGGGATCGTTGCTGCCAATATAGAAGACGCGCTCGTTGGACGCAGCGGGAAACGTGTCCATTCGTACCGCAAACACGGCCAGCTTCCCCGCAGAGCCGGATACTTCATAATGGCGGCGTGGGTCGGCGTTGAAGCGCGCTGGCGTCGAAGCCGAGATATCGCGCACATGCGTTTTGTACTCTCGATCGGATGCCCAGGCGGTCTCGCTCATCTGGATATCGCTTGGTGAGTAGTGGCCTCTATCCAAGCGGGTCAGTACCTCTTCCGGCGAGTTACCCAGCTCAATCCCCAGGTGATTCACCAGCACCAGCTTGCGCTCCGAGGTCACCTGAGCGAAGAGAGATAGCTGCGTATACGCTGGCCCACGCTGTACCAGCGAGCCGCCCGAGTTGTTGCAAATACCGCCGGTCACCGAGGCGCCAATGCAGCTCGACCCAATCACCGAGTGGGGTTCACGGCCCATGGGTCGCAGCGCACGCTCCAGCCGATCCAGCGTGGCCCCGGGAAGGCAAATAGCCTGACGCCCCTCGTCGATTAAATCGACCCGATCGATGCGCAAGGTATTGACGATCACGATGGGCCGGTCATAGCCCGTTCCGAAAGGGGTAGAGCCGCCGGTCAGCCCGGTATTGGCGGCCTGCATGATGATCGCAATATCGGCGTCCACACAGGCTTGTAATACCTGCCACTGCTCCCAAAGCGTACCTGGCTCGACCGCGGCCATCACCTCGCCGTCGCCGTAACGGTAGCCTTTACGAAAGCGGTGGGTGGCGCGGGTGCCGACATGTACATAGCGCTTGCCCGTGACGCTTTGGAGCTGAGCAATCAGCGAACTGACCATCTATAAATACCCATCAATGTTCATGGTGAGCAGAAGGCGCTGCTACCCCTATGTCGGGAGAGCGCCCTCCGCACGCTTTGACTGGTGTGTTAACGCGCCATCGTGCCCGGCAGGAACAGCGAGAGCTGAGGAACAAAGGTAATGATCATCAGACAGACGATGATGACGGCTAGAAACACCAGCAAAGGCCTTAACATGGCTGTTATCGAGCAGCCTGCAATTTGCGCCGCAGCAAACAGGTTGACGCCCAGCGGAGGGGTAATCATTCCCAGCGCAAGGTTCACCACCATGACGGTGCCAAAGTGCACCGGCTCGATGCCCACGCGCAGTGCCGCGTCCTGAAGGATCGGTGCGAGCACCACAATACTGGCGCCTGTCTCAATAAACATACCCACCACGAACAGCATAAAGTTGATGGCTAGCATCAAGGAGGTTGGGCCATCGAAGGTGCTGGTCAACCAGAGCGCCGCTGCATCGGGCACCCCCTGACGGTTCAGCAAGTAACCCATCAAACTGGCCGCACCGATAATGAACATGATCACCGCGGAGGTGACCACCGATTTACGAAACGCCAGCGCAAGGTCTTTGAGGCTCATTTCACGGTGCAGGAAAAGCCCAACCACCAGCGCATAGACCACGGCAATGACACTGGCCTCGGTGGGAGTGGTCACACCGCCATAAATGCCGCCCATGATCAGCACGGGCATCACCAGCGACCAGACCGCTCGCCGGGTCGCGTCGAGGCGAGAGAGCCTGCCGTCGCCATCGCGCTTGCCCCACCCCTTGATCCGACACCAGATAAAGATGGTGGCCATCAGGCTACCGGCAATCAACACGCCGGGTAGCACCCCCGCGAGGAACAGATCCGGAATGGAGGTCTGTGTGGCGACACCGTACAGAATCATGGGGATCGAAGGTGGGAGAATCACGCCAAGCTCCGCCGATACGGCCATGAGGGCGGCAGCGAAGCCAATGGGATAGCCGTAATCGCGCATGGCGGGGATGAGTATCGCCCCCACGGCAAAGGTGGTGGCGACACTCGACCCTGAAATGGCCGAGAACATCATGCAGGTCAGCACACAGGTGATGGCCAGCCCCCCCTGCAGTTGGCCGGTAAAGGCGCGCGCAAACTCGACCAGCCTGCGCGACAGCCCGCCGACTTCCATCAAGTTGCCGGCAAGAATAAAGAACGGAATGGCGGCCAGCGGGAATTTATCCAGCGCGATAAATATCTGCTGCGGCACCACGAGCAGCGGCAGGCTGGTAAAGCCCACCAAGCCAACCATCGAGGCCAAACCGATGGCAATGGCGACAGGCACCGATATCGCAAACAGGATCAGCATGGAGGTGATCAGCGCACTGGTCATGACGGCTCTCCTTTACCTGCCTGGATAAAGTGAACAATGCTGCCCAGCATGGCGAACACCGCCCCCACCGGGAGGGCGGCGTATCCCCAGCTCATCGAGATATTCAATCCCGCCATCTGCTGAAAACGCACGCGGGACGCCACCTCCCAGCCAAACCAGAACAGCGTTGCAAACAGCGTCAGGCAGGACAGCAGCGTGACCAGCTCGATCGACCGTCGCACTCGGCCCGAGGTCAGCACCTTGGCTAAATCGATGGCTACGAATGCCCCCCGCCGCAGCGCCACCGAACATCCCAGCAGTACCATCCAGACCAGCGCCAGACGGGTCAGCGCTTCCGACCAGACCGACGGGGCTTGGAAGACGAATCGGCCCAGCACCTGCCAGAAGCTGGCGCCTACCGCAATCGCCAAGGCGCAGGAGGCGGCTAACGCCACCCCCATTGCAATGCCTCGATCGATGCGCTGGATCGTGGCGATGCCTCTGCTCATTCGGCGCTCCAGTCTCGGATGGCTTGCAGTCTCTCGGCGCCGAACTCGGCTTCGAAATCGGCGTAGGCACTGGCCATGGCATCGCGATACGCCTGGATGTCATCGATCTCCACGATATCGATACCGCGGTCACGTAGCGTCTCGATGCCGACTAGCTCATCCTTTTCCACCCGTTTACGGTTCGCGGCCGCCGCAAACGCTCCGGACGTTTTGAGGGCAGCTTGTTGCTGCTCGTCCAGCCCCGCAACGAAATCGGGGTTACAGGCAAAAATGCCGGGGGAGTAAACATGGCGCGTCAGATAGAGATGCTGCTGCATCATATCGAGGTTGTTTGCCAGAATGACCGGAATCGGATTCTCCTGGCCATCCACCGTGCCCTGCTGCAGGGCGGGCGGAAGCTCAGAGAACGCCATCGGGGTAGGCAACACACCGGCCGCCTGCCAAGCCGCGATATGGATAGGGTTCTCCATGGTGCGGATCTTCATCCCCACCAGATCGTCCGGCGACGCGATGCTTTTGGAACCCGTGGTCAGGTTGCGAAAGCCATTCTCCATCCAGGCCACCCCTTCGAGACCATAGCGGGGAAACAGCGCCAGCAGTTCCTGGCCGGTCTCACCGTCCAGCACTCCGCGCGCATGCTCGTAACCATCGAACAGAAAGGGTACGTCCAGCACACGGGTTTCGGGCACGAAGTTGCCTAGCGGGCCCGCCGATACGATGGCGCACTCTTGCGTTCCGAACTGGACGCTCTCCAGCGCCTCGCGCTCATTGTCCAAACGCTGAATGACGACGTCGATAGCGCCATCGGTTTGCGCTTCGAGACTCTGCTTGAACGCGATGGCCGCCTCGCCAAAATGGCTGTCGGCGGGAGAAGAGTGGGTAACGGTCAAAACGGTCTGACCCAATGCCGTTGATACCCCCCAGCTCATCGAAAGCGCCAAGGCGCTTGTCAGCGCACCCAGTTTAGCGTATTGGAAGTGGTTCATATCTCTAACTCCTTAATTATTAGAATTGATGATCGTGACATCGAACATCATTGAGACACTTGTTTACTGGCGGTTTGAAACTTGTTTTTATGACTTTTCTGCCTTGACACCTCCTCGAAAGAGCCCTTTACGCATTGACTTGCTGTTTTTAAGCCGCTACACGTCGCACCACACGTATCAATAACGGCAACAACCAGATCAGGATCACCAGCGCGCCCAGGCTGGCACTGATAGGCCTGGAGAAGAAGGCGAGCAAATCACCATCGCTTCGTATCATCGCGCTCATGAAGCTCTTCTCCAGCAAGCCCCCCAGTACTAGGCCAAGAATGATGGGCGCTGCCGGAAAACCTGCTCGCCCCAACCCATAGGCCGCGACCCCGGCCATCAGCATGAGCATGACATCGACCGTCGAGTTGTTGATGGAGTAAGCGCCGACGATGCAAAAGGCCAGCACGATCGGCATGACGATTCGAGTGGGGGTGGCGACGAATCCCTTGCCCATGCGAATAGCGATATAGCCCACGGGTAGCATCACTAAATTAGCGATGATAAATACCATGAACAGTGCATATACCATACTGCCACCCTCCATGAAGATGGCCGGCCCGGGGTTCATGCCCTTCATGTACAACACCCCAATCACGACAGCGGTGATCGTATCGCCGGGAATACCGAATACTAGCGCCGGAACCCAGGAGCCACTGACCGCCGCATTATTGGACGAGCTGGTTTCGACGATACCTTCTGCGTGACCCGATCCGAACCTGTCTGGCGTGGGCGAAAACTTACGACTGACGGCATAGGAGACCCAAGCCGCAATGTCGGAGCCAGCGCCAGGCAGCACGCCGATCAAGCTACCTGTGCCGCTACCACGCAGCACGGACTTCCAGTGTTGGCGTAGCGCAGGCGTTACTTCACCAAACACTCTCCCCGTGTCTTTTACCGTAACCGCCAGCTCATCGGCAGGCTTGGAGGTGAACCTCATGACTTCGGCAATCGCAAAGAGGCCGATCATCACCGGGATGAAATTGACCCCGCCCATCAGATCCGTCACGCCGAACGTAAAGCGCGGCGACCCTGTGGTCGAATCCAGCCCCACCGTTGCCAGAGAGAGTCCTATGCAGAGCGATAGCACCGCTTTCAAGTGCGAACCCGGTGATATGAACACCGCACAGCTCAGGCCCAGCAGCGCTAACCAGAAGTACTCGAACGCACTGAAATTGAGCGCGAACTCAGCGAGATAGGGCGCCACGAAGATCAACACCAGGGTGCCGATGATACCGCCTATGACCGAACACACCAGGGCGATACCCAGGCACTCACTGGCCTTGCCTCTTTGTGAGAACGCATAGGCTTCATCCACATAGGCTGCGGAAGAGGGCGTGCCGGGAATGCGCAGATAAGCACCGGGAATATCGCCGGCAAAGATAGTCACCGCAGCGGTGGTGACCATCGCCGCGATGGCCGGGATGGGCTCCATGAAGTACGTGACCGGCACCAGCAGCGCCACGGCCATGGTCGCCGTTAGCCCGGGAATGGCCCCGACGAACATACCAAAGGCCGCCGCTGCCAGAATCACGACCAGCGTTTGCAGATTGAAGACCAGCCCGGCACCACTGAGAATGGCGTCCATAAGATTACCCGTTAAAGACCGTACCCAGGGGTAAAGGCACCCTGAGCATGTAAACGAAAGCGCCCCAGATCGCTGCCGCCGTCAGCAGTGCCATCACCAGCGCCAACCAGGGCCGTACGCCGCTCAATAGCATGAGCACAGCGACTAGAAGCGCCAGTGTAAGAAGCGCTCCCAGCGTGTCGGCCAATAACAGATAGCCAATGACCAGCCAGACGGGTAAGAACAGGCGGTGGAAGCTTAAAGCTGCCGCTTTGAGCTTCACTGGGCGCGGAGTGGTGAAGCGCTGCATGACAGGGCGTAGGTTGGTCAACGCCAGCCAAATGCCACCCACGATCATGGCAAAGCCGATGATGAGCGGGAACAGCGCGGCGCCGTAGCGCTGGCCGGGCAAGGTGGGAAAGCCTTGAGCCTCCATGACAATGAGGAGGCCCAACGCCGCTACCACTCCCCCTGCGCAACACTCACCGAACGTTTGCGAAGAGCGATTGAGCATGGCGACGATACCCTAGCGTTTGAGTCCAAGGTTATCGACGACATTGCCCATCAAGGCATCGGTCTCTTGCATGAAGTCCGTGAAGTCGGCTGAATTGCGCCATACCGCGCCGAACCCCTGCTGCCTCATAAAGTCTTGATAGATATCGCTAACAAAGGCCTTTTGCAGGGCGGCTTCCAGCGTCGCAACGACCTCCTCGTCCATGCCCGCAGGCCCGCCAATGCCGCGCCACTCGCCAAGGGTGTAATTGGAATCGATCTCCTCTTTCAGCGTGGGAACGTCTGGGAAAACGGGATTACGCTCAGGGGCCATGATGGCGAGTGATTTGACACGCCCGGCATCGATCATGGCGCGTGCTTCGGGTACCGACGTAGGCGCGATATCGATACCACCAGCCACCAGATCGACCATCGCAGGCGCGGCCCCTTCACTGGGAATCCAGCGCACGGAGCGCGGATCGATATCCTGGTCGACCAGCATTCCCCCAAACGCCACGTGCCAGATACCGCCTTGACCAACGCCAGAGGCTTTGAAGGTGCCTTCTGGCTGGGAGCGAATAGCGTCGATCAATTCCCCCAGGTTATCGTAGGGCGAGTCCGCGCTGACCTGAACCCCCGCATAGTCATAATTGACCTGGGCGATGGGGGTAAAGTCTTCATAATCGAGCGCTGTCAGGCCCTGCCAGTGCATCATGCTGATCTCACCGGTCATCATGCCGATGGTGTAGCCATCCGGGGCCGCATTGGCCAGGACGGTATGACCGACGACGCTGCCGCCACCGGCACGGTTGACCACATTGACCGGCTGCCCGAGCTCCTGCTCGAGTGCCACCGCAATCGTTCGAGCAATCGAGTCAGTGCCTCCCCCGGCAGCCCAGGGGACGATCATCTGAATCGGACGTTCAGGATAGTCGGCATGCGCCTGTAGAGCCGATAAGCTCAACGGTAAAATCAAGGCACTCAGCGTGATACGTTTTAGAGTCGGCGTTTTGAACATCATTTTTATGAGACCTGTGTTGTTTTATTGTGGTGATGTGTTGCGCGTGAACCGGCGTGCTAGCCGAGTGCGTCCCGGTTGAGTTGCCCGTTGACCAAGCGCATCAGCCCTAACGGGTTAGCGTTTTGGAGGGCCCTCGGTAGGAAGGCATCGGGGTAGTTCTGAAAGCATACAGGGCGAAGATAGCGGTCGATCGCCAGCGTGCCGACCGAGGTTCCGCGGGCATCGGAGGTCGCTGGATACGGCCCGCCGTGAACCATCGCATCGCACACTTCCACGCCCGTGGGGTAGCTATTGAGCAGCAGCCGCCCGGCGCGATGCTCCAACTGCGTCATCATCTCCGCGTGGGCGGAGAGGTCTTCCGGTTCGGCGTGCAGGGTGACGGTCAACTGCCCCTGCATAACGTCGAAATAGCGCGCCAGTGTCTCGCTATCCGGCACCGTCACGACGATGGTGGTCGGCCCAAAGACCTCGTCCTCCAGCGGGCGATCCGACCTGAAGAGACAGTCGGGCGTCGCGCGGAACAGGTGCGCTCGCGCTTTGCCCGGTTCAGCGCTGCCCCCGGTTAGCTGGGTGACCTCGGGCAGTTCAGCGAGCCGCGCAACGCCTTGTTGGTAGTGCTCCAGGGTCTGGCGGTTGAGCATCACCTGTTCATCGGCACTCGCCAGGGCATCGCCCAACGCGGTAATGAACTGCTCCGTTTCCGGGGAGTCCACCGCCAACACCAGCCCCGGGTTGGTGCAGAACTGGCCGCACCCCAGGGTGACCGACGCCGCTAGATCGGTAGCGATGCGCTCGCCTCTCACTCGCAGCGCCGCTGGCATCAGCCAAACGGGGTTGATGCTCGACATCTCGGCAAATACCGGAATAGGCTCCGGGCGTTTGGCTGCCAGATCGCAAAGCGCCCGCCCGCCCGACAGCGAGCCGGTAAAGCCCACCGCTTTGATTCCCGGCGCCTGTACCAGGTCTTTACCTACCCCACTGCCATAGATCATGTTGAACACGCCCGCAGGCATGGCGGTGCTGCGCGCCGCTCGCTCGATGGCCTGTGCGACCCATTCGGCGGTCATCACGTGGCTGGAGTGGGCTTTGACCACGACCGGGCAGCCAGCGGCCAGCGCCGAGGCGGTATCGCCCCCCGCCACGGAAAACGCCAGCGGAAAGTTGCTGGCCCCGAAGACCGCCACCGGCCCAAGGCCCATCTTGACCTGGCGTAGATCAGGGCGCGGCAGAGGGGAGCGCTCGGGCAGGGCCAGATCTATGCGTGCCCCTAAAAAGTCACCTCGGCGCAGCACCTCGGCAAACAGCCGTAACTGCCCGCTGGTACGCCCCCGCTCACCATTGATGCGGGCGGCGGGTAGCGCCGTCTCACGCACGACGTCATTGATAAAGTCATCGCCCAGTGCGTCGAGCTCGTCGGCAATCGCCTCCAGAAACTGTGCACGCGCTTCTGGCGCGAGCTGACGAAAGGGCGGGTAAGCCGCAGAGGCGGCCGCTACCGCCTGCTCGACCTCTTCCACCGTCGCCTGAAAGTAGGCCAGATCATGGTGACTGCCATCCGCGGCGGCGACGCTGGGCAGCGACGCCTGGCCCTGGCCGCTGCGCTCGCCGCCGATGAACTGCTGGCCGGTCAACGTGGTACTCATACTTTGCTCTCCCGATGGTTCAGAGGAAACGCTCGCCAGGACTTACAGCGAACATTCGAGAAGTTGGCGGTAGTCGTCGGCGCTGGCATCGATAGGGTTGGTCTTGTGGCTGTGATCCGCCAGCGCCCCCTTGATGATGTCGTCGAACATGGCCGAGGTAATACCGAGCTCGCCTAAGCCCGTGGGAAGATTCAGGCGTTTCGTCATTGCCTGCATGGCGTCTGCCACATCCTGGCCCGCCGGCAGGTTCATCGCTTGGGCCATCCGCGCCAGTTTGTCGTCCTTGACCATCGTGTCGGCCTGGGCGTTGAAGCGGATGACCGCGGGCAGCAGAATGGCGTTTAGGGTGCCGTGGTGCAGCGACGGATTGAGCCCACCCAGCGAGTGACTCAAGCTGTGCACGCAGCCAAGCCCTTTTTGAAAGGCCAGCGCGCCCTGCATGGAGGCACTCATCATATTCGTGCGTGCCTCACGGTTGCCCGGCTCGTTGACCGCGGTTTCGATATGCGCCCAGGCGCGCCGCAAGCCATCCAGGGCAATGCCATCTGCCGGAGGATTGAACGAGGGCGCCATGAAGGTTTCCATACAGTGCGCGATGGCATCGATGCCCGTCGCAGCAGTCATGCGGGCGGGCAAGCCAAGCGTCAGCTCGGGATCACAGATCGCCAGCTTGGGGACGACATGGGGCGACAGCACGCCTACCTTGCGGCCATCGTCGAGAATCAAGATGGCCCCACGGCCAACTTCGCTGCCGGTACCCGCCGTTGTCGGGATGGCAATCACCGGGGCGGTCGCTGAGGTAATCCGTGACATGCCGCCTTCGATGACGGCGAACTGGCGCAGCGGACCAGGGTGCGCCACGCTCACCGCCACGCCCTTGGCGAGGTCAATGGGCGAGCCACCGCCCAGCGCGATTACACCATCGCACTGCTGGGACTGATAAAACGCCACCGCCTCGCGTACCGCGCCCTCATTCGGGTTGGGCGGCGTACGGGTAAAGACAGCAGCGGGGTGATCCAGGACACGCTGTATTCGCTCCAGTAGTCCCGCCTGTTGAATCCCTTCATCTGTTACAATCAGCGGGCGATGGATACCCAGTCGGGTGCATTCGTCTTGCAGTAGATCGACGCTGCCGTCGCCAAACTGTATTTGGGTCACGTAGTTGATGAGTGCCATAGCGTGTTTTCGTCTTTGTTAATTATTCGGAAATAGAGTGACTTTCTGCATTGACTATATTCACGTGAACCAACGCTGGATAATGACAACCTCTGATAGCGGCATAACGAAAATTCATGTCTACACTAACGTCGATCATCTCCCGCCTGCGCATGCGCCACTTGCGCCTGCTGATTGCCTTGCATGAACATGGCACGGTGCAAAAAGCGGCCGAGTCCGTGGCGCTAACCCAGCCAGGGGCCACCAAGGCACTCAATGAAATCGAAGCCATGCTGGGCGTACAGCTGTTTCAGCGTACGCATAAGGGACTGGAAACGACGGACATGGGGCTCTGTGCGGTGCGCTATGCACGTCTGATCAACACGGATCTGGCCCACTTCCATGAAGAGTTGGAAAGCATGCAGCAAGGCCGTGGTGGCCGACTGGCGGTAGGATTGATTATGGGGGCTGTGCCACTGATTTCGGCGGCGTTGTCGCGGGTTCGCAGCCTGCAGCCGGCGATCTCCATAGAGGTGGTCGAAGACACCAGCGCGCGCCTGCTCAACTTACTTGACCGTGGTCGACTCGATGCCGCCATTTGCCGGTCGCGAGTGAACCAACGGCCGCATCTGTACACCAGTCTGGACATCCACGAGGAGGAGCTGGCGGTCATTTGCCATCCTGACAATCCGCTCACTCGCCATTCAGCGCTGACACTCGCCGATTTATCTGATACCTCGTGGATCGTGTATCCCGCCAACATGCCGATGCGGCTGCTGCTGGAACGCGAGTTTCACGAGGCCAAGATTCCGTTTCCGCTCTACCCTATCGAAACGGCATCCGCTTTCACGAGCATCTCGATGCTTGGCCATGACCGCGAAGCAGTCGCACTCATGTCCGTGGATGCCTCGAAACCTTTTGTTGATGCAGGCATGGTGTCTCGGCTGCCTATCCAACTGCAATCGCGTAGCGAACCCTACGAATTAGTCACCCGAAAAGGGGCTAGCTTATCGCCAGCCACTCAGCTATTCATGAGAGAAGTCGCTTTAGTTGGCAATCTACATGCAGATGTGGAGGCATATATTGCGTCCCTTTGAGCGCCTCTCTATCGTCTTTCATCATTAAAAGGCGTCAAACTCCAGCGACTGACGTAGCATTTCGCGTACCGATGCCGTCTCTGGACGCACATTGCGCCACAGGAAAAACGACTCGGCGGCCTGTTCGACCAACATGCCCAATCCGTCGAGCAGTTTTGCGCCCCGTGGCCCCGCCCACTGTAAAAATACCGTCGGCTCGGCCCCATACATCATGTCGTAGGCCCAGGCGTGTGGGGCAAACAAGGTATCAGGTAACGTTGGCAGCTCCCCCGTGAGGCTGGCGCTGGTGCCATTAATCACCACGTCAAAGACACCACTGACGGTGTCAAAACCACCGCCATGAATAGTTCCCAGATCAGCAAAATCGCTGGCCAGTTGCGCGGCCTTGGTGGCAGTGCGATTAACCACGATGACTTCGCTGGGCTGCTCGGCAAGCAAGGGTTCCAGAATGCCACGCACGGCGCCACCAGCACCTACCACTAGGATACGTTTTCCTGCTAATGCAACGCGGTGATAGGTCAAATCACGCACTAGGCCAATGCCGTCGGTGGTATCGCCGTAGGTGCGGCCATTGCCGCCAAGAATCAGCGTATTGACCGCGCCCGCCCGCCGTGCTCGGTGGCTCAACGTATCGCACAGCACGAAAGCATCCTCTTTGAACGGGACGGTGACATTGGCGCCGCGACCACCCGCATCAATAAAGGCGCGCCACGCGCCTGCAAAGCCATCCAACGGTGCTTCTTCAGCGGTGTACTCAAGCGCTTGCTGGGTTTGATGGGCAAACTCAGCGTGGATCAACGGCGACTTGGAGTGCTTGATGGGGTTGCCAAATACGCAGTAACGATCGGTCATGAGAGCTCTCCGCTTTTTCTTTTACCTGCATCCGCAGCGGATTCACCGAGCCAGTCGCGGGGGTGTAAGAAGTCTTGCAAGCGCGCTTCGGCGCTGCCGGGCTGTGGCTCAAAAGCGTACTCCCAGCGCGCCAAGGGGGGCATCGACATTAAAATGGACTCCGTGCGCCCGCCACTCTGAAGGCCAAACAGCGTACCGCGGTCCCACACCAGGTTGAACTCCACGTAGCGGCCACGGCGATAAAGCTGGAACTCGCGCTCGCGCTCGCTCCAGGCATCGTTCCTGCGACGCTCCACGATGGGCAAATAAGCCTCTAGGAAGCTGTCGCCCACCGCCCGCTGCATGGCAAAACAGTCGGCAAACTCGCCTTCATTTAAATCATCGAAAAACAGCCCGCCCACGCCGCGGGTTTCGTCGCGATGCTTGAGATAAAAGTACTCGTCGCACCAGGATTTATAGCGGGCGTAAACGTCATCGCCAAAGGGGTCACAGGCGGCTTTTGCCACCCGGTGCCAGTGCACGACATCTTCCATCACGGGATAAAACGGCGTTAAGTCAAAACCGCCGCCAAACCACCACACCGGTGGCTCGCCTACTTTCTCAGCAATAAAGAAGCGCACGTTGCCATGGCTGGTAGGAACATGGGGGTTTTCAGGGTGCAGCACCCAGGAAACACCCACCGCGTGGAAGCTACGCCCGGTAAGCTCAGGGCGCGCGGCGGTAGCCGATGGCGGCAGCTGAGTGCCATAAACATGTGAAAAGTTGACGCCGCCCTTTTCAAATACGCCGCCATTAGTCATCACACGCGAGCGACCACCGCCCCCCTCTTCACGCTCCCAACTATCTTCTTGGAACTGGGCAGCCCCGTCGGCTTCGGCTAATCCAGCGCAGAGCCTTTCCTGCAGATCAAGAAGGTAGCGTTTAACGTCATCAAGGTGCTCGTGTGCCACGGTAACTCCTGAGGGATAAAGGGTAAGTAGTGATGCGTAAATCGAAATGAAGTACTGCTTAGGGGCGCATGATTTTGCCAGTGGCTAAATCCCTAATCGTGCTCGGTTTGGCATTGCCGCCTAGCTCGCCTTTCACCACACAAGCCACTTCATCGCCAAAGATTGAAGTGATTTCAGCGGCACTCATGGCGGGCGGCTCCCCGGCACGATTAGCCGACGTCGATACCAACGGGCCGCCGAAGGCTTCACATAGGGCTTTCATCAGCGGGTGGTCGGTGACACGCAGCGCCACGCGTTCGTGGGCGCCGCGCACCAGCCCATGGCTGCGGCCATTATCAGGTACCAGCCAGGTGTTCGGGCCCGGCCAGCTTGCCGCGAGAGGTGCATGCAGCGCTAGAGGAAGTTGACTCAACCAGGGTTGGAACTGCTCGATACTGGCGGCAACGAGAATGACCCCTTTAGCCGGGTCACGCTCTTTCATGCGCATCAGGTGCGCCAAGGCTTCGTCGTTTTCGGGATCACAGCTAAGCCCCCAAACTGCTTCAGTGGGGCAGGCAATCACTCCCCCGGCACGCAGCGCGCTAATCGCTGGGGCTAGATCAGTCGCCAAACTCATGGTCTCTCCTCACGGCTAACATGCCTTTAATGGGGTTATCCTATCATGGCCTCGGCAACCGCACCCAGCCTCCCGCCTGCTGGCTTACCCAGCCGTCTAATTCAAGCATCAGCAGGCGTTGCTGGCAGTCGCTGACCGTCACGCCGGTGGTGTGCACCAAGAGATCAATCGGCGTTGGGGTGGCCGACAATGACGTTAACAAGGAATCGGGCAAGCTATCGTCTGACAAGCTTTCGGCAGGCAAGCTTTCGGCAGGCAAGCTTTCATTGGACAAGCTATCAGGAAGAGGTGCTTGCTCCGATGGCTTGTCTTCGGCCGCAGGCTGGATAAACGCCTCCGCCCAGTGGCCAAGATCGGCGATGATATCGTCGACACTGCAGGCCAGATGAGCCGCCCCTTGACGCAGTAGTGCCAAACAACCGCGGGCCTGCACGTTGTGCAGCGAACCGGGCAGCACGAACAGCTCGCGATTTTGCTCTAAGGTGAGCCGTGCGCTGACCAACGAACCGCTTTTTTCGGTAGCTTCGACCACTAGTGTGCCGAGCGAGAGACCGGTAACAATTCTATTGCGGCGCGGAAAAAACGCTGGGCGGGCCACAGTGCCAGGAGGGTGCTCTGACAACAACAGCCCACCGGGCAGACGACTGAGCTGTTCATGCAGGTCACGATGGGAGGCGGGATAGATCACATCCACACCGCAGCCGAGTACCGCCACAGTGCTGCCACCGGCGGCTAAGGCCGCACGCTGGGCAACGCCGTCCACCCCTAGCGCCATGCCACTCACCACGCACCAGCCGCGTCGGACCAGGTCGCGGGCAAAGGTTTGGGCGTTGTGGGTACCTTCGCCGGTCGGGCGGCGGGTGCCGACCATGGCCAGTTTGGGGCCTTCCAGCGCGCCAAGATCCCCCTGAGCCCAGAGCACTACGGGTGGGTCAGGCAACTCATTCAGTAGTGCAGGCCAAGCGGGGTGGTCACGATGCAGCAGGTGCCGGTTTGGGCCGCTTTGCTGCCACGCCAGGGTCTCATCAACGACCTTTTGCAGTGGGCTACGGGCCGGGTGTTCTAACCACAGGCGCAGCTCGCTGGCCGCACGACTAGGTAATGCTGCCAACCACCCTTCTGGCCACTGCGGCTGGCGAGCTACTAATTGTGCAATACGCAGCGCGCCCATACCGGGTAATGCATTGACCGCCAGCCATGCCTGAGCATCCATACCACCTCCTTAATCAACACGTTTGCCGCCCGCTAGTTAGCCGGTGACGCTACTTGATCACCTACTTCCAATACGCGGGATGCCTGCATCACTAATGCGTAGCTAACGTGATCATAGGGTTTAAACACCATCACAATGCCTGCCTCGGTGCTAGGTAGTCGCACCAGTTCCTGGGTCCGGGGGTCATTGATTAACTCCCCTTGCTGATTAACCCGCAGCACATGGCCCGCCTGCAAGCCATCCAGGGTGCCCAGATCCAACGCGACAATTTGGTAGCGGCCAATAAAACGCACGCCACCGGGTACGGCAATAATATGCCCTTCAACCGGGTTTAACGGTGCGCGGGGCATAAACTCACTGCTTAGCTCGCGCTCTTCCAGTGGCAAGACAATATCGTTAACGCGCACTTCCTGATGGGAGCTAATGACTTCAAGCTGGACAATATCGCCCTCACTGCTGATATGTCGGGCGACGCCTACATTGATCAGCTCCAGTCCAAGCGGTGTGCCATCCATCGCCTGATAGGGTTCCGATTGCCGGTAGATACCCACCTCACCATGGCGCGGCACCTCCCCTCGCACATAGATACGATCACCGGCACCGCTGATCAAGCGGCGATCATTACCGGCGACCACATAAGCCAGCTCCTGCAACTCAGCAGCATCATCCACGACGCGATGTTCGCGTAAAAAAGCCCGCGCCACCTCCATGGGAATCGGCGCAATCGCTTCACGATGAGGCAAGGTACGCACCTGCGGCGAAAGCTTCACCACATTTTGACCACGCTCTAGCGCTAAACAGGGGGAACCCTGGCAATCGTTAAGCACCAGTACATCACCTGGGTAGATCAAGTGCGGGTTAGCGATCTGGGGGTTGTGCTGCCACAACTGGGGCCACTGCCAGGGGGTGTGCAGAAAACGCCCGGCGATATCCCAAAGCGTGTCACCTGACAGCACTTGATAGCGCTCAGGCGCATCGCTGCGCAGACGCTCCCAAGCGGCAGCATCGAAACTTACCAGCATCACTGCACTTAGCAGCAAACCACTTAAAGCCCCGCCATAGGCGTGTCGTTTCGCCGCCATCCTACCCTCCCCTGTGAGTGTGTCATTATGAATGTTCTATTATTGATAACACGCCCTTCGCCTTAGCCACCCATGCCCAGAAACGTTGACAGCATGATATAGTGACCCATCATAAAGTACCTAGGTGAGAAGACGCTCGTCACTGCCTAGCTTGACTTAATTTAGACTCAGCATAACGGTGATTGTAACGCCATGGCCAAACTTCCTATTCTTGAATTCCCCGATGAGCGCCTGCGCACCAAGGCTGCTGCGGTGGAAACCGTCGATGATGAAGTGCGTAAACTCGTCGACGATATGCTGGAGACCATGTATGACGCCCGTGGTATCGGTCTCGCCGCGACGCAGATCGATGTCCATCGGCGTGTGGTCGTCATGGATGTCAGCGACGATAACTCCCAGCCGCTGGTGCTCATCAACCCGCGCTATACCCCGATTGGCGATGAAAAAGAGCCTTTGTCAGAAGGCTGCCTGTCGATTCCTGACTACTACGCTGAAGTGCCCCGCTATCTCAAAGTGCAGCTCAATGCGCTTGATCGCAACGGCGATGCCTATGAACTAGAGGCCGAAGGCCTGCTGGCGCACTGTATTCAGCATGAGTACGACCACCTTGAAGGCGTGCTGTTTGTTGACTACCTGTCGCCGCTCAAGCGTGACCGCATCCGCAAGAAAATGCAGAAACGCCATAAGCAGATCCAGGACGCCTAAGCCCTTTTCTACCGATCTCTTTTCCTACTTACATTCCAGATACGCCAGGTAGCCCTCAACTTATGTCACGATTGCGCGTTGTTTTTGCCGGCACGCCTGAATTCGCCGCCTCTAGTCTTGCAACGCTGCTGGAAAGCCAGCATGAGGTGGTCGCGGTGTATACCCAGCCCGACCGCCCTGCTGGGCGCGGGCGCAAACTCACGCCCAGTCCAGTCAAACAGCTGGCGCTGGAGCACGGTCTGCCCGTTTATCAGCCCCAGTCGCTAAAAGAGCCCGATACCCAGGCCGAGCTGGCCGCGCTTAATGCGGACATCATGGTCGTTGTCGCCTACGGGCTGCTGCTTCCCCAGGCCGTGTTGGATATACCGCGCTTAGGCTGCGTGAACGTGCACGCCTCGCTACTACCCCGCTGGCGCGGCGCTGCCCCCATCCAGCGGGCAATCGAAGCGGGCGATAGTGTATCGGGCGTGACCATCATGCAGATGGACGCCGGCCTGGATACCGGCGCAATGCTTTCAGAAGTACGCACACCGATTACGCCACGCACCACCGGCGGCGATTTGCACGACCGCCTCGCGATTCAAGGCGCCAATGCGTTGATCAACACGCTGGATGCCCTGGCCACCGGCACCGCTCACGCCACGCCTCAGCCGGATGAAGGCGTGACCTACGCTGCCAAACTCAGCAAAGCAGAAGCCGAGCTCGATTTCACTCAGCCCGCGCAGCAACTCGCCTGCAAAATTCGCGCTTTCAACCCCTGGCCGGTGGCTTGGTGCGCACTAGGGGATGATCGTTTGCGCCTGCTAATGGCGAACGTAGAGGAAGGCGAGCAGCCACCAAGCGTCCCAGGCACGCTGCTTGAGCATGGCGACGATCATTTACGCATTGCCTGCGGCACCGACGGACGCGAAGTATTGTGTATCACCAGCGCGCAGCTACCCGGCGGTAAAGCCATGGCCGTGCGAGAGCTACTTAATGCACGCCACGCGCGCCTTGCCACCGGCACTCGTCTTGGTGCTCATTTTGAAAGTTCTGCGGCTCAGGCCAGCGAAGGAGAAACACCATGAGCCAAAAGCGCTCCCCTCAAAGCGGTGGCAGTGGCCAAGAAGTTCGCGCTGCTGCGGCCCGCGCGCTGGCCCCGGTACTCAGCGACCAAGGCTCACTGGCGGGGTTGGACGAGCACAGCGTGGTCGCTCGCGACCGCGGGCTGCTCAAAGAACTCTGTTTTGGCACCTGCCGTCGCTTACCGCGTCTTGAAGCGTTAGCGGGCGTGCTGCTTAAGCAACCGTTTAAGAAGCGCGACAGCGATGTTCAGGCGCTGCTGCTGATAGGTATCTATCAACTGCTCTACATGCGCATCCCCGCCCACGCGGCGGTAGGCGAAACCGCGGGCGCTGCGCGCTTACTGAACAAAGAGTGGGCCACCCGCGTGCTCAACGGCTGCCTGCGTCGCCTGCAGCGCGAATCCGAGGCACTTCAGGCCCAGGTAGACCGGGATGAGAGCGTCGCGCTAGAGCATCCGCCGTGGCTACTTAACGCCTTGCGTCAGGCGTGGCCGGAGCAGTGGCGCGCGATTATTGAAGCCAACAACCACGCTGGCCCGATGACTTTAAGGGTGAACCAGCACCACAACGACCGTGAAGCCTACCTGTCGCTGCTCACCGAGCAAGGGCTAAGTGGTCACCTGTGCCCTCACGCCCCGGACGCCATCACGCTGGAAACGCCCTGCGATGTGATGTCGCTGCCTGGCTTTGAAGAAGGCCACGTCAGCGTTCAGGACGAGGCCGCTCAGCTATCGGCGGTGTTGCTAGGCCCGGTGCTCGCGCCACGCCCCGGTGCCCACGTGTTGGATGCTTGTTGCGCCCCCGGCGGCAAAACAGCCCATTTGCTCGAGCTGTTCGACATCAACCTGACCGCGATCGATAGCGATAATCAGCGCCTGGCACGGGTGGAAGACACCCTCAGCCGACTAGGCGTAGAGGCCGTTCTTCAGCATGCCGATGCCACCGAGCGCGACTGGTGGAACGGCACACCGTTTGATGCCATTCTGCTCGATGCCCCTTGCTCGGGTACTGGGGTCATTCGACGCCACCCGGATATCAAAAAGCTGCGCCGTAAAGACGATATTCGCCCACTGGCCAAGCTTCAGCGCCAGTTGTTGGATAATTTGTGGCCAATGCTGCGCGAAGGCGGCACCCTACTCTACGCCACCTGCTCGGTACTGCCGGAAGAGAACAGTGAGCAGATCGAAGCGTTTCTTGCCCGCACGCCTGACGCTCATGTTACTACACCTAACGACGTTGCCTGGGGCATTCCCAGCGGAGCGGGGCGCCAATTGTTTCCGGTGCAGAGCAGTCACGATGGCTTTTTTTATGCCAGACTAGAGAAGCGGTCTGCCTAGGCGCTAACTGATGCCAGGGCAGTGAATTTCAGACAAGGAAGGAGACATTATGAGTCATCACACCTACAAGCATGTAGAACTGACCGGATCTTCCGAGAAAGGTATTGAAGAAGCGGTACAGAATGCATTGGCCAAAGCATCAGAAACGATTAAGCACATGCGTTGGCTAGAAGTGGTCGACACCCGTGGCCACATTGAAGATGGCCAAGTGGCTCACTGGCAGGTCACGGTCAAAGTCGGCTTTACGCTAGAATAATCCTCACCTGCTTTTCAGCGGCGGCTGGTTTACACTGGCCGCCGTCTTTATTGCAGCGCATGATAAACGCTCCTGAATGAAAGTTTACGTCTTGAACGTCAGGACTGGGTCTTAAGACTGCCTCCTGGTCTTAGCGACATCGCGCTGGCGCTTTTAATGGAACCGATGCTCAGCAATGAAAATCATCATTCTCGGCGCCGGCCAAGTCGGCGGCACCCTGGCAGAACACCTCGCTCGCGAGGAGAACGACATCACTGTCGTTGATACCGACGCCAAAAAACTGCGCGACCTACACACCAAACTCGATATCCGCACCGTGACCGGCGCGGGCTCTTACCCTATTGTGCTGCGCCAGGCAGGCTGCGAAGACGCCGATATGCTGATCGCCGTCACCAACAGCGACGAGATCAATATGATCGCCTGCCAGGTCGCCCATACGCTGTTTCGCACTCCGACCAAGATCGCCCGGGTGCGTGCTACGGCGTATTTAACCCGTAAAGGCCTTTTTGCCCACGAAGCGATTCCCATCGACGTACTGATCAGCCCCGAGCAAGTAGTCACCGACCACGTGCGCCGCCTGATCGAACACCCCGGTGCGTTACAGGTATTGGAGTTTGCCGGTGGCCTGGTGCAGCTGGTGGCGGTAAAGGCATTCTACGGTGGCCCGCTGGTGGGACAGGATTTAGCCTTTCTGCGCCGCCATATGCCCAACGTGGATACCCGCGTGGCCGCCATCTATCGCCGTAGCCGACCGATTATTCCCCGCGGCGATACGGTCATCGAAGCCGACGATGAGGTTTTCTTCCTGGCCGCTCGCCGCGATATTCGCGCGGTCATGAGCGAACTGCGCCGGGTCGAGCGTGATTTCCGCCGCGTCGTCATTGCTGGGGGCGGCAACATCGGTGAACGGCTGGCGGAGCATTTAGAGCATAGCCACCAGGTCAAGATCATCGAGCACAACCTGGAGCGCTGTACCACGCTTTCAGAGCGGTTGGATCGCACCGTGGTACTCCACGGCAGCGCCACCAGCAAGCGCCTGCTCGAAGAAGAGAATATCGAAGAGTGCGATATCTTCTGCGCGCTGACCAACGACGACGAGGTCAATATCATGTCGTCGCTGCTCGCCAAGCGTTTAGGCGCCAAGAAGGTGCTGACGCTGATTAACAACGCCGCTTATGTAGACCTGGTGCAGGGTGGCGAAATCGATATCGCTATCTCGCCCCAGCAAGCGACTATTGGCAGCCTGCTGACCCACGTACGCCGCGGCGATATCGTTAATGTGCATTCGCTGCGCCGGGGCGCCGCCGAGGCCATCGAAGCGATTGCCCACGGTGACAAGCAGTCCTCCAAAGTGGTCGGCCGCACCATCCGCGAGATCGGTCTGCCCGAGGGCACCACCATCGGCGCGATTGTGCGCGGTAAAGAGGTCATCATTGCCCACGGCGATGTGATGGTTGAGAGCGGCGACCACGTGATTCTGTTTGTGATCGACAAGCGCCGCATCCGAGACGTAGAGCGCTTGTTCCAAGTCGGTCTCACGTTCTTTTGATAACCCCCGAACCACTGCCGCTGGCAGCCAATAACAGGAGCATGCGACAACCATGAGTCTGCGGGTTATTTTACGCATTTTAGGGCTGTTGCTGATGCTATTCAGCCTGACCATGCTTCCTCCAACGCTGATTTCACTCTGGTTTCGCGACGGCGTATGGAGTGCCTTTATTAGCGGCATTGCAATTTCGGTGGTGACCGGACTGCTGCTTTACCTGCCTAACCGCCGCGCGCAAAAAGAGCTGCGTATCCGCGACGGCTTTATTATCGCCGCGATGTTCTGGACGGTGCTGGCGCTATTTGGCTCGCTGCCGCTAATGCTATTCGGCGAAGGCTCGCTGAATATTACCGATGCGGTATTTGAATCGTTCTCCGGTTTAACCACTACCGGCGCTACCGTGATTACCGGCATCGACTTTTTACCCGAATCGATTCTCTACTACCGCCAGCAGCTCCAGTGGCTGGGCGGCATGGGAATCGTCGTGTTAGCCGTCGCCATTTTGCCCACTCTAGGGGTTGGTGGCATGGCCCTTTATCGCACCGAAATACCGGGGCCGCTGAAAGACTCCAAGCTCACCCCACGTATTACCGAAACCGCCAAGGCACTGTGGTATATCTACGCCACGCTCACCCTCGCCTGCATGATCGCCTATATGCTCGCAGGCATGAGCTGGTTCGATGCGTTAAGTCATAGCTTTTCGACCGTCGCCAACGGCGGGTTTTCTACCTATGACGCCAGTATCGGCTATTTTGATAGCGCCACGATTGAAATGATCTGCATCGCCTTCATGCTTATTTCTGCGTTCAGTTTTAGCCTGCATTTCATCGCTTGGCGTGAAAAGAGCCTGATGCACTATTTTCATGACCCCGAAGCACGTTTTTTGATGCTGTTTCTGCTCGCCTTGTCTGTGATCACCGTATTATCGCTGTGGTTAACCAATACCTATGACACACTGCGCGGGCTGCGCCATGGGGTTTTCCAAGTCGTCTCGGTCGCCACCACGGCGGGTTATAGTGTCGCCGACTTCTCCATGTGGCCTGGCGCCCTACCCTTTCTGCTGTTTGTCGCGGCGTTCGTCGGTGGCTGCTCCGGTTCTACCGGTGGCGGCATGAAGGTCATTCGGATTATCTTGATCCTTAAACAGGGCATGCGCGAGATTATGCGGCTGATCCACCCCAATGCGGTGATTGCGGTCAAAGTGGGCAAAGTCAGCGTGCCCGACAGCATTGCCCAAGCGGTATGGGGGTTCTTTTCGGTTTACATGTTGCTGTTCTTTATAATGTTGGTCGGGGTGATGGCGACTGGGGTTGACCAGGTAACGGCTTGGTCCACTGTGGGGTCAGCGCTCAATAACCTAGGCCCAGCGCTGGGGGAAGCAAGCACCCACTATGGTGAGATGCCGATGCTAGCGAAATGGATTCTGGTACTCGCCATGCTGCTCGGGCGGCTGGAAATTTTTACGGTTCTAGTGCTGTTTACCCCCGCTTTTTGGCGGCGCTAAGTCCTGCATATCAGACATGCACTTCAGACCCCTTATTGATCTTGAGAGCCATTAATGTCCCACGAAGAAACGTCCCATCAAGACACGCCTCACCAAAAGACTGGGCCGCAGGCGGAAATGCCGGCCGCACTCCCGGCCACCAGTGGGCCGTTAACAACGTTCACTATCGGTGAAACCCGCTACACACTGTTGGGTACGGCCCATGTGTCGGCAGAAAGTGCCGACGATGTGCGCAAACTGATAGATAGTGGCGCCTTTGATGCGGTGGCCATCGAACTCTGCGATGCTCGTCACCACAGCATGTCAAACCCAGACGCCATGGGCGAGCAGGACCTGTTTCAAGTATTCAGGGAAGGCAAAGCGGGCATGGTCGCGGCGAGCTTAGCGCTTGGCGCTTTTCAACAGCGTATTGCTGACCAATCCGGCATTCAGCCTGGGGCCGAAATGCGCGCTGCCGTTGAAGAAGCCAGTCGTCTCAAGCTGCCACTGCTGCTGGTCGACCGCGATGTAGGCGTGACGCTGAAACGCATCTACCGCAACGTGCCCTGGTGGCAGCGCTTTTCGCTATTTTCAGGGCTTATCGGCAGCGTGCTCTCGCGTCAGGATGTCTCTAAAGAGGACATCGAAAAACTCAAAGAGGGCGATATGCTGGAAGCGACCTTCAGCGAGTTTGCCGCCGAATCCGAAGCGCTTTATACGCCGCTGATTCGCGAGCGCGACCGCTACATGGCGCTACGGTTAGCCGAAGAGGCGCCGCCAGGGCGCTACCAGCACGTGCTGGTGGTGATTGGTGCAGGCCACTTAAAAGGCACCGGCGAACATTTGGAAGCACCGCTGCCCGCCGACCCGAAAGTAGAGCGCGAATCATTGGAAGCCACCCCCCCGCCGTCCAAAATTTGGAAAGCGCTGCCCTGGCTGATTACCGCGTTAGTGCTCACCGGCTTTGCGATTGGCTTTTCGCGCAATACCGGCCTTGGCTGGCAGTTGGTGCTTGAGTGGTTCTTGATTAATGGCATTCTCTCTGGTGGTGCAACGATTATCGCCCTGGCACACCCCGTTACCGTGATTGCCACTTTCTTTGCCGCCCCGCTCACCTCGCTGAACCCCACCATCGGCGCGGGCTTTGTGGCTGCCGGGGTTGAGCTGTATATGCGCAAGCCCAAAGTGCGCGATTTCTCATCGCTGCGCCACGATGTGACGCAATTAAAAGGCTGGTGGCAAAACCGCGTGTCGCGCACCCTGCTGGTGTTTATTCTCGCCACACTAGGCTCTGCGGTGGGCACCTGGGTAGCCGGGTTCAGAATCGCCGGCGCCCTGTTTGGCAGCGCGTAAAACGCCCTCACAGCGCTCATTCCTCTATGGGCGCTGCTTCTTGTTTGGCTAACAGGCGCCGCATCGCCGCGGTCGGTGAGTCGATTTTGTGATGCAGTCGGCTCGCCGCATAGCTATCGTTAAACACCTCAAAGTAATCATCCAACACATCCGCAGCGACCGTATCTCCGCCCTGACGCAGCAGCTCAATCGCCACTTCCGCAGTACAGAGGTGCGATTTTGACGCCGGTTTGCGCAGCCGATAACGCGTCTCCCGCTCGGTTCTCAATGGCAGCACAGGCAATGCATCCAGATAGGCGCTTTTACGGAACATGCGCCGCGCCTGACGCCAGGTGCCATCCAGAATGATAAATACCGGAATGCGCGTCTGCGCTTTCGCCGCATGCACCGCTTCGATACCCACCAACCGATCCGCGTAGTCGGGCTGGTCATCGGGGAAAACCACAAAGGGGGCGTAGCGAGGATCTTTCAACAGCGCTGCCAACTGTGCATCCGGCGCCGTACGGTACCAGGTAAAGATTCGCGTCTCGCTAAGCACATCACCAATCAAGCGACCGGTATTCGTCGGTTTGTAGTGCTCAATCGAATGCGTTAACAGCCATACCTGAGCAACGCTTTCCGCCTTCACTTGATAGGGGCACAAACAATTAAGCGTCGGTAAATTGCACCCTTCACAGCGCGTGACAAAACTGCCGCGCGCTTTAAATTCACGCCTGGGCGGGCGCGGATGCTCAGCAGCTGAATCATGATTTACGGTGTCATGATCAATAGAGTGATCGTTCAAAGCACTCTCATCAACAGAGCTTTCAAAAGCAGACATCCGCGCTCCAAAAAGTAGGGGAACTAAGAGTGAAAAGGGGCGCAGAGTATAAATGAGCGCGCCGTATTTTGACGAATGTTTCCACCACCACTGTAAACCTAAAAAAACCTCAACGTTGACACCCAAAGCGCAACGCCGCTAAAGTCTCGTCAACTAATATAGATAAAAAGGTTTACATATGACCGTGCAACACGAACAGTTACTTCATGAACAGCTCCTTCATGAACAACGCCACGACTGGACGCTAGAAGAGATCAACGCGCTTTTCGCGCTGCCGTTCAATGATCTACTGTTTCAAGCCCAGCAGGTTCACCGTGCCCACTTCGATGCTAACGCCGTGCAGGTCTCTACCCTGCTCTCGATCAAGACCGGCGCCTGCCCGGAGGATTGCAAATACTGCCCTCAATCCGGCCACTACAACACCCAGCTGGAAAAAGAGAAGCTGCTGGAAATTGAAAAGGTCGTCGAACAAGCCAAGGCAGCGAAAGAGGCAGGTGCCAGCCGGTTTTGCATGGGCGCCGCCTGGCGCAGCCCGCGGGATAAGGATCTACTGCTGGTCGAAGAGATGGTTCGTCAGGTGAAAGCCGTGGGCCTGGAGACCTGCATGACGCTGGGGATGGTCGACGGCGAACAGGCCAGCCGACTGGCCACGGCGGGGCTCGATTACTACAACCACAATCTGGATACTTCGCCGGAGTTTTACGGCGAAATCATCACCACCCGCACCTACAGCGACCGGCTGGAAACGCTTTCGAACGTGCGTGATGCAGGCATGAAAGTGTGCTCCGGCGGCATTCTCGGCATGGGCGAAGATGCCAAAGATCGTAGCGCCCTGCTGCAACAGCTGGCCAAGCTCTCCCCGCACCCCGAATCCGTGCCGATCAATATGCTGGTGAAAGTGCCCGGCACACCGCTGGAAAACGTCGAGGATTTAGACCCGGTCGAGTTCATCCGCGCCATTGCGGTCGCCCGCATTATGATGCCGCAAAGCCATGTGCGGCTCTCTGCTGGCCGCGAGCAGATGAACGAATCGACCCAGGCGCTGGCGTTTTTGGCAGGCGCCAACTCGATCTTCTATGGCGACAAACTGCTGACCACCGGCAACCCCCAAGTAGATCGTGACCGTGCGCTGTTTGCCAAGCTGGGCCTGCACCCTGAGAAGCGCGAGACCTGCGAAAGCGAGGATATCCAAGCGGCACGCCTTGCCCAACAGGCACAGCAGCAGGTGCACGCCGAACGCGTTGCCGAGCTGGCGGTAGACGCCAGTGTCTGAAGCGTGGCAACAGCGTCTGGCCGACGCCCGCGCTCATCGTCAACAGACGGAGCGTTGGCGAACTCGGCAGGTAGCCAAAAGCAATACCCTCGACTTTGCGGGTAACGACTACCTAGGCCTCGCTCAAGACCCCCGCGTAAGCGAGGCTCAGGCGGCGGGCGCTCACCGTTACGGTGCAGGTGCAGGCGCTTCGCATTTGGTCAGCGGTCATCTGGAGGTTCACGACGCCTTGGAAGAAGCGTTAGCGCACTGGACAGGCCGCGAACGTGCGCTGCTGTTTTCTACCGGCTATATGGCCAATCTCGGCGTACTGCAAGCGTTGGCAGATCGCCATACCGCACTTTTCCAGGATCGCCTCAACCACGCATCGCTAATCGATGGCGCCGCGTTAAGCGGAGCCCGCTCGCGTCGCTTTCATCACCGCGATGCTATTGATCTGGAAAGCCTGCTGGCGCGCAGTGAGTGCGCGCATAAGCTCGTGGTCAGCGATGGCGTTTTCAGTATGGATGGCGATATCGCCGACATTGCCACGCTGGCTGAAGTCAGTCGTCAGCACAACGCCTGGCTGATGATCGATGATGCCCACGGCGTAGGGGTGCTAGGCGACAATGGCAGCGGCTGCGTGGGCAGCACCTGGAACAGCACCGACGTACCGATTTTGGTCGGCACCCTGGGCAAAGCGTTGGGCACCGCTGGGGCTTTTGTAGCCGGGGATGCCGAGCTAATCGAGCACTTGATTCAGTTTTCACGTAGCTATATCTATACCACCGCCCAGCCCCCGGCCATCGCCGCCGCGACGTTAAAAGCGCTGGAGATCGTTCAGAGTGAGCCGGAACGTCGTGACCAACTAAACGCCAATATCGCTTACTTTCGCCATGAGGCGCTGCAACTGGGGCTACCGCTCAGCGAGTCGGCCACCCCCATTCAGCCACTGATCCTGGGCGATGAAACGCGTACCTTAAGCTGGACGTTGCAGCTACAGCAAAAGAGCATACAGGTGGGGGCGATTAGGCCGCCAACGGTGCCCAAGGGTGAGTCCCGTCTACGTGTGACTTTAAGTGCGCACCATCAGCACGACGACATTGATCAACTGTTAGCCGCGCTCCACCACTGCCAGCAACAAGAGGCGTTATGCAGCCCCTGCGTTTAATTCTGCTCTCCGGCTGGGGAATCGACCAGCGCATTTGGCAGCCGCTCGAGGCGCACTGGCCAAGCGACCTAGCTGCCCAGGCAATAGAGTGGCCCGGCTACGGCGATAAGCCTCCGCTTACGGCCAACGCGACGCTGCAAGAGCTGGCAGACGCGATGGCCGAGCCGTTAGACAGCGATGCGGTCTGGGTCGGCTGGTCATTGGGTGGGCTACTGGCGACGGCGCTACTGGCATATATCCCACCACCTCGGGGCCTGATTCTGCTCGGTGCGGGGGATGCATTCTGTGTCAAAGACGATGTGAAGGCTAAAGGTGGCGTCACTAGCGCCGAACTGAGCGCCTTTCAGCGCGCCTTTCAACGCGCTCCCACCGCGACGTGGCAACACTTTTTGCGCTGGCAAACCCAAGGGGAGCCCAGCCCTCGGCAGGCTTACCGGCAACTGCATGATTTGCTGGGTGATACGCCCCCCGCCGACAGCACCACCCTGGCTACCGGACTGCACTGGCTGGCATCGATTGATAATCGCCCATGTCTAGCGGCGCCCCCTTGCCCGGTGGTACGTCTTATTGGCGACCATGATCCATTTATCAGCCCCGCCCAGCGCCGCATCAGCAAACCCTTAAGCAATGTCGGCCACTGCCCGATGCTCTCGCAGCCCCAGGTGCTCGCCGCCGAGATTGTCCGTCATGCTAATCAGATGACTAACATTAGCACGGCGGCTTTATGAACGATCTAACGCTGAAGACTGAGGCAAACTGGCAGGCACGGGTCGCCCACGCTTTCTCACGAGCTGCTCCCCGCTACGATACGCTAGCCACTGCACAACGCCATATAGGTGAGATGCTTTGGGGGACGTTACCTCCACACGCTTATAACGTGTTGGATATGGGGTGCGGCACCGGTGTCTGGACACAGCGGTTGGCTGAACGTTACCCGAATGCTCGTATAACGGGGTTAGATTTAGCCCCTGGCATGCTGGAACAGGCCCGCCAGCGCCACGGTGAAAGTATCCACTGGCAACCGGGTGATGCTGCTGCCCAGCCATTTGATGAGCATTCATTTGACCTAGTGTTTTCCAACTTGGCGGTGCAATGGTGCCCTGACATTGGCGCGGTGATGGCTGAGCTTTACCGGGTTCTCACACCCGGTGGGCAGGCGCATATGACGACGCTGCTGCCCGGCACCCTGGAGGAGATCGCCTTTGCCTGGCAGCGCCCCGAGGCGCTGCTGCAAACACCTGATCGCGCCAGCGTCGAGAGAGCCATTCTTGATCACGGCTTAACCATCACTCGGCAGACGATCACCGTTGAACGCTTCTATTACACTGACTTGAAGGCGGTGATGGCGTCTATCAAAGGCGTGGGCGCGCAGCTTCCCGGGTCGCAAGCAGCTCTTACCCGTTCTGATGTAACCGCCGCACAAGCGCGCTTTGAACAACGCCGCCAGCCGGAAGGCCTACCCGTGAGCTACCACTGCTTAACGCTGCAATTGGAAAAATCGCTATGAACGTTTGGTTTGTGACTGGCACCGATACCGATGCGGGTAAAACATTGGTCACCAGCGGATTGTTATATGCCGCCCGCCAACAGCAGTTGAGTACGCTGGGCTTAAAACCTATCGCCTCGGGCAGCCAAGCCACGCCTGAAGGCTTGCGGAATAGTGATGCCCTCGCCCTTCAGCATCAAAGCGTGCCGCCGATCCACTACGCCACGGTGAACCCCATCGCCTTTGCCCCCGCCATTGCGCCTCATCTTGCCGCGTTAGAGGCGGGCCAGCTGCTTGAGGTGAGCGCTATTACTCACTTGCTGCGTGAAACGCTTAGCCAAACACCCAGAGACTTCACCCTGATTGAAGGCGCCGGTGGCTGGCGCGTGCCGTTAAACGCGCAGGAAGATTTTGCCGACCTGGCGATGGCGCTTGAGCTGCCGGTGATTCTGGTGGTTGGCCTAAAGCTGGGCTGCTTGAATCATGCTCGCTTAACGGCGGAAGCTATTCGCGCAGACGGCTTGGTATTAGCAGGGTGGGCGGGCAGCGTAGTTGACCCCGCTTTTGCGGCTAATACAGCCCGTTTTGAGGCCAATATTGCCCATTTGAACGCTAAGCTGGCAGCCCCCTGTTTAGGCATTGTTCCTCATCTAGATGACCCCGACGCCGCAACTGCCGCCCCCTACCTCTCCCTGGAGCCGTTATGAACACGCCGGTTTGGCATCCTTATGCCCACTTAAAAACCCAAACGCCCGCGCCCAAGGTGGTTGGCGGTGACGGTGCCCACTTTGTGCTCGAAAGCGGCGAGCGTCTGCTGGATGCCACCTGCTCCTGGTGGTGCATGATTCACGGCTATGGCCACCCGCGCCTTGTATCGGCCATTCGCGAGCAGGCAGGCGAGCTGTGCCATGTGATGCTCGGCGGCTTAACCCACGACCCCGCCGATCAATTAGCGCGTGAGCTGGTGCGCATTACCCCCGCCGGGCTGAATCATGTGTTCTATTCGGATAGCGGCTCGGTGGGCATGGAAGTGGCGATGAAAATGGCCCTCCAGTACCAGGTACTCACCGGCAACCCCGGCAAGCAAAAGATGCTCTCGTTGATGAAGGCATACCACGGCGACACTACCGGCTGCATGGCGGTATGCGACCCGGAGGAAGGCATGCATAGCCTGTTCGCCAGCCTACTGCCACAACACCATTTCGCCCCGGCGCCCACGGCCCCTTTTGATGCCACCGCTGAACAGGTCGAGCACGACCTTAGCGCCCTGCGTCGCGTATTTGAGCGCCACCATGATGAAATCGCCGCCCTATTGATGGAACCGCTTTTACAAGCAGCAGGCGGGCTCAACATGACCTCGCCGGACTATGTCACTGGCGCCAGGGAACTGTGCGATGAGTTTGGGGTGCTGCTAATTTTTGATGAAGTCGCCACCGGCTTTGGCCGCACCGGCAAACTGTTTGCCGCCGACCACGCGGGCATCACGCCGGATATCATGGTGCTCTCCAAAGGCTTGACCGGCGGCTATTTGGGTCACGCCGCTACGCTCGCCACGGATCGTGTCCATGACGCCTTTATCGGCGACACTTCCCAGCACGCTTTTATGCACGGGCCTACCTTTATGGGCAACCCGCTGGCCTGCCGCGTGGCGTTGGAGAGTCTGCGCGTCTTCGAGGAAGAGAATTACCTGGACAAGATTGCCAAGCTCAGTCAGCAACTGCAGCGTGAACTACTCGAAGATCAGGCACTGAATGCACATCCGGCCGTGGCTGACGTTCGCGTGCTCGGCGCCACCGCAGTGATCGAAGCGCACTCCGCTGAAGCGTTAAAGGGCGTAGGTGACTTCGCCCGCGAGCGCGGCGTATGGCTGCGTCCCATTGGTCGCTGGCTCTATACCATGCCCGCCTACATTACTTCTGAAGCGGAAATCTCCCAGATTACCGATGTAATGAAGGCGTGGTTTAGCCGCAGCTAAAGCGAGGGCTATGACAATACAAGATTACCCTGCTGCTTCCAGCGGTTTACCAACGCTGGAACGCCTTCTCCAGCCGTGGTATTGATTGCCAGCACGCCCGGCGGGCTGAGCATATCCGCCTCCGGGTCGACCAGGGCGCAGGGCGTGTCGTAGTCAATGTACGAGAGCAGCGAAGCGGCGGGCATGACGGCCAGCGACGTGCCAACGACCAGCAGAAAGTCAGCCTGGCTAACAAGGTCGCAGGCCTCCGCAAACAGCGGCACCGATTCGCCAAACCAGACCACGTCGGGCCGCAGTTGGCTGCCCTTGTCGCACACATTGCCCAGCTCGATGCCCCCTTTCGGCAGCGGGTAGCGCATGCGTTCATCGATTGACGAACGGGCTTTTAAAATCTCGCCATGCAAATGTAATACATGGCGAGAGCCTGCACGCTCATGAAGGTCATCAATATTCTGGGTAATAATGCTGACGTTAAACCCCTCTTGCTCCAGGGCAGCCAGCGCCTTATGGGCCGCGTTGGGCTTGGCACGACGTATCTGTTCACGACGCTGGTTATAAAAATCCAGCACTTGCTGCGGATTGCGCCGCCACGCCTGAGGGGTGGCGACATCTTCAACCGGATGGTTCTCCCATAGTCCGTCGCTGGCACGGAAGGTCTTGATGCCACTCTCGGCACTAATCCCAGAGCCGGTAAACACCACCAAATGCGGGCTTGCTGCCATGCTTACCTCGTCGCTTGTGTTTCATGGGCCTAAAATAGAAGCCTAATATACCAGTTGGCCTATCGTACCCACGAAACGCTGCTTATTTCGATAGGGGTATACGTCGATGACCCGGCCATCGATAATTGCCTGCTGCAGTTCCAGCCAGTAATCCGGGTCGAATAACTCTGGATGCTGCTCCATAAACAGGCGGCGCAATTGAGGGTTGGCAAACATGAAAGGGCCAAACTCCTCCGGGAAAATATCGTTAGGGCCGATGGATAACGTATCGCCCCCCTGGAAGTCATTGCCATAGGATTTCGGAAGTTGTCTGAAACGGCATTCAGTGAGATAGCAGACCTCATCGTAGTCGTAGAAGATCACCCTTCCATGGCGCGTCACGCCAAAGTTTTTCAGCAGCATATCGCCGGGAAAGATATTCGCCGCAGCCATCTGCTTGATGGCATTGCCGTAATCCTTAAGCACCATCTCCTTCTCTTGTTCGCTGCACTGCTCCAGATAGATATTCAGCGGCGTCATCATGCGCTCGGTGTAGCAGTGTTTGATAATGACCTTATCGTCTTTCAACACAACGGTAGAGGGCGCCACTTCCAGTAAGTGCTCCAGGCACTCCGGCGCAAAATGATCCTGGCGGACAATAAAATTGGAGAACTCTTGAGTATCGGCCATGCGCCCTACCCGGTCATGGCGTTTTACTAGCCGGTACTTTTCGCGCACCACGGCGTGGGTCACGTCTTTAGCCGGGTCGAATTTATCTTTAATGATCTTAAACACGGTGCGAAAGCTGGGTAACACAAACACTGCCATCACCATGCCGCGCACGCCAGGGGCGATAATAAACTGATCTTCGCGCTTGGCGACCTGACGGTTCAGGGCTCGGAAAAACTCGGTTTTGCCATGTTTGAAGAACCCGATGGCAGCGTAAAGCTCGCCTTCCGGTTTGTGCGGCATCAGCTGCTGCAGGTAATCGACAAACTCCCTGGGTACCGCGACCTCCACCTGAAAATAAGCGCGGGTAAAGGAGAAAATAATCGACACTTCATCGGTTTCAATCAGCACCGTATCCAGGTGTAGGCAAGGGTCGCCCCCCTGCTGCTCGCCAAATCCCTCGCCGTGGAGTACCGGCAGCACCAGCGGTACTTGCTCTCCACCGCCACGAATACGCCCGACCAGATAAGCCCCTTTATTGCGGTAGAAAACGCTATTCAGCAATTCGATTTCCGCATCGCCGGTGTTCAAAATCGCCGAGGGTAAGTGCTGCTGTAAGAAAGTGGCGCCGAGATGGGTATCCTGGTCTATTTCCGCAAAACGGTTTTCGAAAGGCGCATCAATAAGCGCCCATTTGAGGGCAGCCTGCCAGTCGCCATTCACCTGTTTGCGACGGCAGAGATCAATTCCCGAGCGATGGGCAGCATCCTCCCGGGAGCTATACACAAACATCCACTCATTGCGGATATGGCGATGATGGAAAATGGCGCAGAACAGCGAGTTAAAGAAGGTCTCAGCGAGTTCGTAATCGAGCCGGTGGCTGATCAGTTCAGCATAGTGGTTGCGCGCCTCGCGCCAGCTCTCGCAGTGGGACACCACGTCAGGATCGAAAGTGCGCTTTAAGCGCCCAAGCGTAACGTCGATCTTTTCCTGATAAAGATTAATGCGCTCCGCCGACGCCTGTTGGGTGTCACGCCACGCCGCATCACGGAAACGACGGCTGGCATCGGCAGTGATCTCTTTAAAGCGCGCACGGTACTCATCAAAACCGTGCAAAATCGTCGTGGCTAAGCGGTACGCAGGTGCGTGTTTCAAGGGCCGTGCTCCTGATCATTTTTACCAGCTTCGCGTAACTGGAAGCTACATGCGAGACGACCTTGGTGGGTAGCCAACGCCAACTTAGCGCAGGGGCTCGATTAGGTTGATCTGAAGGCAGAAAGGCCCCGCGGTGCGGTCCGCGATTAAAAAGCCAAGTTGATGAATCTCGCTTGGGGTTACGGCAGGGGCATCACTCAATAGCGTTCCCCGTCGCACCGCTTCAAAAGCATCCCATGAAAAGTGCAGTGTCTCCCAGGCATCTTGAGAAGGCGTAAATTTCACTCGGTACGCTGAAGCATTGCCAAGAGAGGTAGTTTTCAGGCGCAGTTGATAGGTACGTCCATCCCCCCGCACCGTCAACGCTATCCCCTGGGCATCCGCTAGCGTTGGCTCGAACCCGTTGGGCTCGCGGCGAACGGAGGCAAAACCACCGCCGTTTTCCAGCGACACATCGCCCTGGAAGCGACCTACGCCATCGCTAACGCAAAAACCACTTTTTGAAACGCCCCCCATCACGCCATCATCCACGGCATACCAGCGCTGTTGTTCATTGGGACTATCAAATGTTAACGCCATAACGACTCCTTCTCATCAGCCAAAAAAAGCCTCTTTGCCGCAGGGCAAAGAGGCTTGTTCAGCCTAGGCGATTAGCCTTGTAAGTTACAGCTTCGCTGTCGTGACCGCTGGATCTGAATCACTATCATCCAGTTCTTCAGGTGACGCGACCACCAGTGCAAACTCCTCCTCGGCGGTTTTCGCTACGAGGTGATTCTTGCTATAGAGGAAGAAGTAGGCTGCGCCAACAATGAACAGCACGATGGTGTAGTTAAAGGCGCGTGGGTCGAAGGCGTATACCCCGGTGAGCGCGACCAGCGACAGCACCAGTGCAACCCCTGAGGTGACGACACCGCCAGGCGTTTTATACGGACGCGGCAGGTCGGGTTGTTTTACCCGCAGCAGAATATGGCTGAGTGCCATGAGCGCATAAGAGATCGTCGCACCGACCACGGCCATTCCCAGCATCAAATCGCCTTCCCCGCTCAACGACACCAGAAAACCAAACACGCCGGGCACGATCAGTGCCAAATAAGGCACTTTACGGCCGCTGGTCAGCGATAGCGGCTTCGGCAAATACCCCGCCCGTGAGAGCGCAAACACTAACCGGCTGTAGCCATAAATAATCGAGAAGAAGGAAGCGATCAGACCCGCCAGGCCCAGCACATTCACCAGCGTAGCCAGGGTCGGGCTGCCCGCCGCGTTCAGTGCATCCACCAACGGTACGCCGCTTTGACCGATCATCTCAGCGCCTGCCGCACCGGCCAGTAACACCACGACTAATAGCGCCGTGAAGAGCAGAAACAGCATCGCCGCGATAATCCCTTTGGGCATATCCCGAGCGGGATCTTTGGCTTCTTCCGCGGCCAGCGGTACACCTTCCACCGCCAGGAACAGCCACATACCAAACGGCAGCGCCGCCCAAACGCCGTACCAGCCAAACGGCATAAAGGTGCTGGCGCCCGCCGAATCGGTGGGGGCAATATCAAACAGGTTGGCAGCGTCGAAACTGCCAATTAGCGCGACAGCAGTTGCCAGAATAGCGAACACCGCCAGGCCGCTAATCACCATCATGACCTTGAGCGCTTCCCCTACGCCTGCCAAGTGGATACCAATGAAAACGGCGTAGAAAATCAGGTAAACCAGCGGGCCGTTAATGCCGATTAAAGCCTCTACCGCGGCACCGATAAAGATCACAATCGCCGCTGGGGCCAAGGCGTACTCGATCAATACTGCAAGCCCCGTTAAATAACCACCGGCAGGCCCCATTGCCTGGCGGGCAAAGCTATAGCCACCGCCCGCTGCGGGAATCGCCGCGGACATTTCCGCGAGGGACAGCACCAGCGCCAGATACATCAGCGCCATCAAACAGGCCGCTATCGCAAAGCCACCCCAGCCCGCTTCGGCGATACCAAAGTTCCACCCGGCGAAGTCACCGGAAATGACGTAGGAAACCCCAAGCCCCGCCAACAGCATCCAGCCAGCAGTGCCTTTACGTAGTTGGCGTTTTGCCAGATACGCCTGATCAATCGATGGTTGTGTCATCGTTTTGCCCTTTCAGTGTGGAACGAAATCGTCATCAGCGGCGTGCTGTTGTTTACCAACGTTGTTCCGTTTTGTTATGTGATCGTTGTTATGGGATATCGCTTTTGGGTGACGTTAATCCGCCACCAGGAAGTTACGCGTCGAGCCTGATGCTGAGTCCCCTTCCAACACATCGTCCTCGCTGCGATCTTTCAACTTAACGCCAGACAATTTGAGCTGACGGGCCTCTTTTAACAGCAGAAAGAAACGCCGGGCGGCCTCCTCTATTTGCAAACCCGCCGGGCGCACATTGGAAATGCAGTTGCGTCGGTCATCCTTGAGCCCCGGTTCTGGCGCCCATGTCATATACAATCCCAGGCTATCCGGTGAGCTCAGCCCCGGCCGTTCACCGATCATCACCAGCACGGCGTCCGCGTTGAGCAGCCCACCAATCTCATCGCCAATCGCTACTCGCCCCTGCTCGACAATCGTTAACGGCGCTAGCTGCCAATCAGCGGTGTCGCTGCTCAGCATCTGATAAAGCGAGCCAAGAAACGGCGCGCTGTTCTGCTGCACGGCCAGCGCAGAAAGTCCATCGACCACCACCACAGCAAGGTCATAGCGCTGCTGGGACGCGGCGGCTTGCTGCAGGTGCTCACGGCTCTCGTCGTTAAGGCGTCGGCCATAGTCGGGCCGCTGCAGGTACATGGCACGATCCTGGGCATGGCTGTGCAGGCGAAGCGTCGCCTCAGACAAATCCAGGGCTTGGGTCAGCTCGGTGGAGAGCGCTTCCACATCCAGCGGGCAGTGAACCGCATCCTGGGCTTGGGCATGAGCCAACTGAAATGCCAGGAGCTTGCTGGTCGGCAGGCTAACCCCAGCGCGCCCCAGGCCAATGCGCGCGTCGGTAAAGGCATTCAGCCTCTCCCAGGGGTTCTCCACCACGATGGGAGATGACGGATCATGTGCCATGGCGCGGCTCCTTGGGCAGATGGCGCAGGCTATTGGCAAAGGCGGCCGGAAGCTGGTCATTGAGCCGGTGGGTGCTGACATCCTGGAAAATCTGCATCTCTTCGAGCCAGCGCTCAAATTCCGGCGCGGCCTTCAGTCCCAGCACCCTCCGTGCATAGAGCGCATCGTGAAACGAAGTCGTCTGGTAATTGAGCATGATGTCGTCGGAGCCAGGAATGCCCATGATGAAGTTGCAGCCCGCCACGCCGAGCAGCGTAAGCAGGTTATCCATGTCGTTTTGATCGGCTTCGGCGTGATTGGTGTAGCAGACATCGCAGCCCATAGGCACACCCAGCAATTTTCCGCAGAAGTGATCCTCAAGCCCTGCACGGGTGATCTCTTTGCCGTCAAAGAGATACTCCGGGCCGATAAAACCCACCACGGTGTTCACCAGCAAGGGGTTGAACTTGCGCGCCACCGCATAGGCGCGCGATTCGCAGGTTTGCTGATCAAGCCCGTGATGGGCGTCGGCGGAGAGCGAGCTGCCCTGGCCGGTTTCAAAATACATCACGTTGCGGCCCACTGTGCCGCGGTTGAGCGACTGCGCGGCTGCTTCGGCTTCGGCGAGGGTGCTCAAGTCAAAGCCAAAACTGCGGTTAGTGGCCTCGGTGCCGCCAATCGATTGGAAGACCAAGTCGACCGGGGCGCCTTGCTCGATCGCCTCCAAGGTGTTCGTTACGTGGGTCAACACGCAGGACTGGGTGGGGATTTGATACTTCTGAATCACCTCGTCCATCAGGCGCATCAGCTTGACGCTCTGGGCGACGTTATCAGTCGCGGGGTTGATACCAATCACCGCATCGCCACTGCCATAAAGCAGGCCATCCAGGATACTGGCAGCAATACCGGTCACATCGTCCGTCGGGTGATTAGGCTGGAGTCGAGTAGAGAGGCGGCCCGGCAGGCCAATCGTGTTGCGAAAGGCGGTGGTGACCCGACACTTTTTAGCGACCAGAATTAAATCCTGGTTACGCATCAGCTTGCTGACGGCAGCGGCCATTTCCGGGGTAATCCCCGCTTTCACTTCCGTTAATACATCGCTAGTCGCGTGATCGGAGAGTAGCCAGTTACGAAAATCGCCCACGGTGAGATGACGAATGGGGGCGAAGGCGTCGGCGTCATGATCATCCATAATCAGCCGGGTGATCTCATCCTCCTCGTAAGGAATCAGGGCCTCATTTAAAAAGGTGGTGAGCGGGAGTTCAGCCAATACCATCTGAGCGACCACGCGCTCTTCGGCGCTCTCCGCCATTACCCCGGCCAAACGGTCGCCGGAACGGGGCGGTGTGGCTTTAGCCATTAGCTCTGCCAGGCTTGCAAAGCGATAGCTGCGACTCCCCACCGTGGTGTGATAGGTCTGCGCCATGGAGCTTTCCTTTTTAACGACTGCTTTTTTATCGCGCTGACTGCGCGTAGAGGTATAAAACTTGCTTGTTTCCACCATAGCGCTATCACTAGAGAGGGAGTATCGAGTTTTGGCAAACCCGTTAATATTTAATAAATTTAAATAAATACAGAAAGTTAAGGCGTTAACCCTGCAATATTGGGCTCATATAACGCCCCGAGGAGAGCCCCATGACCACGCTCGAAAGCGCATTTGCACCAAAAAGATGCGTCCAGGAAGCGTTCGATGCCGATGAGCATGCGCAAAACCTGACTCGCTGGCAGCAGGAGTACGACCAGCTCAGCCCTGGCAGCTTCTATGGTCGCCTGGATGAAGTGGCGTTAGAAACGATGCAGGTGTTCAAGGAGCACACTGGGCAAGCGCTACGTCAGCAGTGTCGGGTATGGCCAAACTCGCTATGGATCGGCATCCCCACGACTCGACATGGCACGCGGATCAATGGCCAAGCGCTTAGAGAGGGCGACGTAATGTGCCGTCCCGGTGGGCGGGATTTTGAATTGGTGACGCCGGAAGGATTCGATATCTATGGGCTAGTGATTCAATTACCAGCGTTAGCAGAGGCCGCTAAGCGACAGGGGATGAGCTTGGATACAGGCTGGGACGTCATGCCCCGTCGACAAGCAGCAAGCGAAACGCTCAATGCCGTCGCGTTTCTTATTGAGCGCCTGCTGACTAGCCAAACGATGGCTATTGCTAGCCATATCCATCAAGACATTCTGCTGATGGCGCTGCTGGAACTCCTGCAAGCCGAACAGCCTAGTGCAGAGCTGCCGCCCAGCTACGCGCATCGTAAAGAAGTGGTTGACCGGGTAAAGCGCTACGTGGATGAGCACATGGATGGCCCGATAACCATGGATGAACTTTGCCAGCTGACCCATGTTAGTCGGCGCACGCTGCAGTACAGCTTTACGGCTATTTTGGGCATTAGCCCACTGCAGTATTTACGTTTAACGCGGCTCAATCGTGTGCGTCGGGCGCTGCGAGCCGCATCACCCGAGCAGTCGGTAACGGAAATAGCCACTTACTGGGGCTTCTGGCATCTGGGGCAATTCGCCCACGACTATAAGCAGCAGTTTGGTGAGTGTCCGTCACAGACGCTTAACGCAAAAGTCAGCTTAGCTAAAGGTCGGTAGATGCGTGGATTCACGCCCTGGCAGACCCAGTTCAAACCAACCGTGATGCGCCTTGCTATCGACCCATAGGTGATAGTGCAATTGAGACATCATCACTGGATCATCTAGAAAATCCAGCCGCTCCAATCGACTCATTCCCGCTGGCCCCATCAATACGGCGCGAGAAACCCGCTCGGCTCGGCGCTGGCGTATGGGCGAGACATCGGTGTGCCGTGATGTGCCTAAAGCCGTCGCCAACGCATTAGGCACGGGCTCTACCACCACTCGGGCGAAAGAGGGCGCCGACATCCCGGTGTTCATCTGGGCAAGCAAGCTCACCATGCGCCGCAATACCCGTGGTGGCTGGGTTTCTTCAGGAATTCGGAAGAGCCGCTTTTGAAAGCTGAGCTGCCCTAGCGAAACACGGCTCGACAATGCCGATACCGGGATGGATAGCATCAAAGCAACCACAATGGGCGAGAGCCACCAGAGGAAGGTGGGTTCCATCATGTAAACACCCGCTGCCCACACAGCCCCAATGAGCGTCTGTGTCCAATGCGCGCGGATGGCATCACCCCACGTCGTGTCGCTATTTTCCCGGGACGGTGAGCGCCACTGGACTGCCCAACCCATCACTGACGTCAGTACAAAGCGGGTGTGAAACAGCATTCTTACCGGCGCTAATAGCATCGAAAATAGCGACTCGAGAACCATGCTCGCCAGCACCTTGAACGGCCCGCCAAATTGACGGCTGCCCTTTATCCACACCAGCAGTACGCTGAGCAACTTAGGTAAAAACAGCAGTAATGCCGTCACGCCGAACAAGCCCACCGCCAAGGTGGGATTCCACTGCGGCCAAACAGGAAACAACATCCCCGGCTCAGGAAAGTAGTCAGGCGTGCTAAAGCTATGCACTGCCAGAAGTGCGGTGGAAAGAATTAAAAAAAGACACCATAGCGGCGCTGACAGATAAGACATTAAACCGGTCAGGAAGACGGCGCGGTGAACGGGATGAATACCTTGCGAGAAAAAAAGCCGGAAGTTCATCAAATTCCCGTGGCACCAGCGCCTGTCGCGATTGAGCTCATCAAGCAGGTTAGGCGGCATTTCTTCATAGCTGCCTTCCAGCTTGTAAGCAATCCATACCCCCCAACCCGCGCGCCGCATCAGCGCTGCTTCGACAAAGTCATGGGATAATATCTCACCGGACATGGAGCCCTTACCGGGCAGCGGCGCCAGTATGCAGTGCTGCATAAACGGGGCTAGACGAATGATCGCGTTATGGCCCCAGTAGTGCGACTCGCCCAGCTGCCAAAAATGGAGCCCGGCGGTAAACAACGGCCCATAAACCCGCGTCGCAAACTGCTGCATGCGAGCGTACAGGTTGAGGCGCCCCGAAGCGCGTGGCGCTGTTTGGATAATGCCGACCCTGGAGTGCACCTCCATCATTTGTACCAGCCGGGTCAGGCATTTGCCGCTCATGACACTATCGGCATCCAGCACCACCATGTAACGATAGAGTGCTCCCCACCGGCGGCAAAAATCGTCCAGATTACCGCTCTTGCGTTTGACACGGCGCTGTCGACGGCGATAGTAAACTTGGCCGAAAGCATCCAGGTCACGGCACAACACCAGCCAGGCATAGGTTTCTTGAATGGCAATATCAGGATCGGATGTATCGCTCAGGATGAAGATATCGAAATGACGGTCATTGCCCGTGCTGCGCAGGGACTCCAGGGTGGCGCGCACGCCAGCGAACACCCTGGCAACATCCTCATTACAGATCGGCACCAGCAGTGCTGTGCGCGCCTCATCATCAATCGGCTCGTCGCCCACTTCGCTGTCAATGGCGTAGCGATCATGGCTTCGTAATAGTTGGAAAAACCCCATCAAAGCGGTCCAAAATCCCGCGGACACCCAGGCGAATAGCAGCACAAACAGCGACAGAATAGTGACTTCAAGCCACTGCAGGCCCTGGCCGGGGAGTACGGTACGCATCTGATTGGCAGCGATGATACTTTGACCGAAAATCAGCACCAGCAAAATCCAACGACGCCTTCTGGCGACCCACTTCCAGGACGCGGAGGGTGACTCTCTTCTGCGCTTTCGAAAATCACCGTTAGCCCAGCGCTTGAAACGGCGCCCAATATTGACGAAAGGATTGGTCGACCACTTCTGGGGCGCCAATGGCGTTCGTTTCATCGGCGGCGACGTTCGCAGGCGCGTAATGCCAGACGTGTCCGTTGACAGTACCTCTGGTGGTGCTAATGGCGGCTCTGCATAGGCAAGCGCTAAGCGTCGACCCACTGATAATGCCGCTGGGTCATCATTATTTTTATTCTGCCAATCACCTTCGCTCTCGCTATCTCCACCCAACGCAGCATGCAGTGAAGCCATATCAAGTTTATCAAGGTCACCGGCTAATAGCGTGTAGCGCTCCTTACGATCCTGGGTTTCCAACGCCAACCGCTCTAAATACAGATCCGTTGGCGCTGCCTGGGAGGAAGACATTGTTTCAGCCATTAGCGGGCAGCCTGTAGTACCACGTTTCGGACATTTGTTTGCCATCGAGCATTAGCTTGGCCCTGATATCCAAAGGCTGACTGCCATTACTGCGCTTCACGTTGACAAATACACGCCAGCCGTTGGTCGCCGGGTTATGAACAACGCGACTATTGGCTAATTCGCCATTATCGCCAACACTTGCCTCAACGGTCATATTTGCATCGCGGCCGATACCGGAAAGCGAGGGCCCGATAAAATCGAGAACGAAAGCGAGCGTACCGTCGGGCTCGCGCACCAGGTTATCGCGAATCACCTCTCCCCGTGAGCGACGTGTTTCTTCAACCCACGCAAGCTGAGGATCAAGGTGACGGCTTTCATCGGTTGTGAACGTAATACGGTAATCGAACGCCAGCGGGGTTTCAGGGTCATGTGCTTCATCAGCCAGCCACATCGAAACGATGTTGTCGTTGGTCTCGTTGTCTGTCGGAATCTGAATCAGCTCAACACTGCCTGCCCCCCATTCATTTTGTGGCTCAACCCAGGCGCTTGGGCGTAGGTCATAGCGTGCGGCAATATCCTGATAATCGCTAAAATTGTGGCCACGTTGCATCAGGCCATAACCGCGTAACTGAGGCGTTGCCTGTCGATTCATCATCAATCTGGCTGGATTGGCTAGCGGGCGCCATGTCCAACCATTTTGCGCATCATTGATTAATAGGCCATTAGAGTCATGGATTGCCGGGATATAGTGTTGTGTCGAAGAGGGCTGCTCTGGGCCGTAAAGGTACATGCTGGTGAGCGGTGCTATCCCCAATTTCTCGACCGCCCGGCGCACATATAGCCGCGACTGCACGTCGACTAAGGTGTCTTCTCCAGGACGCAGCACGAAGCGGTAGGCGCCAGTAACGCTAGGCGAATCAAGCAGGGCGAAAATCGTCAAGTACTGGCTTTCTGGGCTAGGTTCGATGATCCACATTTCTGTAAAACGAGGAAACTCCTCGCCTGAAGGCAACCCTGTATCAACAGCCAGTCCGCGCCCTGAAAGACCATAAACCTGCCCTCTGCCAATAGCGCGGAAATAGCTTGCCCCCAGAAAGACCATTATCTCCTCATTGCGGCCACCTTCATTGAGCGCATGGTTGATCTTAACACCGGCAATACCAATGCTATCGCTGTTCTTCACTTCGTCGGAGATGCCTAAATCACCGTAAGTGAAGTCATCAGGGTTGTAAGCAAAGCCATGAACCTCGCCTTCCTGATCAATACTGTTTAACTGGATTGCGCTGTCGTAATGCATCCCTTCATGGATAAAGCTCAGGGTGAAAGGTGCGCCTCTACCGCTCCACACGTCGCGATCTCGCTTGTACTGTATTTGCGCATATTCCGCAAAACTGAGTTCTCGCAGCTCATTGGGCAACGACGTTTCTGGAGCACGATAGCCCTGCTGGGCTAGCTCTTCTGCTTTTCTAGCGACATCTTCAAAGCCAAACGCAAAAGCCTCAAGAGGGAAGCTTCCAACCAGCAGCCCGCCTAGAACAGCTAGAGAAAAAAAATCGTTGCGGCGTGAAAATTTGCTTAGCGGGGTCGATCCACTCATTTAGCGTAATCCTCCTGTACAATCCTTTGCCTGAAATCAAATACGCTTATTTGCCGAATCGACATACGTGAGAGACCATTCGATCAGCTAATTGCGTCCTTCTGCTATTGCTCGCCATCGCCAAAACACACGCCATGCGCGTATGTAACGATTAGATTACATTTTAGGTATAGCATGAGTCTAGACTACTTGGCACCCTGATTGGCCGAGCTTTTTGAAAGGACTGAGGCAAAAAAATTAGAACTTACTCAATATGTTGAACCGCGTGGAGAGGCGCTACATTAAGCGGGTGGTCTATTACAAGCCGTAGTTTTGCGAAAACCCTGCGCCAATACTTAGCCAACATCTACCGGTTAGATTAGCAGAGCCAGCGCTGAACAAACTGCTCGGCGGCCAGTGGCCGGTCAAAGTAGTAACCTTGACCTTGGTTGCAGCCAAGTGAAAGCAAGGCGGCGATTTGATCTTGGCTTTCAATACCTTCGGCAATGGTTTCAAGCCCTAACGTGTTCGCCATGGCAATAATCGTCGCCACGATGACACGGTCATTGTCACTAGTGAGCATATCGCGGACGAAGGAGATATCGATTTTTATTTTATCGGCGGCAAAGCGCTTCAGGTAGGCAAGCGATGAGTAGCCGGTGCCAAAATCATCGATAGATAGCCCCAACCCCTTTCCCTTTAATACTTCGGTCATGGCGATCGCTTTTTCAGGATTTTCCATGATGCCGCTTTCGGTAATTTCCAAGCTAAGTTGCGAGGGCTCGATGCTGAAACTAGCACAGCTATCAAGCAGGTTAGCGACCAGGCTTTCTTCCTCGAACTGCTGTGCGGCTATATTGATCGCTAGCTGCCCCGGCATTGAATGGCCCAACGCCCGCCACTCAGCCAGCTGTCGGCAAGCTTCTTCAATCACCCAATAACCAAGCGCTACAATCATCCCACGCTCCTCGGCGATGGGAATGAATTTACCCGGCGATACGTCGCCAAGCTCTTCATCGTGCCACCGGCACAGCGCTTCGGCGCCAATTAATTGGCCACTGTTTAAATCAACCTGGGGTTGAAAGTGCAAGCTTAACTGTTTTTCTGCAATAGCGGACGCTAAACGCTTGGCGATATTCAACTGCTCAGCGACGACGCGCCCCATCCAGGGTTCAAATATACAGGTGGAAAGCTTTTGTCGTTTAGCCTGGTACATGGCGATGTCAGCATGCTTCAAAAGCTCCAAGGGCGTTGCCGCATGCTGGGGATAAAGCGAAATACCGATGCCCATTGAGAGTTCAAAGGAGTGCTCCTCAACCAGCATCGGGTATGCAATGCTATCGCACAGCCGCTGAGCGGCAGCTAACGCACCAATCGCTCCTACGCCAGGGCAAACGACGACAAACTCATCGCCCCCTAATCGGGCCAAAAACTCATCCTTCGTTAGCGACGCAGCAAAGTTACTAGCAACGGCCTTTAGGACTAAATCGCCCAAATCATGCCCTGCAGTATCATTGATCTCTTTAAAATGATTCAGATCCAGCAGCAATAGCGCCAGTTCAGGGCTCTGCGTATCGGCGAAGACTCGCTCTAAGTGGCGCATAAAAGCGGCCCGATTAGGCAATTGAGTGCCAGGATCACAAAAAGCTAATTGGCGTATTCGTACTTCGTCTCGCTGACGTTCAAGCTCTGAAGCTGCACGCGCCGCAAATATCTGCAACACATTACGCACGATATCCACATCGTCTAGCGGCTTTTTAAACATGACGCCCATAAGGCCCACTGGTTGACCGTGGCTGTTATCAAGCCGACGCCCTACATAGCCGTTCACCCAATTTAGCGCCCCGTTGCTCTCCTTAGGCAGCATGATGGCGGCACCCTCATGAACGATACACTCCTGCTCAACCATCACCTTATGGCAGGGAACCCCAGGCAGATAGTAGGCAAAATTATCCTGCAGTTCACCATTTACATATAGCGTTAAGGTATGCGCAAAATCCGAATCCTGCTCATCTAATAACGCGATAAACCCCACGTCGGCAGACAGCGCCTCCGCCATATGGGCGGTTAGTTGGTGCAAAAACGCTTCGCCACTTGTTGCTGAGACCGCTGTTGCAACGCTAACAACCGCTTGCTGAAAGCGTTGCTGTTCATTAATGATATTAACCAGTGTTTCATTGTGCCGACCAATACGCTGCAATGCCCGCTTCTTATACAGTAGCCGCTCTTGGGTATGGCTTTCCGCTAACTGACGTGCCAGCTCAGCCCCTGCCAGCGCAGAAGCAATACGTAATACGTCATCGGCATATATAGGTAGTACCAAAGGAGAGGAGTGCATTAGCGCAATAACGCCTAAAAAGCTGCCATCAGGCGCTGTGATAGCGATGCCCCAATAACCTTCAACGTTGAGTAAATTTAGCCGCTTATCATTCGGGAAGTGCTGGCAAACTCGAGAGGAAATAAAATAAGTTGAGAGATCAGCTACTTGTTGGCATGGCGTGGCTTCCAAAGCATAAGTCCCCCCCTCGCTGAACGCTTCCTGTGACCATATGGCCAGCGTGGTCGCCATTTCATGGTGGCTATCGATATGCTCTACAACGGCATGGTCCACCTTGAGAATATCCGCTAAGGACCTCACAAGGTGGTGAAAAAAACCCTCTTCGCTGACGTAAGACAGCTTATCCGCTAACTGTCGAAAAATTTCTGGTGCCGAGGTAGGGGACATGTTATTAAACGCCTTCGGATTAGTCGTGCCAAAATCAAGCTACTTGCCAGCTCTTTCTGAACAGCATTTTTGAAAACCTCACTCATACACGCCATATAAAATATTCCAGCATCTACTTAGTCTTCAAAAGCGTTAATGAAAAAATCAGATCTCTGACATCTATTCACTTTTAAAACCTTCCAGCTAGAAGCTCAGCACTGCCAAAATTAACTCATACTTTATGATTAAACGTTGTCATAAAATTTTTGTTTCTTTGCGGCATAAACCTATCCGCTTCAAACTTCCAGGTTTAACCCTGTGCATTTAGGTTTTTTTCTTTTTCAAACGCACAATTAAACTTATTTCTACCAACACTAACACCTCAAGCAGAAACCATATGAAACAAAAAGTTACCTTTATCATCCAAACCAACCTTAGAAGTTGATATTCAACCCAAACAGCCCTTCATGTCAATAGGTCGTTCCTCAACCATTTAGGTCTAATGGAGGACGTTGTGAATAAAACAGAACAGGATCGGCTCGCAGGCAGTATTGGCAGAGCCATTGCCAAACAGAGGGTTCGCTGTCAAATGACTCAAGAAGAAGTCGCTGAGAGCTTAGGCGTTGGCAATGAAGCCGTTTCTCGCATTGAGCGCGGGCGGGTGATACCCAATATTGTGCGTCTAATAGAACTTGCGGAGGTTTTTAATTGCGAAGCTGCCGAATTACTCGGTCAAGCAAGCTTTCATATTGATGACCAGTCAAGCAGGATGAAGCAGCTTCTAGCACCTTTAAACCAAAATGACCGACAACTTGTGATGGATATAGTGGAGAATTTAACTGCGCGCCTACAGCAAGGGTAACTGTATAAGATGGCAAGCATATATTCTTGTCATCTTAATATAAATTATATCGTGGCAATCGCTATACAAACCTATAAAGGTAATTATGACTTTTCCCATTATCTCAACAACAAATTAAACAAATTGAATGCACTTTATTGGTGTTTAATGTATTACACTTCTATTCCAGGATTCTTTCATAAAACAATTTTAAAACACTGATGCGTCCTATTGGTTGCACAACCATTTTTATGCTATAGAAAAGCCTGATGTAAATAGTCAGGTTTTGCTATTCAGCCATCGCAGCGTTGCGCTGCAAAGAGGCGTTATGTTCAACACGACTGCTTGGAACCGCCTGCGCTATACCGCTTACGCCCCTTTTTATGATGTGGTTGCTGCTCGTGCTTTCCGCAGGCCAAGGCGTATTGCGCTAGACCAGGTGGATTGGGAGCCAGGTATGCGGGTGTTATTGATCGGCGCCGGTACAGGGCTAGACCTGCCTTTTCTGCCGCAGGATATCGAATTACACGCCACCGACTTAGCCCCAGCCATGGTTAAACGCACGGCTAAACGGGCTGAAACGCTACGCCGCGATGTGGAGTGTCGGGTGATGGATGCCGAGGCGCTCAACTACCCCGACGAGCACTTTGACGCCGTCATCATGCATCTTATTATTGCGGTCATGCCCAACCCAAAGCGAGGGCTTGCAGAGGCGCACCGTGTGCTTAAACCCGGCGGCCAGCTGTGTGTGATGGATAAGTTCCAGCCGGATGAACAGCCTGCTGGGACGGGCCGACGTCTGTTGAACCATCTAACCTCAGCGCTTGCCACCGATATTACGCGCCAAGCACAGCCACTGCTCAGCGAAGCTGGGTTTCAGATTCGCCACGACGAACCGGTGCTAATGAATGGTCTGTTCCGTGCGGTCCTGGCCGTCAAGCCCGCTCCTTCTAGCCGCTAAACATGTGACTATTTACCGCTATGCACAGGCTAGCGGTTGCTAATTAAACTATCTAAGCTGTCTGGCTAATTTACCGATACCACTCGGATTCAAGCCAATGACAGCCCACCCCTCTCACCTAACCAGTAAGCTGCTTTTTGCCCTGTTTAGCCGCTTACACCTGTATATTGGCCTCTTCGTCGGCCCTTTTATTCTTATCGCGGCACTGTCTGGTATCGCTTACTTACTCAGCCCACCACTTGAAGAGTGGCTCTATCATGACACCCTGTATGGCGTTACGCAGGGTGAGCCTCAGTCACTTGCTGAACAGATCGCTGCTGCCCAGCGGCACCTGGGCGCCCCAACCTTGCCCAGCGCGGTGCGCCCTGCACCGGCTTTAGGCGACACCACCCGACTGATGTTTAGCGAGTCAGGACTGGGGCCTTCTGAACATCGGGCGCTGTTTATCGATCCCATTACCCTGAAAGTAACCGGCGACACAACGGTCTACGGCACCAGCGGTATCTTGCCGCTACGCACATCGATTGATCACTTTCACCGCCAACTGCTGATGGGCGATGTAGGGCGCCTTTACAGCGAATTAGCCGCGTCTTGGCTTTGGCTTTCTGCTCTGGGTGGCGTCATATTATTGTGGATGCGGCAACGCCATGCGCTGAAAACGCTTTCTGCAGCCCATACAACCCGTCGGCGCCACGCTACGCTGGGGCTAGCACTGTCGCTCGGACTACTGTTCTTCTCGGCGACGGGGCTCACTTGGTCCCAATGGGCAGGCGGCAATATTGCCGAGCTGCGCAATGTCTGGGGTTGGAACACACCTAGCGCCTCAACGGCGCTAATCGACACTGACGACCAAGCCCCCGACGAACATGCCGAGCATCACCGTCATATGGCAATGGTTTCCTCGACCATCACTTTAGAAGATTTTGATCGCGCGTTGAGTGCAGCACAAGCAGCAGGTTTAACGGCTAGCCGCCTCCAGCTATCCCCTCCGGCCAGTGAAAATCAGGCCTGGCGCGTAGCAGAAATTGATCGGCGCTGGCCCACCCAGGTAGACCAGGTCGCGCTGCATCCGCACAGCATGGCGGTCACCGATCAAACCGACTTTGAGACGTTCCCCTTAGCCGCCAAGCTCACCCGCTGGGGGATTGACCTGCATATGGGGGTTCTCTTTGGCTTGGTCAATCAAGTAATGCTGGCATTGATCGCTGCAGGGCTTGTGACGCTAATGGGCTGGGGGTACGCCATGGCATGGCGGCGGCTGCGCAAGGCGAGTGGTCAGCGTTTTCCCACGGTTTCAGAGCCATGGTTACTGCTCCCGATCAAAGCCAAGCTCAGCGTGCTGTTAGTTGCTATCGCGCTAGGCGTGGTGCTGCCTGTACTGGGTGTAAGCTTGGCTTGTTTCATCGTGATTGATGCGCTGCGCTGGGCTATTAAAAAGCGGTACACTGCCAGTAGTCTTAATGCCCACCACTGACATACATCGAGGTGAACGATGCCCAAAGCCCCCGTTAAGCGTTTTCGCCGCTTATCCGATGACGAGCAGTCACGCGTTATCGAGATGGCCTGGGAAGACCGAACGCCGTTTGAAGCAATTGAAACGCTGTTTGGCATGAGCGAACCGGATGTGATTGAGGTGATGCGCCACCAACTCAAACCCGCTTCGTTTCGTCTATGGCGTAAACGCGTCACTGGCCGCACCACTAAGCACCAAGCTCTGCGTCCACCGAATGTTCTACGCGGCTACTGTCCCACGCAATATAAGCGCTAATCTTTAATAAATTTGCTGCTATTCAGAAAATACACAGTTTAACCATCATCCCGAATAGAGGAAAATTGGTTGGTTTCGATATCTAAAGCACATCAACGATCATATATCTAAACCAGCCCCGCGCTTGCGAAGCCACTCTTTACGCCCACGCCAGTCGGGTAGGACTTTATCGACCTCATTCCAGAAAGCGTCTGAATGATTGCGGTGGTGAAAGTGGCAAAGCTCGTGGACGGTAATGTAGTCAATGATTCTTGGCGGGGCCATCATGCATTTCCAATGAAAATTCAGCGTGCCACTGCGGCCGCAACTGGCCCAGCGGTAGCCCATATCCTTCACTTTAATAGCAGGATTCTCTACACCCACTTTGGGGGCGAAAAAAGCCACCCTGTCAGCGAAGCGCTGCTGGCCTTTTTCGCTATAGAAATTTTCAAAAGCGGCTCTTGCGGCGGCCGTGCCACCCGTTTCGATGAGTTCACGGCTCAGACAAAAGCGGCCCTCTTTGAGCTTTAACGGCTTATCCTGATGGGATATCAACGCCAGCCGATAAGCGCCGCCCAAATAGAGAAATGTTTCTCCGTTGACCCACTCCCGAGTAACAGCGGTGGCATTTAAATCCTTCCACTCTGCTAGATTGCGGTAAATCCACAAACGCTTGCTGACGACTAATGCGTCTACCTGCTCCAGCGAGTAGTTAACCGGAGGACGCACCACCACCTGCCCGTTTCGTTCAATCACAATATCGGTAGTCTTTCGGGTGCTACTGGGAAGCAGGTGATACTCAATGTCTCTTACTTTTCTCGCGATCATCGCTGATTCCCTTCGCTCTTAGCGCCACTGAGTAATGCCTCGTGCCGGTTTTTGGCCAATTTCATAATTTCAACCGCGAGGCGTTCTCGGCTGGTTTTCAACTCGTCAATCCCAGTGAGCGTAAGCGCCGTTTTAATCTCGCTTCTAGTGCGTTTCTGCTTGTCGGCATTGTGCCAAAAATCGATGCTGCCAATACTCTGCTGTAAGGTTTCTACAATCGCCTCCATGAGTGCCTTAATCTTTGGCTGTGCACTGGCAGGTATTTTGCCTCCGTCAAAAGCCTCTAAAGCAACGTGCTCGTAAAAAGTGGTCGCCTCTTTACTCATCCCCGCATCGCCAGCTTGACGGCCTTGTGACGCAACTTTACGCAGTTTCACCAGTTCTTCAGCAAGCTTATCCCACTCTCCCTGGTGGCGATCGATCAGTTGCTCTACTTTCTCCGCGAGACTTTTATAAAACGCTGGATCTTCATCGTGATGCACAGTGCAATGCTTGCGAATAGCATGTTCCATCTCACTGGCTTTAGCTTCGGTATTATCGCCTGAGTGTGCGTTTAACTGATCTAGAAAATCTTCAGACAGCAGCTCCACCGGAGGCACCTTAGGATTAATACCCAGGCTGATAAGGTGCTCATTGATTAAATCGCGTACCTTCTGCCCCGCATCCCCCAGACTCAGTGAGTCGTCCTTGTATCGCTCTTTGGCCACGCTTTGAATATAGCCTAGTCGTTTGGCAGGTACGCGATACGCCTGACCAGCACGATGAGGCAAAATAATATCCAGGCTGCTCAAGAATTTTTTCAGGTAGACATCGAAATCCGCTCTAAGCTTCTCATCCTTAAGCAGTGTGACCGCTGCATGTACGACTGAGGCATCGTCTTCAACATCCGGCAACTTGCCCTCTACGAAAGCCTGTACACCGACCACATGATGAGTAGCAAACATCTGCAAAAGACGCTGATAGCGCTCTTGCAATACAGGCATTTCAGACGTGATATTCTTCAAGCTACTGGCGAGTTCCTGCTGTTCATCCGTGGCAGCATACAGCGTTAATGCTTCGGTAAGCCTGTGGGTTAGCCCTACATAGTCCACCACATAGCCGCGTTGCTTACCTTTTTTCACCCGATTGGTTCGGGCGATAGCTTGCAACAGCGTGTGTTCACGAATTTTCTTATCCAGATACATGACCTGTTCGATGGGCGCGTCAAAGCCCGTCAGCAGCATGTCGCACACGATCAAAAAGGCGATACCGCTATAGGGCTTATCCGGGTCGTCGAAAGCAAAAGGTCTACAGAAATTTTCTACCGCGTTCCAGGCTCTAGCCTGCTTGCGAGACTCCGTAATGTAGGCGGCCTCGTTAGTACCATCGCTAGAAATTACGACGGCCGCTTTGATGAATTGGATGCGGCGAATTCGTTCCTCATCGGGTACAGGTTCAGCACGCAGCTTTGCCACCGCCTCAGCAAGCGCCCGTTGAATAGCTTTCTGGTAACGCACTGCCGCCAGTTTGGAGTGGCACACCACTTGTGCTTTAAAGCCATTCGGAAAAATATGCGCTAGGTAATGCGCGACCATATCTTTCGCTATCGCCTCAATTCGCTGCTCGGCCTCTAATATATCCCCCGTAGCGCCGTACTTTTTCTTAATGGCCAGCAGCTCTTCTTCGGAGCGATCCTTAAATAGATTCTCGAACTTCGTTTCGAAAGCATGCTTTTCGTTCAGCGCGGCATCCGAAGTACGCCCCTCATAAAGAATCTGTAGCGTTGTGCCATCCTCTACTGCATCCATCAACCTGTATTTATCAATATAATCACCGAAGCGTTTAACCGTGCGTTTCTCGCCATGACGCTCGGTGATCAACGGCGTACCGGTAAAGGCAATGCGTGCGGCATTCGGGAAGGCCTCGAAAATGTTCTCGCCCAACTCCGAACTCTGGGTACGGTGGGCCTCGTCAATCATCAGCAATATGCGGCTCGATAAATTGACCACACCGAACGTACTCTTGCTCGGAATCGCTTGATACGTGCCCAAGGCTTCGGCTACCGATAGTGGCAAGCTCTGGTCGGCAACCTGAAACTTATGCGCCATTACCATATTAACGTCGGACTGGTCAGTGGCCAGGTCAGAGCGTAACGCTTGCCGGTTCTCAATCACATTCACCCGCCCACCAATCAGGGTTGCGGTTTCTGCCAGCTGCTCTTCTAGATCAGTGCGATCATTAATAAGCACCAACTTGTAATCGTACAAATCTGTCGAGGCACGAATCATCCGCGCCACAAACACCATCGTCAGGCTTTTACCAGAGCCCTGGGTATGCCAAACCACCCCACTCCTATCCTCTACAGTTTGGCCATTGCGCAGTCGTTCGATAATCTTATTCGCCGCACGGAACTGCTGATAGCGGCACACTACTTTAATTCTCGGACCTTCGTCGGTATCCATAAACACCGACGAGGTCCGTAAAATCCGCAGTAGGTTGGCTTTATTAAGCATGCCGCTAATCAGTTGCTGTTGCTGATTCATGCTCTCGGCTGCGGCATCCTCACTAAATCTGTTCTTTTTTAAATCACCTACTTTCCATGGGTAGAAGTGCTCTTCGCCGGAGGTGATCGTTCCATAGTCAGCTTCCACGCCGCTGCTGCGAATTAGCAATAGATTGCTATGAAAAAGCCGGGGCTCACCCTCTTTCAGTCCCTGCCGAGCGGTATCTTCACGCCGGTTCATATAGCGTTGAAGTTGGCTATAAGCTTCAGCCATGGGGTTAGCACAAGTGGGGCCACCCTTTTTGCACTCCACCACAGCCAACGGAAGACCGTTCACGAACAGCACGACATCAGGAATGATGAACTGTTTGACGCAGCCGGGGGTATCAATACGAAATTGATTAATGGCAAGAAAGTGATTGTTCTCAGGGGAATCAAAGTCAAACAGACGAACGACGGGATCTTGTTCACCGGTCTCTTCGTTGGCGTCCACCTGAGCTTTTAACAACAACTTGTGCACGTCCTCATTGGCTTCTAGCAGCGTGCGATTCGGTTGGCGCAACAGCTGCTCGTGCAAATCCACTAGCTGCTTATCAGTCAGCCAAGTGCCCTTTTCGATACCAACATTTAGCGCCGCTACTGCCCGGTTGAACACCTCTGGCAGCAGCCACTGACGAAAATTGACGCGATGGCTTCGAGCCGGATCGGACGGGATTTCCTGGCCTTGGTCAATAACGTCCCAACCCAACGCCAGCAACTGTTGCAGAAACGGTTGTTCAACTTCAGTGTATTCACTCAACTGCCGTCTCCCTGGCTATTAACTGGCCGCTTGCAAAGGTACGGCAGTGAGTCTATTGAGCGCTAATTCGACGTTGGAGCGATCAAACAATTTGAGTTTACGCTGTGCCGAGTGATGCCCCCCCGGCCAGTGGCTCACACCTTCCATTAACGATACAGGGTCTGGCGCTGCTCGTGATTGGGACAACAACCAATCCACCGTGGCTAGTAGCTCCATACCAAAAGGCGACTCAAAGCCATCAATCAATTTGGTTGTTTTCTCCAGCGCTGGCAGATAAGCTTTCGCCTCGGTTTTGAGATATAGGGCCACTTTCTCCCGCTTGGCATCGTTGAACCAGATAGTATCCAGCGGATCGCTATCATTGATGCGTTTATCGCTTTTGAGATAGCTACCGTCCAGCCCATTGAGCAAATGTCGCAGCCGATCGGCATAGGGGCCGTAGCTGTTGGCCTCGAACCGAAGATCCAGCGGATTATCGATGCCTTCTGCTTCAATCGCTCTTTCAAGAAACCAAGCCAACTTTTGAATTTCCAACAAACTGCATTCCATGCCTAGCACCCAGTAACGGCGTACCAATTCAGCAATCAAGGCACGCGCAGGCGTTAATTGTTCTACGCCCTGACGTTTTGCAACATTTTGGTATTTGGCCGTCGGCTCAAAGACGATAATCTCGACACCCTGCAAATCGCCCAGTGCTTGGTCAATGTGGGGCTTAATCTCAGCCCAATCCAGCCCACCATTACCAGCCCCCAACGGTGGAATAGCAATTGAGCGCACTTGATTGCGCTCAATAAAGCCGCGCAGGTCAGCTAAGCCGTCAATAATCCACTGCAGTTGGGATTTCGCTCGCCAGTGCTGTTTGGTAGGGAAATTGACGATCCAGCGAGGCCCCATCAACTCATCGGTTTCAGTCACAAACATGTGACCCGTTTGCACTGCTCCAGCTTTGCAGGCTTGCGCATAGGCCGCCATATTGGCGGGGAAACGTTCTTTGAACATCAGCGCGATTCCCTTGCCCATCACCCCCACCGTATTAACGGTATTGACCAGGGCCTCAACCTCGGCATCCAGCAAATTGCCTGTTGTATAGGTGATCATAACTGACTCCTTAAAAATACCAGCTGGGCCGACAGTGAATATCCAACGTACCGCCCAGCTCAGCGGCCTGCTGCTGTAATTCTAGCTGCACCTGAGGGGTGTAACATATTGCCCCTAGCAATGCCTGGATAGGCACGTGTTGGTGAATCAGCGCTTCTGCCTGATAACGTTCAATTTTCTCAGGGTCATCCGGGTCACGCTGAAAGTTGCGCTGTTGCAGAAGTGGCCAATCAATAGCGCTCAGGCTGTCTAGGTCATTAAAGTAATGGGCAGTGACCGGGTAAGCATGGCGGTCGGTGAAAACAAACGGCAAACCTAGCTCCGCAATTTTATGCAGACTGGATACCAGAATCACGATGTCTCTGTTCGCCACCGACCTCACGCCGCCACGGCCAGTGTGGATGTTGTACATCATTGGCGAAAAGGGCGTGAAGTAAAAAGGCACATAGTCGTTTAGTACACCACCAGGTGCCAGCGGCACATCACGATGCGCACGGCGGCTAATTAGCTCTTCATTACCAATCACCACCCACTCCGGCGCACGCCTGCCGCCATGCCCTGCATGAAGACCATTCGCAAGAATCCACGGCAGATTCTGGCGATGGGTAATCCGCCAGATCAGCGCCTTTTCGGCGTTAAGATTCGGGTAATGATTAGGCATTGATCGTCTCAGGCTTGGCTTCAGGCTCAACTTGCACTGGCACTTCGCCAGTAAGCAGATCATGCATTAGGCCGGTTTTTTGTTTTTGAAGTTTAGCCAACCTCCTCTTTTCAATCTCCACAAGGTCTTGAATACGATTAAATTTGCTACAAATAGCCGCTTGTTCTTTGATAGAAGGAAGAGCTATCTTCAGCTGCTTCAAGTTTCCTGTATTGATTCTTGGTCGAGTTACTCCCTGCTCGTATCGACGAACTTGCCCCCTGGCCAACATACTGTTTAAAAAAAGCATGAAAAACTTATTCATCGCAATACTCGAGATACATCGAGCACGAAAGCAATCGGCCTTATTGATAGCTGCAGGCAAGTCATTAGGGTACATACATGACCTACCCACAGGAAACTTATCATCCCCTAGCCCGGCAATTAAAACATCCTCGCCAATCACTTTATTTCTTACCAGCGTTCCTGCATGCCTGTCAGAAACGTATGCTCTATCTGAGTCGTTATATTCGTACTTCAAAACATTTTGCAGCCGAACCACCCGAACGCCAGGGTCTTCAACATAATGCTCAGTTTTTAAATTGGAGCCGAAGGGCCCATCAACTACCGACTCTAAAACACTGGAAATAGCTGATATCTTCCACTCTTTCGGAATCCACCCAATTGGAGTTTCCTGGTACAGCTCCGGCGCTTGCTCGCGTGGCGAGCGCAGCTTTCCGTCGGGGCCGACACCACGAGTAAACAGGTCATGCATTAATCCTGCTTTGATCTGCTGGTATTTGTCGATCAGAACTTCGGTTTTTTCAATGGCCTGGTCGATAGCTTGCAGAATGCAGGCGATTTTTTGCTGTTCGTACTTACTTTTTGGATAGGTAAGAAGCAGGATCTTACCTAGGTCTTTGGGGACGTGGGGCACACCAGTGCCAGTTCTACGGTTCTGGATCCATTGAAAATTATAGAGAAGTAAGTAATAAAGAAGAAAACTATTAATACTGTCGCTCGGGGTTAATTTTGCCACGGTGGATGAAACCACGCCCGACAAACCTGTTCGGCACAAACCGCTACGCTCTCCATCCCATAGCATAAGCACGTCATGCTCATCGGCTGTTACCGCTAGGAATTTCGAACCATAGCCTTCTGATGCTCCGGAAAGCCTACTCGCTCCTAGGTAAGCAGCATAATTTTCTAATGGATAAGGACTAGTCGCTACTTTTCTACCTTTCTGAAAAGTGACTAACTCACCTAAAGAATTAGATAACCACTCACTCATACCCCAGCTCCACCAGGAATTCCTGCAACTGCTGCGATGCTTGATCTCGTTCGAATTCGATCTGGCGGGCGGTGACGGCGTATTTGGCCCATAGGTTTTCGATAGCTTTGATGCAGGCACGCTGCTCGCTGCGCAGGTAGCCGCTGTAGATAGCCAGTAGGCGGGTTCTCAAGCGCTCAATGATGACCGTTCGAGCCTCGTTAACTGAGATTTTCTTGCGCGCACTAGCAACCAGTTCGTCGCGTTTTTGCTCGATGGTCTTCAGCGTTTTTTTCTGCGTTTTGGCTTCATCTTCCAATGCTTTGTGGCGGCTCAGGCTAGCCTCAGCTCGCTGGGCGCTTTCCCATGCCCGTTGGCCTTGGCTCACTGCTTCACGCAGTGAGATAATCCACTCACTGCCGTAGCCTTGCTGCTCAGCCAGCTCGACAATGCGCAGCCCATTGCTAAATTCAGGCGCTTTGGTGGTCAGGCCCTCGCTGCTGTAAAACGCTTTTTTACTGCCTGCGGGTAGCAGGTCAGCATTTTTAAGTTCGATGAACAGGTTGTTGGCTAGGCTTTTGATGGTTTTAAGCTGGGCTTTCCATTCGGCGTTGAACGCTTTGAGCTCGTCCTTTTTGGTTTTGACCTCATCGCTGGGCAGCACGCCGCTATCGTCATTATCTTCAAAATCTTCCTCATCAGCAGCGGCAAACAGCGCCTGTAGTTCGGCCAGGCGCGCCTGCGCCTGCTCCTGCTCTTCCAACACGTCGGGGAATTGGCTTTGCAGAATTTCGTCATCCGGTATCAGTTCCGGCCCCCACCCGCTGGCGGCGATGGATTTAAAGTCTGCTTTGAGGCTATCTATATAGGTCGCAAAGGCGCCACGCACCTGAAACGGGGTAAGCAAGCCGTTATCGGCCAGGGCGATTTCGATACCTTGCAGTAACTGGCTACGCATCACGTAAACATTGCGGGGGCGAGCCTGCTGGTTATCGGCATCAGGGGCCAAGGCTTCCACCACGGGTAAGTTGTCATCCCACCATGTTTCCAGCACGTCCATGACAGTTTGATTGGCAACCTGAACACCGTGGTGCTGATTAATCAATCCGGCAATCTCGCGCTTATCCGCTAGCGCCGGGGCGAAATCCATATAATTGGCGTCACGTGCGACAAATAGCGCGGCTTTCAGGTTTTGGTAGTTCTGCCAGTAGTGATCCAGGCTGTCGATTTCCCGTACCGGCACGCCACCGTGTAGATGAGCGCGGACATCATGGGGTTCAGGTGGTGGCGCGTTGTCCACGTAGCGACGGATATTGCAGTTGTAATCTTCGCTATGCAGCTCAGTAATGGGTACCGGACGAGCATAGCCGGGGATCGTTGTTCCCTGACGATAGGCGTAGATGATTTTGTCGATATCTTCCGGGCGCAGATGGTTCTGGGCCTTACCTTCGCGGTACTCCCGGTCAGCATTGATAAATAGGACACTGCCTTGATCGCTACGACGCTGTTCGGCTCCCGCCTTGTTCAACACCAGAATACAGGCGGGAATACCCGTGCCATAGAACAGGTTGCCTGGCAGGCCAATGATGGCTTCTAAATACCCTTGCTCGATAAAATACTTGCGCGCTTCGCGCTCTTCACCGCCGCGAAATAGCACGCCATGAGGCATCACCGTGGCCATACGGCCATCGTGCTTCAGCACAGCCAGCATATGCTGCACAAACATCAGATCCGCTTTTTTGCCCTTCTCCGGCATCATTACCGGGAAGCGTCCTGGGGATTTCAGGTCTTTTTTGAGATAGTTCTGACTAAAGGGGGGGTTAGCAACCACCCGATTAAACCGCTTAAGCTCATTAGTCTCATCGAAGTGCTGGGGTTCACGAATGGTATCTTCCTGGCGAATATCGGCATGGGAAATACCGTGCAGCAGCATATTCATCTTACAGATAGACCAAGTGGTACCGATCTTTTCTTGGCCGTAAAGGGCCAGCTCACGAGCATCACCGCCTTTTTCGCGCAAGAAGTCGCGCATTTGAATCAGCATGCCGCCAGACCCCACCGTGGGGTCGTATACGCTCATGCCTTCTTCTGGATCACAAATCTCAGCACATAGCCGCACGACTTCCCATGGGGTGTAGAACTCGCCTGCCTTTTTACCCGCAGAATCGGCAAAGTATTTGATCAGCCATTCATAGGCAGCACCCAGCAAATCGGGGAATTCAAAATCTTCGTCGCGCAGCGGGATCTTCTCGAAATTCTGCACAAAGTCGGCAAGCGTATCGTCATCCAGCGTGCGCTGGCCGATTTTACGGTTGAAGTTGATGCCGCTCAGCACATCCTGAAGGGCGTCCGGATTGGCCTCTTCAATCGCCCCCAAGGCCTTGTTCAGCGCAGAACCAACATTTTCTTTTGCGTGTTTAAGCGCAGGGCGCTGAATAAGCTGCTTTTGCCCATCTTTAATGACTACCTCTTGCCAAGGTTCATTCCAGCGGGCTCGCTGCGGCACGTAAAAGTATTTCCCTGAGTAGTGGTCAGCGTCTTCCAGCTCGGTGGCAATGTCTTCCTCGTTCATGCCTTGAGCAGTAAATTGCTGGCGCAGTTCTTCTCTGCGTTCGTCAAACAAGTCGCTGGCACGCTTCAGAAACAGCATGCCAAAAATGTACTCTTTGTATTCGCTGGCATCCATGCTGCCGCGCAAGTCGTCGCAGGCGCGCATCAGCAAGCTTTCTAGGTGGGGAAGCGTCAGTTTTTGATTCATTGAACCCTACAATTTCAGTGTGCGCAGAATGGGAAACCACTCATTCCTGCTATATGGGAACGATTATACGGGACTCTCAGCCAGATCGGAAAAACTCGCCAAAATCTTTCAAGCTATTGTTTTATTTATAAATAAATCACTTAAAACTCTTCCATTCCTAATAAATCACGTATGCACGATAACCTGCATAAAATTGTTCAATATTTTACTCGCTGTTTAGTAGCCTCGCATGAACTAACAATCGCCTATTTTAAATCCATCTCTTTATTGTTATATTATCACATAACATAAATGAGTTTAGAGGAGTGCTAGCAATGACTGCGTTTTCTCCCCTACCCGTCACCGTGCTTTCGGGTTTTTTAGGTGCTGGTAAAACCACCGTACTCAATCATATTTTGGCCAATCGTGAAGGTCGTCGGGTGGCGGTGATCGTTAACGACATGAGTGAGGTCAACATTGATGGTGCACTGGTGCGCGGTGGCCCTGGCGAATCGACGCTGGATGGCAACGTGGCACTTAACCGTTCAGAAGAACGCATGGTGGAGATGAGCAACGGCTGCATTTGCTGCACCCTGCGCGAAGACTTGCTGATCGAGGTCAGCCAGCTGGCCCGCGAAGGAAAATTCGATTACTTGGTGATTGAGTCCACCGGGATTTCCGAACCGCTGCCTGTCGCGGAAACCTTTACCTTTGAAGATGAAAGCGGCCAGAGCCTATCCCATATCGCCCGGTTAGATACCATGGTGACCGTAGTCGATGGGGCCAACTTTCTTGAGCAGTACCGTGAAGCGCAAAGTTTGGCGGAAGCGGGGGAAAGCTTAGGTGAAGAGGACGAGCGCAATGTCGCCGATCTGCTGGTCGATCAAATCGAGTTTTGCGATGTGTTGCTCATTAGTAAGACAGACCTAATCAGCGAAAAAGAACTGGAAGCCCTGCAGGCGATTTTGCGCTCGCTGAACCCCGATGCAGAACTGGTGCCGATCACCCAAGGTGGCGTGCCGTTGGATAAAGTGCTCAATACCAGCAAGTTCAACTTTGAGCGCGCCCAACTGGCTCCGGGCTGGTTAAAGGAAATGCGCGGCGAGCACGTCCCAGAAACCGAAGAGTATGGCATTGGCAGCTTCGCTTACAACGCCCGCCGTCCGTTCCATCCGCAGAAATTCCACGATCTGCTTAACCAGGAGTGGTTCGGCAAAGGCCTGTTACGTTCCAAAGGTTTCTTCTGGCTTGCTACCCGCCCTCAGGCCGCTGGTCAATGGAGCCAGGCAGGCGGTATCGCTCACCACGGCCCCGCTGGCGTATTTTGGAAAGCCATTCCCGAAGAGCGTTGGCCAACCGATCCAGAAACGCGCCAATTTATTATGGAAAAATGGCAGGAGCCGTTTGGCGATATGCGCCAGGAGCTAGTCTTTATCGGCCAGAACCTGGATCAAGCCCAGATGCGCGAAGCGCTGGACGACTGCCTGTTAAGCGAGGTAGAACTGCTGGAAGGTACGGAAGCGTGGGAGAGATTATCTGACCCGTTCCCTTCCTGGGAGTAGTCACTGGAGTGATGAAAAACAAAAGAGAGAGGCCGCAGCCTCTCTCTAAAGTAGTAAATGATGAAGCTCACTATGCCTTTACACTTCCTATAACGTTAGTCCTCGCCTTTAGTTAGTGGCCATATATCGCAATGCCGCAACGACCAATGTGTTTAACAAAATACATGGTTTGGTCGGCTGCATTCATAAGCTCTCGGCTATTGGCAAAACCACCGTCGCTGAGGCAAGCAATACCGATAGAAACGGTGACATGGATAGGCTGACTTTCCACATAGGCGATAGGCTGTTCAGCCAGTTGATGTGCTACTTTTTTCGCTAACAGTTGGGCGGAATCGGCGTCTTCATCAGGCATTATGATCATGAATTCTTCCCCACCGAAACGTCCGGCTAGGTCGCTATCTTTTATAAGCCTCCTGATGAGCTTTCCAAAGTTTTCTAGTATCACGTCCCCCACCAAGTGCCCATATTGGTCATTGATCGTTTTAAAATGGTCTAAATCAATAAACGCCACCGAAAGAGCTCGCCCCTCCTCCCGGCATTGGGCAAAATGTTCGCCCAATTGTTCTTCCAACCATCCACGATTAGCCAGCCCTGTGAGCGGGTCTATGCGGCTGCGGACTTCTAACTCGCTTTGACGCTCAAGCAGGTTTGCTAGCTCTGACTGCTGCTGTTCTAAGCGCGCATTCAAAGCCAATGTTTGTTGGAACAAGAGATCCTGTGCTTCCGCTAATAATTCTTCGCTATCCTGGTTTTTTGGGGCCGTAATTTCTAGGACATCTGCTAATGAGGGAAGCTGCTTTTCAATAGTGGAGAGCAGTGCAGCAAGTTCGATTTGCTGGGCTTTTGTGTGGCTTTTAAGCTTGCGCATTACACTGACCAACGAATGGGCAGGAGAAGGGGCAAGCCAAGCATCGGCGATATGCCCAGAAAGGCGCACACAGAATAAGTCTATTGGGGCGGAAGCATAATCCGCATGACTGGTACCAATCGCTTCGGCAAGATGAGTGGGAACACCCCATTTTGCTGCTAGCCAAGCACCTACGGTAGCGTGATCGCAGCCAAACAGCAGTTGCTCTGAATGGCTAAGGTCGGAGTGGTGCGTTGGTAGCGGCTCATAGATGGCTTCAACATCGTCAGGATAAAGTGCTTTTAGCGCCAATACCCCTATGTCTTGCAGAAGTGCTGCCGTAAACACAAACCCTGCTTCCCCAGGACACAATTGCTCTGCCATGTAACGCGCCGCAATAGCAGCAATTAAAGAGCGACTCCACACCTGCTGCAAATAAGCAGCTTGGTCTTTATGTTTGAACAAGTTAAAACTTAGCGTGGTGGCTAAGGTAGTGTCTAAGCCAACACGCGCCACCGCCTCTTGGCAAGTATGGATGGTCGGTGCACTACGAGCGTAATAAGCGCTGTTGGCCAGCGCCAATAAGCGTATGGTTAGTATTGGGTCCGTTTGAATGGCTTCCGCATAAGCCTTTACACTCGCATTTGGAGAGCGGGCAACGTCGAGCACTTTAATCGCGGCAGACGGTAGTGTCGGTAGAGTGAAGCAGTTATTAAGCCCTTCGCGTATAAAGTCGGGCAAGGTAGAGGTTAAGCTGAGCTTTTGGCTATTGTCGGTTGGTTGAATAGCTAGCATTTCGGTTCCCTTGGAAAAGTATAGCTCCGAGTGTTAGCACCCAGGCGCCTAACTTATAGTTCTTCCCTGGCTAGGAAGGTACGACAACTCCAAAGCTTAGTCTAAAATCCTGTTTTGCTGAACTTATTGCTTGAATTCAGGTTTGTTAGCCATTGATTTTTGCCCACTCGCCACCCACTCAAGCACTTGTGGATAGGCGCGCTGCTCGAACACGGCGAAGCCCTCAAAGCGACGGGCTTTAAGCGGGGTAAACACGGGCATAGTTAAACCACATAGAAAATGCGCCAACCGATGCGCGCTGGGAGGCTGGCCGAACTGCTCAGTGTGCCGCTGAATGAACGGAGCAGCATAGCACTGAAACTGCGCATTGCTCGGTACAGGCTGCGGCGGCGCATCCGGCAGCGTTACGGGTTGGCCGTAACATACCGAGCAGTGCCCGCAACGGCCCTGCTCGGTGTCGGATGGGCTCTCAAACGTGCGATCACCGAAGTGCTCCGCTAATCGACGCGTCAGGCAGCTCTCCGACTCAAAGAGCGCCAACATCGCCTGTAGCCGCTCTATCTCGATGCGTTCTCGGCCCAGGCAGTCGTCGTATAGCTGGCGAGCCAACGCCTCTACTGGAACAGTCGACTGGCAGATCTCATACACGTCGGTCATCCGCTTGCCTTCCAGGGTCAGCCAGCCCTTTTCCTGAAAATACTCAAGCGCGGTGATCACCCGGCTGCGGGAGGCGTCGACCTGCTGTGTTTGCCCCGCGCGAAGCAAGCGCTCGAAATCTACCGTGCCCCAGGTGCGAGCCATGGGGATATGGTCAACCAGTAGACGCACAAAGGCCGCCCGCTCGCCTTCGAAACGGCTCACCAACGCCACCGGCTCGATGTGATAACGCAGCCGATACTCGGCCAGAAACGAAAAACGCGGTGCAATCACCCCATGCATTTCCAGCCGCACCAGCAGCGTCTTAAGCGGCAGGAGACGGATATTGGTATCGCGGGAAAGCGTGTTGAGCAGCACTTCCCACTGGCGGTCTGGCGTGTTGGCGGCGGATGCGATCTCCTCAAGCAATCGAACAATGCCGCTGTATTCCGGCGTGTCACCGTAGACAAAGTTCTCCAGTACCCGCAGGCCGTCACGCCCGGCCATGGTTAGGCAGGTGGAAGGCAGCCCATCGCGCCCTGCCCGGCCAATCTCCTGGCTATAGTTTTCGATCGATTTGGGCAGATCAAAATGCACCACATTGCGAATATTGCCCTTATCAATGCCCATGCCAAAGGCAATGGTGGCCACGATGCAGGGCGACTCACTGCTCATGAACTGACGTTGAATCTCGTCCCGCCGCTGGGAGTCCAGCCCCGCGTGGTACGCCTGAGCGGCGATGCCCTGAGCCTTCAGGGCGCTGGCGACCTGTTCTGCCGTTTGTTGGAGTGTCACATAAATGATCGTCGGCGCTTCGCTGCCCGGATGCATCTGCGGCCTTAGCCACTCAACAAGCTGCTGCTGGCGATCTTCCATGGCCGGCGCTACCAGCAGCTCAAGGTTTGGGCGATAAAAGCCGGTAGTTACGATATGTTCTGGGGCGATGGCAAACTTATCGCGCATATCGTCAATCACCGCCGGAGTAGCGGTGGCAGTGAGCAGCAATACCTGGGGGATGGCAAACTCACGCTGGTAATCCGGCAGCTTGAGATAATCAGGTCGGAAGTTATGCCCCCACTCGGAGAGGCAGTGGGCTTCATCGACGACCAGTAGTGATATCGGCACCTGACGAAGAAAATTCCGGAAGCGCTCGTTTTTCAACCGCTCCACCGAGACCATGAGGATGTTTAGCTCCCCGCGTTTGGCCCGCTCCATGACATCGCGGGTGGCGTCGCGCTCTTGGGTGGAGTCGATACTTGCGGCGGCAATGCCGCGGGCTTGCAGAAAGGCGAGCTGATCCTGCATGAGAGCAAGCAATGGCGACACCACCAGTGTAAGGTGCGGCAGATGCAGCGCAGGAAGCTGATAGCAGAGCGATTTTCCCGCCCCGGTGGCAAAAATGGCTGCCGTGGAGTGGCCCTTCAAGACGTGCGATACCACTGCCTGCTGGCCGCCGCGAAAGTCGTCAAAACCGAATACTGTTTTTAGCGTCTGCTGCGGCGAAGCTGAGGTCATGGCCATTTCTTGGAGAGTCGTCAAGGCATCAGCGGCTAACCTAACGCGTTCACGCTGTTTTCTCCAATCATCAACAGCACGCTAGGGCAACGTGGCCGGTAGCTGACTCTCACTGGCCGGATGCGCCAACGCCTGCCAGGCGTCGTAGGTGGTAAAGAACACTTGGCCGGTGAGCTCGTGGTAGAAAGCCGTGTGCTTTAGGCGATCCATCACCGGCCCTTTCACCTCGGCCAAGTGGAGCATGGCACCGGCGTCTTTCAGCCGACCGTTGATCGCCTCCAGGCTCTCCAGGGCCGAAGCATCGATGACATTCACTGCCTGACAGGTGAGCACAATGTGCTTGATCGACGGCGAGCGGGCGGCCAGCGCCATGACGGTATCTTCGAGATAGCGGGTGTTGGCAAAATAGAGGCTTTCATCGATGCGCAGCATGGCCACATGCTCGTCGGTTTCGACCTGATGGCGCTTCACATTACGAAAATGCTCGGTGCCCGGCACCCGCCCTACCACCGCACTATGGGGCTGGCTGGTGCGGTAAAGGTGTAGCCCCAGCGAGAGCACCACCCCGCTGATAATGCCCACTTCCACGCTGTGCAGAAGGGTCAGCAGCAAAGTAGCGACCATCGCCACCCCGTCGCTGCGGGAGTATTGCCAGGTTCGCTTTACCGCAGGCAAATCAATCAACGTCCCCACTGCCACGATAATCGTGGCGGCCAGCGTGGCGGTGGGTAAAAAGGCCAGTAAGTCAGTGAGTAGCAGCGTCGCCAACACAATCCCAAGCGCGGTAAAAGCCCCCGCCAGCGGCGTCGCCGCCCCGGCTTCAAAATTGACCACCGAGCGCGAAAAACCGCCCGACACCGGCGAGCCACTGCTAACGCCAGCGCCAAGATTCGCCATACCGAGCGCAATCAGCTCTTGGTTAGGGTCAATACGCTGACGGCGCTTGGCGGCCAGGGTCTGCGCCACGGACACCGACTCCACAAACCCCACCAAGCTAATCAGCAGCGCCGCCGGCAACAGGCCGAGCCAGAGCGATTGATCCAGGCTCGGCAGCGTAATGGCAGGCAGGCCACTGGGCACAAAGCCCACCACATCGACCCCGCGTTGCTCCAGTTGGAAGCCCCAGGCCAGCAGCGTGGTCACCACCACGGCCGAAATAGGCGCGGCTTTCACCATTAACCCTGCCCAACTGGCAGGCATTCCCAGCTTGGTCAGCCAGCCATTCAGGCGCTTGCGACACACCCATAGATACACCCACACGCCAAGGCCAATCAGTAGCGTTATCACATTCAACTGCTGCCACTGGCCCAATAGCGCTTGCAGCAGGTCCACCACGTTATGACCAGAAGCCTCAACACCAAAAATGTGCTTCAACTGGCTAATCGCGATCAAAATCCCCGAGGCGGTCACAAACCCGGAGATCACCGGATGGCTGAGAAAGTTGACTAAAAAGCCCAGCCGAAGCACGCCCATGGCGATGAGAATGAGCCCTGAGAGCGCGGCCAGCACCAGTGCCGCACCGATATATTCCGGGCTGCCCGGCGCGGCAAAACTGCTCAGCGCCGAGGCCGTCATAAGTGCTGCCACCGCCACCGGCCCTACCGCTAAACTCGCGCTGGTGCCAAAGATGGCATACAGCACCAGCGGCAGCATGCTGGCATAGAGCCCCATTTCCGGCGGTAACCCTGCCAGCATGGCGTAGGCCAGCGCTTGCGGCACCAGCATCAGCGTGACGATCACCGCGGCAAGTACATCCCGCGTGAGCAAGCCCCGGTGATAGGTTCGCAACCAGCCGATTAGCGGCACCCAGCGCTCAATGATCATGATGCAGTCTCATAATAGGTATCTGCTGATACAGGGCCTTCGTACTAGGGTTTTACTCATCTTCGATTTTTATTGGGCGCTCCGTTCAAGACCTTGGCGCTGATCTTCCAAGTCAACCCCTGCCGCATGGGCCGCCGTAAACAGCTCCGCCAATTCGCACTGCTCGTACTGACGCTTGGCGTAGGCCCACAGGTGCGTGGCCCGCTTACCTGAGCGGCAAAACGCCAATAGCGGGCGCGGCAGCTGTTGGAGCGCTTCAGCAAAGGCGCGGATGTCAGCTTCGCTGTACTCGCCTGGCTTCACGGGGATATGCACCCAGGCAAGGCCAAGCTGCTCGGCTTTTTCGCGGTAGCGCGCCTCGTCTGGAAAGTCCTCGCTCTCACCTTCGATGCGGTTACACACCACCGCGTGAAAACCACGGGCTTTTACCTCCTCCAACTCATCCACCGTCAGCGCTGAGGTGATCTCAACGCCTGGCTCCAATGGCTTCGTTTGCATGACCACACCTCCTATTGGTTTGGATAGCATCAATCCCAGGCCGCACCTTCCAGGGCATCCAGGGGGATTTTCAGATAGCGCTTGCCGTTGGCTTCAGGCTCTGGAAGACGACCACCGCGGATATTCACCTGCAGCGCGTGCAAAATCAGCTTGGGCATGGGCAGCTCGCTATCCCGCTTGTGGCGCAGTGCGATGTACTCCTCCTCGCTTTTGCCTACCAAGTGCGGGTTGTTGGCTCGCTGCTCATCGACGCTGCTCTCCCACTGCGGTTCACGGTCGTCGGGCATATAGTCGTGGCCGGTGAACAGCCGTGTATTGCCCGGTAGCGCGAGAATCTGCTGGATGGAGTTCCATAGAGATTTGGCATCCCCACCGGGAAAATCGGCTCGCGCCGTCCCAAAATCAGGCTGAAAAAGGGTGTCATGCACAAAGGCGGCATCACCGATTACGTAGGTGATAGAAGCCAGCGTATGACCAGGCGAGTGCAGCACGCGAGCGCTGAGTTCACCGATGGCAAACGTGTCGCCCTCGACAAACAGCGTGCCCCACTGGCGGCCATCGGTGGGCATCTCCGGCCAGTGATAAATCTCCTTCCACAGGGCCTGCACTTGGGTGACGTACTGGCCAATCGCCGTCGGTGCGCCAGTTTTCTCTTTTAGGTACTGGGCTGCTGAAAAGTGGTCTGCGTGGGGGTGCGTATCCAGAATCCACACCACTGTCAGTCCCTCTTCCTCGATATATTTCAACAGCGCGTCAGCGCAAAAGGTGGCCGTTGCGCCAGACTTTTCGTCGAAATCCAGCACCGGATCAATAATCGCGCACTGCTTGGTGGCAGGGTCGCTGACGATGTATTGGATGCTAAAGGTGCGTGGATCAAAAAAGCCCGCCACATCAGGTGCGCCTATGCCTGGGCTTTGAGAAAGGGCAAAGGTCTTCATGCTTATCTCCCGGCTACTTAAGTAGTGTTGCCTGACGCCAAAGCGCCAACAATTGTTATAAAGATAGCTGATTATGGAATATAAGCAATAACAACCACAAAAACGCCGCCTCCCTGCTAACAGGGGGCGGCGACAATAAGAGCGACGATGGAGCAATCAATACGGGCTAGAACGTTTTCTCCAACGCAAAGCGCGGCTGGGTGTTCCCTTCTTTCGTCACGCTCTCCATGAACATCGCCAGCGGGCGCACCCAAAGACCGTAGTCGCCATATAGCGCGCGGTAGACTACCAGCGGTTCTTCGCTTTCGCTGTGCTGGGCGGTGCCCATCACTTCATAAAGGTTGCCTTTGTAGTGGCGGTAAATACCGGGAACGGGAATGGTCATTCGCTTTCCTCTTGGATGGCTTGAGTGGCGGTGGGCTGATTCGCTTTTTTAGCGAGGCGCTCCAGCACTTTGGAGGCGGCCACGAAGCCAAAGGTGCCGGTCAGAAAGGTCGCCGCGCCAAAGCCGGAAGCGCAGTCCAGCCGTGTGGCCTCATTGCTGCCGGGCTTTTGCAGGCACACTTCGCCGTCGGCACTGGGGTAGATCAACTGCTCATCGGAGTAGACGCACTCCACCGAGAAACGCCGCTTGGGGTTGCGGGAGAAGCCGTAATCGCGACGCAGCCGCGAGCGCACTTTGGAGAGCAGCGGGTCGTGCTCGGTGCGGGTCAAATCCGCCACTTGAATGCGCGTCGGGTCGGTTTGCCCGCCCGCCGCGCCGGTGACGGTAATCGGGATTTTGCGCCGCTTGCACCAGGCGATTAGCGCCGCTTTGGCGATCACACTGTCGATGGCATCTACCACATGGTCGGCATCCTCAGGAATGCGCTCGGCCAGATTGGTGGGCGTAACGAAGGCGGTATCCGCGATGATCTCGATCTCGGGGGCAATCAGGCGGCAGCGCTCGGCCAGCACGTCTACTTTGGGCTGGCCAATCGTGCCATCCAGCGCGTGGAGCTGGCGGTTGACGTTGGAGACACATACGTCGTCCAGATCAATCAGCGTCAGCTTGCCGATGCCCGAGCGGGCTAGCGCCTCGACCGTCCAGCTACCCACGCCGCCAACCCCGACCACCACTACATGGGCATGGCGAAACGCCTCCGCAGCGCGCTGACCGTAGAGGCGCCGAATACCGCCAAAGCGGAAGTCATAGTCGCTAGAATAATAGGCGCTAGAAACTGAGGCGGTAGCAAGGGAGGTTGATGGCTCGTTCAAAGGCATAGAAACAGACTCACAGTGCTTGGAGAGCGGAAGGTGTTGCAAGAGGCGGCGTTCGTACGCTATCCAGCGGCAAATGCCCTGCCCAGCCTAGGTGATGAAACAGCGCGATCATGGTCTCGTCCAAGGCGCAGCTCAATTGTACACGCTTGGCCAACAGCGGATGGTCAAAGGCTAAATAGGTGGCGGCCAGCAGTAAGCGCGGCGCGCCCAACTGCTCGGCAAAAAAGCGGTTGTGAACACTTTTACCGTGTTTCGCATCGCCGATAATCGGATAGCCACGCCGTGAAAGATGACGACGAATTTGGTGGCGCCGACCAGTCAATGGCCGAGCCTCTACCAGGGAGTAACGCGCCACAGGGTAACGGTCGACCTGTACCGGCAATTCAGCGCTATCCAGACGACGAATATCGGTCATCGCAGGCATGGCGGGCATCTCAGCTTTGGGCCGCGTGCCATCCTCCTCCCGCAGTGGGTAATCCAAACGTTCGCTCTCTGGTGCTTTACCTCGCACCACCGCTAGGTAGCGCTTTTCTACCTGACGCTCGCTAAAGGCTTCGCTGAGCAGGCCAGCCACCGTTGGAGAGAGCGCAAAAACGATCACCCCTGACGTCGGTCGATCCAACCGGTGAACGGGATACACCCGCTTACCGAGCTGGTCGCGAAGCCGCTGGAGCAGAAATTCAGTTTCGCCACGCGCTAACGTCGAGCGGTGCACTAATAGGCCTGACGGCTTATGCACCGCCACGAGATACTCATCCTGATAGAGGATGTTGAGTGGCGTCATAACGCTCCCTGGTAACAGCTGGTGACTAACATATCAGTATAAAAATAGGCGGCTATTGTCGCGGCTTGACGAGCCGATGTCATCCGTCGGGTTAATTGGCGAAGAAACCGCTCGGCAGCTACCTTAAATAAGCAACGCTGCTACAGCGTTTCCATGGATTCGGAAGGAGAAAACTCTATGCGCTATTCAACACCGCTTACCGCCATTGCCGCTTCGCTGCTGCTCGCCAGCACGGCGGCGCAAGCCAATGAAACCCTTGAGGTGGAGATGCACAAGGTCAGCGCCGAAGGTGTTGAAGACTCGATCGGCACCGTATCTCTTGAGCATACCGATCATGGCTTACTGCTAACCCCTTCACTAACCGATCTTGAGCCCGGTGTTTATGGTTTTCACGTCCACCAGAACGCCAGCTGCGATCCTGCCGAAAACGACAGTGGCGAAATGACCGCTGCACTGTCCGCAGGTGGTCACTATGACCCCGAGGAAACAGGCACCCACCAAGGCCCGTATGGTGAAGGTCATTTAGGTGACCTACCGGTGCTGACCGTGAATGAGGATGGCGAAGCCAACCTGCCGGTACTGGCGCCCCGCTTGAGTATGGAAGATATGCCGGGTCGCAGCCTGATGATTCATGAAGGCGGTGACACCTACACAGATGAGCCACATCTGGGCGGTGGCGGCACCCGCATGGCCTGCGGCGTGGTTGAGTCGTAGATTAACCATCGTTGTTAACAAACAAAACGGGCAGCCATTGAGCTGCCCGTTTTTGCCTGCGGGCAACTAAAGTCTAACTGTGATTTTATAGTGCTTATCTGTACATTCGCCGTGGCTAAAGAAGCCCTTTCTTGTGTGCTCTTAGCATGCTCGCCTATCCCCCTCACTGCTCTAGGTACCTTAGATGATTACCTTTATCGTATCGATCCTGCTGCTAATAGCGGGCTACTTTACCTATGGGAAGTTCGTTGAGCGCGTGTTTGTGACCGATCGCAAACGGCGCACACCAGCGTTCACCATGCGCGACAACATCGACTACGTGCCGATGAATACTACGCGTAACTCGCTTATCCAGTTACTCAATATTGCCGGTGTCGGTCCTATTTTTGGTCCTATTCTTGGCGCCCTTTATGGCCCCGTGGCCTTTATATGGATCGTGGTCGGCTGCATCTTTGCCGGGGCTGTCCATGACTATCTGACGGGGATGATCTCAATTCGCAACCATGGCGCTCACCTGCCACAGTTAGCAGGCAAGTTCCTCGGTAAAGCGATGAAGCACGTGGTGAATGGCTTTGCCATTCTGCTGCTGCTATTAGTGGGTACGGTTTTTGTGACCTCGCCTGCGGCGCTGTTGGCCAATATGACCTCGTTGTCGTTAACGCTGATTATTGTTGCCATCTTTATTTACTACCTGATTGCCACGCTGCTGCCGATTGATAAAGTCATCGGCCGTATCTATCCCTACTTTGGGGCGCTACTACTGTTCAGCGCGGCGGGTATCGGTATTGGCTTGATTGTGACGGGCGCGCCCATCCCCGAGCTTTCGTTCCAGAACATGCACCCTGACGCCGCGCCCATTTTCCCGCTGCTGTTTTTAACCATCTCTTGTGGTGCGCTTTCCGGCTTCCACGCCACTCAAACGCCGATTATTTCGCGCACGACTGAAAATGAAACCAATGGACGTAAAATCTTTTACGGCATGATGATCACCGAAGGCATCATTGCGATGATTTGGGCGGCGGCGGCGATGAGCCTGTTCTACGGCGACCAGTCACTCTCAGATGTGCTGGCAGCGGGTGGCCCTGCTGCAGTGGTGAGTGAGGTGTCTACCACCATGCTCGGCGCTGTTGGTGGCACCCTGGCCGTACTCGGCGTTATCGTATTGCCGATCACCTCTGGCGATACCGCTTTCCGCAGCGCACGAATGATCATTGCTGATTACATTAAGATCGATCAAAAGCCGATCATGAAGCGTGTGATGGTCGCTCTACCGCTGTTTGTAGTGTCCTATGCATTAACCCATATGGACTTCACGCTACTGTGGCGTTACTTCTCATGGGCGAACCAAACCACCGCCGTTATCGCGCTATGGGTAGGTACCATGTATCTGGTTTTGTCGCGTAAACCTCACTTGATCACGTCAATCCCAGCCACCTTTATGACCATGGCCACCTTTACCTACTTGGCCTATGCTCCTATCGGTTTTGGCCTACCGCTGCACTTGAGCTATGTGGTAGCGGCACTGGGTACGCTGATCTGCATTGCGCTATTTATGAAGCGTGTACGTCGCTTGAGCCGCACGACCTTTACCGTTGATGAACCTGCAGAACAGGCACTTGGTACAGGCAAGGCGGGCGATGCGCTAGCCACCAGCTCATAGCACGATTGAGATAGAGTACCGGCAATAGAAAACGGGCAGCCAAGTGGCTGCCCGTTTTGCGTTGCTGACAAAGCGCTTTAATTGGCTGCCACTGGCCCACTTGCTTGTTTCCCTTTAGCCATTCGAAAAAATCAATAGACTGTCACGGGGTGCTACCGGCTAGCGATGTAACCAGAAGTAGACACTACACGACCTAATACACGTTGGTCTCAATTTAAGAATTTATTAATAATGAAAAGTGTCATTCTCTGCGGCCGATTTTCAGTAGTTCTACCCCATCGTTTTATTTACTCTTCGTGTAAACTGAGCCAAACCGCGACCGTGGATAAAACCATTGACCGAACAACAAACTAAAGTACTGGCTTCAGGCTGGACAGTGTTGTGGCTGTTTCTCGCATTTATTGCTGCACTAATACCCACTGGCGCTTTAGCCTCGCCACTGGCTTTAGGGCCAGATATCCCCTATACATCAATGGCAGATAAGTCCCAACAACATACGGTTGAGCAAGCATACACCCAGCTAAGCCGCGCTGAAGAAACACATACAAAGATCTTTTCACGCGGCTATACACGTACACCGTACTGGCTCCACTTCAGTCTACCTGCGCGCTTATTTGAGGGTGATGAGCGCTGGGTTGTACTAGCCCCAAATTTTATTGATGACATTCGCCTATTTTATCGGCCCGCAGGCAGCCAACAAGGCTGGGTAGAAAGGCGAACAGGGGACACTTGGAAAGGCAAAAGAGGCGATGTTGATTATCGCTTTCCGGTGTTTAGGCTCCCACCACCAAAAGACGCCCAAGGGTATGAGGTGATTCTACGGGCTGCCTCAACTAGCGCTTTGCTGATAGACCTAAAATTGTGGGAACCACATCTATTTCTCCAACATGCTACACGTACCACCAGCTTCTGGGCTTTTTACTTTGGCCTTGCCGCTATCTCCAGCCTACTCGCATTAATCCTGGCCATTTTGCTGAAAAGCAAAAAACTTTGGTCCATCACTGCTGTATCCGCAGGCTATGGTCTAGTCGCCTGTGTTCAAGGTTATATAGGCTGGCTTTTGCCTGGGGTTGGTCTGACGTTGCAGCACTATTTAACCAGTATATTCACGCTCACCTCTTATGCCGCCCTGCTATGGATGTCCTCTGAAGTCATGCACTTTAAGGAAAAACTACCCTGGGCACACAAGCTGATGACTGGCACAGCTGCATTAATCATAATGCTATTAATTTCTGTGCCGTTAAATCTTTATGACGAAGCCATTTATATACAGACCGTTATCTACCTATTCACTGGCATTATTTTCTTAGTCTCTTGTCTCTATATCTGGTGGAAAGAAAAATTCCAGCTAACCAATTTAATTTTGGGAATCAGCCCCCTGTTAATCATGCTGGCTAGCCTTTCTGGCCTTATGTCGATGCTAACTTGGTTACCTTATCACCCTTCGATTTACACAATATGGCAATACGGCCTTATTCTTAATATGCTTTTAGTGATTAGCACAGCTGTGTTTCAGGTCTATAAACAGCGTATAGAAGAACTTAATAAGAAAAAAATGGTTGAAGAGTTACATTTTGAGAAAGAAGCCAGAGCTCATCAACGCCAGTTTATGGGTATCGTAGCGCACGAATTCCGCACTCCTTTGGCTATTATTACGGCCAGCTTGGCAAATCTACGCTACCTTCCATCTCTCAATCGCCAAGAAACGCTCCGCTACGAAAAAATCGAACGTGCTACCGAACGTCTAGTGCAATTAACCGATAACTGCCTCGCCGATGCCCGGCTTTCGGCAGGCCAGCTTCTCATTGAGACACAGCCACACTCGCTGGTAGAGTTGATTACCTCTGCGGCATCGTTGATTCCCCTCTCTGACCACCATAGTTGGAAACTGACGCAAGATAACCAGCATATTCAAGAGAATAGCCCTCCTAAAGCAGACGCTATACTGGAAATCGACCCGGCCTTAATGCGTATCGCCCTCTCCAACGTCATCGATAACGCAGTAAAGTATTCTCCCAGCGGCATTATCCATATCGATTTATCGCGCCAACATAACCATTGGGTGATCAGTGTCCGCGACCAGGGAACAGGTATCCCCGCTGATCGCGTGGCTATTATTTTTGAACGCTACCGCCGGGCATCCCTAGATGACGAGTCCACACGCGGTGTTGGGCTAGGGCTATACGTTAGCCGTCAAATTGCCCGTGCACACGGTGGGGAACTGGAACTCGCCGAGAACGCCTCCTCGGGCTGCCGGTTTACCTTTATACTGCCTCTAACATCAAATAATAATCAGGATATTTAATGAATACCCCATCAGTTCCACGTATCGCTATCATTGAGGATAACGACGACTTCAGAGAGGAAATACTGGTCTACCTGCAGCACCGAGGATTCCCAGCCTGGGGGGTGGCCAGCGCCGAGGCATTCTGGAAAAGGCTGCATTTTCATCCGGTCGATATTGTGCTTGTCGATCTAGGGCTGCCACAAGAGGATGGCTTTAGCGTGGTTGAGCACCTGCGAAAACTATCTGGCTATGGGCTAGTTATCATCACGGCCCGCGGAGGTAAACAGGAGCGGTTACGCTGCCTTGATCTGGGTGCGGATCTTTTCCTGGTTAAACCTATTAATTTTGTTCAGCTCAGCGACACTCTGACACAACTCGGCCAACGGCTTCTGACAAACGCCAACGGGGGCCACATGTCCACCAACAATTCACGTAAGACGGGTTCTTGGTACCTGGAACCCGCTAAATCGCAGTTAGTAACGCCTGACGAGACCAGCATAAGGTTGACCCCGAAGGAATTTGACCTGCTCAACATACTGATTGAGTCCTCCAACCAAATATTTGACCGGTGGTTGTTACACGACCTACTGTTTGAACATGCAGAAGATCCTGATATTCATCGTATTGATGTCGTACTTAGTCGTTTAAGACAAAAATCCCGACAACAGGGCATATCCTTACCTCTGCGTTCGATTTTTGGCAAAGGCATCACTTTTATAATAGAGTGATGGCGTCTAATTCGACACCAGCACCTCTCGACTACCTAACACACGCATCAGCTCCTCAACGGTTGTCCGCCCCTCACGGACGAGGCGTGCTCCCGTTTCCCAGATAGGCACATGGTTGTTTGCTGTTAGCAGCTCTGCCAACTGAGCACGGCGCCCTCCGTCTTCGACCCACCGCGCCAAAGGCGCATCCATCACCAACATTTCGTAAACGGGTACCCGACCATGGAAGCCTGTATGGCGACAGTGTTCACACCCCACGGCACGAAAGTGCTGGACGCCCGCCAGCAGCGGTTCCAGCGGGGGCGGAAAATGCGTTGGAACAGCCACCTGCTCCTTACAGTGCGAACAAAGACAGCGAACCAAGCGCTGGTTAATGCAGCCGATCAGTGTTTCGGCCAAGGCCTGCGAGGCGACCCCGAGCGCCATGAGACGGCTAACGACCCCAGACACACTATTAACATGCAACGTAGAAAGCACCAGGTGGCCGGTTTCCGCTGCACGGATGGCCGCTTCCGCCGTTTCTCCATCTCGGATCTCGCCTACCAGCATGATATCCGGGTCATGCCTTAAAAAATGGCGAATGGCTGTGTCAAACGTGTAGTTAGCTTTACGGTTCACCTGGGTTTGCGAGGCCACTGGCAGTTCATACTCAATAGGGTCTTCCACGGTCAGAATACTTTTGCCCGTCATCCCCAGCGGCCGTAGCCCGGCATGTAGAGTGGTCGTTTTCCCCGAGCCAGTAGGCCCGGTCATCAGGAAGATACCATGAGGCTGCTGAAAAAGGCCTTGGAGACACTCAAGATGCTCCGGTGCAAACCCCAACTCTTCTAGCCCGGCTACCGAAACACCCTTGGGTAACAGGCGCAAAACAACGCTCTCCCCCTGGGGCGTGATGCTAGTGGAAACACGGACATCATAGGCCTGATTATCCAGGGTGACCGAGAAGCGACCATCCTGAGGCCTTAGGTTGTCCGAGATATCCATTGCCGAGATAACCTTAATCGCCGACACCAGCCGCATCAGCTCCCGGTCAAGCGCCATGATCGGGACCAGTACGCCATCAATACGAAACGCCATATGCAATGACTGAGGCTCTGGCTGCAAATGAATATCCGTTGCCCGCTCGCTTACCGCCAACACCAGTAGTTGATTGATCAACTCATCGATGGGAAATGAGCCCTGCGTATCCTGGCGCAGCTGGCGATATTCACGCTCGAAAGCAGAGAGCGCTGAACGCTGCCGCAGTGAATAGGCTGACTCAATACGCCGCGCCACGGCGACAAAGTCGCCCTGCCTCAGGTTGGGCGTTAAGCCAGTACGGCGCTGAATTAAGCTCGCAGCGCGCTCAGGGTCAGCATTACCCAACACGGCTTCTAGCTGCCCTGCCGCAATACGCAGCGGCAACACGCCGTGAGCTAAGCACGCCTCTCGGGTAAATAACTGCAGCACTTCCGGGTCTGGGGTAGGCCACTCCTCCTGGCTGATATAAGGCAAGCCGTGATACTCAGCGAGCACACGCGCCAAATCGCTGTCGGCCACCAGGCCCAGGCGAACCAGTATCTGATTGAGCGATTCACCGGTGACGGCCTGCTTCTGCCGCGCGTAAGCCAGTTGGATAGGCTCAAGAATGCCCAGGCGTAAAAGGGTATCGCCTAGCTTTGGGGCATCCGTTCTCTGGGAGATAGAAGCGACCATATCCATCATCGATCCATCAAATAGTAAGCCGTTAGTGTCACCACCTGGGATTCATCCAGGTTGTTGTCAGCGCCGCCCTGTGCCTCTCGGTTGTCTTTACTCCATGCGGCACTTGCGGGATCAGTGTTCTTTGCCCGGCTCTCTTCACGAAAGCTGCCGAACCGTGCATCGGCATTGCCGTCCACTAGGTTATCGAGCATACGCGCTAAGTCTGGCGTCAAACCCTCTAATACCAACACATTCTTGCGTTGTACTACATAGCTCCCCGCACTACTACCCGGCACGCTCCACTCGGTATTGAGAAAACAAGCGCTGACATCTTGCGGGTTGCCATTACTATCCAAATAGCCGTAGTGGGTCTCGTAGCCTTCCGAACGCCCCTGAGGCATCGTCACACCTGCTGCGTACATGGCATTGCGCAAATCCAGATTACACAACTCGCTATCATCTGCACCATTCACCTTACCGGTCGGTGTTGTTTGATTATCGCCAGGCGCAACGCCCACACGGTCTACATGGCTAAGAAATGCCAACTGCCAACCCCGCACAAAGCTGGTCGCCATATGCTGGTAGACGGTATTGCGCTGCAAGTTACTGCCCAAGGTCACGGCACTGATGATCAGCGCCACCACAATCAAGGCCATGGACATTTCCAACAATGTAAAACCGCGTTGGCGAGTCAAGGTGATTTTCGTCATAAAAGTCTCTAGCAACCATTATCGGGCAGAAAGCGCATCGTTATCGGCGGCAACAACATTGTCATCAACGCTGTCATGTAACTCGTCCAGGTCCTTAATAAGTAAGTCCAGCTCATCCAACTGGTCGCGCACTTTATTTAAATTATCGATAGCCACGAGCTGTGCAGCTGTCGCCGTACCTACCAAAGCAGTGTTGCCGCTAATCGCACCAACGGATGCCCCCACTGCGGCCGCAGTAGCACCTGCAGTATTAATGGCTGATGCTGTCGCGGTAGGTGCGGTGGCAGCGGCGGCGGCCACCGAGGCTGATGCCGAAGCAATAGAAGCGCCTGTTTGAAAGTTATCGGCAAATGCCATCTCTTCGACCAACGCTAGCTGAGCGCGATAATCACGAATGGTCTGTCGGAACATCGCCAACATGGACTGAACGTTAGGGTGCGCGTGCCCTGCCGTAGCCAGTTGTGCCGAACACCCTAATTGCTCCCACAGCTGGTTAAAGCGCACCACGCTAACACTATCGTCATAATCACGGCTGCTACGGCGAAGCGGGTGCTCAACGCTAAGTCCGTCAGTGTTCACTCCGTCAAACAGTGATCCATTACCGTTACGATCCGCCTGCCCAGGGTTCACCAGCACATAGGCCACCACTTCACTTGCAGCTAGATATTCCAGCGATAAAGATTGGTCATTGACAGTACTCGCCTGCGCCACACCAAGCGCGCGACAGAGGTCCGTTGGTGTTATGCTTTCCATAGCAGTCAGTTCCGCAACCGGGGGCAATCCTGAAACCAGCGTGGGCTGCCAACGGTCGCTCGCTTTCGTCAGCTCAGCATCATTCATTGGCGTATTATCGCGGCGAGCATAAACAACATAGCGGTAGTCGTAGCCGTATGCGTTGCGCAGAGGGGCGCCGATCCCTACGGTCAAATAAGGGAAGCCGCCAGCTACCGCCGGACAATCTTCCACACCGTCCTGATTAGCATCGGCACAGGGCAGTCGGCCGGTGGTAAGAGCAAAGCCAGCGATAGCATTCTGTGTATCGCTGACGTCATTAATGGCTGATTCCACACTGGCTAGACGTGTCATTGAGGGCACCAACGACACCATGACAGCAGTTATGAGCCCCAAAACTATCAGCATCAAGGAAAGCTCAATCAGAGTCATACCCTGCTGCCTGCGCCCTACATTCATTGGAACCACCCCTTCGCATCTCGGTCTAGTGCCAGTTGAGCTGTCTGGTCTCGGTACGCCTTGGCATCATCGCGAGCCACCTCTGCCGCTTCTCGTTGTTCCACGGCTGTGGCCAATTCCTCTGTTTTCTCATCAACCTCTTCTGCCGTGCTACTTAGCTCTTCTACTATCATAAATGTCGCCGCTGCCGCATTAATGGCTGCAACCGCCACCCCACTTGCCCCGGTGGCACTGGCCAACCCTGTGGCAATGTCGTTAAGGCCCATTGCGATGCTTCCCGCTGAGTTGAATTCCGCAATCAAACGCTTAAGTTCGGCGATTTCCAGATTGGTTTCGCGGACTTCTTCACCAAATATGCGAAACGTCAAGTAGAACTCATAAGCACGCCAAGTATCGTAGGCCGCGTTGGCCTCACGAGTCGCCGCGCTTACACGTGCAAGGATGGCTGGGCAGTCGAGCCGGGTGGCAAGTTCGGCAAAACTCATAGCAATTACACGGTCGTCGTATTCATCGCTTTGGCCGCGCCCCGCCGACTCATACTCCAGCCCGGTCGCGTTTAGGCCATCAAGTGGTCGCCCGTCCCGGTCGGCATCAAGCGGGCCAGGATCAACAAGCAGAAAAGCTGGATTGATGCCACGCTCACCCGTATGCGACTGCACATGGGGTTCGGTAGCCTGTAAACCACCGGATACACCAAGCCTGAGCCCTTGGCAAAAATCTAACGCGTTTTTCTGCTGTGAATTAGCGCCGTTCAACAATAAGGGTTCATAGCTGACCTGCAGCGCTACCAAGTTGGCGTTAGTGTGCTGATAAGCCGCATAGTGAAACGGAAAGCCACTTTCATTGATCAATGGCTGGCCAAGGCCAACGGTACGATAGGGAAAATGCCCGCTGCGGACACCACAATCCTCGAAGCCATTACCGTCGGAATCCGGGCAAGGCAAACGATCATGCTGTACGACAAAGCCCACGGTCGCATTCACGGCCAACTTGACACGGTCAAGAGCAGGGGCAGCGCTTTGAGCACTACCCAACACGTTTAAAGCCATAGGAGCCATGGCGAACAAGAACCCCAACACAGCAAAGGAAAGAGTCATTTCCAATAGGCTGAACCCAGTCTGGCGCTGCGTACTCATCGTACGGTTCCTTTGCTATCCAGTTGCTGCACCAAGTTATCCATACCGCTGAACATCGTTATCTTCTCGGCCCTTTCTCCCACAGCGGCACATACGTCAGCGTCATAGTACTCACCGCCTTCTTCACATACAGGGTTGGAATTTTGAGCATCTTGCCACGCCGCACAGGAGTCCTCATCGTAAGCGTCGCTTGAAGCATCACAGAAATCTTGATCAGCGCTCCCTGCACTGCTGCCGGGCGCACCAGCAGTACAGCTATTGGTCTTAGTGTCATAATCACTATTGAAATTAAAGGCACAGTTGAGCGCACCGTAGGCGTCATTAGCACCTTCGGCCTCAGTACGCGCCGCGTCGGCCTTTGCACGTAGAGCCTCTACTGCATACCAGGCTTCTCGCTCCGCCGTGTAGGCCTCGACATGCGCATCAAAGGCTGTCACCAAGGGGCAAACTTGCTCATCGATGCAAGTGGAAGTGGCTTCGAAACCCTGGCGAACCTCGGCAATACGATTGCTGGCAAACACTCTTGCAGCCTCTGCGTCGGCATCGAGGTCAATGGGATTACCATTTTCATCGGTAAATGGGTTGCCATCCTCATCCACTAAATCTACATTGCCCATTTGCTCTGCCGATGCCGCCGTGCTGAGCCAAGCATCAATAGCGGGCTCAACCCCGATAATGACATCGGCCTCGTCTGGTGGATCTTCCGGGTCTAGATCTTCTGGACGCGGGAACCCGTAAAGGTCATCAAATGCGTTGTCTTGGCTATCACCTGACAACTTAAGAATCTCGTCTTCTAGCTTATTATTGCTGGCAACAGCAGCTGCCTTTGGCCCTGATTCGTACTGTGCTAATTCATTTTGATAGGTACTTTCAGCCTCCATGGCGGCCACATCAGCCTGACGATACGCATCTTCTGCGTCATTGACGTTGTCTTGAGTAATACCCAGCCCACCTTCCACCGTGTCGGGCACGCCCGCCTTGTCTGCGACTGTGTCATACAACGCCGTAGAGGCGATCTGTAATCCCAAGGCAGTGCCAGAAAGACCAACCGCAATACCTGACAAGGTAACACCACTGCCAGCGGCAGAGACGGCCGCTGTATAAACAGGCACCAGCGCACAGCCAGCAAAGGGCGGTACCGCGCAGGTGGCCGTGGCCGTTGCTAACAAACCGGTCGAAATCGTCTGAACCTCAATAGCACCACTCAACCCAGCCGCCGCCTGCCCCATGGACCACGCGGTCAACGCACTACCCACGGCATTCATTAATACCCCCTGGTCTGCACTCTCCTGGTTAGACTCAGCAAAAGCGATGTTCTCCTCTTCCAGCGCAATGGCGTTGGCCGACAGGTTTAACGAGCGCTGGCTTATTTCACAGTGCAGCAGTTCGTAAAGCTCGGCGAGGCCGCGCCCTTGGGTAATATCGTCGTAGTCTGCGGAAACCGGCGTTTGTGGGGCATTGAAGCCGGTGTTGCTCGTTCTGTTCAGCCCATCGTAGCGATCGTCATTAATATCGCCATCAGCATTAGAGGCTCCCGGGCTGGCCAGCATGTAGGCCATAGCTACCGCTGTGCCGTTGGTGTCACTGATGTGCAGATAGTTATCGTTCTGCGCCAACTCTGAGGCGTCTTCCAACGCTGAACAGAAATCGAGCGTATTCTCATTGCCCAAGTCATACGCCGTTGCATCGGCATTGGTGGGTTTGAAACGCTCGGCAGTTACTGCCAAATCGGCGTCTGCGACCTCATTACGGTAGACCCCGTAAATCATCGCACGGCTCCCCTGCTCCCCCACCGTATAACCCACTGCAGCCAGCCCTAGGGTGCGGTAGGGTAAGTTCCCTTTTTGCCCCCCCCCACTACAATCTTCAATCCCATTCCCAGTATTATCCGGGCAGGGCAACCGCCCATTCCAAGCGGCGAACTGGCGTAACTGTTCATCGGCTGCTGCCAGCGCTGTCTCTGTATTTTGCTGTGTTACCTGAACACTGACATCAAGGGTTTTGTAAAGCAGTGCCGACACCAGCCCTGTGAGCAGCGCCAGTACGGCAAGTAACTCCAGCAGCGAAAAGCCGCGGCAATGACGTGTTTGAGCCATTGAAAATTGGGGCATCACGAATCCTATTCAGCGAAGCTGTGTGCTTTGCGCAATGAGGTCGTATACCGGCAGCAAAAACACCACCACGACGAAGATGAACAGCGCGCCAGCCAAAAGCAGTACGGCGGGTTTGATGACCTCGGCAAGGGTGGCGACTAGATGGTTAAGCCGCCGCCGGTACTCGTCGGCTAACGTACGCAACTGGCCATCCAGGTTGCCGCTCTGCTCTCCCACATTGATCAAACGAATCATCAGCGGTGAAAACACACCGCTGCGCTCCAGACCACTTGCCAGCGTATTACCGCGCATTACTCCTTGTCGGGCCTGGCGAATCGCATCGCGATACACCTCATTCCGGGTTGCCGCCTCCAAAATAGCTAGTCCATCCAATAGATTGATGCCCGCCGCTACTAGCAGCGCCAAGTATTCGCTGATAAATGCCATGGCGGACGTGCGCACCAGCGTGCGACTGATCGGGAGGTGGTAGGCCAGCCAGTAAAACCCTGCCCTAACCCGCTGGCTCCGGCTCAATAGCATCGGTAACACCACAACAGCTGCTAACACCCAGTAGCCATAAGACGCCAGCAGCTCGCGCATCCAGTGCACAGCGCTCAGTACACTCTGGGTTAACGGGGGCAGATGGGCTCCCATCTGGCGAAACATATTGGCCAGATCAGGCAGTACGTAGTACACCCAGAACAGTGCCGCTATCACGATGGTGAGTACGACGAAAAATGGATAGATCAAAGCGCGTGAGACATCCCGGCGCAGGGCGGTAATACGTCCTAGATGTTCGGATGCATCCATTAGCACGCGGTCGAGGTTGCCCGAGCGCTCACCAATATCGACAAGGTGCCGAACGGTGGCTGGTACCAAGTGTGGGTAAAATGAGAGCCTTGAAGAGAGCGTATTACCGGCCCTAACGCCACTCAGCAAGTCTGCTGTCAGCGCCTTGAGCGCTGGATGTTTAGCATCATCACGCAAATCTTTAAGCGCCATATCGACCGGCAGGCCACTGCGCAACATCAGCCCCAGGCTATGCAGAAACTCTGCCAGCAACGCGATAGGGATACTGCGGCGCATAAAAAGAGCCAAGCCGTCCAGCAGCGGCAGCATTAACGCCGGTAGCACATAGAGCTGCAGCACCACGGCTTGTTCACGGCGCTCTACTAACGGGTGAGCATTGCTGTAATCGGTCACCGGTAGTTTCGACAACCCAGCACGCACGCGGCCTTGGTTCGACACCACCCGATAGAACACGTAGCGAAAGGCAGCTTCGCTCATAAACCACCCTCACCCAGGCAGCTCAGCAGATAGGAGGTTTCCGCATCCAGCTGGCCGCTCGCTAGCAGGCCGCTCTGCTTCTGAAACTGAGCTAGTGCATTCGCCGTGCGCGGCCCCATCACACCATCCACCGCCTCAGGCGCTAACAGCAAGCGCTCGACCAGCGCCAGCTGCAAGGCAAATAACGGCTCTCCCTCTTCACCAAAAGGTTGGGGCGCCACGGGTAGTACTGATTGAAACAGTGCTAGCCGCCCATCACTCAGCGGGTAAAGCGGCTGGTCATTACACCCCTGCTCCCATTCGCTCGGCAGCAGCACCGGTACCCAGGGTTGCTCCTCACTCCGTGCTGGCAGCCACTCAACCACATCCGCCCAATGCTGCGGAGGAGCCTCCACCGGGGGCAGAGGCGTATAGGTGGCTGTAAAGGCCTGCCATGCAAAGTCGACGACCTGAACAGCTTCTTGCTGCTCTGTAGTTGAGGCAGCCTCTTGATGAACGTTTTGAGTTGCTGCTTGAGAAGCCTCTTGAGACACCACTGCTTGCACCACCGCCTCTTGAGGTGTTGCTTGTTGCTGAGGCTGAGGCTGAGGAGCAGCTTTTTGAGGCTCCGCTTGCAGGTCTATGCCCGCCTGCTGCGGCGGTACTTCCACTATTGGCGTTGAGGGAGTCGAGAGCAGGTCAAGCGGGTAACCGGCCATCACCGCCAGCCCCACAGCCCCCGCAACGCCACCCATCACCAGCACGCTTCCCATCACCAGCGAGCGGTAAGCGCGACGCTTAGGGGCAGGCACTAAGCTCAGTTCCTTCGCGGCGGTGTCCACTAACCCAGCGCTAATGCGCGTGGTGCCCGTGGCAACCAAACCGTAGAGGCAGCGGTCAAGCAGGATATGTACCCGGCGAATATAGCCCATGCTATAGCGATGCAACCGCCGCAAAGCACTGCGATCAACGGTCAACACCTCTGGGCAGCCTGCCCACTGCAACCGATGATGCAGATAGACATCCAACTCATTCAACGTCAGCGGGGTCAGCTCAAGGCGCAGTGCAATACGGCTTGCCAGCTGCCGCATGTCATGCCGATCCAGCGTCAAGCGAATTTCCGGCTGGGCCACCATCACAATTTGTAGCAGCTTGGCCTGGCTGGCCTCCAGGTTGCTCAACTGACGTACCAGCTCAAGGCTGGGCACATCCAACCCCTGAGCATCATCCAGAATCAATACACAGTTACGACCCTTTTCATGCTGCTGCAGCAACCAAGTATTCAGTGCCTGCAGCTGTGCCTCTAGGCTATCGCCAGCGGCCGTCACACCAAAATCACGGTTGATGGCCCTTAACAGGTCGGCACCTTGAAGAAACGTATTGAACACCAGCGCGGTACACGCCCCCTGCTCGGCCAAACGCGTTAGTAGCGACCGAGAGAGCGTCGTTTTACCAACGCCAACATCACCGGTTACAAGCATGAACCCCTTGCGTTGCTCAATGAAGTGCAACAACTCAGTGAACTGTTCTGCCAGCCGAGAAGAAAAGAAGATGCCGTGCTCATCCGGCGTTACCGGAAACGGGTTACGCGTAAACCCTAAGTGCTGCAGGTAAGCCGACAATGGAAATCCGCTACTCATCAATGCGCTCCCATTTGCCGCTGTAGTGCGCGTAAGGCGTCGTCCGCTGGGTACTGCGCCAGCAGCGCACGCACCCGCTTAGCCGCCTCGGCATGTTGCCCAGCCTGCCAGTCTAAAACCGCCAGGTTATAGCCCGCTTCGCGATCTCTTGGCAGACGAGCAAGAATCGTGGAGTACGCTTGGCGTGCCTGTGCCGGGCAATCTGCCCTCATACAGTAATAGCCCTGCATACGGGCAACGATCAGATGCGATTCACCTAGCGCAGACCGAGCGCGCTCAATAACCTCTTCCGCCTGGGGCAGTTGGCCAGCCGACAGCGCCGCATTGAAGGCCGCAAACAGTTCTGCCGGATTTACCTCAGCCGGAGGCGCAGTCTCTACTACCACTGAAAGCTCAGCCTCGGGTTTAGGCTCAAGCCTAGGCTCGGGCTCAGACTCAAGAGCGGGCACTGACGTGTCTATCTCGCCAACTGCCGCCACCTCTGGCTGGCTAACGGCTGCTACTTCTATTACTGAAGCAGTTGCGGCAAGCCGTGCCAGGGCATCCCCCGGTAGCCGTGAACCACTCGACGGTGCAGGCGCTTGAGCCTGTGCTTGCGGCGGCGTTGGCGTTGGCGTTGGCAAAGCAATATCCACCACCACAACCTCCTGTGGAGCTGACGACACAGTAGGTGCGGAAGGCTCCACAGGCAGCGCGGCTGAAACATTTCGCGGCGCGATACGCTCTGCCGCATAAAAATGTTCCCATAGGAACAGCCCCGCAACGGCGACACACACTAACCCCGCCACCAAACCCCACCGCCATCGACGTTGGCCAGGGGTGACCACACTACCCAACTGAGTGGGAGCTTGCGTAGGATGAGTGCCATGCTGGCGCAATGCGTCGAAAACTAAGCTCATGGGAATCCGGCTTACAAAATCTGAACGCGCAGCACGAGAACCAGCTCGCGTGCCGTGGTCGATTCAGACTGCCCACCCAGCACGCTGCCAAACAGAGGGACATCCGTAATACCGGGCACCCCATCCCTTGAACGGTTACCACTTTCACCGATAAGACCACCGATAATGACCATGTCACCGTCGTTCAGAGACAACGATGTGGTCATACCCTTGAAGTCCACCCGGGGGAGCGAGATTTTCAGCGGATTCTGCGTGCTGCCTACCTCCACCAGCTCCATAGAGGAGGCCTGCACAGAGGTTTGCATCGGGTTAATGGTGAGATGGATAGCACCATCCTCGGACACAAACGGAATCACCCCCAGCATCACGCCGTCGAATACATTAGACGTCACCACATTGGACGTGGTCGCCAGTAAGCCGCCGCCACCGTTTTGCGTATTAGAGCTGGACTGGGCGATATAACGCATGTTGCTACCAACACTCACCACGGCGGGCTGGGTATTGCGAACCCGAATCGACGGGTTAGATAGGATATGCACCGTGCCAAAGGTTTTCATCAGGTCGAGCCCGATATTGTGGTTACTGCCCGACTGAGCAAGGCCCAGCGATGGCGTACCCGACGTACCTAGCGCAGTAGACGGAATCAACACGCTGCGGCCCGCATTCTCCGCCCCTGGCACCAATGAGTCGATCGCACCCAGCGCCATCGGGTTAGACGAGTAGGACAAAGCCACCTGGTTACGTAGGAAGCTCCAATCAACGCCATAGCTGAACTGGTCGTTAAGCTCGACATCAAGAATCTGCGCCTCGATCAGCACCTGTCGGTTTAACACCGACTTATAGTGCTCAACCAAACGCCCGACCGCCGCCAACTGAGATGGGCGCCCACGAACAAACAGCGTACCGGTGGAGCGGTTCAGCATATAGGTCGGCACCCCTTGCTGCTCCATACCGCCCTCTCCATTACCCTGCCCGCCGATCAGCGATGCCAACATCCGGTCAATCTGCTCGTAAGGGTTCACATCATTGGTATTGCGTCCCGAGATTGAAAAGCTGCTGCGCAGCCCGCTGCTACCTGAGCCGCCACCCGAAGCCGACCCGCCATCGCCACCGGTATTACCGGCACCGAATACATCGCCCCCCGCGTTGAAGTCAGCCGTACTCATGGTGAGCAGGAAATCCATATCGAAAATCCGCTCTTCAAACTCCTCCACCACCAGCATGTTATCGCGGACATGCCCGGCCAGATCTAGCGCCTTGGTGATCTCCTCAAAGGCTTGGCTAGCAGGCACCGAACTAAGCGACAGCGACAGCGTGCGCGGCTGGCGCGACAGCGAAGCAGGCAGCACCAAGTTCAGTCCTGCCTGATCAGCAATCGCCTTGAGCAGGTTACGTACATCAACATCGTCTGCCTGTAATGTAACGTTCACAGCATCAAGCGGGTTATAACGGGGAACCACTGGCTCCAACACCACTTCCTGCTGTTGCTCCAAATTCTGCCTAAGCTCATCTTGCAGAAGGCGTAACTTCTCTGACTCTTGCACTAGCCGCTCTTGTAATAGCGCCTGCGAACGGTCATCCACCGTTTGAACCCTTTCGGCATCCATTTTGGAGGGGCCAACGGCACAGCCAGTTAATGACGCAGCCAGCAAGGCACCTATCCAGAGGCCTCGTCTAGGGTAAAGAGATAGTTGAGGGTCAAGGTTCATGTGGCTGCTCCTGATGCGCCTAATTCCGTACTCAATGTGTTGTTTTGCAAGTTATTGGCTTAAATAGCCAAGCAGTTCGGCAAAGCCCACCGCAATAACGGCATCGTCATACTGCTCCCCTTGTGCGGTCAGCGGGCCGGATACACAAAGCCCGCTGCCCGAAGGCCAACGGAGGCTGCTATTTTCGCCATCAAAGGGTTGCTCATTCCTATCAGCATCTCTTGTGCCTGCGTAGGCAACGAAAAATGCTAGGTTGGTGATAGGGTTTCCGCTGCAATCAGCCGTTCCTGCTTGCTGTTCATCACCGGTCACGTAGATGTGCTCATTATCAAAATCCTGCTGGCCCAGGCTGTGCAGGGCGTAACGTAGGTCATCCAGGCTGAGATACCCGGCACTGCCGGGCGGGTCACCAGTTCGTTCAGCTAATGCCGCTAGGTCGGTATCAGCAGTGTCATCGCGAAAGACACCATAGACAAAGCGCTCGCGAACCGCTTTGCTTAACCCTTGCGCCTCACTCATGCCAAGGGTAAGAAAAGGCACCCCACCAGCCATGTGGGTTATCTCCCCCTGCCCGCAGCCGCCTCCGCTGCCACCTTCAAAACCATCACCGTTGGTATCGGCACAGGGCAGCCGGTAGTGGCGCTCAGCATAACGATAGAGAGCTGCAGCGATCTGGTCGTGGTAACCCTGGGCAATGGCATCATCCTGGCTCAACGCATTAGGGCGATAGTGCATCGCCACCAGCGCCATCCCGCCCAGCAGCGCCAAGACCAGCGCCAGCTCCAAGAGAGTGAACCCCCGCTGGCGGAGGGGGTACGCGTCAACCGTCATGGCTGCTCCTGCCCGCCACTTGAACGCATCGAATGAAGGTCAATCACCTCTTGTTGTAATGCACTCATCTCACGACTTAGCTCTTGAAGCCGCTTCGGGTTGGCATTCTCACCTTTCAGCGCTTCATCCAGCATCGCCTGGCTGACCTCAGCAAGCCTCTGGCTACTTACTAGCTGCTGACGTATCCCACCGATATCGATCTGCTCCTCTACCCCGTTCTCCCGCATCTGCTGGTTGAAGCCTTGAATCACATCCATCAACCCATCGATATCGTCTGGTTCAAGGTCCCGAATCTGCGCCAACGCGTCATCACGCGCGGCCCGGACCGCCTCACTGCGTTGTCGGATGCCCTCGCGCAGTGCCTGACGCTGCTGCGCTGCCTCAGATAGCACCTGTTCCGGTGAACGGGGCTCAGCTGATGAACTCATTCCACCCTGCTCCCCTTCCACAGGTGCAGAGGCAGTTGCAGCGGCTTCGTTCAACGCCTCATAGCGCCGCCAAAGGGCATCAACATCCGTAGAGGCACCTCCACCTTCTACAGGCGAGGAAGAAGGCGGCATTACCACAGCGGGCACTTGTGCCGCTGGGCTTACCGGCGCAGGTTGCCGACCAACCCACCAAAGCACTGCAGTCAACAGTCCAAGCAGCGCGATGCTCCATATCAACAGGCGGCGTAACGTCATTATTCAGCTCCAATCGTTAAGCGTGCTGTTTCACCACCGCGTGCCAACGTCACCTGGTTGGGCCTGATATCACGAACCACCACGCCGGATGCCACCGCATCGCCACGGCGCACATAGCGCCCATTGATTACCGCGGAGCGGGAGGTATCCGAGTACACCACCATGCTGAGCTGATAACGGCTCCACCAGGGTGCCTGCCTGACAGGAGGCTCTGGTGGCGGGGGTGGCGGCGCAACCACCTCCGGCGTTATCTCCACCGGCTCTGGCATAGCAGGCTCTGGTGCAAGTGGCTCGGGCACAAAAGCGTTGCCCGTCAGCAAGGGGGTATCCTGCTGCCCTGCCTGCTGCAGCCTCACATCCTCAAGCTGCCTGCTTAGCAGCTCGTTCAACTCCAGGAACTCGCGCACTTTTTCGCCCAACCGTGCATCAAGGCTCTGAAGCTGCGAATCCTGGCTAGGGCGCCACGCCTGTGCGGCCCGCTCTTCGGCCATCGCAAACTGGTAGGCCATTGTGCAGGAGACCAAGGCAACGGCTAGCAGCCCAGCAGCGGTGTATTTCTTCTTCATGGTGCGCTCCAGGTTAACGCTAGACGGAACAGGCTATTACCGAGGCCGCTGGTAATTTCACGCCGCACCACTTCATAGCCAAGGCGCTTCAGCGCCATCACGAACTGCTCTTCTGCCGCGAAGGGCGCAGCCACACTGGCACTGCGGCCCGCAACGATGATCAGCACGCCGGTGTCATCCGATACAATGCCCGCCTCAACCAACTCAATACTGGCCGGAACCGCCTCGCGTAAATGCCGAATCAGGCTGGCTGGATCAGGCGTTTGGCGAACACGCTCAGCAAGGCGTACAAAGTCGGCGCGTTCACGTTGGGAAAGCACCAGCTCATCGGCACTGCGCAGCGCGCTCCCCATCTCGGTAATGGTGCTGCCAACGCTCTGGGTCTGCGCTTGGTACAGCTCAGCCTCAAGAGCGCCTGCCTCGTGCCGCCAGTACAAGGCCCCGAACGCGCTAGACAGGCATAGCGCGACCATGCCCACCGCCACCCAGGGCAATGCCTGTTGAAAGAGGTAGTGCAAACGGCTAATGCCATCGATATCGGCCCGTTTTAAGCGCAGGCCCTCAAACAGCTGGGTGGCTGGCAACACCGGCTCAGTGACCGGAATACCACGCACCGTTAGCGCATCAATTAGCGGCTGGCTTTCGTCCGTGCGGCGCTCAACCAGCAAGCAACCGCGTTGTCGGCCAGCATCAGCGTAACGGTCCAATAATGAGGTGATATACGCAGCGATACGGATATAGTCGTCCGCTCCGCGCATATAAAGACGCTGGCGGGAGGCCTGCATGGCCTGGCCGTCCTGCAGCATCAGCACATCCACACTATCGTCATGGACAAATGCCAAAAGGCCACTCTCAAGACCCTGCCGTTGCGCCAATGTAAGCAGTGCTTCAAGCAGCGGGAACAGCAGTACATGGTCACTCTGCTGTTTGGCCCAGCGCCGGTAACGCATAGCTACCGCCACCGGCACAGCGGTGTAGCACACCTGGGCTAGGTCTCTCTGCCGCTCGCGGGTATGGATAATCACCCGCGCCAAACTGTCGATATCCCCGGCATCGCGCAGTCGTTTTTCCAACAGCGGCGCCAGGTTTTGATGATGGGCAGGCAACGCCTCGACGCCGAACGGCGCTGCCTGGTAATCGGTAATGACCACTGTTGGGCCGGGCAGCGCATCAAACTGCTCCGGCGCTAGCAGCGTATCGGTGTGTGTTTGCCACACCTGCCCCGACATATCCAACAGGCACTGCAGATGGGTCATTGCACTCTCCGCGAGTAATAATCACCGGAGAGGGATAGCTGGATCGAGCCTGCCTGATCCTGAGCCGGTGAGTCGATATACAGCGAACCGCTGCTATCGCTTACCAGTTTTATTGAGAATGACTTGGGCAGCATGAAGCTATCGGAGCTGGACTCAAGGCTACTCATCAATGTGTCGGCTTCACGCCGCGAGAAACGCTTGTTGTCTACTTCAATCGACCGTACATCCCACAAAGACGTCCGCCAGCCAAGCCCATCGGCACGCTCTGCCAGCGTTCCCCACTGGTCGCGCACTGCTTGCCAGCGCACCAGCTGCGCCCGCGCGCCCGCTTCCTGGTCTACCTGACGCTGGTTATCTGCCAACTGCCGCTGTGCCACGTCTGCCGCCGCTTTATAGCTAAATGCCGTTTTCACTAAATAGGGCAATGCAAGGCTACCCACCAGAAGCACCCCAATACATACATAACCCCGAGCGGCCTTACCCCCCTCAGAAAGCAGTGACACCATCATTGATCCATGACCCAGTGTGCGGTAACCAACATGACGCGCTCTTCTCCACTGGACGCCCCTTCACCAAAGGCACTAGGGTTTGGGTCTGCGTTGGTGTAACTGTTATTGGCTTCCCACTCATAGCCTGGAATATGGCGGCTACGCTCTAACACATTGGTATTTGCGTTCTGCTGGCGGAAACGGCCTTCGTAGGCATCAGGCTTACCATCCACCATATGGTCCAGCTTGCGGGCCAGATCAGGGGTTAGCCCACGGATCACCATCACGTTGCCCGCGCCACTGATTGTCCCTTCCGGGTTCCACTGAAAGCAGATTTGCAGCTCTGCAGGATTACCATTGGTGTCTGTATAGGCGTAGCGGTCCTCCGACCCTTCAGCCCGCCCCGGCGGCATTCGAATACCGACGCGATCAAACAGCTGATGCAAATCCAGGTCAGACAACGGCCGGTCACCGCCGCCAACGGTATTGGCGGGATACCCAGCACCGTGGCACAACCGGCGGCCCGTGTTACGGTAGTTGGCTGGAATGCCCGCCACCCCACTGCCCATGTGGTCAAACTCCGCCTCGTAGCCGTTTACCATCAACGTCGGCGCCACTTGGTTATCGCCAAGCACAACGCCAGTACGCTGATAGTAAAGGTCGTAGTTCTGCTTCCACGGCATTAAAAACTTATTCTGGATACGGTTGTATTCCGCCTCACGGAGAACATCACGACCAATGCTCACCCCACCCAGCATAAGACCGATAACCGCCATCACCACAACGATTTCCATCAGGCTGAACCCGCGCTGGCGAGCCCCCACGGAACTTCCCCCTGCCGACCTCATCGCCACCCCCCGACTCACTGATTCATCTTATAGGTGGCGACTACCGTGATGACTTGGTCTTCATCCAAGTTCACACTGGTATCATCATCAGAGCCTTCATCTGCATCGTAGGCTTGGGAGTTGTTGGCAGCCCACTCAATACCAGGCGCTCCTTCAGTGCCGTCTTCTTCGATATCATATTTACGGAAGAGCCCCTCACGTGAATCAGCCTTGCCATCAATCATTTGATCCAGTGCCCGCGCTAAATCCGGAGTAAGCCCGGAAATCACCATCACGTTGCCAGAACTGGCAGCGGTGCCGGGTTTATTCCACTGGAAGCACACCTGAAGTTCTTGAGGGTTGCCATTGGTATCCAGATAGGCATAGCGGTCTTCAAACCCTTCAGCACGGCCTGGTGGCATACGCACGCCGTGACGATCCATCTCACGGTGCAGAATGAGATCTTCATCACGCGTCATGTTCGGCGCTTGACCACCTTCACAAATGGCTTTGGGCTCATCTGCGTCGGTCATGTCTTGCCCAGAAATGAGGCCGTCGGCAACAGCAGTATTGTAGGTCGCACCATTAACCATCAGTCGCGGCTGCGTTTGGCTATCGCCAATCACAACACCAGCGCGCAGATAATGGGAGTTATAGGCACTGGCCCATTGGTCAACAAACTTCTGTTTAATCTTGGTGTATTCAGCGTTTCGCTGAACATCCTTACCAATCGAGACAGCCCCGAGGATTAGTCCGATCACAACCAGGACGAGTGAGACTTCCACCAGGGTAAAACCCTGCTGGCGGTTCGGTGAGGCATGTGTGAATGCACGCATGTGTTATTCCATTCATGAGTGTTTTAGATATCGAGCTAAGCAGCCTGAATAATCGCGAAATCGGAACAATTCACACGATACTGGCATAGCGAAAGGGAGGCGTGTCAGTCTCTAAACCTCGCAAAACTCTCATTTATTATCATGCTTATGAGGGGCGCATTTCATGCTGATCTACCAGCGATATGACCGCTTGAGTAAATCACGGACAACCATTTTCTTAATACTTAAGGCGTAACAGCCGTCATTTGCGCTAGCGGCAAGGTCATTGGGACGAGCCTCCATCTTCAGACAAATGCGACACAAGCGTTCTTCGTATTGGTGGGTACCTAACCCCTTGTCCTGTGACTTAGCGGGCAGCCAATTGCCGAACGCATGATCACAGTACTGCTGATAGACAGCCATTTTGATCAGATACCGTTTAGTAATGGTACGGTGGTGGCGAGCAATTTCTATCTCGGAACGGCCCGCGCGCCGATGCCGACTCGCAGCCGATTGACAGTCCTGAACATGCTCCCGACAAAGTTGGCGGATTGCTTGATATATACGCTGCTGTTCTGGTCTCATCTCATATACTTATCTGTTATTGGGGTTATCAGAGATTACCGCGTAGCAAAACAGCATTTCCTCCTAGGCGTTTTGCCATGTACGCATAAGTATTTGTCTTAAGGCCAAATACTATCAACGCAAGTTTTATTTCATTCATGAGCGCACTAGAAATTTAAGCCGAACAGCCTGAGTAATCATTGGAAAAACTAATTACGCGATCCTGACATGGCAAAACCCTGCTTTGTCAGTCTCTAAAACCTCTCAAAACTCTCCTCAGCACCACGCCATAGTCATTCAAAGCTGGCATCAGTGTCATGCCTATTGCACAACGCAAAACGGGCAGCCAAGTGGCTGCCCGTTTTCTATTCTGCACGTTTAGCTGAACTAAAAAGCCAACCAAACAGACTTGGCTAGAGAGATTACTCTTCGCCAGCCATCTGCATTTGGCGCTGCAGGTAGTTCTGAATACCAACCTGTTCGATTAGCTTCAGCTCAGTTTCGATGTGGTCAATATGGCCCTCTTCGTCGGCGAGCAGATCGCGGAGCATGTCGCGGGTAACGTAATCTTTAACGCTCTCGCAGTAGGTGATGGCTTCGATGTAATCGTTGCGGCCATCGTGCTCAATTTTCAGATCGCTTTCGAGCATCTCTTTGACGTTTTCGCCGATGTGCAGCTTGCCAAGGTCTTGCAGGTTGGGGATGCCCTCTAGAAACAGAATGCGCTCGATGATCTTGTCAGCGTGCTGCATCTCTTCGATGGACTCATCGTATTCCCACTTGGCCAGTGCTTTTAGGCCCCAGTCTTTATACATTTTGGCATGCAAAAAATACTGATTGATCGCAACCAATTCGTTGCCTAGTGCCTTATTGAGATGCTCAAGAACTTTAGTATCGCCTTTCATAACGTCACCTTTTCTACTGTAATGCTGATGTTTAATCTGGTTTAGATAATGCGATCAAGCAGTTACGTTTTAAGAAGAGTATAGACGTACATAGCTATACTCCCAGCTTTCCTGAGAGTATAGATAAGGTATTTAAAAGTTCAAGCAAATCATATATTTGCTAAAGATAACCCTAACAATAGTGATTCGCGTCACACGGCGTAAGCAAGGCCCATATCGGCTTCTTGACGCGCTTCTTGTACGGCGTCGCGGGTAATAGATTTGGCATAGCACGCGCACTTACCACACTGCGTTGCGCAGCCGGTTGCCTCGCGTACTTCTCGCCAGCTGCGAGCTCCGTCGCTAACGTGCTGGCGAATCTGATGGTCGGTTACTCCCTTGCACACACAAACGTACATGGCGACACCTCATAAAAGTCATGAGATGAATGTAAATGATTCGCATACATCTTATCAAGTGGAAATGGATACTTTTTGATATCCATTCGTCTTAATAAGCAGGAACAGCAAGATAACGGGCTGGTGTAAAAGCACTTTTTGCCGATGCCAGTTGAAATTATTTTTTCGGCAGCACCACCGTTTGCGTGTTGGAAGCAATATCCGGCCAACTGCGCCGCTGTTTATCGAACAGTACCCACAAGTAGCCCAAACCAAAGGCCAGCAGTGAGAGCCACGCCACTGCGCAGCGAATGAGGCATTGCCTCAAATTCAGCGAATAGCCATCCAGTGTTTGCACCCGCAACCGCCACGCCTGCATGCCCAAGGTCATTCCCCCGCGCGACCAGGAAAAAACGAAAAACAGCGTGACAAAAAACAGCAGCAAGAGACGCAGGCTCCAGATATCACCAGCCGTGGTGCCAATCTCTTCTGGCTGCTGGCCAAGCACATAGCGGAAAAAAACCATGTGCGCGACGGTCACCGCGATCCAGATGGCGGTGACCAGAAAGCCGTCATAAAGCATGGCACCCAGGCGGCGTCCAAGACCCGCTGGCCATACGCTGTCCAACTGAGCAAAGCGTCGTATTCGCATAGTTCTCTCTTATTAGTTCTTGCTTGCCACTTGGCGGTGATGAAATTTTTTGGCTTAGCAAACTACGCCTAACCGTTGCGACGTAGAAAGTAGATCCCTACCCCGGCACACGCCAATGTTGGCACCAGCACGGCCCACACGGGGGAAAAACCAAAAATTGTCGAGGCGGGCGCCAGCAGATCCTGTACATACTTGAAGCTCAGCCCGGTGACCACGCCGTAAAACACGCGCGTACCTGCGGCCACGGTACGCAGCGGGCCAAACACAAAGGAGGCGGCAATCAGCACTAGTGAGCCCATGGTGAGTGGCATCAGCATCTTCTGCCAAAAATACAGCAGCGCTTGGTCATTCTGCAGGTTCTGTTCCTCAAGGAACTGGGCATAAGCCCATAGCTCGCTGGGTGCCTGGCTCTCGATATCGCGCAGCAATCGCTCCAACTGAGCGGGGGTAAACGCAGTGTCCCAACCCATGCTTGCCGATTGGTCCGACTCAGTGCGATCGTCGAAAATGCGCGTGGTAGCAACGTTTTCCAACCGCCACGCATCGCCTTCCCAGCGTGCACGCTGGGCGTAAGTGGCTTCGACTAGCTGGCGGTCATCAAAACGATAGCGGGTTAAATCAAGCACCACGTTATCCGCACGAATCGCCCCAAAACGGTAAACACTGTCGCCCTCGATCTGCCAGCCACTGCGACTGGTCAGCATGGCGCCTTCGCCCTGGAGTTTTTCCAGGCGCCACGCTTCGGCGTATTGCTCAGTTCGCGGGCTAACATACTCGGCGACCAGCAGCACCACGACGACCACCACCAGCACCGGCTTCATCACGCCCCACACAATGCGCGCCAGGGAGCGCCCAGCGGCACGCATAACGGTGAGCTCGTTGCTGGACGCCATGCTGCCCAAACCAATCAGCGCGCCGATTAACACCGCCACGGGGGCATACTGATAAAAACGCCAGGGTGTGCGCATTAGCAGGTAAACCAACGCATCCAGAGCGGTATAGCCAGCCTGTACATCACCTAAGTCATCGATATAGGCGATGGTGATATCCAAGCCCAGCAGCACGAACTGGACGACGACAATGGCCGCCAACACGTTGCGGGCGATATAACGATCGAGACGGTCAAGCACCATTAGCGCATCCCCTTACGTTGCGAGCGCCACAGCATTAGCAGGCCCAATCCCAAGAACAGCCCGTGTACCGGCCACACACCCAGCATACTGGACCAAGTACCGCTGCCAATCGCATCGACCACCGCCAGCAGCAGGCTGAGATACGCAACATATAAAAAGACCGCGGGCAGCAGTTTGCCAAAGCGCCCCTGGCGAGGATTGACGCGGGAAAGCGGCTGCGCCATTAAGGCCAGTACAAAGACCATTAAAGGCAGCCCCGCACGCCACTGCCATTGAGCCTGGGCGCGGGGGCTTGGATTATTCCATAGCGCGGGCGTGGTCGCGTACTCCAGAGAATCGAGCTCCTGCCGGTCACGATTCAGCCCCAGGCGCAGCGTATAGCGCTCAAAGGTGAGCCGCTCGGCGCTCTTATCGCCTGGCGTCACCCCGTAACGCTCGCCGTCATCCAGCACCAGAAAGCGGCTACCGGTTTCAAGCCGCGTTTCCTGAAAGCCCGATGCAGCGCGGGTCACGTAGTCATGGGTGCCTTCATCACCCAACTGGTTCTGCTCGTGCACCAGCACATCCTGCATTTCCGTGCCATCGCTGGAAAAGCCACCAATGTAAGCGGTACGACCACCCCCAAACTCCTGAAAGCGCCCCGGCGCCAGAACGGAAACATCCAGGCGGCTACGCTGCTCTTCCAGCGCGGTTTCAGTTTGCAGCGCGCCATAGGGTGTCAGCCACAGACTGCAAATACCGACCAGCACTGCTACCACGCTGGCGGGTAGCAGGGTCACTTTCAACAGCCGCGTAGGGCTCATCCCGCAAGCGACCATCACGGTGATCTCGCTGTTCATGTAGAGCTGCCCATAGGCCAGCAGGATGCCCAGAAAAAACGACAGCGGTAAAATCAGTTCCATAAAGCCGGGCAGGTGAAACATCATGAGGCTGCCTAACATGGTGACCGGAATATCGCCTTCCGCTGCGTCCGAAAAATAGCGGATAAAGCGGCTGCCCATGATCACCAGCAACAGGATGCCAGCGACCGCCGACATGGTGAGTAACACTTCGCGAGTTAGATATCGAAATAAAATCAACGCGCTCTCCGGCTAGTCGTGCAGGATGCCATGCAATAAGCGAATGGCTTGGGTACACTAAACAAATTATTCTCAGTCCCTTTTCACAATCAAAAGCAACGGGGCATTATCCCGATTCCCTCGTTGCTTGTCTTGTTGGAGCCGTCATGGAATTTTCCGTTCAGACTGCGAACCCGGCCAAAACCGAAACAGCATGCCTTTTGGTACCGGTTTTCAAAGGTAGCGATCTTCTGCCCACCGTTGCCAAACTGGACGACGCCAGCGAGCGCCTGATTGGCCAATTGCTGGAACGTGGTGACTTTGACGCTACGCTGGGCAACGTGCAGTTGGTGCCCTTTGCACCGGGCCTGGGTGCTGAGCGCATCTTGCTAGTGGGCTTGGGTGAGCGCGAAAAATGCCAGGAAGCCGCGTTCATCAAGGCGCTGGATGCGGCCATGGCAGCGTTGGTGAAACTGCCTATCGATGAAGCGAGCGTGGTATTCGGCGATGTGCCACTCGCCGACCGCGACCCGGCCTGGAAAGCGCGCAAGGTGATGGAAGCGGCTGAGCGGGCCATTTATCGCTTTGATCAGTTTAAATCATCGCCCGCCCCGGCCCTCAGCCTGGCCAAGCTGACGTTAATGATCAGCGATGCTGACACAGTTTCGCAGGTTAAGCAGGGCGCCTTAGTAGGCAACGCAATCGGCCAAGGCATCAACTACACGCGTACCTTAGGCAACCTGCCTGCTAATATCTGCACGCCTCGCTACTTAGCCGAGCAGGCAGAGCAGCTGGGCCGCGATTCAAAGGGCGCCCTTGAGGTCGACATTCTCGATGAAGAAGCGCTGGAAGCCCTGGGCGCAGGCTCGCTGCTTTCTGTAGGGCGCGGCAGTAAGGAACCGACACGCCTGATCGTTATGAAGTACCAAGGCGCCGACAACGTCGATGAAGCCCCCCATGTACTGATCGGCAAAGGCATTACCTTTGATACAGGCGGCATTTCACTCAAGCCCGGCGAAGGCATGGACGAAATGAAATTCGACATGTGCGGCGCTGCCAGCGTATTCGGCACCGTCAAAGCGATGTTGGATATCAAGCCGAAGCTCAATCTGGTGTTTATCGTCGCCGCCGCCGAAAACATGCCCGACGGCCGCGCCACCAAGCCCGGCGACATCATCAAAACGCTAAAAGGGCTGACCGTCGAAGTGCTCAATACCGACGCCGAAGGCCGCCTGGTGCTGTGCGACGCACTGACCTACGCCGAGCGCTTTACTCCCGCCAGCGTGGTCGATATCGCCACTCTTACCGGCGCGGTGATTGTCGGCCTGGGCCATCACGCCACCGGCCTGCTCTCCAACGACGACGATCTAGCGCTGGATCTGCTGGATGCAGGAGAAGGGGCATGGGATCGCGCCTGGCACCTGCCGCTGTGGGATGAATACCAAGAGCAGTTGGATTCCAACTTTGCCGATCTGGCCAACATTGGCGGCCGCCCCGCAGGTACGATTACCGCCGCGTGCTTTTTATCACGCTTCGCCGACCACTTCCCCTGGGCGCACCTGGATATCGCGGGCACTGCTTGGCATTCAGGCAAGCAAAAAGGCGCCACCGGCCGGCCTGTTGGGCTGTTAACCCAGTACCTGTTGGACCGTGAAACCGATGCCCAAGTAGAAAACAGCGACGGCTAATATCACCACTCGGCACCACGATCCCTCGTTCAACGGTTGCCTTTCAGCGCGGCAACCGTTAAACCTGAACACATGAGCGTGCGCACTGTCCTTGAGCACACGCTGTACTACACACATTGCTTACTTTTGCCCTTCGGGGTCTGGCTCTAGCGGAGACAACACGCCGTGCCCACAGCTTCAGATAACCAGTCAGAATCGCGTTTTGAAATACTGCCGTCCAACCAGCCGACGGCCGATGAGATCCGTGAAAACATCCTTAAAAACCCAGGTTTTGGTCGCTACTTTACCGACCACATGGCCCATATTCGTTGGACTGTGGACGCCGACTGGCACGGCCATCAGGTGCGCCCTTACGGCCCATTGACGCTCGATCCCGCCTCCTCAGTGCTGCATTACGGCCAGGAGATTTTTGAGGGCATCAAAGCCTACCGCCATGCCGACGGCTCGATTTGGACGTTCCGCCCCGAGAAAAATGCCGAGCGCTTCCGCCGCAGCGCCCGCCGATTAGCGCTGCCGGAACTGTCCGATGAGGATTTCATCGGCTCGCTGAAAGCCCTGCTCGCCCAGGATCAGGCTTGGGTACCTACGCCTGCCAGCGCCTCTGATGAATGTAGTCTCTACCTGCGTCCGTTCATGATCGCCTCGGAAGCCTTCCTGGGCGTACGTCCGTCACAGGAAGTCGACTACTATGTGATCGCCTCCCCGGCGGCGGCCTACTTCAAAGGCGGCATTGCCCCGGTGTCGATCTGGCTCTCCTCGAACTACAAGCGTGCAGCCGCAGGCGGCACCGGCTTTGCTAAATGTGGCGGTAACTACGCGGCCTCATTAGCCGCGCAGAAAGAGGCCGAAGCGCATCAGTGTGGTCAGGTCGCGTTTCTTGATGCCGCTGAAAACAAGTGGGTGGAAGAGCTGGGCGGCATGAACCTGTTCTTCGTCTTCAAAGATGGCCGTTTGGTGACCCCGCGCCTGACCGACACCATTCTCGAAGGCGTGACGCGCAACTCCGTTCTCACGTTGGCCAAAGATGAAGGTCTAACGCCGGAAGAGCGCCCGATTAGCATTGACGAGTGGCGCGAAGGCGCGGCGTCCGGCGAGATCACCGAAGTGTTTGCCTGCGGTACCGCCGCGGTCATCACTCCGGTCGGTGAACTGGTCACTGAAAACGAGCGTATCAAGCTCACCGCGGGCGGCAACAATGAAATCGCCATGCGCATCCGTACCAAACTGCTCGACCTGCAGTACGGCCGCAGTGAAGATAAGTACGGCTGGCTAACCCAGCTGGTTTAAGCGGGTTTAAAACCAACGCTTCACCGTTCAACGCCGCCGCAACGTTTGCGGCGGCGCTGTTTGTAAGTAGTACATTTATCTGCAATCGCTGGAGCCGCCGATGGCACGTATTGATTTCTATATTCTGCCCGATACGACCTTGGAGGCGCGCTTGCAGTTTGCCTGCAAACTGGCCGAAACCATCTGGCGTAAAGGCTACCGCCTGCATCTGCACTGCGAAGACAGAGCCCTCGCCGAGCAGGCCGATAGCGCGCTGTGGAATTTTCGCCCGGATGCTTATTTACCCCACGCCCTGGAAGATAGCGAAATGGCCGCCAGCGTGCCGATCACGCTAGGCTGGCAGCAGTTGCCGGTGCCCACGGAAGAAACCGCTCTGCTTAATTTGCACCCCGATATTCCCGAAGGTGTAGAGCGCTATGCGCGAATCGCCGAGATCATTAATCAGCACCAACAAGTGCTGGTCGCCAAACGCGCCTGCTGGCAGCGTTATAAAGAAATGGGCCATGAGGTCGTGCCGCATAAGCTCGGTTAACTAATTTATTAACAACAATAACTCAACACACGAGAGCGCCCATGCCGTTTCACACCTTTTTAGCCCGCACTCCCCTGGCCGTTATCGTCATCGCCCAACTGTTCGGTACTTCGCTGTGGTTTAGTGTCAACGGCGTTGGCTTGGCGCTGCAGGAGGCCGTGGGCCTTAGCGAAAGTGATTTGGGCTTGTTGACGATTGCGGTGCAGGCGGGGTTTATTACCGGCACCCTGCTGATTGCCACCACCGGCATTGCCGACCGTGTGCGCGCCAGTCATCTGTTTGCGATTTCTGCCGTGCTCGGCGCGCTGATCAACGCCGCCTTTATCGGCGTCGCAGAGAGCGTCACGCTGGCAGCCGTGGCGCGCTTTGCGACCGGCCTCTGCCTGGCGGGCATCTACCCGCTCGGCATGAAATTGGTGGTGAGCTGGACCCCCCGCCACGCCGGGGCAGCGCTGGGTTGGCTGGTGGGCATGCTGACCTTGGGCATTGCCTCACCGCACCTGCTACGCGGGTTAACGCTGCACCTGCCCTGGCAGTGGCCGCTGCTGCTGGCCTCATTGTTGGCGCTGGTCGCCGCGCTAATGATTTTCAAACTGGGTGTTGGCCCGCACCTCCCGGCCACCGCCAAAAGCGGGCGCCCCTGGGCAGGGCTAGCCGCGTTTAAACAGCCGCGCTTTCGCGCCGCCGCGCTAGGTTATTTCGGCCATTGTTGGGAGCTGTATGCGCTGTGGGCGCTGGTGCCGTTTCTGGTCGCTAGGGAGCTGGAACGTCTTGGCGCTGCCAGCGGCGCCCAGCCATGGCTAAGCTTTGCCGTGATTGCGTTGGGCTTGCCCGGCTGCGTACTTGCGGGCAAGTGGAGCCGTCACATTGGCAGCGACCGCGTGGCCTGCGTGGCGTTAGCAACCTCTGGTGCGCTGTGTTTGGTATATCCGCTTTTGGGCAGCGCATCGCCCTGGCTGCTGCTGGCGCTTCTCGGCGTATGGGGCGTTAGCGTGATTGCCGATTCTGCTCAGTTTTCAGCGTTGGCATCGGCCACCGCCCCAGCCGAGCGACTGGGGGCAGCGCTGGCGATGATGAACGCTATCGGCTTCGGGCTCACCATTCCTTCAATTGCGCTGGTTACCGCGCTGTGGTCGAGCCAGTCGTTGGCGGTGATCTGGTGGTTATTGCCGGGTCCTATCCTGGGGCTCATCGCCATGCGCGGTTTTTCTTCGCATCAGCACCTTGCAAAGACGGTGCGCGACAACCGTTAACATTAACAACGCGCGTGAGTAGCACCTGACGCCCCCGGCACTCACGCTGTATACTCTCGCGCTATACAATTTCACATTTCTTGCCAGCCGTGAGCCGACTCTCCATGGAAAAGACCTACCAACCCGAACAGATCGAAACCCGCTGGTACGAGCGCTGGGAGGCCGACAACCGTTTCGCCCCTTCCGGCCAGGGCGAGCCCTTTTCGATCATGATTCCACCGCCCAACGTGACCGGCAGCCTGCACATGGGTCACGCGTTTCAGGACACCATTATGGATACCCTGACGCGCTGGAAGCGGATGCAGGGCAACAACACCCTGTGGCAGGTAGGCACCGACCATGCCGGTATCGCCACGCAGATGCTGGTGGAGCGTAAAATTGCCGCCGAAGAGGGTAAAACACGCCACGACCTCGGTCGCGATGCGTTTATCGACAAGGTGTGGGAGTGGAAAGAGGAGTCGGGCGGCCACATTACTCGCCAGCTGCGCCGCATGGGCGCCAGCGTGGACTGGAGCCGCGAGCGTTTCACCATGGACGACGGCTTCTATAAAGCGGTTCAAGAAGTCTTCGTACGCCTGCATGAAGAGAAGCTGATCTACCGTGGCAAGCGCCTGGTGAACTGGGATCCTACTCTGCACACCGCCATTTCTGATTTGGAAGTGGAAAATAAAGAGCAGCAGGGCAGCTTCTGGCACTTCCGCTACCCGCTAGCGGACGGCGTTAAAACCGCCGACGGTAAGGATTACGTCGTGGTCGCCACCACTCGCCCGGAAACGCTGCTGGGCGATACCGGTGTAGCGGTCAACCCGGAAGACGAGCGCTACGCCTCACTGGTCGGCAAATTTATCGAGCTGCCGCTGGTAGGCCGCCGTATTCCGGTCGTTGCTGATGAACATGCCGATATGGAGAAAGGCTCCGGCTGCGTCAAGATCACCCCGGCTCATGACTTTAATGACTATGAAGTCGGCAAGCGTCAGAACCATCTGCTGATCAACGTCTTCTCCAAAGATGCGACAATCCTTGAGCAAGCTGAGATTTTTAATCTTAAAGGCCAGCCCCAGCCCGACGAAGACGCCACGCTGCCCGCCAAGTACGCAGGGCTTGACCGCTTTGAAGCGCGCAAGCAGATCGTTGCCGATATGGATGCCCTTGGCCTGCTGGAGCAAGTCGAAGCCGTTAACAACACCCTGCCCTATGGCGATCGCTCTGGCGATGTCATTGAGCCGTTGCTTACCGACCAGTGGTTTGTGGCGGTGGAAAGCCTCGCCAAGCCCGCTATCGAGGCGGTGGAGAACGGCGACATCCAGTTCGTGCCTAAAAACTACGAAAACATGTACTTTGCCTGGATGCGTGACCTGCAGGATTGGTGTATTTCCCGTCAGCTTTGGTGGGGCCACCGCATTCCCGCCTGGTACGACGCCGAAGGCAATGTGTACGTTGCCCGCAGCGAAGCAGAAGCGCGCGAGAAGCACGCCCTTGAACCCGATGTCGTGCTGACACAGGACGAAGACGTACTCGACACCTGGTTTAGTTCGGGCCTGTGGACGTTTGGTACCTTAGGCTGGCCGGAAAAAACGCCGGAGCTTGAGACCTTTCACCCCTCCAGCGTGCTGGTCACTGGCTTTGACATCATCTTTTTCTGGGTAGCCCGGATGATCATGATGACCCTGAAGTTCACCAAAGAGGTGCCATTTAAGACGGTTTATGTGCACGGCTTGGTACGCGATGGTCTGGGCCAGAAGATGTCCAAATCCAAGGGCAACGTGCTCGATCCTATCGACTTGATCGACGGGATCAGCCTGGAGGCGCTGCTCGAAAAGCGTACCGGCAATATGATGCAGCCGAAACAGGCCAAGGCGATTGCCAAAGCCACTAAGGATGAGTTTAAAGACGGCATTGAAGCCCACGGCACCGATGCGCTGCGCTTTACGTTCCTCTCCCAGGCCACTACCGGGCGCGATATCAAGTTTGATATGAACCGCCTGGACGGCTACCGCAACTTCTGCAACAAGCTGTGGAACGCCTCACGCTACGTGCTGATGAATGCCGAAGGCGAAGATTGCGGCACTAACGGTGACGAGGTTGAGCTTTCCCTCGCCGATCGCTGGATCATCTCGCAGCTACAAAAAACCGAAGCCCAGGTCACTAAGGCGCTGGACGAGTACCGCTTTGACCACGCCTCCCAAGCGCTGTATGAATTCATCTGGAATGAGTACTGCGACTGGTATTTGGAACTATCCAAACCCGTACTGTGGGACGAAAATGCGACGGCCGAAGCCAAACGCGGCACTCGCCGCACGTTGGTGCGCGTACTAGAAGCTATCCTGCGCTTGGCCCATCCGATGATGCCCTATATCACCGAAGAGATCTGGCAACGCGTCTCACCGTTGGCAGGTGTGTTTATGGGTGATGACGCAACGATCATGCTGCAAGCTTGGCCAGAAGCCGATGAGAGTAAAATCGACGAACAGGCCAGCCTGGATATCGAGTGGCTCAAAGGCGTCATCATCGCCGTGCGTAACATCCGCGCTGAAATGAACATCGCCCCCGGCAAACCGCTCGACGTGCTGCTGACCAAAGGCAAGCCCGAAGACGCCGAGCGTCTGGAAAGCAACCGCCACTTCCTTTCCAAACTCGCCAAGTTGGAAAGCGTCACTTGGCTTGAAAACCCAGACGACGCCCCGCTCTCAGCCACGCAGTTGGTAGGCGATATGGAAGTATTGGTGCCGATGGCGGATCTCATCGACAAAGACGCCGAAATCGCTCGCCTTAGTAAAGAGATCGACAAGCAGGACAAGCTGATCGGCGGCATCGAGAAAAAACTCGGCAACGATGGCTTTATCGCCAAAGCACCAGTTGCGGTGGTGGATAAAGAGCGCGGCAAGCTGGCCGAGTTCCAAGCTGCCAAACAGTTGTTGGAAGAACAACGGGCGAAGATCGAGGCGCTGTAATAACGCTTTTATAGCTTGCAGCTAAAAAGGGCGGTACTTAGCGGTGCCGCCCATTAACGAATGTTATAAATCCTTTTTAATTAAGCAATTACCTGCCAAAAAGCATGCTTACCGCTGGAAACCCGAACCTCCTTTACTATGTTAATAGTGATGTCGGTTAATGCTGCATTGAATCGGCAGTTAAACCACTTGGCATATTAAGGAGGATAGCCATGCGCTTTATTTCAACTCGGGTACACGGGATGGTCGATTATCTAATGGGCCTGCTGCTTATCGTCGCTCCCTTCCTGCTCGGCTTCGCCACGGGAGGTGCTGCTCAGTGGGTGCCGATCATCTTGGGTGTGGTCATGCTGGCGTCAGCCATTATGACCAAGTATGAGCTTGGGCTTATGCACATGATCCCCATGCCACTCCACCTCACCATGGATCTGATCAGCGGTGTTCTGTTGCTGGTTTCTCCGTGGCTGTTTGGCTTCGCGGATACGGTCTATTTGCCGCATGTGATTCTCGGTATCATCGAGATTGGCGCCAGTCTTACTACGGAAAAGCAACCGCGAAACGTGGTAGCTTCAACGAACCGAAGCTAAGTATTGCTGTTTTGTTTCCAGCGGCGACCCTATCGCCCTTGGATAGGCAAGTGAATAACGGTCTTTAGCTTACGCGCCCACCGCATCATAAGGTGGGCGCTTTGCGTTATGTGGCACTATGTGAGCTCCCTGTCTGGTATCTATAGCGCCGTCTGTTCTGTTTTAATCAGTCTTAATCACTTTTTCTTACGAAACGTGTAAGGTTGGTACAAGAACAGCCACGACGTGGCATCGCTGATTCAGCAACAATACGGACTGCTCTATGCCGACACCAACTGTGGCGCAATTAGAAGCGCTGGCGACCGAACTTGAGCGGGCCGGGATTACGTACCGCGAGCTTTCTCCAATGGCGGATACTGGGCTAGCTCATGATCATGTCTGGGTGCATCGCACCGATGGCGATGATTGGGTGGCGCGGCTACCGAAACAGAGCCAGATGAACCTGCCTCCGGAAGCGAACCTTGCCTACCAGGCCGCCTGTTATCGCCGCTCTAGCCCTGGCGGGCACACGCCAACGCTTTATGACACGCTGCCACCAAACGAATCGTTGCCCCGTGGCGGGTTGTTGGTTGAGGCGATCCGCGGCCGTCTGGCCAGCCTGCCGGAAGACCTTCCCGCCATTGCAGATGCCCTTGCCAGCCTGCACCGTCAGCCACTGCTCGCTCTCGCGGCACGAGCGCCACTGCTCGCCCCTGAAAACCCGTGGCAGGCGATGGTCGATGAAGTGCGCCAGCAGGCTAACTGGTTAGGGGATGCGCAGCTTTCGAGCAAAGTGACTCAACGCATTAAGCAGGAGCTTGATCTCCTTCCACCCCACCTAAGCGATGCCACCCCTACGCTAATTAGCTTTGATACGCACCCCGGCAACTTCTTGATCCGTGATGATGGCCGCGCCGTATTGGTGGATTTAGAGAAGTGCCGCTACGGCCTTCCAGGGATCGACCTGGCCCACACCTCGCTCTACACCTCGACCACCTGGGATATCAACAGCCAAGCCGAGCTATCGCTAAGCGACGTGATTCATTTTTACCGCCGCTGGCAAGCCACCATGGACGTGTCTCCAGATACCGACACACTGGTCGCCTGCCGCCGGGCCACCTGGCTTTGGTCGCTGACGTGGTGTGCTAAATGGCGCGCCCAGCACTTAAACGCCAAGGATGCCCTGCAGCTCGGTGAAGATTGGTCGGCAGAACTCACCGACCCCACAGTGATTGACCACGTGCGCGACCGCGTTGAACACTACCTCTCGCTGCCGATCATTGACCACGTTCATAGCGAGCTTCAGTGCTTGCAAGCCTCCCTATAACGTTTTGCCCTACTGTTTTTCCCTACTAATATGAGGTGTGCGATGCCGACTGACCTTAATCCTCTGCGTGGGACGTTCTCAACAGCGCTCGCCACTACCCTTTCCACCGCGATGCTAGCCCTTGCGCTGCCTGCCATGGCCAATCCTGACCCTAGTGATTGGCAAAACGTTGTGGCAGAAGCCGAAGGCCAAACCGTCTACTGGAATGCCTGGGGTGGCGACACGCGCACCAATCGTTATATCGAGTGGGTAGCGGAGCAGATGCAGGCGCAGTTCGGCATCGAGGTTGAGCACGTAAAGCTGGACGATACCGGCAGTGCGGTGGCGAGGGTGCTGGCGGAAAAACAGGCGGGTAACAGTGACGATGGCAGTATCGACCTCATTTGGATCAACGGCGAAAACTTTGCCGCGATGCGCGAAAACGACCTGCTGTTTGGCCCCTTCGCCGAGGCACTGCCCCATTTTGCGCTCACCAACGCGGCCGAAAACCCTGAGGTTGTCACCGATTTTACGCTACCCACCGAGGGCTATGAGTCGCCATGGGGTAAAGCCCAGATCACCTTCTATTACGACAGCGCTCAAACCGAAGCCCCTCCCCAGGATATGCCGTCGCTACTCGATTGGGCCGAAGAGAATCCCGGCCAGTTTAGCTATCCGCGCATACCTGACTTCACCGGCAGCACTTTTTTAAAGCAGGCGTTGATTGAGCTTACTGAGCAAGATGAGGCGCTTTATCAGCCGGTGTCAGAGAGCGATTTTGAGGCCGTGACTGAACCATTGTGGGCTTATCTGGATGCACTCCACCCGCACTTGTGGCGCAGCGGGCGAACTTTCCCCGACTCCGGCCCCAACCTGCGCACACTGATGAGCGACGGTGAGCTGAGTTTGGCCTTTTCGTTCTACCCCACCGATGCCGCCGTGGCGGTCATGGAGTATGAACTGCCGGAAAGCGTGCGCAGCTACGTCCTGGCAGGCGGCACGCTGGGTAATGTCCACTTTGTGGCCATTCCCTACAACTCGCCCCATAAAGCCGGTGCCATGGTGCTTGCCGACTTCTTGCTTTCACCGCAAGCCCAGGCCGAAAAGCAGTCGCTGGCAATGTGGGGCGACCGCAGCGTGCTGGATATCGCGCAGTTGGACGCCGCTGATCAGGCACTGTTTCAGCAGGGCGAGCGCCACCCCTCAGAACTTCCGGCGGACGCGCTCTCAAACACGCTACCCGAGCCGCACCCCAGCTGGATGACCGCCCTGCAAGACGCATGGCTTGAGCGTTACGGCGTTAACTAGACCATGCTGCGACTGGCCCCGGCACTCATCATTGCCCTGCTCGTACTACCGGTAGGCGCAGGGCTGCTGATGGTTCTGCTGCCAGCATTTGGCTACCTGCCTGCGCTAGGCGGCCATACCGCTAGCTTAGCCCCCTGGCAAATGCTGTTCGCCCAGCCGGGGCTAGAGCGATCAGTAGCCATTAGCTTTGCCAGCGGGTTAGTGAGCACCGCCCTCGCGCTAATGATGGTAGTGCTGTTTTTAGCGGCCAGTCGAGGCACTTGGTTAGATCGTAGTATTCGGCGGCTGGTCTCGCCGCTGCTGGCTATCCCTCATGCCGCTATTGCGTTTGGCTTTGCCTTTTTGATTGCCCCTTCAGGCCTCGTGGCGCGGCTGATATCGCCCTCACTAACGGGCTGGGAGCGTCCGCCGGATGCGTTGATCGTCAATGATCCTTTGGGGCTCTCTCTGATGGCCGGGCTGGTGCTGAAAGAGGTGCCGTTTCTGCTGCTGATGAGCTTAGCAGCACTACCGCAGCTAGCGCCTGAGAAGCGCTTAATGCTAGCGCGGTCGCTGGGTTACTCACCTACAATAGCTTGGCTAAAAACCGTACTGCCCTCTCTTTATCCGCTGATTCGCCTGCCGGTGTATGCGGTGATCGCCTATGCCACGTCGGTCGTCGATATGGCGCTGATTCTGGGACCAACGCTTCCCCCCACGCTCAGCGTGTCGATTCTTGGCTGGTTTAACGACCCCGATATTAGCCACCGTTTTATGGCTTCGGCGGCGGCGGTGCTGCAACTTGGCATTACGCTCGCCGCGCTACTCTGCTGGTGGCTGCTGGAACAACTTATTCGCACACTTACGCGTGGCTGGTTGACCGATGGCAGTCGCCAGCGTGGCGAAACCGCACTGCGGCTGTTTGGCCGCTCAGCATTACTGATTTCAAGCAGTATGGCACTGGCTGCCCTGATCGGCTTGGGGCTGTTCTCTGTGGCTGGCTTTTGGCGGTTTCCGGAAGTACTGCCGCAGATGCTGACACTCGATCACTGGCAGCGCAGTGGCTCCATGCTTGCGTCACCGCTGCTCACGACAGCGCTAGTTGGGCTTATTTCCACGACGCTGGCGACTGCGCTGGTACTCGCGACGCTTGAGAACGAGCACCGCCAGCACCTTCAGCCAAAACGCTCTCTATGGCTGCTCTACTTACCGCTGCTGGTACCGCAAATTGCCTTTCTTTTTGGGCTGATTGTCGCGGCTGAAAGCGTTGGTATTCGTCCTCAGCTAGGCCTCGTCATCGCGGGCCACTTACTGTTTGTACTGCCTTATGTCTATCTTTCGTTAGCCGAGGCGTACCGCCAACTGGATCCTCGCTGGCTGCAGGTGGCACGTTCATTGGGCGTGTCACGCAGCGCTGCATTTTGGCGCGTGCGCTTACCGCTACTATTAGCCCCGCTGTTAACGGCCTTTGCAGTGGGCTTAGCGATCAGTATCGGCCAATACTTGCCCACTCAACTACTCGGGGCCGGGCGTGTCACGACGGTAACGACGGAGGCCGTTGCGCTGGCTGCGGGCAGTAACCGACGCTTAATCGGCGTGTGGGCGCTCGTGCAAGCGGGTTTGCCATTAATTGGCTTTATGCTTGCCCTTACGCTACCCCGCTTGCTGGGCGCGCAACACCGTGAACACGCTAGCTAAGAGAGAACCACTGTGACCGCTTTATCACCCGCGACACTGCGTCTGGAACAGATAAAAATAGCCCTGGCAGGCCGCGAGCTATTGGCGGTAGACGCCACGATTGCCCCTGGCGAAGTGCTGACGGTAATGGGCCCTTCCGGGTCGGGAAAATCGACCCTGCTGGCGTATATTGCCGGTTTTCTTGAGCGTGAGTTTAGCGCCAGTGGCGGCGTATGGCTGGGCGAACATAATTTACTGAACTTACCTGCAGAGCAACGTGGCATAGGGCTACTGTTTCAAGATCCGCTGCTGTTTCCGCACCTAAGCGTGGGTGGCAACTTACGTTTTGGGCTGCCTCGCCATAGCAATGATAAGCACCAAGTCACCCACGCGCTTGAACAAATTGGGCTGGCAGGCTTTGCAGAGCGTGATCCGGCCACCCTTTCCGGCGGCCAAAAAGCGCGGGTGGCGTTAATGCGCCTGCTGCTTTCAAAGCCCCGAGCAGTGCTGCTGGACGAGCCTTTTTCCAAGCTGGACACAGCGCTGCGCCAAGAGATGCGCTCCCTGGTGTTTAGCCAACTGCGGGAAGCTGGCCTGCCGGCACTACTGGTCACCCACGACCACGCCGATGCCGACGCCGCGGGAGGGCCGATTATTGAACTCGGCTGAAAAACCTCCGCGTCTTAGCATCGTGGTGCCTGTGCTGAATGAAGCGCTAACACTGGCTCAGCATTTAACAGCACTGCAATCGCTGCGTGCCCAGGGTGTGGAAGTACTGGTGGTCGATGGCGAAAGTGGTGATGACAGTATTCGCGTTGCCAAACCGCTGGCTGACCGTGTGCTCAGCAGCCCCCCCGGCCGTGGCGTGCAAATGAACGTGGGAGCGCAACACGCTAGCGCTTCAACGTTACTGTTTCTGCATGCGGATACTCAGTTGCCGGAGGGCGCTGTTGAGCAGATCACCCATGCTATGAAGCCCCATGCCATCAAAACCCATGCCTGGGGGCGCTTTGATATTCAACTCTCAGGCCGAAGTGGCTGGCTCCCGGTCGTCAGTTGGATGATGAACAAGCGCTCACGGCTTACCGGCATTGCGACCGGCGATCAGGGCATCTTTATGAGCGCAAGAACGTTCAAGGCCGTCGGTGGCTTTCCCGAGCAGCCGCTGATGGAGGATATTGAGCTATCCAAACGGCTCAAACGGGTGTCGCCACCCGCCTGCCTGACGGCGAAAGTGATAAGCTCGGGCAGGCGCTGGGATCAATACGGCGCTTGGAAAACGATCCGCCTGATGTGGCGGCTGCGCTATCGCTACTGGCGCGGCGTTAGCGCAACCCAGCTCGCTAAGGAGTACCGCAATGCCCGCTGAGAGGCCCACTGAGCCGCCGCACCTGCACCTGCTGGCAAAAGCACCGCTGCCTGGGCAAGCCAAAACGCGACTAGCGCCACTGCTGGGAAATGAGGGCGCCGCTAAGGCGCATACCGAGCTGCTGCGCCACTGCGTCGCTACTGCGTGCCAAGCGCTACCTGCAGAACGAGTCACGCTTTGGACGGCGCTTGATCACGCACACCCGCTGTTTATCGAGCTTCGTGAGCAGTTTGACTTAACGTTAAATGCCCAGCCGGATGGCGACTTAGGGGCGCGAGTTCGCTACGCCCTTAACAGTACACCGGGGCCAGCCATGCTGATGGGCAGTGACTGCCCCAGTATTACCAGTGCGCTGATTACCACCTGCGCGCAACAATTAGCCAGCTACCATGTGGTCATTTTACCCGCGGAAGACGGCGGCTACGGCTTGGTTGGCACCCAGCAAGACTATCCAACGCTCTTTACAGACATTCCCTGGGGCACCCAAAGCGTGCTAACCACCACGCAGCAGCGCATAAAGGCGTTGGGGCTCCATGCGGCTTACCCAGCGACCATCTGGGATGTGGACCGCCCCGAGGACTGGCAACGCTGGAAAGCGTTAGTTAATTCCGTGTAAGGAAACTGACACTCTTATCACTTAGTTAACATCACTCACTCGTTTACCCCCTGGCGCTGGAGCGTACCGTGACCCGACAACGTTTGATTATTGCAGCGCTACTGGTCATTGCCATTAGCGTGTTTTTTCTTAGCGGCGCCCACCAATGGTTCACGCTAGAGACTTTAAAAGCTTACCAAAGCGACTTTCAAGCGGCGTTTAACCAAAACCCGTGGCAGGTGGCTGGCCTCTTTTTTGCCGTTTACGTCGTGATGACCGCCCTTTCTTTGCCGGGAGCCACGCTACTCACACTGCTGGGCGGCGCACTGTTTGGCCTGGGCTGGGGGTTGTTGATCATCTCCTTCGCCAGCGCAATAGGGGCGACCTTGGCCTTTTTGCTCTCTCGCTTTCTGTTTCGCCACCCGATTGAGCAGCGCTTTCCGCGCCAGTTTGAAGCCGTTAATCGCGGCGTAGAGCGTGACGGCGCTTTCTATCTGTTCATGCTGCGCCTGGTGCCGGTGTTCCCGTTCTTTATGATCAACCTAGTCATGGGGCTAACCCGGATTAAAACCGTTACTTACTACTGGGTGAGCCAACTGGCGATGCTGCCAGGCACAGCGGTTTATGTGAACGCAGGCGGGCAATTGGGAGATTTGGAAAGCCTCGGGGGAATCGTCTCGCCAACGCTATTAGCCTCTTTTGCGTTACTAGCAGTTTTCCCCTGGATTGCCCGGCGCATCGTGCTGCTGGTGCAGAAGCGCAAAGCCTACAAAGGCTTTACCCGGCCCGACCGCTTTGACTACGACATTGTGGTCATAGGCGGCGGTTCGGCGGGGCTGGTCACTAGCTACATCGCTAGCGCCGTGAAAGCCAAAGTAGCGCTGGTGGAAAAACACAAGATGGGCGGCGACTGCCTGAATACCGGCTGCGTGCCCTCCAAGGCGTTAATACGCGCTGCCCGCGCTGCTCATGAGATTCGTACCGCCTCACGCTTCGGGGTAACTGCCGGCGAACCCCAGGTTGATTTTGCAAGGGTGATGGGCCATGTGCACCAAGCGATTAGCGATATCGAACCCCACGACAGTGTCGAGCGCTATCGCAGCCTAGGCGTTGAGGTGTACCAAGATCACGCCACGCTTACCTCGCCATGGGAGATTCAGGTGGGCGATCAAATCCTCACCGCTCGCCATATCGTTCTGGCCACGGGCGCTCGTCCTCGAGTGCCGCCCCTGCCGGGAATTGAGAGTGCGCCCGTTTTGACCTCTGAAAACCTTTGGTCACTAACGGAGCTGCCTAAACGTTTAGTGGTGCTCGGTGGTGGAGCCATTGGCTGCGAGCTAAGCCAAAGTTTTAACCGCCTGGGCAGTCAAGTGACGCTGGTCGAAGGACTTCCTCAGTTGTTAGGCCGCGAGGACCAGGAAGTCGGCGAACTGGTCGAAACGACCTTGGCGGATGAAGGTGTCAAGGTGATGACCGACGCCAAAGCGCTGGAGGTTCTCAACGACGAGACAGGCTATCAACTGGTGGTCATGCATCACGACGAGCGTAAGCTGCTTCCTTTTGACTATTTAATGGTGAGTGCGGGCCGCCAAGCCAATGTGGAGGGCTTGGGGCTGGAGGCGTTGGGGATTACGACGACCCAAGCGGGGACGTTAGAGCTTAACGAGCGTCTGCAAACCCGCCTACCTAATATTTGGGCCTGCGGTGATTTAGCGGGGCCTTACCAACTGACGCATGCGGCGGCCCATCAGGCGTGGCACGCTGCGGTCAATGCGCTGTTTGGTGAGCTCAAGAGTTTTGCCGTAGATTACCGCTTTATGCCGGCTGTCACCTACGTGCAGCCGGAAGTGGCACGGGTGGGATTGAATGAGAAAGAGGCCAAAGCAAAAGGGATCGCCTTTGAAGTCACCCGCTACGCCATGAATGAGAGTGACCGCGCCATTGCCGAAGGCGCTACCGCAGGCTTTATCAAAGTGCTCACCGTGCCCGGCAAGGATAAAATCCTGGGGGCGACGATCGTTGCCGAGAACGCCGGCGAATGGCTGGGCGAATTCACCATTGCCATGAAACATGGGCTGGGGCTCAACAAGCTGCTGGGTACCATCCACCCCTACCCGACGCTTGGCGAGGCGGCCAAAGCCACCGCAGGCGTGTGGAAAAACGCTCACAAGCCTGAACGGGTACTGAGGCTATTGAAGCGCTATTTCACTTGGCGGCGCGGTGATGGTAAATGAAGCAGCTGTTATTGGTCGGTGCAGGCCATGCCCATGCCTTTGTGCTCGAAGCCTTTGCCCAGCAGCCAGACTCGAATATCGCGATTACGGTGGTGAGCGATAGTGCGTTGGCGGCTTACTCCGGCAGTGTACCGGCCTGGTTGGCGGGCGAATGCACGCTACGTGAAACGCAGATTGATGTGGCGGCGTTATGCCAGCGGGCCAACGCGCGTCTCATTCTCTCTCCGGCGAAAGCCATTAACCTTCAATCACGCTATGTGGAGCTGGCAGATGGCGAGTGCATCGATTTTGACGTTGCTTCGTTCAATATTGGCTCTACCCTGACCCTCCCTGAGCAGCATGGCGAACAGCTTCCCCACCTGCTGGCCATGCGCCCACTGAGTTCGCTGCATTATCGCTGGCAGGCGCTGCAAGAAACGGTCAACGCGCTTCCTCCTGGCGGCGACTTAAGGGTAGTCAGCGTTGGTGGCGGTGCCGCAAGCTGCGAAACGTTGATGAGCGTATTGGCTCAGTTGCGCCACCAGCGTCCCGATATTGACTGGCAGGGACATTTACTTAGCGCCTCGAATGAGCTGCTGCCCGGGGCAGGTCGCTTGCCACGCTGGTTAATGCGGCACGCCTTGTTACGCGCGGGCATTAACGTGTTCCAGCAGATACGTGGAGCGGCATTGGTAGACGGGGGCGTATTAACACACTGCAACGTACTCATGCGTGCCGATATCGTGCTGTGGGCCACCGGCGCTGTTGGCCACCGCTGGCTTTCTGAGACCGCGCTTCCGCTGAATGATCAAGGCTTTATTCAGGTAGAAAAATCGCTGCAGGTGGTGGGCCAGCCGGTTATCTTCGCCGCGGGGGATTGTTCGGCTTTTGACCCGCCGCTGCCCAATGCGGGCGTATACGCGGTACGCATGGGTCCTCATTTGGCGGACAATCTTCGCCGGGCCTGCTGCGGTGAATCGTTGGCTGATTGGCAGCCACCCAAGCGCGTCCTGGCCCTGATTGGCACCGGTGACGGTCACGCGATTGCCAGTCGAGGAAGCTTTGGAGTATCAGGAAAGTGGGTATGGGAATGGAAAAAGCGGATTGATGCGCGCTTTATCGCCCGCTTCAATCCGCCTTTTGAGGACTAATTACTGCTATCAGATTCTAGCTAAAAACTAATCGAGCGATGATCAGGCAAGGCAAAAATTGACGAAAGGACGGAATTTACGAGGTTGTAAATGAGTACCTTGAGTCAATTTTTAACGCAGCATGGTCGAGCGCAGATAGTTTTCAGTAGAATCTAATTGCCTTCGCGCCAGCCGCCTAAAACCCGACTATCCGGGCCAAAAAAGACTAAGCGGTCATGATCGATCAGGTAACGGTAAGCGGTTTCCATCATATCCGTGACGCGTTTGGCATCATCCATTTGCGGGCATGCCATACGTGTAGTGGCCAACTCGCTAAACTCGATGCGCTGATTTTCCCCTAGCGTCACCTTACCGGTAAGGCGGTTACAGCCATCATGGCCACTAACGCTACCATCACGAGATATCTGGAAAAATGGCGTTTCCGGCATCGACAGCCGCTCATCGGTGCCCACCAACAGTAAGTTCCAACGCTGATCAACAATGGCGCCGGAAAGCGAGGAACCACTCGACCCTTGCGGCGATGTGCTTGGCCCTGGCGCACTGCTACAGGCGCTTAACAGGAGCACAGTGGAGGCGAGCAGTGGCAATAAACGCCAACTTTTCTTGGTCATGGTGAATCGTCCTTGTTTGCTAGCCTTTCTGGAATAGCTACCAGCTACCGGTATTTTCCATCGACGCCCAGGGTTCTTGCGGCTCGAGTGCATCGCCTTTTTGCAGCAGTTCAACCGAGATACCATCTGGTGATTTTACAAACGCCATGTGGCCATCGCGAGGCGGACGATTGATGGTCACACCGTTGTCTTGAAGCTTTTGGCAAAGCGCATAAATATCGTCGACACGGTAGGCCAAGTGACCGAAGTTGCGACCGCCCGAATACTCTTCTGGATCCCAGTTGTAGGTCAGCTCTAGTTCAGGAGCGGTGAGACGCGCCGAGCGCGCTTCATCAAAGGAGGCGGCAAGGAACACCAGCGTAAAGCGGCCCTTCTCGTTTTCTTTACGACGGACTTCTTTAAGGCCCAGCAGATCGCAGTAAAAACGTAGCGAAGCATCTAGGTCACTCACACGTACCATGGTATGTAGGTATTGCATATCGACTCCTCAAAAAACGACCGTAGCCATACTTTACAAAAACGTGACAGCGTACATAAAACGCCGCAACGCTGTACAATTAAACCATAACGTTTATCTTAGCTGGGTTTACCCGTCGGAGAAACCTGTGGATTCAGTCACGCAAGCTGCGCTTGGCGCAGCCATTGGCGGTGCCGTGCTGGGCCGGCGCTTGGGCCGAAAAGCCATTCTCATTGGCGCCGTGCTGGGCACCCTGCCTGACCTTGATGTGGTAATCGATTACGGCGATGCCGTGGCCAATGTTACCGAGCATCGCGGCTTTAGCCATTCACTGTTTGTGCTGACGGGCTTGGCCACGCTGCTGGCACTACTGAGCGCACGCTTTGCGCCCATCAAGGCGATTAGCCTGCCCCGCTGGTGGTGCTTTTATACACTTATTCTGGTCACGCACCCGCTACTTGATGCCCTCACCACCTACGGTACCCAGCTGTTGTGGCCACTTGATGTAACGCCTGCGGCCTGGCCAATCATTTTCATTATCGACCCGCTTTACACCCTTGCCTTGCTAATCGCTCTGAGATTCGGTTTGGTCTCTTTGCGGGTAAGAAAGGCCTGCACTTGGGGGCTGGTCATCAGCTGTGTTTATCTGACCATGGCGGCTGGGGCGAAAGTAATGATTGAACAGCGTATCGCCCCAGTGCTGGCGGAGAAGGGGCTACAAGAGGCTCCCCTGCTGATTCAGCCAACCCCGTTCAATATTGTGCTATGGCGCGCCACGGTGATGGATGGGGATCGTTATTATGAAAGTTTGAACAGTGTGTTTGACGGTAATAGCCCGCCCCGCCTGGAACCGCTGATTCGTAACGCAGCGTTAGAAGCCCCTTTTTTGACCAGCCTACAAGGGCAGCGCTTGGCGTGGTTCGCAGGGCCTTTTCTGCGCTATGAAGAGCGTTGGCTGGACGGTAAAGAGACGCTTATTGCCACCGATATACGGCTCGGCTTTCCGGGGTTTCATCCATTTAGTTTCACCCTGGCAACGTTAGAAGAGGAGCGCTGGGTACCGCTGGCAGTGAGCGAACAAGTGGAAAGTTCGCGCGGCCTTCATATGACAACGCTATCGCGGCTTGCCGCTCGCGCCGCTGGCAACACCTCGGCCCTCTGCGCCAGCGACTTTGTGGCGCAAGAGTGGCGGGCCGAGCGGGTTATCTATCGCTGCTAAACCAAGTTACTCAACCAAGTTACTCAACCAAGCTGCTAAACCCATTAGGGAGCAATGCCTTGGCCACAGCCACTATATTGCTCCCCACCGTAGGTTAGCGTGACCCTGGCAGGGAAAGGCTTGCCGCTCATGTCGTCAAAGCAGGCGCCAGCTTCAATGCGAACGCGGAAGAAAGGTTCCATATCCGCGTTTTCAATGACGACCCTGCCTGCTTCGTTGTCCATCACGCTAATCATATAGGGTTGTTGAACGCGCTCTTCCCCATAGTTGAGTTCCATCGTCAGTGTTGGCGTATCGTTCGCCAAGGCAACCGACCAGCCGGGCTCATTACCCTGCCCGCGGAACATTATCCCGGGGTGATCCTTCCGGGTTGAGGCATCACGGCTAGCGGCCAGCTCGCACTTGAGTTGACCACGAGGCGTTTCGACCAATGCCTGCTCACCGCGATTCCAGAAGCTGATTTCGCCGTCTTGATAGCGAGCACCGCTGGCCACCACCGCTTGCGGCAAGCGCCAGGCGCCATGCAGCGACCAAAGACGCAGCGTTTCGCCGTCGACAGCGGTGATTAAATTCTGGCGCGCTGGGCTACAGTGCCACGCATCAAAGCGCTGCGCCGAACCAGGAAAAAGTGACGATGGTAAAAAGGGGGCTCGATTATCCAGTGTGGCTTGATTGGCTGTCGTCGTTTCGGCGGAAGGCGTCGCTGCACAGCCGCCAATGACGACCGTCATGCCTGCTGCGGCAATGGCTCCACCCCATGCTTTTAACCTCTTCATACACCGCGCTCCCTTTGTGTCTAGTGCTCTTGCTGTCTATAGTGTTTATCCGCGCTTGAACGCCTGCAGGTCATGGGTATCGATACTCTCCACCTTCGGGGGCAACCCCAGCTCTTCGCGTTTGATCTTCACCTGCATTTTTTCAGCCAGCCGCTCCGAATCGTCGTCGGTGGTACGCCCGTTAAGCTCTGCCAACTGCGCCATGCCCTGGTGATAGAAGGTGAGCAGGTCCAAGGCTGTGCGATTATTCTCTTCCACTGCTTTACGCAGCTGGGAAAGGTAGCCGCTGACTTGCGACAAGTGATGTTTGAGCTGCCAAACATAGCGTACTTCCTTCATCCACGGGCGCTCACGCAGCACGGCAAAAAGTGCACTGGTGGCCAGTAACCCAAGTAGTACGCCAAGGGCGTTGAGCCAAAGACTGCTGCCAAAGGTGGTCGTGAGCAGCATGGAGAACAGCAGGCCAAAAATAATCAGTTGCCCTGCCATGGCAAAACTGATCATGCGGGCTTTACGGCGGTAGGTCTCAGGGTCGTGATCTTCTAGGGCAAATACCATGGCCAGCCTCATCATCAAAATAAGTTTCTTATGATACGGGGCTGGCCATGGCAAACAAGTACTAGTGTTAGCGAGACTTAACTCAAACGCTCCGCGGCTGTTTTAAGTAAGTGCTCGGTAGTCTCCCAGCCCACGCAGGCGTCGGTCACCGAAACACCGTAGCGCATAGCACCTGGCTTGAGCGGCTGCTTGCCTTCGAATAAATGGCTTTCCAACATCAATGCCACCAGATTGGCTTCCCCCGACTGGCGCTGGGCGAGTACATCCAGCATCACTTCGCTCTGGCGACGGTGATCCTTACGTGCGTTAGCGTGGCTGCAATCCACCATCAGCCGTGGGTTTTGGCCCGCGTTACGTAGTGCGGTGGAAGCAGCTCGTACGTGCTGAGTCGGGTAGTTGGGTTCACCGTGACCACCGCGCAGTACTACGTGGGTGTGTGGGTTGCCAATGGTTTGCTGGACGATCGGATGGCCTTGAGGATCGACGGCAAAACGCTGGTGCGGGTGGGCCGCCGCACTCATGGCATCAATCGCGACTTGAACGTCGCCACTGGTAGCATTCTTGAACCCCACCGCCGCGGCTAAATCACTAGCCAGCTCCCGGTGCAGTTGCGATTCAGTGGTGCGTGCACCAATCGCGACCCAGCTCAGCAAATCGTCCAGATAAGGTGCCAGCATCGGCTGCAGAAGCTCGGTGGCCACCGGCAGGCCACGCGCCGCCACGGCGTGCATCAGTTCACGGGAGAGCGCCAGGCCGCGGGGCATATCGCCACTGCCATCTAAATCAGGATCGTAGGCCAGCCCTTTCCAACCCACGGTGGTGCGGGGTTTTTCAATGTAGACACGCATCACGGGTAATATCTGCTCGCTCACTTCTTCACTGAGCGCTGCCAGGCGGTCGGCGTACTCAAGCGCGGCATCAGGGTCGTGCACTGAGCAGGGGCCGACCACCACGAGTAGACGGTCATCGTGACCGCTTAAGATTTGCTGTACAGCGTGACGCTGGCGGGCAATTTGCTCACTTAGCGGGTCGCTTAACGAGATACGCTGACGCAGTTCGGCGGGGGTAGGCAGCCTTTTAGAGGTGGTAGGCGTAAGCTGCGAAGTGACCTGGGCAGTATTGACGGCTGGTTTATTTACAACAGAGCTGATGGGCGCATTCATGATTAATTCTCCGCAATCTTACATCGTTTGACTAGGTGACCACCCAGGCGCACGCGGTCGGAGGTGGCAGCTAGCACCGACCGCGCGTCGCTAAATCGCCAACCATAGCCATAGCCATAGCCATAGCCCACATAGCCGGTAGCGAACGCGTTAGTCAGTCCACGATAAATCATGATGCTGCTCCTTGATAAAATAGTGATGAAAGTTAACCAAACCCGTTAGTAGCAGGGACTAAAAACGCCAAAAGCCCCGGCGGGGTTACCGACCGGGGCTTCTGTGCTTGCGGCAGGCAACCGAGTGGTGTGCCTGGTGGCGCGACGTTAGGCGTCGGCCAAGGGCACACCGTGGCTAAACCAATACCAATAAGAGCCTGCGCTACCCATGAGCACGCACACGCCATCAGCCATGTCTGGCAGTGGTTTCATCGTGTGTGGCGTGGTGAGTCGCTGCATGTCTCTAGTTTCCGTTAGTAATGGCTCGCCCGAAAGAATCGTCCGCTAAGGCTGCCGCAATGATGTTGTGGTTTTTATCCTGCCTGCAAGCGTTGCAAATGGCAACACTCAACCGCTAAAAGCTTGTACCCAGCCAATCGTCGCGGGCAGTGCTGCCATGCTAACCAATACCACTATGCCGAGAAAAATGGATAAAAAGCCAGATTCGTCTTTATAGTCTTCGTCGTGATGGGCCATGTTAGCCTCCTTTTTTATCAACGCTATATCAGGGGAGTCTTAAAAAACCTGCGGTCATATTAAGTAGTTCGAGGGGCGTAGGCAAACACATCCGAAAACACTCGCTCAAGCTTCACGCCTTTCGTCTCGAGCACATCCAAGCAGGCATATACCATGCCGGGTGAACCCGAGATATATACATCATGGGTGTCCGGCGTTATCTCTGCGTCTTTCAAGACTTGGTCAACACGCCCCTGGTGGTGGTTGATCCGCTCGCCCACTGCCATCGGCTCTTCTAACGGAAGCTCGGTCACTGCATGAAACGAGACGTTAGCATGGGTTTGCGCCCACGAACTCGCCAATTGCTCCAAGTACAGGTCGCGATGTTCACGCGCTGCCCACCATAGCGAAATTTCACGCTCTGGCTGCTCGTGGAGTACTGCTTCAATAATCGCTTTCATCTGCGAGAAACCGGTGCCAGCGGCTATCAGCATTAATGGCCGCTCGCTCTGACGATCCAACACGCAATCCCCACACGGCAAACGCAAGGTAAGCTGGTTGGCCACCTGAAGCAGCTCACGTAACCGCGCGGAGTTATCCCGTTCTGGCCAGTGTTGGATATGTAGTTCAATGATGCCATCGCCCCGTTCAGCGCTGGCAATCGAAAACGGTACCCAGGTTGTGTCGTCTATCTTCAGTTCTAAATATTGCCCCGGCGCATGCTGCATGGCTTCGGCGCGCCCGGCTAGCGTTACGCCAAACACATCGGGGTTTAAGTTCTCAACCTCGGTGACTTGGCAAGTCAACGTCCTTGCACTCATGAAAGCCTCTTTTAACAAATTCGGTCAGCGATACGCATGATCAACGGCTGTCTTCAGTCTATCAAAGGCGAGAGGGCGGTAACGCCAGGCCAATGCCCAGTGCTTCCCAGCGTTCATCTACCCGCGCTTTAACCGCTTCGTCCATCACAATAGGGGTGCCCCATTCGCGATCGGTCTCTCCCGGCCACTTGTTGGTGGCATCAAGCCCCATTTTCGAGCCAAGGCCTGAGACCGGCGAGGCGAAATCGAGGTAATCGATCGGCGTATTCTCGACCATGACGGTGTCCCGTGCGGGGTCCATCCGCGTGGTGATCGCCCAGATCACGTCTTCCCAGTTACGCGCATCCACATCGTCATCCAGCACGATCACAAACTTGGTGTACATAAACTGGCGGAGGAAACTCCAGACACCCATCATGACGCGCTTGGCGTGTCCGGGGTACTGCTTCTTCATCGTCACGACCGCCATACGATAAGAGCAGCCTTCCGGCGGCAGGTAGAAGTCGACAATTTCGGGAAACTGCTTGCACAGAATGGGCACAAACACTTCGTTCAGGGCCACGCCCAGAATGGCCGGCTCGTCCGGCGGGCGCCCGGTGTAGGTCGAGTGGTAAATCGCATCACGGCGCATGGTCATGCGCGTGACGGTAAATACCGGGAAGTGATCGACCTCATTGTAATAACCAGTGTGGTCACCAAAGGGGCCTTCCGCCGCCATGTCGTCCGGATAGATAAAGCCTTCGAGGATAATCTCGCTCGATGCAGGCACATCAAGATCCGCATGACCGCACTTTACAAGCTCGGTGCGTGAACCACGCAGCAGGCCCGCAAAGGCGTATTCTGAAAGCGAGTCCGGCACGGGGGTTACGGCGCCCAAAATCGTCGCCGGGTCGGCACCCAGCGCCACCGCGACCGGGAAAGGCTCGCCAGGATGGCTTTTTTGGAACTCCAGAAAATCCAAGGCGCCGCCACGATGGGATAGCCAACGCATAATCAGCCGGTTCTTGCCAATCTTTTGCTGTCGGTAAATTCCTAGATTTTGGCGCTTCTTGTTCGGCCCTTTGGTAATCACCAGCGGCCAGGTAACCAGCGGCCCTGCATCGCCTGGCCAGCAGTGCTGAATCGGCAGCAGGCCAAGATCGACCTCGTCGTCTTCATACACCACTTCTTGTACCGGCGCATGCTTGACGTTTTTGGGGCCCATACTGAGCACTTGCTTGAAGATCGGCAGCTTGTCCCAGGCATCTTTCAAGCCCTTGGGCGGATCAGGCTCCTTGAGGAAAGCCAACAGCTTACCCACTTCTCTTAGCGCTTCTACCGAATCTTGTCCCATGCCAAGCGCGACCCGTTTAGGGGTGCCAAACAAGTTACCGAGCAGCGGCATGTCGTGGCCTTTGACGTTTTCAAACAGCAGCGCCGGGCCACCGGCACGTAGCGTGCGGTCGCAAATTTCGGTGATTTCCAGATAAGGATCGACTTCGACGGAAATACGCTTGAGCTCACCCTGCGCTTCAAGCGCCGCGATGAACTCACGCAAGTCTTTGTACTTCAAGGCACGCTCCCTGGCTGGCGAATGCGCCGCGTCAGCGGCGCCCTTATTGACTAAATACTAGCGGCGCTTCATCGCTTCAAAGAACTCAAGATTGGTCTTGGTATCTTTCAGACGGTCAATCAGGAATTCAGTGGCGGCGGTGTCTTCCATCGGATTAAGCAGCTTGCGCAGAATCCACATGCGCTGCATTTCATCCTCAGAGGCCAGCAGGTCTTCACGACGGGTGCCACTGCGACGAATATTGATCGCCGGGAATACGCGACGCTCGGCCAGTTTGCGGTCCAGGTGGGCTTCCATGTTACCGGTACCCTTGAACTCTTCGAAGATGACTTCGTCCATCTTGGAGCCGGTGTCGACCAGCGCCGTGGCGATAATCGTCAGGCTGCCGCCCTCTTCGATATTACGCGCCGCACCAAAGAAACGTTTCGGCTTTTCAAGGGCGTGGGCATCGACACCACCGGTGAGCACTTTGCCGGAGCTGGGTACCACGGTGTTGTAGGCACGCGCGAGACGAGTAATCGAGTCGAGCAGGATGACCACGTCTTTCTTGTGCTCAACCAAACGCTTGGCTTTCTCGATAACCATTTCGGCCACTTGCACGTGACGCGCTGGCGGCTCATCGAAGGTCGATGCCACTACTTCGCCACGCACGGTGCGCGACATTTCGGTCACTTCCTCAGGGCGTTCATCAATCAGCAGAACGATCAAATGACACTCTGGGTTGTTGCGCGTGATGGAGGTCGCGATGTTTTGCAACATCAGCGTTTTACCCGCCTTCGGCGGCGATACCAGCAAACCACGTTGGCCTTTACCAATCGGCGCGGTTAGATCGATGATCCGCGCGGTAAGGTCTTCCGTGGAGCCGTTACCGATCTCCATACGCATGCGATCGTCTGGGAACAGTGGCGTCAAGTTCTCAAACAGAATCTTGTGCTTGGCATTCTCCGGACGGTCAAAGTTGATTTGACTGACCTTCAGCAGGGCGAAATAACGCTCACCCTCCTTCGGCGGACGGATTTTGCCGGAAATGGAGTCACCCTTGCGCAGATTGAAACGGCGGATCTGCGAAGGCGATATATAAATATCGTCGGGACCGGCGAGATACGAGCTGTCAGCGCTACGCAGGAAGCCGAAGCCATCCTGAAGAATTTCCAGCACACCGTCGCCGTAAATATCCTCGCCACTTTTGGCGTGTTTCTTGAGGATGGCGAAAATGATGTCCTGCTTGCGCGAACGGGCCAGGTTATCAATACCCATTTCATGGGCGATATCGAGGAGCTCGGGAACGGTTTTTTGCTTGAGTTCAGTGAGATTCATCGGTGTGTTAGAAAGTTGCTCATGGAAGCTGGGCGCCAGGCGCCGGGAGTAAGACAGGAGGCGTGAAAGTGACGCCGTGTGATGCGTTCAGACCCCGGTAAAGGCACGCGCTCGAAGATGAAAGGAACGGCGTTGGACTTAACTAACAACGCTGCTGCTAGTTGTTATTAAGACTCAACTCGAGGGTGCTAACACTTGTCTACTCTGGTTCACACAGGAAGAGTGGTTGAACCAGTGGGCTATCTGACGACTTGGAATTCTGGCTGACGCTAACGGGATAAACAATGAATAACGTCTGGGGCGACCAAGGTGCCGTACTTGAACGACGCATGCAAGATGATTTATCTAAACTGTCTATTTAAGCCTTCTATCTAAACGGTCTATCCAAACGATCTTAACAACGAAGTACTTGTGGACACACTAACTAACCAGGTCAGATCAAGCCAGTAGCTCGATGGTAGTCAAGCCCCGCGACAAACGCAAGCCTTTGCAATTGACAATAGATAAAGGTCACCGCAACCTTGGCACAGCCAACACGAAGGAAAGCTCATGCCCAAGGACATTTTGCTCCCCATTGACGCCTCTGCCGCTGAGGCAAACAGCGGCGCGCCGCAGCGATTCGCCGCCATTGACCTGGGCTCCAACAGCTTTCACCTACTGGTGGCCAACTACCAGCATGAACGCCTCCAGGTGGTGGCCCGCTTGGGTGAAAAAGTGCAGCTCGCCGCAGGCTTAGACGATGACGGCATGCTGAGCGAGGCGGCTATGCAGCGCGCGCTAGACTGCTTAGGCCGCTTCGCGCCCTTTTTAAGCGATATTACCAACGCCAATTTGCGCATCGTGGGCACTAACGCGTTACGCGATGCGCATAATAGCCAAGCATTTATCGAACGCGCTGAGGCCCAATTAGGTCACGCCATCGAAATTATTGCTGGGCGCGAAGAGGCTCGGCTGATTTATTTGGGTGCCGCCCACGCCCTGGCCGAAAGTGGCCGTCGATTAATCGTCGACATTGGCGGCGGCTCGACCGAATTCATCATCGGCGAGGCGTTTGAGCCTAAGGCGCTGGAAAGCCTACGAATGGGCTGCGTCACTTTTTCACGGCGCTTCTTCCCCGACGGTGAGTTAAACGAAAAGCGCATGCGCCGCGCCGAGCTGGCGGCCCTTTCGGAGCTTGCCAATATTCAGCGCCCCTATCAGCGCCTGGGCTGGGATGACCCAGTCGGCTCCAGCGGCACAATCAAGGCCGCCGCCAGCGTACTTTACGCTTACGGCGATACGCCCCATGAAGGCGTTATTACCCGCGGCGGCTTAAAGAAACTGCGCGAGCGTCTGCTCAAGTGCAAACAGCTGGAAAAAGTCGAGCTGGACGGACTCAAAGCCGACCGCGCCAAGGTTTTCCCGGCGGGGATTGCCATTCTCGGGGCCATTTTTGAAGCCTTCGATTTAACCCAAATGCGCTTCGCCGACGGCGCTCTGCGTGAAGGCGTGCTCTACGATATGGCCGGGCGTAATACCGCAGAAGACTCGCGCTCGAAAAGCCTGGAGTCGCTGCAGCGCACCTACGATGTCGATACGCGCCAGGGGCTTAATGTCGCCAACACCGCTGAGCGCTTATTCCATCAGGTACGCCACGCGTGGTCGCTCAACCCCGATCAAGCGCGCTATTTGCAGTGGGCTAGCCATGTGCATGAAATCGGCTTGGCGATTTCCCACAGCCAATTTCATCGCCACGGTGCGTACCTGCTGGAGCACTCCGATCTCGCTGGCTTCTCCCGTCCTGAACAGCGGCGGTTGGCGTTTCTGGTGCGCGCGCATCGACGCAAATTTCCGCTTAAAGAGTGGCAGGCTTTGCCCGACGCGCAACAGGAAGTGACGCAGAAGCTCGCCCGGCTGCTACGTTTAGCCGTACTGCTTAATCATTCGCGCCCTGAAACCGCTCCCTCGCTGCCGGAGATAAGCGCTGACAGCGATAGCCTGACCATCACGCTGCCTGCCAGTGATGAACCCACCCTGCTGAGTACCGACTTGGAGCAGGAGCAGGCGTTTATGGAAGCCGCCGCTTTCAAGCTTTTGATACAGCAGGGAAAGTCTGACGGATGAAGCGCGCCCCCTCGGCTTGCCATAGCAGCTTGCCAGGGGGAGCAATCACTCCGATACACGCTGATGCCTGCATGATCACCACCAGCCGTCCGCGCTCCCAGGGCGGTACCTCTGCCTCCTGAAGAAGTCGCTTTACATCGCGCCTACCCCGCGTTGGCAGTTGAATGACCTCGCCTCCCTGTCGCCAAGTGACCCTGAGCAGTTGAGACGACGCTTGGGATGGCGTTGGTAACGAAGATACTTGCCAGCCCAGCGGCCCGATGGGTGTTTCCAGGGGCGTTTCACCATCCCAACTAACCTCCCACGCCGGTAGCGGCTCAAGAGGCGCCATCAGATAGAGCCGTTGACGCCACAGGCGCGCCTGAGCGCCCTGCCACTCGACGCATACCTGGGCATCCACCTTCGCTGTTAATTGATCCAGCAGGCTCTCTAGGCGCTTTTGCGGCGGCGTCGGCAACCCTTGCTGCTGGCAAAGCGTACGCACCAAAAGCCGCTGACGGGGGCGCGAACGCGCGCTTAGCGCTGCGGCGTCCAAGTATTGATTATCGACGCATTGGTCATCAATGGTAAGTAACGCTTGCAGCTCTTGCTGGGCATACTCACTCAGCAAGGTGTCGGCTTCGCTGGCATGTTGGGCGCTACTCGCCAAGGCCTCATCTGCCGCTGGCCAACGTTCGCGAAGCGTCGGCAGCACCCGGTGGCGCAGGCGGTTGCGATCAAGGCTGATATCCCTGTTGGTAGGGTCTTCGCACCAGCAGAGATCAAGTGACTGCGCGGCTTTCTCAAGCGCGGCCCGCCCTACCGTAAGCCACGGGCGCAGCAGCGTAATAGCGTGGGCATCACGCCGATAAGGCATACCCGCCAGGCCGCGTACGCCACTGCCGCGCAGGGCAGCAAGCAGGAAGGTTTCCGCCTGATCGTCCTGATGCTGGGCGAGCCAAAGCGTGTCACCGGCGGGAAGAGTGGCGAAGAAAGCCTCATAACGGGCATTGCGCGCCGCTCCTTCAATACCCTCGCCTTGCGTATCCACTACCACCTCGGCGACTGTGAGGGGAACGTTGGCACACTCACAAAGCGCCCGACAGTGGGCTTCAAATGTCGATGCTGCCGCTTGCAGGCCATGATTGACATGAATGGCTCGCAGGGGGCGTTCTGCTTGCTCACAGACCTGTGCGGCTAACGCGAGCAGCAAACAGGAGTCCAAACCGCCTGAGAGTGCCACCCAAATAGAGCGCCCCGGCGGGGTTTCCGCCAGGGCGTCGTTGAGCAGGCCTTCAAGCGTATTAAGCGGCTGAGGCGCCATAGCTCATCAAGCGCTTATAGCGGCGCTCTAGTAGCGCGTCCGTATCCATTGCCTGCAAACGCTCCAGACTCGCCGTGAGCGCCTCTTTGACGCGCTCGGCAGTGGTAAGCGGATGACGGTGAGACCCACCGAGCGGCTCTTTGATCAACGAATCGACAAAGCCCAGCTCTTTTAGGCGCTCGGCTGTGATTCCCATGGCCTGGGCAGCGTCAGAAGCCTTGGTGGCACTTTTCCATAGAATCGAGGCGCAGCCTTCTGGCGAGATCACCGAGTAGGTAGAGTACTGCAGCATTTGCAGTTCATCGCAAACGCCAATGGCCAGCGCGCCGCCGGAGCCGCCCTCGCCCACCACCGTGGAGATAATCGGCGTTTTCAACCGCGACATAACGGCCAGATTGTAGGCAATAGCCTCGGACTGGCCGCGCTCTTCGGCGTCGATGCCGGGATAGGCGCCGGGGGTATCGATAAAGGTCAGAATCGGCATTTTGAAGCGCTCGGCCATTTCCATCAGACGGCACGCTTTGCGGTATCCTTCTGGGCGCGGCATACCAAAGTTGCGGCGCACTTTCTCTTTTACATCGCGACCTTTTTGATGACCAATCACCATCACTGGTGCATCATTCAACCGCGCAATGCCACCCACCAGCGCGGCATCATCGGCGAAGTTGCGATCACCGTGCAGCTCGTCAAAGTCGGTGAAGATATGTTCGAGATAGTCCAGCGTATAAGGGCGCTGGGGGTGACGAGATAGTTGCGAAACCTGCCAGGGAGTCAAATCCTTGAAGATCGATTCCGTCAGCTTACGGCTTTTCTCTTCCAGCCGAGAGATCTCGTCGGAAAGGTTCACTTGGCTATCGGAACTGACTAGACGCAGCTCTTCAATTTTTGCCTGTAGTTCGGCAATCGGCTGTTCAAAATCGAGATAATTAGGATTCATCGGCGCTGCCTGTAAAAAAGAAGCCTGTTCAAAAACAAGAATGTAATAAAGCGCATTATCGCACCCTCACCCTGCCACGCAAGCTGGGCACCCGCTCTTTAACTTAGCGATAGCGTAGCTGTACACCCGCTTGGCCCTGTACATCCCGCAGCGCCAGCAGTAAATCGTCGCTCGGCGCGACTTTCCACTCATCGGCAAGTTCCAGCCAAGCGACCGCTGCCGGGTGGCGATACTGCAGCCGTACTGGAAGACCAGCTTCATCACGATAAGGCGTCAGACTATCGCGCAGGGTTTCAATTAAGCGACCATTGATCTGCCCCGCGTCCAGTGCCAGCTCCACGGCTTGGCCGTAGCGAATGCGCGCCGTCACCATGGGTGTCACGTCTTTACCACGCAGGCGCAGACCGCCGGAGAACTCATCGCTGGAAACCTCGCCCTCAACGATCAACACTTGATCGGCCTCAATCTGACCGCGTAACTGCTCAAAAAGCTCCCCAAACAGCGAGGCTTCAATACGCCCGGTGCGGTCGTCAAGGGTAATAAACGCCATGGTGTCGCCGCGCTTGGATTTCATGGTGCGCACGCCGACCACCAGACCGGCGACACGCTGGGGATCGCGGGAAGGCTTTAAATCACTGATCCGGGTAGACACAAAGCGCTTTAATTCCCGCTCGTACTCGTCGATCGGGTGACCCGTTAGGTAAAGCCCCAGGGTGTCTTTCTCCCCAGAGAGGCGCTCGCGATCAGTCCACTCTCGGGCGTTGATATATTCGGCGTAAACGTTGCTATCGCTGTCGTCAGCTTCAACGAAGGCGTCACCGAACATATCCAGCATACCCAGGTTTTGATTGGTATGGTTCTGGGCGGCGGCTTTCAGCGCATCTTCCATGGCAGCGAATAGCACCGCGCGATTGGGACCGATGGTATCCAGCGCGCCGGAGCGAATCAGTGCTTCCAGGGTGCGCTTATTCATCCGTTTAGGGTCCATGCGACGACAGAAGTCGAAGATATCTTTAAACGGACCATCTGCCTCACGGGCTTCGACAATGGCGCCAATCGGTCCTTCGCCCACGCCACGAATCGCGCCCAGACCGTAAACCACTCGGGCATCGGTATCGACGGTAAACTTGTAACCGCCCACGTTAACATCCGGCGGCGTCACGGTGAGCTTGAGGTTGCGGCACTCCTCAATCAGCGGCACCACCTTATCCAGGTTGTCCATTTCGGTGGACATTACGGCGGCCATAAATGGCCCCGGATAGTGGGCTTTCAGCCACGCCGTTTGGTAGGAAACCAAGGCGTAGGCGGCCGAGTGCGACTTGTTAAAGCCGTAACCGGCGAATTTTTCAACCAGGTCAAAGATGTTACCGGCAAGATCTTTATCGATACCGTTGGCGGCGCAGCCATCCATAAAGCCATCGCGCTGCTTGGCCATCTCTTCGGGCTTTTTCTTACCCATGGCACGGCGCAGCATATCGGCCTGGCCAAGGCTGTAGCCCGCCATGACCTGAGCGATCTGCATGACCTGCTCTTGGTAGAGAATGATGCCATAGGTAGGTGCCAACACTGGTTTCAACAGCTCGTGCTGGTAATCCGGGTGTGGATAAGAGACTTCGGCCCGGCCGTGCTTACGGTTGATAAAGTCATCCACCATGCCCGACTGCAGCGGGCCGGGGCGGAACAGCGCCACCAGGGCGATCATATCGTCTAGTGAGTCAGGCAGCAGGCGCTTGATTAGCTCTTTCATGCCACGGGATTCGAGCTGAAACACCGCGGTGGTTTCAGCGCGTTTGAGCATCTCAAAGGTCGGCGCGTCGTCCAGCGGGATGCTCTCGATATTGAGCGGCCCCTGGCCATTAACGCTGCGCACCTTATCGACCATCTCCAGCGCCCAGTCGATAATCGTCAGCGTGCGTAGACCCAGGAAGTCAAACTTAACCAGCCCCGCCTCTTCGATATCGTTTTTATCGAATTGCACCACCAAGCCTGAACCGTCCTCGTCGCATAACAGCGGCGAGAAGTCCGTCAGTTTGGTCGGCGCAATGACCACACCGCCTGCGTGCTTACCTGTGCCCCGCGTGGTGCCCTCCAGCTTAAGGGCCATCTCCCAAATCTCTTCGGCCTCTTCGTCGTTGCCGATAAACTCTTTGAGTGCCGGTTCCTGCTCAATGGCCTTGGCCAGGGTCATGCCCACTTCAAAGGGGATCAGCTTGGAGAGCTTATCCCCCAGCGAGTAGGGCCGCCCCTGAGCGCGTGCAACGTCTCGCACCACGGCCTTGGCGGCCATGGTGCCAAAGGTGACAATCTGAGAAACCGCATTGCGTCCGTAACGCTCGGCCACGTACTCAATTACCTTATCGCGTTTCTCCATACAGAAATCGACGTCAAAGTCGGGCATGGAGACACGTTCCGGGTTCAGGAAGCGCTCGAAGAGAAGGTCATAGCCGATCGGGTCCAGGTCGGTGATCTTTTGCGCATAAGCCACCAGCGAGCCAGCACCTGAGCCGCGTCCAGGGCCTACAGGAACGCTGTTATCTTTTGCCCACTGGATAAAGTCCATTACGATCAAGAAGTAGCCAGGAAAGCCCATCTGGATAATAACGTTAAGCTCAAACTCCAGCCGATCGCGGTAGCGCTGGTCGATCGCCTTGTATTCATCGCTGTCGCGGGGATAGCGTTCAGCAGGGAAGAGAAAATCGAGTCGATCCGTCAGGCCATCGTGAGAGACCTTGCGGAAGAACTCATCCTGGGTCATACCCTCAGGAATTCCGAATTCGGGTAGGAAAATCTCGCCCAGACGCACGTCCACGCTACAGCGCTCGGCAATCATCACGCTGTTTTCCAGCGCTTCGGGGATGTCGGCAAACAGTGCCGCCATCTCGTCGGGGCTTTTTAGGTACTGCTCTTCGGTGTAGCGACGCTCGCGACGTGGATCGTCAAGTGCCTTGCCTTCACCAATGGCAACGCGGGTTTCGTGGGCCCAAAAATCTTCGCGCTCTAAAAAGCGTACGTCGTTGGTCGCCACCACCGGCGTGCCGGTTTCAATCGCTAGCTTGACGCTGGCGTGAACACAAGCCTCTTCCAGCGGGCGCCCGGTGCGCACCAGCTCTAGGTAAAAGCGATCAGGAAACGCGACCTGCCACTCTTCAAGCAATTGTCGCGCTTCTCGTTCGTGGTCAGAGAGCAGATGGCGACCAATCTCGCCCTCTCGCGCACCAGACAGCGCAATCAATCCTTCGCTCTGTTCCAGCACCCACTGTTTATCGAGAATGGCGCGGCCCTGGCGCTGGCCATGCGTCCAGCCCTTCGAGATCAGCTCGGTCAGGTTGCGATAACCAACCTCATTCATGGCCAGCAGCGTTAGCCGATAAGGGTGAGACTCGTCATGAGGGTTCTGCAGCCATAAGTCGCTGCCAATGATCGGTTTCAACCCCGCCCCCTGGGCGGCTTTGTAAAACTTGACCAGACCAAACAGGTTGGTCTCATCAGTCAAGGCCAGCGCTGGCATCGCCCGTTCAGCAGTCGTGCTGACCAGCGATTTGAGCTTAACCAGGCCGTCGACCAGTGAGTATTCACTGTGCAAACGTAAATGAACGAACGGGACCGTCATGAGACTCTCAGAAAAACGCTAGATGAAGAAGAAATACGTTAAAGCAGCGCCAACTGGCGCTGCACTGGCGCAAAGCTACGGCGATGTTCGGCAAGTGGCCCGTGAGCCGCTAGCGCCGTCAGGTGCTCTTTGGTCGGGTAGCCTTTATGGCGCGCAAAACCATACTCAGGATAGCACTCATCCAAGGCGACCATTTGGGCATCCCGGGCAACCTTGGCCAAAATCGATGCGGCGGCGATGGCCGCGTGGCGCGCATCGCCTTTCACCACGGCCTGCCCGGGCAGCAGATGCCCAGGTAATTTATTGCCATCCACAAGTAGATATTCCGCCGCCGGAGCCAGTGCATCAATGGCTCGACGCATGGCCAAGTGGGTGGCGTGGTAAATATTCAGCTCATCCACTTCGGCAGCGCTGGCTTCTGCCACGGCAAAGGCGAATGCCCGCTCGCGAATTTGGCTATCCAGCGCTTCACGCCTACTGGCAGTAAGCTTTTTAGAATCGGTAAGACCGTCAATCGGCTGAGCGGGGTCGAGAATTACCGCGGCGGCTACCACGCTGCCGATCAGCGGCCCACGTCCTACCTCATCCACTCCTGCCAGACGCTCACCACTGTAGGTAATTTCTAGCGGTTGAAAATCCTTGTGCTCAATTAACCAATGCTCAATGGCCATCAACAGTCTCCAGTGGCTGACCTGCTACTAGCTGGCTGATCGCCTCGGCGGCGCGCCGACTGGCGTTGCGCTGTAGCGTAGCGTGCATCTCGGCAAAACGTGCTTCCAACGCATGGCGGCTTGCCTCATCTGACAGCATGGCACTGAGCTGGTCGGCAATCGCATCGGGTGAGGCGGCCTCTTGAATCAGTTCCGGCACCAGCGTCTCCTGAGCGATCAGATTGGGCAGCGACACCCACTGAGTTTTCACCATTCGCTTGGCTAGCCAATGCGTCATTGGTGCCATCTTGTAGGCCACCAGCATGCTGCGATGGCACAACATGGCTTCCAACGCGGCGGTACCCGAGGCCAGCAGCACGATATCGCTGGCTACCATCGCTTCACGGGCTTGTCCATTGAGCAGCGTGACGCGCTGAGCCAGCAATGGGTAGTGCGTCAACAATTCGCTAATTTCACGATGACGATCCACCGTCGCGGCAGGAACCACCACGCGCAGCGCTGGGTGGCGCTGGCAGAGCAGTTCGGCGGCGGCAAGAAAGGTATCGCCCAAAAACCGAATTTCATTGGCCCGAGAGCCTGGCAACAGCGCCAACACCTGGCTATCAGGCGCCAGCTCCAGCGCTTGGCGGGTGGCAACACGGTCATTTTCCAGCGGCATTTCGTCGGCCAGAGGGTGACCCACAAAGGCGACGGGGACACGGTGTTCGCGATAGAAGACGGCTTCAAAAGGCAGCAGTGTCAGCATGCCGTCTACCGACTTGGCAATACCTTTTACCCGCCCCTGTCGCCACGCCCATACGGAAGGGCTCACGTAGTGGGCGGTCGTAATGCCCGCTTCACGAAGCTGGCGCTCTAGGCCTAAATTGAAGTCAGGTGCATCAATGCCGAGCATAATGTCCGGCTGCCAGACCAAGGCTTCGGCTTTCAGGGTACGACGCACACGGATCAGTTCTGGGAGATGCTTGAGCACTTCCACCAGCCCCATTACCGCCAACGTTTCGAGGGGGAAGCGGCTCGTCATGCCTTCGGCCTGCATGCGGGGGCCGCCGATACCACGAAACTCAACGCCGGGGTGGCGCGCTTTGAGCTCACGTATCAGCCCAGCGCCAAGAATATCGCCGGAAAGCTCCCCGGCCACGAGGTAAACACGTTGCAGGGTCATAAGCGGTTTAGCATGAGTTAGCGGGTAATGCCGCGGGTCGAACGCTCAATAGAGGCGGCAAAATGCTCGACTTCAGGCAGTTCAAAGCGGCTGCGCATTTCAACGAGCGCCTGTTCTGTGGTCAGCCCTTGGCGATAGACTATCTTATAGGCGGCGGTTAAGGCGTTAATCGCTTCGCGGCTGAAGCCACGTCGCTTTAAGCCCACCAGATTGAGGCCACGCGCTTCGGCAGGGTTGCCATTGATCATGATATAGGCAGGCGTGTCTTTGGTGATGATCGAACCACCACCGGCCATGGCGTGATCGCCAAAGTGACAGAACTGGTGCACTGCCGCCAAACCACCCAAAATGACATGATCGCCAACGGTGACATGCCCCGCCAAGGTGACCTGATTGGCTAAAATGCAGTCGTTACCGATCACGCAGTCATGCCCGACATGCACGTAGGCCATCAACAAATTGCGCGAACCAATAGTAGTTTCGCTGCGATCCTGAACGGTACCACGATGGATCGTGGCGCCTTCACGAATTACATTATCATCGCCCATGACTAACCGCGTCGGCTCGCCTGCGTATTTTTTGTCCTGGCAGTCTTCGCCTACCGAGGCGAACTGAAAAATACGCGTTCGCTCGCCTAACGTGGTGGGGCCTTTCACCACCACATGCGGGCCAATCACAGAACCAGCGCCGATAGTGACGTCTGGCCCGATGATGCTAAATGGGCCTACCTCAACATCGTCAGCAAGACGCGCCGTCGGGTCGACCAGTGCAGTAGGATGTATCAAGCCACCTTCCTCTCGGCACAAATAATTTCTGCTTCGCAGGCCAGTTCGCCATCCACCGTGGCACGGCATGCAAATTTCCAGATACCCCGCTTGCCTTTGATCACATCGGCTTCTAACGTGAGTTTGTCGCCCGGCATGACCGGGCGCTTAAAGCGCACGTTATCACTGCCTACCAGATAATAAACGTAACCATCAGCAGGCAGTTTATTGACCGTTTTAAAACCGAGAATGCCACATACCTGAGCAAGGGCTTCGAGCACTAATACACCGGGCATAATCGGGTGATGGGGGAAATGGCCATTGAAGAACGGCTCATTAATGCTGACGTTTTTGTACGCAACGATGGATTCGCCGGTGGTTAATTGCGTTACTCGATCCACCAACAAAAAGGGGTAACGGTGGGGCAAGTACTCGCGAATTTCATTAATATCCATAACCATCGTAGCGACCTCTAAAATTACAAAAAACCTGGAACTCGTGAAGAGAGTCAGGCAAACACCAGCACGCCTGCTGGTTAAAAGGCTGAGGATTATACCCCGCCGCTAACCAGTCTCAAGCCAGCAGCGGATAAATCATTCAGCGACGACTCACCACATAGACTAATCACGCTGCTTTTTTTCCAGCCTCGCTAGGCGTTTAGCAATGTCATCAAGCTGTTTAAAACGCACTGCATTTTTTCGCCACTGGGTATTGGCCATGGCGCCGGTACCGGAAGAGTAAACCCCTGGCTCATGGATTGAATTCGTGACCAAACTCATTCCGGTCACCTGCACCCCATCGCAGATAGTCAGATGGCCCGACAAACCGACGCCACCCCCGAGCATACAGTGCTTACCGACCTTGGTAGAGCCCGCAATACCTACACAGCCCGCTAGAGCACTGTGGTCGCCAATGATCACGTTATGAGCAATTTGTACCTGGCTATCGATTTTGACGTCATCGCCAATCACCGTATCACCCAGGGCGCCGCGATCAATGCTGGAACAACTTCCTACTTCAACGTCATCACCCAGCACGACCCCGCCCAGCTGGGCAATCTTATGCCAGCCTGCGCCGTCGTGGGCAAAACCGAACCCATCACCGCCGATCACACAGCCGCTTTGCAAGATTCCCCGCTTGCCAATCACTACACCATGACAGAGGGTGACGTTGGCATGTAACCGCGTTCCCTCGCCAATGATGCTGTCGGCGCCGACCACGCTGCCAGCCCCGATCACCACGCGATCACCCAGTACCACACCTGCTTCAATCACAGCATGGGCTTGAATGGAGACATCGGCACCTAGCTGAGCATCTTCCGCCACTACTGCCGTGGGATGTATTCCCATAATGTCGCGAGCGGGTAAGGGATCAAACAGCTGCGATAGTTTGGCGTAGCCTAAATAAGGGTTATCAATCTCAAGGCGCGGTACAGGGCAGTGCTTGCCATGCTCAGGGTGCAGAAGCACCGCCGCTGCTTTAGTCGTCGCCAAATCTTTCAAATAAGCGCGATTGGCTAGAAAGGCCACTTGGTCCGGCTGGGCCTCTTTTAGCGTCGCCAAGCCACGTATCGGCTGCTGAGCATTACCGCTGACGGCGATGCCCAATTGGTGCGCAATGTCTGCGAGGGTAAGGTGATGAGAAGCGTGCGTCATGAGAACCCAGGGAAGCGTTGGTGTGGCTAGGCCACACCAATTATCGTTTAAAATTAGTTCAAGGTATCAAAAATCTGAGTGACTTCATCGGTCACGTTTGGCAGGTCAACCCCTGAGTGCAGAACGCCCTGGGGCTCGACCAGCACATCAATACCGTGGCGCTCAAGTACCTGCGCAACCGCCTCCTCCAACTTCGGTTCAGCACCTTCTAAAAACTGCTGTTCAGAGCGTTGCTGGGCCTGCATGACTTCCTGACGCAGCTGTTCAAAGCGGCTGCCCTTTTGCTGTAGCTCGCTAATCAGCGACTCACGCTGGGACTGTGCCATGGTTTCGCCTTCGTTCTGAAGACGCTGCTGAAGCTGCTGAAGCTCATTACCCAGGTTCTGCGCTTCCCGCTGTTGATTGCCAATCTGCCCTTCCAGGGTGCTCATTGACGCCTGTGCTGATTGAGTATTCATCAGCGCCGCGCGCCAATCCAACACTGCGACCTCTGCAGCATGAGCGGGCAAAATCATCGCGCCCAACAGGCATACCACCGCTGTTAGTCTACGCATCATGTAATCTCCTTAGGTCACGCTAGCGCGCGCCGCCATGGCACGCGGTCTAGCAATATTAGAATGACTGCTCTTTTGAACAATTATCTCTTAGAACAATTGCCTCTTAGAACAATCACCCCTTAGAACGTTTGCCCTAATGAGAACTGGAAGAACTGGGTATCGTCCCCGCTCTCATCGTTCAATGGCTCGGCAACACTAAAGGTCAGCGGGCCGACCGGCGTTAGCCATGAAAGGCCAATACCAGCACTGTAGCGCAAATCACCTAAATCAACGCCCGAGCTACACTGCTGGCGGCCTGCGTCTTCTGCAAGCACGTCGTAGCACGAACTCAGGAAAGTGTTACCGCCATCCAAAAACAGCGATGTTTGCAGCGCACTCTGATCTTCAACAAAGGGCATCGGGAAAATGATCTCGGCGCTGCCTTCGATTGAAACGTTACCGCCCATGGTGCGATCCCGGCCGCCTTCAGTTGCTGGCGTGGTGCGTTGACCCAGCGTATTGGAGGTGTAGCCACGCACTGAGCCTAAGCCACCTGCGTAGAAGTTTTCATAGAACGGGAAGGGATCGTTGCCACCCAGCGTATCGGCATAGCCGACATTGCCGGTAAATTTGAACGCCCAGGTTTCATCATTGTTAATCGGGAACAGCTGCTGCGCCCGCGCGCGGAGCTTGTAATACTCCGCATCGCTGCCGGGAGCGCCCGTTTCTACCGACAGGCGCTGGTAGCTACCATCTGTCGGCATAATACCGCGGTTGAGATTGTTACGAGTCCAACTGGCAGTCAGCTTCAGGCTTTGCGCATCCTCGCCCTCATCTTCTACGTAACGGCGGATTTCCGAGGCCGTATCGAAGTAGGTTTTTACCGTGAGGTCTTCAACGCTGGCGCCGAAGTTAAGTCGCGACAGCTCGCTGACGGGGTAACCGAAGTTGATCCCAGCACCGTAGGCATCGGTTGAGAATGTCGAAATATCCGAATCGGCATAGTCGGTTTCGCGATAGAACAGATTGTAACCACGCGAGATCCCGTCCAACGTCCAGTAGGGATCGGTGAACCCGAAGTTAACGCTAGTAAACGTATCACTGCGCTGAGCACCAACATTGACGCGATTACCTGTACCGAGGAAGTTATTCTGCGATAGGCCTACACCGTAAATAACACCAGCGCTCTGGGAGAAACCGACGCTTGCAGAAACCGAGCCAGAAGGCTGCTCTTCCACGTTATAGGTGACGTCGAGCAAGTCCGGCTCACCAGGAACAGGCTGAGTATCCACCTCTACTTGGCTAAAGAAGCCCAAACGCTCAAGACGCTGACGCGATTGTGTAATGGCTTCGGTGGAAGCAGGTGCGCCTTCCAACTGCGTCATTTCACGGCGTAGCACTTCATCTTGAGTCGTGGTATTACCAAAGAACTCAATACGGCGCACATAGGCACGCTCACCGGGATTGACGGCAATGACCAGATCCACCGTTTCACCATCATCTGACATTTCAGGCACGCCCTGGATATCAGCAAAAGCGAAACCTTCAGCACCTAAACGCTGACGTAAGGCTTCCGTGGACGCATTGACATCGCCGCGGGAGAAAATCTCACCTTCTTCGACGGTCAGCAGTTGGCGGGCTTCATTTTCGCTGATCTGTAGATCACCTGCGAAACGAATATTACCAACGCGATACTGGGTACCTTCATCAACGTTTAAGGTGATAAAGATTTCGGATTTTTCTGGACCAATCGACACTTGAGTGGATGTCACATCAAAGTTGACGTAGCCACGGTCCAGGTAGAACGAACGCAGCCGTTCAATATCACCGGATAGCGCTTCACGGGAGTATTCATCGCTAGAGAACCAGCCAAAAAAACGCCCCGGTCGATCCTCTAACTCAAACACTTCGCGTAGCGTCTCGTCGTCAAAGGCTTCGTTGCCGACAATATTGATTTGTCGAATTTTGGCGACTTCGCCTTCGTTGATATTGATATTGACCTGAACGCGGCCTTCATCAACTTCTTCAACTTCGGTATCAATACTGGCGCTATAACGACCTTGAGCCTGGTAGACACCTTCCAATTCGCGCTGAATCTCTTCCAGCGTGGAAAGCTCCAGTACTTGGCCTTCCGAAAGCCCCGATTGGCGCAACCCGTCGCGCAGGTCTTCTTCGGATATTTGATCGTTACCGCTGATGTCCAGCCGAGCAATGGTGGGTCGTTCGACCACCTGAATAACGAGCACATCCCCCTCACGGGCCAGGGAAACATCATCGAATAGCCCGGTGGCAAACAGGTCACGGGCAGCGGCAGCCAACTGCGCTTCGCTGACACGCTCATTGGCGCTCACCGGGAATGCATTGAAGACCGAGGCGGCGGATACCCGCTGCAGTCCTTCCACTCGAATGTCAGAAACATCAAAGGATTGTGCTTGGGCGCCGCTGGCGCCTGCCAGCAAGAGTGCCGCCATTCCAAGGGTCTTGATTTTCATGCAGTCAATTCGCTCGCGTTGGTCTGCCGTTCATTCCAGAAAGGCACCATATACATTTGTGCAGGCAGATGACAAGGCATCCTGCGCGCTACACGCGTCATTACCACAGGCGCATCAGATCAAAATAGAGGGCCATCAACATCAGGGTGCCGACCATGGCAAGCCCAATGCGCAATCCTACAGCTTGAGTTTTTTCAGATACTGGCCGTCCACGTACGACCTCCATAAAATAATAAAACAAGTGTCCACCATCGAGCACCGGGATAGGCAGTAAGTTAAGCACCCCAAGGCTGATAGAAAGATACGCTAGAAAACCGATAAACGCTTCCATCCCAGCACGGGCTGAATCGCCAGACACCTGCGCAATGGTGATGGGCCCCGACAGATTGGAAGGCGAAATGAGCCCTACTAGCATTTTCCGTATGGCATCAACGGTTAATAGCGTCATTTCCCCGGTACGGGATAATGCATGCCCTACTGCTTCAACAGGACCATAGCGAATTTCACGTTGAAACGCAGCCGGCCACTCAACTTGCTCGGCACCAGCACCGATATAACCAATTTCCACCCCAGTGTCTAAGCTGTTACGACCGGGAGTTAAATCCACGGTTGCTCGCTTGCCATCTCGCTCGTAGGTGAGCTCCAGCGTTTTGTCAGGATTACCTCGCACAATATTAACGAAGTGCATCCAATCATCCACGGGTTCGCCGTTAATAGCGACCATTCTGTCGCCAGCCATTAGGCCCGCTTGTTCGGCGGCCTCCCCACTGACGACTTGGCCCAAAATAGCCGGAAATTCTGGCTGCCAAGGCGTAATACCCAATGTTTGCAGCGGCTGGGGCGGATCTTGACGTACCAAATAATCAGTAACCGGTAAGACATAACGCTGGGAAGCATTCGCCCCTTCAGAGCGCGCGTCAATTTCCAGCCCACCACTAAAACCAATAATGGAAACTAGTTTTAGATTTAATTCTTCCCAAGAGCGTATCTCATCGCCCTGAATGGCAACAATTTCATCACCATGAGTCAGCCCTGCTTCCGCCGCTGGTGAATTAGGCGCAACACTGCCCACCATCGGCGAAACCACCGTAGTCCCCGCGACAAACAGTGCCCAGTAGGCAACAATCGCCAACAGAAAGTTAGCGATTGGACCCGCGGCCACAATAGCAATGCGCTGCCATACAGTCTTGCGATTAAATGCCTGATCGAGCTGATCTTCGGGTACCCGCGCCTCTCGCTCATCGAGCATTTTGACATAGCCGCCCAGCGGAATCGCGGCTATCGCATATTCCGTGCCTTGACGGTCAACACGTGACCATAGCGGTTTGCCAAAGCCTACCGAAAAACGCAGCACTTTGACGCCACAGCGTCTCGCCACCCAAAAGTGACCAAACTCGTGAAAGGTTACCAACAGGCCCAGCACCACAATGACCGCTAAAATATTCTGTATCAGGCCCACACTGCACTCCTTAACGACCCGCGCTTAACGACCAGCCCAGCGAATGCTTAAGCGGACCACCTTGTTACCAGTTCCAACGCCTGCTGTCGCGCCCATTGATCGGTTGCTAAAACGCTTTCAAGGCTGTCGACCCGCCCTTCATAGGGGCGCGATAAGATCTCGGCCACCAGTTGTCCAATCGCCGTAAAACGGAGCTGACGCTGTAGAAAAGCATCAACCGCTATTTCATTAGCCGCGTTCAGTACTACCGGCGCCATACCGCCCTGCTGCATTGCTTCACGGGCGAGCCCCAAACAAGGGAAACGGACTTCATCGGGGGCTTCAAAATCTAGCCGCGCCACCTGAAAAAGATCCAGTGTTTCGACCCCAGCGTCAATACGTTCAGGCCACGCTAACCCATAGGCGATGGGTGTGCGCATATCGGGATTACCTAGCTGCGCAATCACCGAGCCATCATGATACGCCGCCATGGAGTGAATCACGCTTTGTGGGTGCACCACCACCTGGATCTGCTCAGGCGTCGCATCAAACAGCCAGCAGGCTTCAATGAGCTCCAGTCCTTTGTTCATCATCGTGGCGCTATCAACGGAGATTTTACGCCCCATTGACCAGTTTGGATGAGCGCAGGCTTGCTCGGGGGTGACGTTATTAATATCAGCCTGGCTCCAGGTACGAAAGGGCCCGCCGGAGGCCGTTAGCAGCAATTGGCTAATGCCGTGGCGCGCCAAGCCACCGCGATGTTCTGCTGGTAGACACTGGTAAATGGCGTTATGTTCGGAATCAATCGGTAACAGCGTCGCACCTGAATGCGAAACAGCGTCCATAAACAATGCGCCGCTCATCACCAGTGCCTCTTTATTGGCCAGCAACACGCGCTTGCCCGCTTCGGCGGCGGCCAGTGCAGGCAGCAAGCCTGCTGCACCCACGATAGCCGCCATCACGCAATCTACACTAGCGTCACGAGCAACCTCACACAGCGCCTCTGGCCCTGCGTTCACCTCGGTTGGCAGACCCGCACGTCTGAGCTCTTGGCGTAGCCAAGCTGCATCGGCCTCATCATCCAACACGGCCACTGCAGGACGGTGCGTTAAACACTGGGCTAACAGGGACTCTTTTGAAGTATGCGCGGTAAGCGCATGGACGCTATAGCGGTCGGGATGACGACCGATTACATCCAGCGTGCTAGTGCCGATGGAGCCTGTTGATCCAAGCACCGTCACACGCTGCGTAGATGGTTTAGTTTGCGGATGCTGCCGTTGGCTCATAGCGACTGCCCCTGAACCAGCATCGGCATAAGCACTTCAAGATAAAACAGCGCAAATAGCGGAATCGCCGCTGTCAGGCTATCGATGCGATCCAGCACCCCGCCGTGGCCTGGCAGCAGTTGGCTTGAATCTTTGATATTGCGGTGACGTTTAAGCATGCTCTCCAGCAGATCCCCAAGCACAGAGGTCAAGGTGACGACTGCTGTCACGAGGATAAGCGTGAGGCTACTGGCCATACCCAGTGATAGCCACACGGCAAACACAACGGCCAGAATAGCCGTCGCTGCTAAGCCGCCGTACACGCCCTCCCAGGATTTACCAGGACTGACGCGAGGTGCCAGTTTGCGCTTACCCCAGTTGCGACCTACAAAGTAGGCGCCGATATCTGCACACCACACCAGCAACAGCACAAACAACAGCCACGCCATACCGCTCTCACGCAGCACGTTAAAACCGACCCAACAAGGCAATAGCACCCAAAGGCCCATCGCCAGTCGTCGCGAGGTAGCTTGCCACTGCTGACCAGCGGCAGGGTAGTGGGTCACCCAGTAAAGATTGATTAGCCAACCTGCAGCGGCCAGCCAAAGCGGCCATGCAGAGGTTGCGGCATCTATTAGCCACATCATCAGCATTAACGCCGCCATACCGGCCACTAGTTGAGCACGCTGCGCTGTGCGGGTGATACCGGCTAAATTGGCCCACTCCCAGGTGCCGAGCAGCACAATCAGCGCCGTAAACAGCGCAAAGGCGACACCGTCCAATCCAAACAGGCCAGCCAACACCAGCGGTGCTAGCCAGGCTGCGGTGATAATCCGCTGTTTAAGCACCTTGCGCCTCTATTTGTTCGTCCGTCATACCAAAGCGACGACGGCGCTGACAGAAGTCGTTTAATGCCGCATCAAACGCATCAGCACCGAAATCAGGCCATAGCAGCGGTGAAAAATGCAGCTCGGCATAGGCCATTTGCCAAAGCATAAAATTAGATAGCCGCTGCTCACCACTGGTGCGAATACACAGATCGATGGGCGGCACATTATCAACCCCCATCGCTTTATCAAAGCAAGCTTCGTCAATATCCGACGGTGCCAAATCGCCTGCCGCGACTTGCTCGGCCAGGGCGCGCGCCGCGCGGGCAATGTCCCATTGGCCACCATAGTTGGCGGCAATCACCAAGTGCATGCCCGTATTCTGTGCGGTTAACGCTTCAGCACGCTGAATATGCTTTTGTATCGCATGGGAGAAACCGCGCTGTTCGCCAATAATCGAGAGGCGAACATTGCGCTCGTTGAGCTTTTTGACTTCACGCTTAAGCGCCATCAAAAACAGCTCCATCAACGCATTAACTTCTGCGGCGGGGCGCTTCCAATTTTCGCTGGAGAAGGCAAACAGACTCAGCGTTTTCACCTCGCGCTCGGCGGCACGCTGTATCACTGCACGAACCGTTTCTACACCCGCGCGGTGCCCACGTACGCCTGAAAGTCCACGCGCGCGCGCCCAGCGATTATTACCATCCATAATGATAGCAACGTGTGCCGGTGGCGCCTCCCCGGCCTGAGACAGCGCACCGGTCTCGTCCTGCTGTTCTTCAGGAAGCTGCGGTGACGTCATGGTTTCTCGCACCAAAGATCAGTCATAAAAAAACCAGCCAAAGTGTGGCAAAACGGGCAGCATAAGCTGCCCGTGGCTGCATAAATCGCAGGTTTATACCTGCATTAAATCCTGCTCTTTAGCGACCAGCGCTTTATCGATCTCAGCAATATACTTGTCGGTCAGCTTTTGGATGGCGTCTTCACCTTCACGCTGATCGTCTTCGGTAATGTCTTTATCTTTCAATAACGACTTGAAATCACCGTTGGCATCACGACGTACATTACGCACCGCAACGCGAGCATTTTCGGCTTCGCTACGTGCTTGTTTAATGTAACCTTTGCGGGTTTCTTCGGTGAGCATCGGCATCGGCACCCGAATCACCGTACCAGCGCTGGCCGGGTTCAAGCCAAGGTCAGAGGTCATGATGGCCTTTTCAATTTTAGGCACCATACCCTGCTCCCACGGCACAATACTCAGCGTGCGAGCATCTTCAACATTAACCGACGCCACTTGGCTAAGCGGCACCTGGCTGCCGTAATACTCCACCGTAACGGCGTCTAAAATACTCGGGTGAGCACGGCCGGTACGAATCTTGTTGAAGTTACTATGCAGCGCCTCAACGCTTTTTTTCATGCGCGATTCGGCATCTTTCTTAATATCGTTAATCACGTCATTACCCTCTGTATATCAGCGTGCCTTCCTTGCCCCCTACTACCATATTCAGTAGAGCACCAGGCTTATTCATATCAAATACCCGCACCGGCATATTATGGTCACGTACCAGGCAGATTGCGGTCAAATCCATCACGCCCAACTTTTGATCCAGGGCGTCATCGTAAGAGAGCTGGTCATACTTCACAGCATCTGGGTGTTTTACCGGGTCTTTATTGTAGACGCCATCCACTTTGGTCGCTTTGATGACCACGTCTGCGTCCACTTCAATGCCGCGTAAACAGGCAGCCGAATCGGTGGTGAAGAAGGGGTTACCCGTCCCTGCAGAGAACAGCACCACGTCCCCGGAGGTTAAGTAACGAATAGCGGTTCGGCGGTCATAATGTTCTACCACGCCGCTCATCGGAATAGCAGACATCACCCGCGAACGGATATTGGAGCGCTCTAAGGCGTCGCGCATCGCCAACGCGTTCATCACGGTGGCTAACATGCCCATATGGTCACCCGTGACGCGATCCATGCCAGCTTCATTGAGTGCTGCACCGCGGAACAAGTTGCCACCACCAATCACGATACCGACTTGCACCCCAATGCCAACTAGCTGACCTATTTCCAGCGCCATGCGGTCAAGCACCTTGGGGTCAATCCCAAAATCGTGTTCACCCATCAACGCTTCGCCAGAAAGCTTGAGCAAAATACGCTTGTATTTTGACTTCGAACTCTCAGCAGTGCCTTTGCTGGGTGCTACGTGGGGGGTAGGCTCTTGAACATCACGTGACATGGCATCTCTCCTGAGGCAGACCTGAACACAGGCAGGCGGGGCAGCCCCTATGCATAAAACTGATAATATATAAAACCGATAAAAAAGAGCCGGTTATACTAGCATCGATTATACAGAGGCCGGATACGCGAAGGCGTGCGCTCGCGCGCACGCCATCTTCTTTCTGAAACCTCTGACCTCAGCGACGGCCAGCCTGTTCCATAACTTCCTTGGCGAAATCGACTTCTTCTTTCTCAATGCCTTCGCCCACTTCAAAGCGAGTGAAACCAACCACTTCGCCACCCGCCGCTTTGACGAACTCAGCAACGGTTTGGTTCGGATCTTTTACAAACGGCTGCTCGGTCAGGCTGTTTTCAGCCAGGTACTTTTTCAAGCGGCCCTGAACCATCTTCTCAGCGATCTGCTCCGGCTTGCCAGCCATGTCCGGCTGCGCCAGGATAATCGCTTTTTCAGCGTCCAGCTCTTCCTGAGGCATGTTTTCCGGATGGGCAACAGAGGGATTGATCGCCGCCACGTGCATGGCCACATCTTTCGCAACTTCTGATGAGCCACCGGTCAGCACGGTCAAAACGCCAATGCGACCACCGTGGACGTATTCACCCACTAAGCCACCGTCAGCAGCGTTAACAACGACGGCACGACGCACGCCAATGTTCTCACCGATTTTTTGAACCAGCTGCTCGCGCGCTGTTTCCAGATCGCCCGCCATAACAGCGGCAACATCTTCACTTTTAGCAGTGAAGAAAGCACCGGCGATCTTGTCAGCAAACGCGATGAAGTTGTCATCACGAGCAACAAAGTCAGTCTCGGAGTTGATTTCGACCATTACGCCGTAGCTACCGTCTTCCGCTACACGCGTTACCACAACACCTTCGGCGGCGATGCGGTCGGCTTTCTTAGCCGCTTTTAGGCCTGAGCTTTTACGCAGGTTTTCAATCGCAACTTCGATATCACCGTCGGTTTCGGTGAGTGCTTTTTTACACTCCATCATGCCGAGACCGGTACGTTCGCGAAGTTCCTTGACCTGAGAGGCGCTGATAGCTGCCATGAGAATTCACCTCTGAAATGGTTCTATGAGAGTTAAACGCAACACAGAGTATAGGCATGATAAATGACCATCATGTATCACACTGCCCTATGTCTCTCTGTATTGCGGGGCCGGTATTGAGTGCCGGCAAATTCGTCCGCTCAGACAGTTCATCTGTTGCGGGAAAAAGGGGGCATAGCCCCCTTTATCTTGATGCGGCACTTCTACTTACCGCACCCACTGCTGCATTTACTCAGCGGCAGTGTTGTCTTCAGCTGTAGCGGCCTCTTCGGTCACTTCAACGAACTCTTGCGCGTTGCCTTCTTTGGCACGACCACACGCATCCGCAATCGCTTTAACGTAGATCTGGATAGCGCGGATGGAGTCATCGTTGCCTGGGATTACGTAATCAACGCCATCCGGGTTGGAGTTAGTGTCCACCACGCCGATAACCGGGATACCCAGTTTGTTGGCTTCGTTGATCGCGATGCGCTCGTGGTCAACGTCGATCACGAACAGTGCGTCCGGCAGGCCGCCCATGTTCTTGATACCGCCGATAGAACGCTCAAGCTTTTCTTGCTCGCGAGTTGCTACCAGAACTTCTTTTTTGGTCAGCTTCTCGAACGTGCCGTCTTCGCGCATGGTTTCAAGATCGCGCAGACGCTTAATCGACTGACGGATGGTCTTGAAGTTAGTCAACATGCCGCCTAACCAACGATGGTTGACGAAGTGCTGACCTGCACGGTTCGCTTCTTCTTTAATTACCTTGCTTGCGCTGCGCTTGGTGCCAACAAACAAAATTTTGTTGTTGGATGCCGCCATCTTCTCGACCACATCGATCGCTTCGTTCAGCGCCGGAAGGGTGTGCTCGAGGTTGATGATGTGAATCTTGTTGCGCGCGCCGAAGATAAACTTGCTCATCTTCGGGTTCCAGTACTTGGTCTGGTGACCGAAGTGAGCGCCTGCTTTGAGCAGGTCACGCATATTAACGTGAGACATGGTAAAACTCCTCAAACTCGGGTTAGGCCTCCACGCACCCCATGGATCCGACCGTTGACCGCGTTAAACGCTGCCAGCGGCACCCGGGACCATGTGCCGGTGCATGTGTGTTTTTAAGGCTTGATGTTTTTAGTGATCAAACAAGCAGTGTGCTCTTTAATGAGCATGCTGCGGATTCATCGCCCTGCCCTACTGCCGTCTTTCCCAGCTAAGAAGCTTGGAATCACGATTGCAGGAAAGCGCGCGGCTTTATACCATAGATCATTGCCAAGATGAAGTCGCACCCCGTTTGACGGTCTTAAATTGCGCCATTCAATTTTTCCATTCTGAATCCATATCGAGTATTCATGAACGTTCCTATCAAGACGCATTCTGAAATCGAACACATGCGCGAAGCCGGGCGCCAAGCGGCTAGCGTTATCGAAATGATCACCCCACATGTCCAGGCAGGGGTCAGCACGGGGGAAATCGACCGTCTTTGCCACGACTATATCGTTAACGAACTGGGGTCGGCCCCGGCGCCGCTGAACTACCACGGTTTTCCCAAGGCAACCTGTACATCCATTAACCATGTGGTGTGCCATGGCATTCCCGATGACGCCAAGAAGCTCAAAAACGGCGACATCATGAACCTGGATATCACCGTCAAGACCAAGCACGGCTATCACGGCGACTCCAGCGTGATGTTCGTGGTGGGCGAGACTATTCAGGGCGAACGGCTGTGTCGCATCACCCAGGAGTGCCTGTACAAGAGCATTGAACTGGTGAAGCCTGGTGTACGCCTTTCCGAACTGGCTCGAGTGATCCAAAAGCATGCCGAAGAGCATGGCTATTCGGTGGTGCGCGACTTCTGCGGCCATGGCATCGGTGCTGATTTCCACGAAGAGCCGCAGTTTTTGCACTATGACGGCTACGCGCCGGATGCCGACATCAAGCTTGCTGCTGGCATGTGCTTCACCATCGAACCGATGATTAATGTCGGTGACTATAAAACCAAGGTACTGCGCGATGGCTGGACCGCCGTCACCAAGGATCGTAGTCTCTCCGCCCAGTGGGAACACACGCTGCTGGTGACTGAATCTGGTGTTGAAGTGCTGACCGCGCGTCGCGACGAAGACTTCAGTTTCTTGAACAACTAATGCTTCTTCACCACTACCGGTTTGAACCGGACACCTCGCTTTTCGATTTAGACCTATTTCGCACCGAGCTTGCTGGCTCGCGCTCCCCAGTCGCCCCTTTCAAAGCTGCGCTGCGCGAACTACAAGCGCGCTTCGACGATCAGTTTCGCGCCGGTGCGGATATTCGGGACCTGGTGCGCGGCCGCGCCTGGTATCTCGATCAGTTGCTTGCCATTGCCTGGGCGCAGCATGAGTGGCCCGATGACGGCATCGCGTTGGTCGCAGTCGGCGGTTATGGCCGGGGCGAGCTGCACCCACACTCCGACATTGACCTGCTGCTGTTGCTGGAGCAGGACGACGACACCGCCTACCGCGAACCGCTCACCGCCTTTATCACGTTTTTGTGGGATATTGGCCTGGAGATAGGTCACAGCGTACGCTCGCTCAACGACTGCGAACGGGAAGCCGAAGCGGACGTGACCGTGATTACCAACCTGCTCGAATCACGTTTGATCGCGGGGCCGGAGGCATTGCGTGAAGCCATGCGCGAGCGCCTTAGCGCCGAGCACATTTGGCCCGCCGACCGCTTCTTTGAGGCCAAGTGGCAGGAGCAGATTGCTCGTCACTACCGCTACAACAACTCCGAGTATCACCTGGAGCCCAACCTCAAAAGCTCTCCCGGTGGATTGCGCGATATTCAGATGATCGGCTGGGTAGCCAAACGCCACTTTGGCACCGAACAGTACACCGACATCGTCGCTAACGGCTTTATGAACGACGCCGAACTGCGCATTTTGAGCCAGGGGCAGGCATTTTTATGGCAAGTGCGCTACGCCCTGCATATGCTCACCGACCGCGCCGAAGACCGCCTGCTGTTTGATCACCAGCGCACCATTGCCGAAATGTTTGGTTTCCGCGATACGCCCGAGCGCTTGGCGGTTGAGCAGTTTATGAAGCGCTACTACCGCCATGTCACCGCGCTAGCGGGCCTTAACGATATGCTGCTGCAGCATTTTGACGAAGTCATCCTGCGCGGCAAGGAGGCACTGACCACCGTTAAATTGAACGAGCGCTTTGAAACTAAGGGCGGTTATATTCAAGTACGCTCGCGCAGCCTGTTCCGCGAGCGACCGGCAGCGATGTTGGAGCTGTTTCTGTTGATGGCCAAACACCCCGAGATCGAAGGGGTACGCGCCGATACCATCCGGCTGATCCGTGATCATCGCCACCAAATTGACGACCACTACCGGGAAGACCCGCGCCACCAGCGGCTGTTTATGGCCATTATGCGCGCCCCTGGCAACGTACCGCGCCAGCTTCGCCGCATGAACCGCTACGGCATTTTGGGCAAGTATCTGCCCGAGTTTGGCCGCGCCGTGGGGCTGATGCAGCACGACCTGTTTCATATCTATACCGTCGATGCCCACACGCTGCGGCTGCTCAAGTTTCTGCACGGCTTCCGTAAGCCGGAAGCGAAAGGCGACTTCCCCGTGGCGGCAGCGCTGATGCAACAGCTTCCCAAGCTGGACCTGCTGTGGATTGCCGGGCTATTTCACGATATCGGCAAGGGCCGTGGCGGTGACCACTCGGAAATTGGCGCCCGGGACGTTGAACAGTTCTGCCAGCGGCATCACGTTTCGCCTCACGATACGAACTTGGTCAGCTGGCTGGTGGAGCACCACCTGCTGATGTCGATGACCGCGCAAAAGCGCGATATTAGCGACCCCGACGTGATTCGCGATTTTGCCCTGGTGGTGCGTAACGAAACCCGCCTGGATTACCTGTATGTGCTCACCGTTGCCGATATCAACGCGACCAATCCAACGCTATGGAACGGCTGGCGGGCGACACTGCTACGCCAGCTGCATGCCGAGACCAAGCGTGCTCTGCGCCGCGGCCTGAACAATCCACCCGACAGAGATGACTGGGTACGCGAAACGCGCACCGAGGCGCGCTCGCTGCTGCAAACCATCGGCGTCAACCGGGCACAAATCGACGAGCTCTGGGAATCCCTCGGAGAGGACTACTTTCTCCAGTATGCGCCCAGCGAGATTGTCTGGCAGACCCAAGGCATCCTGAACCACAACCAGTCGCCGCTGCCACTGGTGCTGATCAGCGCCCCCACCGCCGACATGGCCGAAGGCGGCACCAAGGTGTTTATCCATACCCGCTCGGTGGATGATCTGTTCGCCGCCACTGCCGCCGCCATGGAGCAGCTGGGGCTATCGATCCACGACGCACGCATCGCCACTTCCCACAACGACTGGACGCTAAATACCTTTATTGTGCTCGACAGCCATGGCCAACCGATTCGCGACCCTGCGCACATCGAAGAAATGCGCCAACACTTAGTCGAAGAGCTCGATGACCCCGATGACTATCCAGATATCGTCACGCGCCACACACCGCGCCAGCTAAAGCATTTCAAGGTACCCACGGAAGTACTGATTGAGCAGGACCCGGCTAATGAGCGCACCATGCTGGAACTAACGGCCCCCGACCGCCCCGGCCTGTTGGCTCGCGTAGGTCGAATCTTTATGGAGCAGGATATCTCGCTTTCAGCGGCGAAAATCGCCACCCTCGGCGAGCGGGTGGAAGACGTCTTTTTCATTACCACCAAGGCTGGCGAACCGCTGACCGACCCCGAGCGCCAGCAGCAGCTGCGCGAACGTTTGATTGAAGTGTTAGGGGTTTAAGTCTCTTTGCAACCCCGGTTGGGTTTGAGCCTGCACCGGGGCTTGCCTATAATCGTCGCCTTACGCCAGCCAGCCATTAACGGACATATCATGAACGCCGATCTCGACGCCCTGCATCCCTACCCGTTTGAAAAGCTGGCGGCGCTAAAGGCGACGCTCACCCCGCCTACCGAGCTCGCCCATATACCGCTGACCATTGGCGAACCCCAGCACGCGCCCTACCCAGCAGCGCTTGATGCCCTAGTAGCGCACCAATTGGAAATGGCCCGCTACCCGGCCACCAACGGCCTGCCAACGCTTCGTGAAGCCATCGCTAACTGGGCAACGCAGCGCTTTCAGCTACGCGACCTCGACAGCGAACAGCATGTCGTTCCGGTCAACGGCACTCGGGAAGCGATTTTTGCCTTTGTGCAGGCAGCCTTGGATCGCACACGCCCGGCGAAAGTCGCGGTACCCAATCCTTTTTATCAGATTTACGAAGGCGCGGCGCTCTTGGCAGGCGGTGAACCGCTCTATCTAGACTGCACCGCTGAGAACAAATTTCGACCTGACGTTAACGCTGTGTCCGCCGAGACATGGCGTGAAGTGCAGATCGTATTTATCTGCTCACCGGGCAACCCCACCGGGGCCGTCACGCCCATTGAAGAGTTCAAGCAACTCATTGCTCTGGCCGATGAGCATGATTTCATCATCGCGTCAGACGAGTGCTATTCGGAGCTGTACCTGGACGAGACCGCCCCACCGCCCGGCCTATTACAAGCCTGCGCCGAACTGGGCCGTGACAATTATCGGCGTTGCGTGGTATTTCACTCGCTCTCCAAACGTTCTAACTTGCCCGGCCTGCGCTCGGGTTTTGTGGCGGGCGACGCAGCCCTGCTAACCCCCTTCAAGCGTTACCGCACCTACCACGGCTGCGCCATGTCGCTACCCATTCAGCACGCGTCTATTGCTGCCTGGCAGGATGAGCAGCACGTGCGCGCTAACCGCGACGCCTACCGGGAAAAATTTAGCGCGGTGACCGATGTGCTTGCGCCTGTCATGAGCTTCCCAGCGCCTCAAGCCAGTTTCTATCTCTGGCCTGCAGTACCGGGCGGCGATGATATTGCTTTCACCCAGCGCCTGTTTGCCGAGCAACATGTAAGCGTATTACCCGGCAGCTTAATGGGGCGCACGGGGGCACACGGCATTAACCCTGGCGCAGGGCGTGTGCGATTAGCGCTGGTGGCCGAATTGGCGCCTACGCTGGAAGCGGCACAGCGTATTCGTCATCTTATTGAGTGCGGTTAACCGCGATAACGCTTTGCTTCATGGAGGCTGTATGCTGACGCTCTATATTATTAATACCTGCGACACCTGCCGTAAGGCGCGAAAAGCCTTGGAAGGCAAAGGTATTGCGTTCAAGACCTACGACCTGCGCAAAGATGGTCTTTCGGCGGGTCTGCTTGAGCACATTTTAGAACGTGTACCGCTTGTCGATGCCGTCAACAAGCGTAGCAAAACCTGGCGCGACCTCCCTCAAGAAGAGAAAGACGCCTTTGATACGTCTGCCCGCCAGATACTGGTGAAACATCCCACGCTACTGAAGCGGCCGCTACTGGAAGTAGACGACTCAACCATCCTGATTGGCTACCGCGACGGCGATTACGACAAGCTAAGCGGTTAACCGCTAGCCGTACTCATTTTTCATTCTCCACTACTCATTACTAAAGGACACTCTCTTATGCTGAGCTTTGCGCTTGGAATTGGCACCCAAAATACTCAAGGTGATTGGCTAGAAATCTACTACCCGGCACCGCTGTTCAACCCCGATGCGAGCTTGGTAGCCGCTGCTCAGCAAGCGCTGGATGCGCCGCAAGGCAACGCGGCGATTAGCTTTTTGCCGGAAGACTGCACACGCCTGGCAAAAGCCTTAGAGGCCGCTGGCCACACCGCCCAGGCAGAGCTTGCTGAAGCGCTTTCCGCTAGCCAGCGCCCGCTGGTGGCCATGTTTTTGGACACCGATCAGCCACCACAGACTGCCCCCGAGGTGTATCTCAAGCTCCACCTGCTTTCCCACCGTTTAGTGAAGCCCCACGGGCTGGATCTGACTGGCATGTTTGGTCTGTTGCGTAATATTGCCTGGACCAATGAAGGCGCGATCGATATTGAAGAGCTGCCTGCACGCCGTTTGAAGGCGCGCATGGCGGGGCGTGCGCTCTCCGTGGACTGCGTCGACAAATTCCCCAAAATGACCGACTACGTGGTGCCTACCGGTATCCGCATCGGCGACACTGCCCGCGTGCGCCTGGGCGCTTACTTGGGCGAAGGCACCACAGTGATGCACGAAGGCTTCGTCAACTTCAATGCAGGCGCCGAAGGCCCGGGTATGATCGAAGGCCGCATTTCGGCGGGTGTGATGGTCGGCAAAGGTTCAGACCTCGGCGGCGGCTGCTCGACCATGGGCACCCTCTCCGGCGGCGGCAATATCGTCATTAAAGTCGGCGAAGGCTGCTTAATCGGCGCCAACGCGGGCATCGGTATACCGCTGGGCGACCGCTGCACGGTGGAAGCAGGGCTTTATATCACCGCTGGCTCCAAAGTGACGCTGCTTGATGACCAGGGGCAGGAAGTGAACACCGTTGCCGCTCGGGAGCTAGCAGGCCAAGACGATCAGCTGTGGCGCCGCAACTCGCAGAACGGTCGCATTGAGTGCCTGACCAACAAAAGTGCCATCGCTCTGAACGAGGCGTTGCATGCCCACAACTGAGCCTGAAGCGCTGTCGCCGACGCTACAACTTGCCTTTGAGCTGCTCAGCCGAGCCTCGGTAACGCCGGACGACGAAGGTTGCCAGGAACTCATGATCGAGCGTTTAACAGCGCTCGGTTTCAATGTTGAGCGGCTGCCCTTTGGCGATGTAAAGAATTTTTGGGCAGTGCGCGGTCATCACGGCCCTGTCGTGGCTTTCGCGGGCCACACCGATGTGGTGCCCAGCGGCCCCTATATCAACTGGCAGTCCCCCCCGTTCGAGCCCTGCATCGACGCAGAGGGAATGCTGTGCGGGCGTGGCGCTGCCGATATGAAAGGCAGCCTCGCTTCCATGCTGACCGCCGTTGAACGCTTTGTCGCGAATCATCCAGAGCACGACGGCCGCATTGCCTTTCTGATCACTTCCGACGAAGAAGGCCCAGCGGTCGACGGCACCCGCGCGGTGGTTGAGCATCTGCGTGAGCGCAATGAACGCCTTGATTACTGTATTGTCGGCGAGCCTTCGTCCACCGATCGGCTGGGTGATGTAATCAAAAACGGTCGTCGCGGGTCGCTTGGTGCCACGCTACACATCAAGGGCGTACAAGGCCACGTGGCCTATCCGCATTTAGCGCGCAACCCTATCCATCAAGCGATGCCAGCACTCGACGCGCTGGTCAATGAGCATTGGGACGCGGGCAACGATTTCTTCCCTGCCACCAGTTTTCAGATTTCTAACCTGCGTGCAGGCACCGGAGCCACTAATGTGATTCCTGGCGATGTCGAAGTGGTGTTTAATTTTCGCTTCTCAACCGAAGTGACTCATGAAGAGCTCAAAGCGCGCACGGAAACCATTCTTGCTCAGCATGGCCTGGAGTATCAGATAGACTGGACGCTTAACGGCGAGCCTTTCCTGACCGCCGAGGGCGAGCTTGTCGATGCCGCCATCAAAGGCGTTGAAGCGGTGACTGGCGAGCGTCCAGCGCTTTCTACCAGCGGCGGCACCTCAGATGGCCGCTTCATTGCTACTCTGGGCGCTCAGGTGGTCGAGCTAGGCCCGCTGAACGACACCATCCACAAGGTCAATGAGCGCGTTCGCGCTAGCGACCTCGACGACTTAAGCCGGATTTACGAAGCGACGCTGCAGGCGCTGCTCGTCTCCGGCGAGGTAAACGTATGATGGAGCGTTATCCCGATATAGAAATCTACCTGGCTAGCGTTTCGCTGGAGGCGCTCAATGAGTGGCTAAAAAGCACGCTAATCGCACCGCCGCTCAGCCCGGCAGGCAAAGGCAAATGGCAAACCCGAGGTCAGTATCAGGGCGACTGTGTGCCGGTATTACTGGTCGATAAAGCCGCCGATGGCTTTGCCAGCCTATGGTTTGATAGCAACCATACCCCTTGGATGACTGACCAAGAGTGCGCTCAGCAAGCCGCAGAGGCGCTTCAGACCGAGGTACGATGCTCATTGGGCGGCTGGAACCCCGGCGATGACCCTGACCGCTTCTGGCAAGTGCTTCCAGGCGGTAAAGAGGGAGCCATAGAGTGGCCTGATTCGGGCCGTTAACAGACCCTATAACGTAAACGACCCCGCCGAAGCGGGGTCGTTTACTATCCTACGATCAATTTAGCTAGCCGTTAAGCTTACTCAATAATACTCACATCGTCGGCCTGCAAACCACGCTCATTTTTTATCACGTGATAACGCACAATTTGGCCTTCAGCTAACATACGCGGGCCACGGCCGCGAATGGCGCGAAAGTGTACAAAAACATCTTCACCATTATCGCGGGTAATAAAACCATAGCCTTTGTTAGTATTGAACCACTTCACTTCGCCCTCTTCACGGCCATCATTGGGGTCGATGATGTCTTCTTCCTCATCATCGTCCATGGGAGCAGCCGCTTGAGGCTGGCGCGATGCAGGCTTAGGACGCGCTACCACATCAGACGCCACCACTACTGAGGGCGCAAAAGCGGCAGACGCTAATGTGCCAATACACAGAACAATAAAACATCCGATAGCAACAGCAATATAGACACCGCTACTGTCTGCCAACACCTCCATTAATTGCTCGGCGAGGGCACTATTGGTTAAACGAACAATCCCCGCCAACAGAAGTGGCGTGGGGGCGGCAAGTAATACACTGATTAAGAAACAGCGAAACACAACTTTTGGGTTCATAGACAATAAAAGCTCTCTTGTTGTATGGGTAACAGACGAAGGACAATACCCGCACTATCAGGCCCATTCCCAATAGTACTGGCATACTACTACATAAGGTTGCAATGTTATCATGACCCACGAATTATCGCCTGCCGAGCTAACCCAGCTTGTGGAATCTTTAGAAAGCCGCTTAGCGCATCAAGAACACTGGCTGGACACGCTGGACCAAGCGGTGATTCAGCAGGAGCGCCGCCTGGAAAAACTGGAGCAGTTGAGTGGGCTGATGCGCGAACGCCTGCGCGAGCAGCATCAAGCACTTCAAGCAAGCGAACCCCAGGGCGGCCAACGCCCCGAGGATGAACTTCCGCCACACTATTAAGCCAATGGTAGCGCCAACGACTGCGTATTTATTAGCCTCCAACAACACTCGCGGGATCACTACTTTCCAGCCCAAAGGCGTCTGCCACGGCTTGATAAGTAACTTGACCAGCATGCACATTAAGACCGGGCAGGAAGTGCGGGTCGTCACGTAGCGCCTGCTGCCAGCCTTTATCCGCCAGGGCAAGCACGAAGGGCAGCGTGGCGTTAGTCAGCCCCTGGGTAGAGGTACGGGCCACGGCGCCGGGCATATTGGCGACACAGTAGTGAACAATGCCATCAACGATATAGGTCGGTTCGGCATGGGTAGTGGGCTTACTGGTTTCAAAGCAGCCGCCCTGATCAATCGCCACATCGACCAGTACACTGCCGGGCTTCATATCGGCTAGCATGCGACGAGTGATCAACTTAGGCGCAGCGGCGCCGGGCACCAGCACCGCGCCAATAATCATATCCGACTCACGGGTGGCCGTTTCAAGTGCATCGGCGGTGGAATAAACCGTTTTGATGCGTCCCTGATAGCGGTCATCCAGCACTTCCAGCCGCGCCAGAGATTTATCCAGAATGGTGACTTCTGCGCCTAACCCCAATGCCATGCGAGCAGCGTTTTCGCCGACGACGCCACCACCGATGACCGTCACTTTCCCCGGCGCCACACCGGGCACACCGGGCAGCAGCACGCCTGCACCGCCCTGGGCTTTTTCCAGGCTATGGGCACCGGCTTGAACGGCCATTCGCCCCGCTACGGTGCTCATCGGTGCGAGTAGTGGTAAGCCGCCACGGGCATCGGTAATCGTCTCATAGGCGATGCAGGTGGCGCCGCTTTTCATCAACCCACGGGTAAGGGGCTCTTCGGCGGCCAGATGAAGATAGGTGAACAGGGTATGCTGCGGAGTGAGCCGCGCCACCTCGTCAGGCTGGGGCTCTTTCACCTTGAGGATTAGCTCGGCATTGCACCACAGTGTGTCCACATCGGCTTCGATCTGAGCACCGGCGGCCTGGTAATCGGCATCGGTAAAGCCAGCGCCTTCACCGGCACTAGCTTGAACGCTGACCTGGTGGCCACGACCGGCTAACTCACGCGCACCAGTGGGCGTCAACGCGACACGATACTCGTGATTTTTGATCTCTTTGGGGACGGCGATTTTCATTGGTTTTTTCCCTGTGCTTTTAAAGGTCAGTCGTCTTGTTAAGCAAATTACAGCACAGCTAACGTTGACCACCACCCCAGCAAAGCAAAACAAAAAAAACGCCGGTTAAGGCGTTTTTTAGGAGAAAAATCTAACGATTGCCGGTTCTGCACGAAAAATTCCACTCTACTTTAAATTACTCAACGATAACGGCGCCGCCATAAATGCGACGATATTCCTCGGGCAAACGTTTGGGCCGCCCCGTTGAGAGCGCCACGCAGGCAAAGCGCGTGCGGGCATAAAGCAGTGTTTTGGAATCGCTGGTGCGCGCTAGTTGAAAACGCCGCGTCAGACTCAACCGTTCATCGCAATCGATAATCCAGGTCGCCAACTGTAGCTCATCGCCTGCAAAAGCAGGCGCGAGGTAATCCAGCTCATGCCGGTGAACCACCATCGCACGGTCAAGCTCTCGGTAACGCTCAATCGAGAGGCCAAGCGCTTCAGAGTGCGCCCAGCTAATCTGCTCAACCCAGCGCAGGTACTCGCTGTTGTTAACGTGCTGATAAGCATCAATCGCCTCATCAGCGACGCGGATATCGATCACAAAAGGATCGGGCAGCGCCCACTCCATCCTTGGCTCCTCTTTATCCTGACTCTCGTGTGAATTAGTCGCGGAACACGCGCACTCCCAACGCTTTCAGGTAAGACGTCTCAGGAATAGCGGGATGCACCGGGTGATCGGGGCCTTGATGGCCCTGGAAAATCACCTGACCATGGCGGTCCTGGTGGCGAACGGCGCCACGCACCACATCCATCAACCGCTCGGGCGCTAGGTGCATTGAGCAGGAGGCGGACATCAACAGGCCGTCGCGACCCAGCAATCGCATGGCTTCGCGGTTCAAGCGGGCATAGGCACGCTCGCCGTTAGGGATATCCTTACGCTTTTTGATGAACGCAGGCGGGTCAAGAATGACCACATCAAACTCCTCCCCCTCAGCCTTCAATGCTGCTAAGGCTTCAAACGCATCCCCCTCGCTAACAGCCACTTTCTCCTGAACGCCATTGAGCTCAGCGTTGCGTGCAACCTGGTCTAGCGCTGGGCCTGAAGAGTCAAGGCACACCACCTCTTTCGCGCCATGAACGGCTGCCTGCACGCCCCAGCCACCCACGTAGCTGAAGACATCCAGCACGCGCTTACCGGCCACTTGGCGATTAAGCCATTCGCGATTAACGCGGTGATCGAAGAACCAGCCGGTTTTCTGGCCATTAAGTACCGGCACGACAAAACGTGCGCCGTTCTCTTCCAGCACCACTTCGTCAGGCAACGTGCCCTTGATAACATCAACGTGGGCCTCGAGACCCTCCTGACGACGACCGCCGGTATCGTTACGGAAAACGATCACTTCAGGCTTGATGACTTTTTCCAGCGCATCAACAATCTCATCCGCCAACGCCTGCATGCCAGCGGTATTGAGCTGCACGACGAGAACATCGCCAAAACGATCAATCACCAAGCCTGGCAGCAAATCGCCTTCACCGTGAATCAAGCGGTAATACGGCTGCTCATAAAGACGCTGACGTAGTGCTAACGCTTGGTTAAAGCGGTGCACAAACAGCGAACGATCCAAGCGCATTTCAGGGTCACGCGACATAACGCGGGCAGCGATTAACGAATGGGGATTAACGTAAGCCACCGCCATGACTTTTCCGTTGGAGGCTTCTACCAGGGCGGTTTCGCCTGCCGCAAAGTTTTTCAGCGGCGTCTCTTTGATATCTACTTCATTAGAGTAGATCCAGAGATGGCCCGCTTTCAGGCGGCGGTCAGCATTTTTATTCAGGCGCAGGCGTTGGGTCACAGCAATCTCCAAAAAGCTTAGTCTTTAAAAACCTTGTCTTTAAAACCTTGCCTTAAAAAACATGGTCTTAAAAACATGATCTTCAAAACATAGACAAAGCAAAAATAAGGCAAGGTAAAAATTAAGTAAAACATTAGCACTTATAGGCGGGCATTAGCGTTGGCAACCGGGGCAAAACACGCTGGCTCGCTGGCCAAGCGTAATGCGGCGAAGCTCCGCGCCGCAGCGCAAACAGGGCTGACCGTGGCGGCCGTAAACATTTAGCCGCTGAGCAAAGTAGCCGGGCTCACCCTGGCCGCTGACAAAGTCTCTCAGCGTAGTGCCACCCTGGGTAATCGCCGCCGCCAGCACCTCTTTCACAGCAAGGGCTAAAGCGTCATAGCGAGCGCGAGAAACTCTCCCTGCCGCACGGCGCGGATCAATGCCCGCCATAAATAGTGCTTCCGCGGCGTAGATATTACCGGCACCCACCACTACCTGGTTGTCCATCAGAAATGGCTTTACTGCCACACGCTTGTTGCGCGAGCGGGCGTAAAGCCACTTGCCATTAAACGCATCAGACAATGGCTCGGGCCCCAAAAGCGCAAGACGCTTATCCAGCGTTTCATCCTTGGCCTGCCAATCCACAAAGCCAAACCGACGGGGGTCGTGATAACGCAACACATAGCCGTTAGCGGTGACCACATCGACATGGTCATGCTTTTTAGGCAAATCCCCCACCTGGGCAATACGCAGGCTACCCGACATGCCCAAATGCCATAACAGCGTGGCACTAGCATCATCTGCAAGCGCACTAACCGGCTGAATGGGAATCTGCAGATATTTTGCCCGCCGCTTCAATACGCCAATGCGTGCGCCCACCAACCGCTCGGCCAAGTCATCCGGCACGGGCACGCGCAGCCGCGGCTGACGCACCAGCACTTCGGTGACTTCCTGACCTTCAATATAAGGCGCAATCCCTCGGCGGGTGGTTTCAACTTCGGGCAGTTCGGGCATATTTGAGCATCGTAACGGCTTGTGATGACAGCCTAATGAAGATGGATTCGCTAGGCATGCTGCGCATAAAAAGCATGCATGCAAAAACCCGGCTTGGGGCCGGGTTTTTGAACAGACGTTCGCCTGCAGAGAAAACCGATCATTATCGCTTACGCGATTACTTGATCTTGGCTTCCTTGTAGATAACGTGCTTACGGACAACCGGGTCGAATTTCTTGAATTCGAACTTATCCGGGGTATTCCGCTTGTTCTTATCAGTGGTGTAGAAGTGACCAGTACCGGCACTAGACACCAACTTGATTTTATCGCGCATGGTTCAACTCTCCCAATAGGCTTACTTAGATAGCGTCGCCGCGCTTACGAATAGCGACCAAAACTGTGTCGATACCTTTCTTATCGATGATGCGCATTCCTTTAGTGGAAACGCGCAGCTTGACGAAGCGGTTTTCAGACTCAACCCAAAAACGGTGGGTGTGCAGGTTTGGCAAGAAACGACGACGTGTCTTACGCTGGGAGTGTGAAACGTTATTTCCAGTTACCGGACGCTTGCCGGTAACCTGACATACTTTGGACATTAGAGCCTCCAACTGCTTGGCCAGGATATAAGAACCTGAGTGTTCAAAACTGTCGGGCAAACCGGAGCAGGGAAGGTGTCGGCGCCGTTAACCGCCAAGCTTTATCCAAATCCGTTATTCAACCCAAGTTTAAAGGTGGCACTTTATACCAGAGCACCCGACTAGCAGCAAGCAAAACCCACTAAAAAGGTTAAATAAGCGCCATTTTACTCACTTAACTTAGATAGTGTCACGCAATGTACTGCGCGTTGATTCTGCTTATAGCCAGCCACGCTCGGCAAAAGAGACCACTTCTCCATCCCCCACTACGAAATGGTCCAACACGCGCACTTCAAACAGCGCGAGCGCGTCTTTTAAGCGTTCGGTGATTCGTCGATCAGCATCGCTTGGCTCTGCCACACCCGATGGGTGATTGTGAGCCAGGATAACAGCGCCAGCACTAAGTTCTAAAGCGCGCTTGGCAACTTCGCGGGGGTAAACAGATGCGCTGTCTAGGGTACCGCGAAACAGCGATTCATAGCGAATAATTCGGTGCTGTGTATCCAAAAAAAGCACGGCAAACTCTTCATGGCCTAAATGGCGCAGCTGGGAACTCAGGTAGTGGCGCACCAAAGCAGGCGATGTCAGTGCATTGCCACGCGCCAACTGGCTAGCCAAATGGCGCCGCGACAACTCAAGCGTAGCTTGTAGTTGGGCATACTTAGCGGTGCCTAGCCCATGGGCAGCGCAGAAACTTGCTTGATCAGCCTCCAGCAGTTGGCGTAAGCCACCAAAGCTTGTGAGCAAATCCCTCGCCAAATCAACCGCTGAGCGCCCCTGTACGCCGACGCGCAAAAAAATCGCCAGCAACTCCGCATCCGAAAGCGCCTGGGCACCTGCGTTTAATAATTTCTCCCGCGGCCGCTCACCCTCTGGCCAGTGATTGATTCCCATCGCACCTTCCCGCTTTGTCCGCCCTTGGTAATTAACGCAAACCGCCTTCAAACCCAATCACGCGGCCTGCCTCAGTAAACCTAGCTTACCCTTGTTTCCCCTCAATATGCCAAATTGGTGGTGCCAGTGGTATGGTAAGCCTCCTCACGAACGCTGATGCGGATGACTGAACATGGCTTCTGTTGCTGACACAACAAGCACCCCGACAAACGCTTTCACCGCTGCCTCAACACTCGCTGGAAAACGGGTGCTACTCGGGGTTAGCGCGGGTATTGCTGCTTACAAAAGCGCGTTGCTTGTGCGCCTGCTTAAGCAAGCGGGCTGCGAGGTGCGTGTGGTAATGACCGATGGGGCTCAGGCCTTTATTACGCCGCTCACCCTGCAGGCGCTCTCCGGTGAGCCGGTGCGCACCTCCTTACTCGACCCGGAAGCCGAAGCGGGCATGGGCCATATTGAGCTGGCCCGCTGGGCGGATGTAGTACTCATCGCCCCAGCCACGGCCGACTTAATCGCTCGATTAGTGCACGGCATGGCTGATGATTTGCTCACCACGCTCTGCCTGGCCTCAGAAGCGCCCAAGCTGATTGCCCCGGCAATGAACCAGGCGATGTGGCGCCACCCGGCCACTCAGCGCAATGTGGCGCAGCTGCAGCAAGATGACTGGCAGCAAATAGGCCCTGCCGCGGGCGATCAAGCCTGTGGTGATGTGGGGCCTGGCCGCATGAGTGAGCCTGAAGAGATATTTAGCGCCGTGATGACACTGTTTGCAGCGCCACCTTCTCCTTATTACGGCTCCTCCGCCAGAACTCCTCATGTAGTGATCACCGCTGGCCCAACTCGCGAACCGTTGGACCCGGTACGCTATATTTCCAATCACAGTTCGGGAAAAATGGGCTTTGCTTTAGCTGCAGCGGCAGTGGCGCAAGGCGCTAAAGTGACGCTGATCAGCGGGCCAGTTAACTTACCCACCCCGCCGGGCGTTACGCGGGTTGACGTTGAGTCAGCCGAGCAGATGCACAGTGAAGCACAGCGGTTAGCGCCTCAAGCGGCGCTATTTATCGGCTGCGCGGCGGTTGCTGATTACCGTGCGGCGGCACCCGCCGAGCACAAGCTCAAGAAGCGGGACGATAGCGACACTCTCACCCTGACCCTGGTGAAAAATCCTGACATTATCGCCAGCATAGCGGCGCTTCCCGCTGGGCAGCGCCCGCTGGTAGTTGGCTTTGCCGCCGAAACCCAAGAAATAGAGCGCTACGCGCAGGATAAACTGCAGCGCAAAGGGCTGGATATGATCGTGGCTAACGATGTTTCCCAGGCGGGCCTGGGGTTTGGCAGCGATCAGAATGCCGCCTGGTTACTATGGCGCACCGCAGAAGGCGTTGAAAGCCGGGCGGAAGCACCCCAGCCGAAAACCCAGCTGGCCGCTACGATCATTCACCAGGCGCTCACCCTGCTATCGACGACAGCATCTGAAACAACTTCTACTAACGCTTCTGGAGAATCCCAATGAGTGCCCGCCCCCGCCTGCAGTGCAAAGTATTAGATGAACGCTTGCACGACTACCTCCCTACCTATGCAACGGCAGGCTCTGCAGGCATGGATCTACGTGCCCTGCTGGACACGCCACTGACCTTGACACCCGGCGACTGCCAGCTCGTGCGCACGGGTATTGCCATCTATATTGAAGACCCAGGCTTAGCAGGCATGATTCTGCCGCGCTCCGGTTTGGGGCATAAGCACGGCATTGTACTGGGCAACTTGGTGGGCTTGATCGACTCCGATTACCAGGGCGAGCTGATGATTTCGGTCTGGAACCGGGGCCAGAGCGACTTTACCCTTGCCCCCTTCGACCGCCTGGCACAGTACGTGCTTGTGCCTGTTGTGCAAGCCGAACTCACTCTTGTGGACGCGTTTGAAGACTCACTGCGGGGAAGCGGCGGGTTTGGCAGCACCGGCAGTCAGTAGCTATTAGCAATAGCCATTAGCAGTAGCAATTGACAGGACGTGGTTAAGAAACCTTTGCAAGGCAATTTCTGTTTAGCTGGGAAGCCTATGAACGCACAGACCGTACCCGCTTCGATTTTTCGCGCCTACGATATCCGCGGTATCGTTGACGACACGCTCACCGAAGAGACGGTAGAAATGATCGGACGCGCCGTTGGCTCGGAAGCCGCCGCACGGGGAGAATCCAGCGTGGTAGTCGCACGCGACGGTCGCCTTTCAGGCGCTCGGCTGCAAGCAGCGCTGATGCGTGGCTTGAATGCTGCAGGACGAGACGTTATTGATATCGGCATGGTGCCCACGCCGGTGCTGTACTTCGCCACCCATATCTTGCCAGGCACCCAATCAGGCGTGATGGTTACCGGCAGTCATAACCCGCCTGATTACAATGGCTTTAAAATCGTGCTGAGCGGCGAAACGCTCTCCGGCGATGCGATTTCCGCGCTGTTTGAGCGTATTCAGTCTGGCAACCTGGAGAGCGGTCAAGGCAGCATCACCCAGCAGGATCTCCGCGAAACGTATTTAGCGCGCATATTAGGTGACGTTAAGATCAACCGGCCGATCAAAGCCGTGGTCGACTGCGGCAACGGGGTTGCTGGCGAGCTAGGCCCGCAGCTGCTGACCCGCTTGGGCATTGATACAACTGCGCTGTTCGATGAGATCGATGGCCACTTTCCCAATCACCACCCGGATCCTGGCAAACCGGAAAACATGCAGGATTTGATGCGCAAGGTGCAAGAAACGGGCGCTGATATCGGGCTTGCCTTTGATGGCGATGGCGACCGAGTAGGCGTGGTCACCTCCACCGGCAAGCTGATTTATCCCGACCACCTGCTGATGGTATTTGCCACCGATATGCTCACGCGCCTGCCCGGCGCCAAAGTGATTTTTGACATCAAGTGCACCGGCAATCTAGTCAAAGTGATTAGTGATGCTGGGGGCGAGCCTGAGATGTGGCGAACCGGTCACTCCCTGATCAAAGCGCGCATGAAAGAGACCGGCGCTCAGTTGGGCGGAGAGATGAGCGGACATATTTTTTTCCAAGAGCGCTGGTATGGTTTTGACGATGGCCTTTATGCCGCCGCTAGGCTGGTAGAAATTCTCGCCAACCAGCCTGACGATGCGGATACTTTTTTCGCCACATTTCCCCAAGACGTTGGTACCCCGGAAATAAATATTGCGGTTACCGACGCTAACAAATTTTCTCTAATGGATAAGCTTGCTCGCGAGGGCGACTTCGGCGAAGGTATCAAAACCACGTTAGATGGCATTCGCGTTGATTACCCGGATGGCTGGGGATTGTGCCGCGCCTCCAACACCACGCCTGCCCTGGTCATGCGCTTTGAAGGGAAGGACGATGCCGCCCTCGCACGTATCAAAGCGGTATTTAATAACGCGCTACAGCGCGTCGCGCCAGATATCGAGCTGCCCCAGTAATGGGATAGCTCTTCACAAAGTCAGGCACTGAAGGGATCGCGCGCTTAGAAAGCGCGACCCTCACGACACAATCGACATAAACGTTAGCAGCATAATAAACGTTCGCAAGGGACAACCTCATGAGTTCAGCCAGTCGCGACCCGCAGGTCGTTGTGGAGGTGCTTTCCGAAGCCCTCCCATATATTCAGCAGTTTTCCGGTAAAACCGTGGTGGTCAAATACGGCGGCAACGCCATGACCGAAAGCACCCTGATTGACTCCTTTGCCCGCGATATCGTGCTAATGAAGGAAGTCGGCATCAATCCGGTAGTGGTGCACGGCGGCGGGCCGCAAATCGGCGACCTACTCAAAAAGCTCAATATCGAGTCACGCTTCGTCAACGGCATGCGCGTCACCGACTCGCAAACCATGGACGTGGTCGAGATGGTGCTGGGCGGTTTGGTTAATAAAAGCATCGTGAATCTGATCAACCAGAGCGGCGGCAAGGCGATCGGCCTGACCGGCAAGGACGGCGCGCAAATTCGTGCCCGCCAACTCAAGGTCGAACATCAAAGCCCCGAAATGACGGCCCCGGAAATTATCGATATCGGCCACGTGGGCGAAGTGGAGTCGATCTCAACCGAGTTGATTGAGATGCTGGCAGCGCGCGACTTTATCCCGGTAATCGCCCCGATTGGCGTCGATGCTGCGGGCCATAGCTACAATATCAATGCTGACTTGGTAGCGGGCAAGATTGCCGAAGCGCTTAACGCTGAAAAGCTGATGCTGCTCACTAACGTCGCCGGACTCATGAACGCTGAAGGCGAGGTGCTCACTGGCTTAACCACCACACAAGTCGATGCCCTGATCGAAGATGGCACTATCTATGGCGGCATGCTGCCCAAAATTCGCTGCGCACTGGATGCGGTGAAAGGCGGTGTGAATAGCTCGCACATTATTGATGGCCGTGTCCCCCACGCGGTATTGCTGGAAATTTTCACCAATGCTGGGGTGGGCACCCTAATCACGGACGCGAGCTAACCGCGACGGAGGGCACATCATGAGCGAAGATCAAAAACCTCGCCGCCGCGAGCAGATACTCCAAGCACTGGCATTGATGCTTGAAGAAGACAGTGGCAAACGCATTACTACCGCCGCTCTCGCTCGTCAGGTAGGTGTTTCAGAAGCAGCGCTCTACCGTCACTTCCCCAGCAAAGCACGTATGTTTGAGGGGCTGATTGATTTTATTGAAGAGAGCATTTTTGAACGCATTACGCGTATTTTAGACGACGTGCCCGACGCCACTACCCGTTGCGGCACCATCTTGGCGCTGCTACTGGGCTTTGCTGAGAAAAATCCTGGGCTGGCCCGGGTGATGGGGGGCGACGTACTCACCGGCGAAACAGCCCGGCTACGCCAGCGGGTTAATCAACTGTTTGAACGCCTGGAGATGCAGCTCAAGCAGATTCTGCGCGAAGCCGAGCTGCGTGAAGGTCTGCGCCCTACGATTCCCGCTTCCGCCGCCGCTAATTTGCTAGCGGCCCAGGCAGAAGGCCGGATTTCGCAGTACGTACGCAGCGACTTTAAGCGCCTACCCACCGAACACTGGGAAGATCAATGGTCGCTGTTATCTGCGCAACTACTGCGCGCCGCGGCACAGCCCGCCTAGATTAAACCGCAGATGAAGGCTACACAAAAAAACCGGCACCTTTTGCAAGGGCCGGTTTTTTAATACGACAAATACTACCAGCTGACTTAAGCCACCATCGGCTCGCCCATTTTCTGGCGCAGCTTTTTCATCGCATTCTTTTCAAGCTGACGAATACGCTCAGCGCTGACCCCATAGACATCGGCTAGGTCGTGCAGCGTCTCTTTACTATCGGCTAACCAGCGACGCTGCAGGATATCCCGCGAGCGCTCATCAAGCCCCTCAAGCGCGACCTGTAACCGGCGCGTCGAGTCTTCCTCGAAGTTGCTATCTTCCAACTGCGTGGCAGGGTCTGATGCGGCGTCATCCAGGAAATGCACCGGCGCCTGATAGGTACTCTCTTCATCATCGCCTGCGGGCGCATCAAAGCCAGCATCGTAAGAGGAGAGACGCCCTTCCATATCGCGCACGATCTCAGGCTTAACGTCGAGATCTTTAGCAATGGCGGACACTTCGTCGTTGTTCAGCCACGCCAAGCGCTTCTTCGCGCTACGCAGATTAAAGAACAGCTTACGCTGTGCTTTGGTGGTGGCAATCTTGACGATACGCCAGTTACGCAGCACAAATTCGTGAATTTCCGCTTTGATCCAATGCACGGCAAAAGAGACCAGACGAACGCCTTGATTAGGGTCGAAGCGCTTGACGGCTTTCATTAAGCCGACGTTACCTTCTTGAATTAAATCGGCTTGGGGTAACCCATAGCCAGAATAACTACGCGCAATGTGAACCACAAAGCGCAAATGTGACATCACTAAACGCCGAGCAGCTTCTAGATCACCGTCATCGTAAAGGCGATAGGCGAGCTCTCGCTCTTCATCAGCGGTTAAAACCGAAATTCCATTAACTGCGCGGATATAGCCGCCCAGATCACCGCCGGGTGAAAGCTGCCCCACCGGTATAAGACTAGTGCTCATGTGCAGGTGGTCTCCCCTGTAACCCATCGTGGTTGACGTAGCACGTTATCAATAACCTATTACCTTAAATTCTGTCCTACAAAGACCCTATCGCGAGAATAAGGTTCACGCGCTATTGAATCGGCCTGCTGAATCATTTTGGGCGGATACTTGAGAGATGGCGAGTTACCGCCAACCAAGCACCCAACCAGCCTAGTAGTGTACTGCAAGATAGCAGAATTGTAGAGCCTGTCACGTCGAGTTGAGGTAATGAGAAGCTGGCACCGTAGCTCGCCGCCAGGGCAGCTACCGGGAGAGAAAGCCAATGATTCCCCAGGCCTAACAGACCCAGCGCTAACAGCCCACCACCGACACCGTACCAAGCCCCGCTGTACAGAAATGGGCGTCTGACAAAGGCGTGAGTGGCGCCAATCAGCATCACCACTTCAATCTCGCGGCGGCGACTTTCCACCGACAGGCGAATAGTGTTGCCAACCACTAGCAAAACGCCCAGGCCAAACAGCGCTCCCAGCGCCAGGGCAACGCGCCTTCCCAGTTCAGCCAGATTCCTCAGTCGCTCCACCCAGGCCAGATCAAGACGCACCTCATCAACCCCAGAAAAGGCTTCAAGCGTAGCAGCCAACTGCTGCATGGCGACCGGTTCGATGCTTGACGGGTGCACCACGATACTGATGGGCAGCGGGTTGCTCTCCAAACCCGCCAAGGCATTATCCAGCCCCAGCGACTGCTGAAACTCCGCCATGCCCTGCTCAGCGCTGATCAACCGGGTTTCGAGCACGCTCTGCTCAGCGTTGACCGCTTCTTCTATACGTTGCGCCTGGGCAGCGTCGGTGCTCAATTCCAGATAAACGGTAAGCGTGGCGCTTTCATCAAGCTCGGCATCCAGCAGGCGCGCACTGTCCAGGGTCAACCACAACGCAGCGGGCAGCACCAGGGCAATGGCGATGGCTAGCATCGTCAGCAGGTTACCCAAGGGATAACGTACCAAGCGCTGAAAACTATCCCACGCCATGCTGCGATGGTGGCGTCCCCAGGCCCGCAGGCGGCTGGAAAAGCGCGTTTGCTGGGAACGCGCACCTCGCTGTGAGGGTTTATCGGCCAGTGGTTTAGCAGCGGCTTTACGCGGCGTTTTTAATGCCGCTCCCTGCTGGCGCCTTGGGGTCGCGGAGGACTTCATGCTGCCCCCTCGTCGGCCACCAAACGACCATCGCTTAAACGCAGGATGCGGTGGCGCAACTGGGCAATCAGGGCCAAGTCGTGGCTGGCGATCATTACCGTGGTACCAATTCGGTTAAAATCCTCAAACAGCGCCATAATATCCGCTGACAGCTGTGGATCCAGATTACCCGTGGGCTCATCGGCAAGCAGTAGCGCAGGCTTATTGACCACCGCCCGGGCAATACCGACGCGCTGCTGCTCGCCACCCGACAGTTCTATCGGCAACGCCTTTTCACGGTGCAGCAGCCCCACTTTATCTAACGCTGCACGCACGCGGCGGGCGGCTTCACGGGGCTCAACCCCTTGGATCTCCAGTGGCAGCGAGACATTGTGGAAAATACTGCGATCAAATAGCAGTTGGTGATCCTGAAAGACCACGCCAATCTGACGCCGATAGAACGGCACCTGACTGGCATGCAGTTGGGCAATATCGTGCCCCGCCACGACGACGCGTCCGCGACTAGGTTTCTCAAGACGCATCACTAAGCGTAGTAGCGAGCTTTTCCCCGCACCGGAGTGGCCGGTCAGAAACACCATCTCGCCCCGAGCGACCCGAAAGTTGAGATGCGCCAGGGCTTCGAAACGACCGCCGTAGCGTTTTCCCACATGCTCAAAGGCAATCATGCGCTGGCATCGTCCCCTTGGCGGTCAAACAGCGCGTGGACAAAATCATTAGCCTCGAAGGGGCGCAGGTCGTCGATACCCTCCCCTACGCCGATAAAGCGAATGGGTGTTTCCAACTGTTTGGCCAGTGCAAAGATAATGCCGCCTTTGGCGGTGCCATCCAGCTTGGTTAGCGTGATCCCGCTCACTGGCACGGCATCATTAAAGGTGCTGGCTTGGGATATAGCGTTTTGCCCGGTGCCCGCATCCAACACTAGCATCACCTCGTGTGGCGCGGTGTCATCTAGCTTCTGCATCACCCGGTGGACTTTTTTCAGCTCTTCCATCAGGTGGCTTTTGTTATGCAGCCGCCCGGCGGTGTCGGCGATCAGCACATCTACACCTCGCGCAGTGGCGGCCGCTACCGCATCGTAAATTACCGAGGCGCTGTCCGCACCGGTGTGCTGGGCGATCACCGGCACATGGTTGCGTTCGCCCCATACTTTGAGCTGCTCAACGGCCGCGGCACGAAAAGTGTCACCAGCCGCCAACATAACGCTTTTGCCTTCGCGCTGAAACCGCTGAGTGAGCTTACCGATGGTGGTGGTTTTACCCACGCCATTAACACCCACCACTAAAATAACAAACGGCCCCTTGCCCGCTTTCTCCAGCACCAGCGGCTTGGCGACCGGCGCCAGCATGGTGGACAGCTCTTCCTGCAAGCCACGGTAAAGCGCCTCAGGGTTATTTAGCTCTTTGCGTGAGACGCGCGCTTCCAGGCGGCCAATAATCTCGGTCGTCGCGTCAATACCGACATCGGCCATTAGCAGCTGCGTTTCCAGATCTTCCAGCAGCTCGTCATCAATCTGTTTCTTGCCTAAAAACAGATCGGCGATGCCGTCGGTTAGATTGGCGCGGGTTTTCCCAAGGCCTGATTTGATGCGCGCAAACCAGCCTTTCTGTTCGCCTTGCTGTTCACTTTTTTCGGCGACTGGCTTTTCCTGTAAAGCAGGACGTTGAGCCGTTTCACGAACTGGCTCTGGGGCGGGCGTTAGCTCTGGCTCTGGCTCTGGCTCTGGCTCTGGCTCTGGCTCTGGCTCTGGCTCTGGCTCTGGCTCTGGCTCTGGCTCTGGCTCTGGCTCTGGCAAAGTATCCGGCACGGGCGGGACCTCCTCAACGGCTTCCGAAGAGGTATCTGGAGCCTCAATGCCCCCCTCATCAGCTCGCTCTTGAGGCTGATCTTTTAGACGCTGTTCTTCCTCTGGCGCCTGCTGCGGGTCTTGCTTATTCTTACGCTTAAAAAAACCAAACATGTGTGTTACTCAATATAAATAGTGAACATTAAGGTTATGCTAACACCCTAACCCGAGACTTTGGATAAGCAGCCCGCTACAATCCGCCTCATGACACGACAACGCTCCTCCCGCTCATCCGCTTCCCGCCGCACGCCTGCTCAGCGAGGTGGCAAACCGCTTGGTAAATCACTTGGCAAACTGCGCATTATCGGCGGTGAGTTTCGCCGCCGCCAGCTGCCCATATTGGATAGCCCCGGCCTGCGCCCAACACCTGACCGCGTGCGTGAAACGCTGTTCAATTGGCTAGGGCAGCAGCTTTATGGTCAACAGGTACTCGACCTCTTCGCCGGTACCGGCGCACTCGGAATTGAAGCGGTCTCTCGCGGTGCGGCCTGTGTCGATTTTGTCGAGCGCGACCCGCGGGTGGCAGCGCAGCTGTCGACTAATCTGACCTCTCTGCATATTACCTCAAGCGCGGTGCATATTAACGATGTTCAGACCTACCTGACACGTCCTGCACAGCCCTATTCACTGGTATTTCTCGACCCGCCCTTTCATCAGCAGTTGGCCGAACCATGCTGTAAAGCGCTGGAGAGTGGCGGCTGGTTGAGTGACGGGGCAATGATTTACCTAGAAACCGAGACATCGCTTGCCCCAGAGGTGCCCGCCAACTGGCAGTTACACCGCGAAACCCAGGCGGGTGAAAGCACCGCACGGCTCTATCAACGTCACCAGCGGTAAACAGCGCTTGCCGCCACGCGGTGGTGGCGTTACGCTCGCTTCATTCGTCCCTGCTGGCAAGCTTTCCGCTTGTTTTTTTGGGTACTTTTTTACTACCGTTTTTTTGGTCTCGTTTTTACGCTAGGGAGATATACATGAGCTTGGAACTATTTAATCAGCTTGAACAGAAAGTCACCGATACTGTTGATGCGCTGGAAATGATGAAACTGGAAAATGAAGAGCTGCGTGGCGAAAACGCCAAGCTGAAAGAGGAGCGCGAAGAGTGGGAGCGTCGCCTCAATAGCCTACTCAGCAAATTCGATAGTCTCGACACGTCCAGCGCCTCTTAATCGACGCCACTCGCGGCCGACAGAGTCTCACGACCAGCTTAGAGTGTCCGCGACATCAGCAGTGCATCCTCGCGCCCAGCGGTACTTTGTGCAGCTGGGTCGCTTGGGGCCGAATGAGCGGCCTGAGCCGGGTAGTATCCTTTCCGGTACCCGTCTTCGGTAAGCCCCATGCGCTGATAGAGCCGAATAGCGCTTAGATTCCCCACTCGCACTTCCAACAACAGTCGCTCGCTTGACCAGCGTTGGGCTTGCGTTAAAACGGCTTCCATCAATGCCAAGCCCGCCCCACTGCGGCGGCACTCAGGCACAACCCCTATCGCTTGCAGCTCCGCCTCAAACGGCAGTCGCGCCACGATGGCATAACCTTGCAGCTTTTCACCCTGCCACCAGCCCACTACACAGGTGTCTTGGCTGCCCAGTGCTTCCAGCATTTGTGAGTCGGAGGTACCGCTTTGCGCCTGACCCTCAAGAGCCGTCAATAAGGCTAGATGCTCAACGCTAAGCTCAGTGATCATTAACTGCTGGCTCAGCGACGGTTGAACTATCGCGCGTCCACTGCTGGTTTAAGGCCTGCAGCTCTGGCCACAGAGCGCGCTTACTATGGGTACCGTCGAGAAGGGCGGCAAGCGCTGGCCCCTGCCAGACAGGTAGCGAGAGCGTGTGACTTTGGCCTTCGTTCACGTTCAGTATACGATCCAGCGGCGCTTGGCCAGCGCCCAGCTCGCCCCACCAGAGCAGCCGGGTTAGCTGCCACTCCTGCCGACTTACTTGGCCTGCAATAAAGGCTGCTAACCCTTCGCGCGCTTCATCTAGTGGGTCCTCAACAGCAAAGGCATTGGTCATTTGCGGCCAAGTAAAGTGCGTTACTTCCGGCAATGCGCTCTGCTGAATACCCGCTGCTTGAAGTAGATTAGCCAACATTTGCTGCTCAAGTGCACGCATTTCGCCCGCTTGCAGCACTAACCAGCGGCCATTAAGGCATAGACAGGAGAGGGAGAACTTAAGGGGCTTGGCTGGCGTAGCAAGTGTTGCATCAGCAGTAGGCTCAGCCTTATCGGATTGGGCGCCAACCTGCTTGGTTTGGCTCTGTTTGGCTTGGTCCGATTTTTCTGAGCTGGGCTTATCCTTCAGCAACAACGCGCGTACTGCCGAAGGCGAGGCTATCGCCTCGCCTGACGCCTGAGGTTCAGGCGCGTTCCGCCTTGGAGCGGGGGCATCATCCAACAGCGCCTGCAGCCGCTCCCGGGGTGGCGTAGGGGCTGGCGCAACATCGTCCCAATCGCAGGCTTCAGTAGGCAGTGCATTGGGTAGTTGGTAGCGCGAGCCCCAGGCGGTAATGCCCATGGCGTCCAGATAGTGGCGCCGAATAACTTCCTGGTTCACTTTCCGCCGCCACGGCAGTTGGGCGAATTCGGACGCTCTCCGCCACGCGCCTGCCACTCGGCGGGCGTATAAAGATGCAGCGCCAGGGCATGCACCGGCCCTGACAGCTCATCGGCCAGCAGCGCATAAATCTGCTGGTGGCGCTTCACCGGCATCATGCCGTCGAAGGCATCGCTTACCAGCGTCACTTTGAAGTGGGTTTCAGAGTTCGCGGGCACGCTGTGCATATGGCTTTCGTTTTCAACCTGCAGCACATCGGGCGCGAGTGCCGCTAACTTCTGCTCAATCTGTGTCTGCAGCGTCATGGGGGTCTCCTTGAGATTACAAACCATTTTATTGTACGCGCTTACTGCCCGGCAGACGATGCCCGACGAGCGTGTAATGCACGCCTTGCCAGTGGCATACGTGCAACGCTTGCCAATAGCGCTAGCAGCGTGGTTACCGCCCCCAACCAGAGCGTTACCTGCACCGGCCACCCCAACGCCAGGGCGGCGCCGACCAGAGCGACGCCGAACGACTGCCCCACCGTGCGCGTGGTGCTCATTACCCCTGAAACGTTAGCGCTGCGCTCCGGCGGCAGGCTGCCCATCATTTCGCGATTATTGGGCGGCTGGAACAGCCCAAAGCCAATGCCACATAACGCGGTGCGCCATAAACTGCCGGCTACTCCGGTCGACTCATCAACTAACGCCAGCGCAATCAGGCCAATGATCAGCAAGCTAAGCCCTGTACTGGAAAGAATACTGGGATTAATTCGGTCGGCTAGGCGCCCGGCCACAGGGCCAACGAACATGATAGCCAGCGGCCAGGGAGTGAATAGCCAAGCGGTTTCCAGCGGTGAAAACCCCATCTGTTCCTGGTAGAAAAATGACAGGGCAACAAACGTAAGACCCTGGCCAATAAAGGCAAGCCCAGAGGCAGAAACGGCCAGCGTAAAGCGCGGCTCGGCAAATACGCTAAGCGGCAGTAATGGATAAGGCGCACGACGCTGGCGGGCAATAAAACCGGCACAGGCCAGCACCGCCAGTAGCGCCCAGCCACCGCTTTGCCAAATCGGCGCGGCGTGGCTCACGGCGTCCATGGCAATAAAGAAGCTGGCCAGCATAACGATCGAGAGCAATGCCCCAGCCACATCGAAGCTGCCTTTTCGCCGCTCGTCTTGGGGCAAGGCACGCTTGGCCAACCATAGCGAGCAGAGGCCCAGCGGCACATTTAAGGCAAACAGCCAGGGCCAGTCGGCAAACGACAAGATCACCCCGCTCAATGTGGGCCCCGCGGCGTAGCCACCGGCCACCACCAACGCACTCAAGCCCAGCGCGCTACCCAGCAATCGCGAAGGGAAAATAGCCCGATACAGCGACGGACCAATGGAGAGCGTCGCGGCGGCGCCCAGCCCCTGGAAAGCGCGAAACACCAGCAGCGTTTCCAGGTTACGCGATAGCGCTGCCCCCAGCGCAGCAGTAACAAAGGTCGCCAGCCCGAACAGGTAAAGCCTGCGCCGCGTGATCAACTCGCTAATGCCCGCGAAGACGAGCAAAAAAGCCGCACAGACCACTTGAAAGAGGTTGGTGATCCATACCGCTCGGGATGCCGACACATTTAGATCCGCAGCGATGGTGGGCAGCGCCAGATTGATCATGGTGGTGTCCACCACCGCCATCAAGGTACCGGTTACCAACGCCAGCACGGCCAAGGCACGCTCAGGCCCAGGCAGGCCATCGTCGCCAGGGCGAGTTTCAAAAAGTCGCATAGCGAAGTCCTAGGGAAGAGATTTCTTTAAACGAAACGGCTAAAACCATTATTTTCAGAATGCTTATTTTCAAAACCGCCGTCTTCAAAACTATTGTTTTCAAAACAATTATCTCGAAAACAATTAACTTGAAAACCATGAGCTTGAAAACAAAGAAACCGGCCTAAGCCGGTTTCTTTGTGCGCTAAATAGCCGTATCAAACAGCCGCGCAGGCAGCACTGAGCTTGCCTAAAATATTAGCACGCTAATCCTGCTCACTGTCTAATAACAATGCATCATCCACTTCGGAAATCTCAAGGGCTGTTTCGTCGTCCAAATCAATTGCTAAGTAGCTATGTTCAACGCGCACAAATTCTTGAAACAGTGCCCAATCGATCTTGTCTGGCCACTGGCGCTCATCCTCTTCCCAAGCGCGCAACTCAGTCTCGAGAATTTCCACGCAGCGCTCGCGCACAAACGTTTCCAGCGCCTCCGGAGTATCCATCTCTGGAATCAGATAAATAGTACTTTCACGTTCGACGTCGTCCAGGGTCAGGTCGTCGTCTCCCATGGTGGGTTCCAGCGCGTTGATCCAGTCCACAAAGGACTGGGTCGGCCTGACGCTCAGTGCGGAGCGGTTAAGCAGTTTCATGGGATTCTCCTCGCCGTCGAAACGTTGACCATTATGGGCGCTATAACGGGCCCTTACCAACTTTTCATCCGCTATCGAATGGTTTAAACCACTTCGGGGCGCATCGCCGGGAATAGCAGCACATCACGAATGGAAGGGCTGTCGGTAAACAGCATCACCAGGCGATCAATACCGATACCTTCTCCCGCGGTAGGCGGCATACCGTACTCCAATGCCCGCACATAATCCGCATCGTAGTACATCGCCTCCAGGTCGCCAGCGTCTTTTTCCGCTGACTGGGCGCGGAAACGCTCTGCTTGGTCTTCGGCGTCGTTGAGCTCCGAGAAACCGTTGGCAATTTCACGCCCACCGACAAAGAACTCAAAGCGGTCGGTGACGAAGGGGTTAGCGTCGTTACGCCGCGCCAACGGGCTGACTTCAGCCGGGTACTCGGTGATAAAGGTGGGCTGATCCAACTTGTGCTCGGCCACTTCTTCAAAGATTTCCGTCTGCACCTTGCCTAGACCCCAGCTCTCCTTGACCTTGATACCCAGTTTTTCAGCCATGGCCCGCGCAGCGTCCAGCGAATCCAAATCATCATCGGCAATGCCGTCGCCGTGATCAAGAATTGCCTGGCGCAGCGTCAAGCGGGTAAACGGCTGACCAAAATCATAGCTCGCGCCCTGATACTCAATCACCGCGCTGCCCAGCACTTCTTCAGCCGCTGTGCGCAGCATAGCTTCGGTCATGTCGAGCAGGTCGCGGTAATCCGCATACGCCCAGTAGAACTCCACCATGGTGAATTCTGGGTTGTGCCGCGTTGATAACCCTTCGTTGCGGAAATTGCGGTTAATCTCAAACACTTTTTCAAAGCCGCCCACCACTAAACGCTTGAGGTAGAGCTCAGGCGCAATACGCAGATACATGTCGATATCCAGCGCATTGTGATGCGTAATGAAAGGCCGTGCCGCCGCGCCACCGGGGATCGGCTGGAGCATGGGTGTTTCCACTTCCATAAAGCCACGGGCTTCAAAGAAGCGACGCATGGAGCTGATCACCGCTGCGCGAGTCTCAAATACTTTGCGCGACTGCGGGTTCATGATCAGATCCACATAGCGCTGACGATAGCGGGCTTCCATGTCGGTCAGGCCGTGAAACTTATCGGGCAGCGGGCGCAGGCTCTTGGTGAGCAGATGAGCCTCTTTCATCATCACGTACAGATCGCCCTTGCCGGATTTATGTACCGGTCCATGAGCGGCGACGATGTCACCGATATCCCAGCTTTTAACGTCTTCAAGCACGTCAGCGGGTAAGCCTTTCTTATCCACGTAGAGCTGGATTTGCCCTGCCACATCCTGAATAACGATAAATGGCCCACGTTGACGCATCACACGACCTGCCACAGCGGCGTGGTGATCCAGCGCTTCAAGCTCGGTCTTTTCTTTATCGCCAAAGGTGTTTTGCAGCTCGACGGTTAAGCTATCGCGGCGAAAGTCATTGGGAAACGCACTTTTTCCCTGCTCAGCGGCGCGCTCGCGGCGAGCGGCCAGCTTGGCACGGCGCTCGGCGATCAGGTGGTTTTCGTTGTCTGCAGGAGACACGTCTTGGTTAGCCATGGGGCACCCTGTTCATGTTCAAACGCTAAAAAATTACAAACCTTGCTTTAAGCTGGCGACGATAAACTGATCAATATCCCCGTCGAGCACTTTATCGCAGTTGCTGGACTGCACGCTGGTGCGCAAATCTTTAATGCGCTGATCATCCAGCACGTAAGAGCGAATCTGGCTGCCCCAGCCGATATCCGCCTTGGAGTCTTCGGCTTCCTGCTTAGCGGCGTTGCGCTTTTGCATCTCATGCTCCCATAACCGCGCCTTTAACTGCTTCATGGCAAAGTCGCGGTTAGCATGCTGGCTGCGCTGTCCCTGGCAGGCCACGACAATACCAGTCGGTTCGTGGGTGATCCGCACCGCTGAATCGGTAGTGTTAACGTGCTGGCCGCCCGCGCCACTGGAACGGTAGGTATCAACGCGCAAGTCCGAGGGATTAATTTCCACTTCGAAACTGTCGTCAATTTCCGGGGACAGGAATACCGACGCGAAGGAGGTGTGCCGACGACCGCCGGAATCAAACGGGCTTTTACGCACTAGGCGGTGCACACCGGTTTCGGTACGTAGCCAACCGAAGGCGTAATCGCCCTGAACATGCACGGTGGCCGACTTTATGCCTGCCACTTCGCCTGCGGAGATTTCGGTGATATCGGCTTTAAAGCCGTGGCTCTCCGCCCAGCGTAGGTACATGCGCAGCAAAATATTGGCCCAGTCCTGGGCTTCCGTCCCACCGGAACCGGACTGAATTTCCAGGTAGGCGTTATTGGGGTCCATTTCGCCGGAGAACATGCGCCGAAACTCAAGCTTTTCTAACGCGGCTTGCATGCTGTCCAGCTCTTGGCGCACCTCATCAACGGTACCTTCGTCCTCTTCCATTTCAGCCAGCTCTAACAGATCCCGGCTATCGCCAAGGCCTTGCTCAAGATCGTCAATAGTGGCCACGATGGCTTCGAGGGAGGCGCGCTCTTTGCCTAACTTCTGCGCGTAGTCTGGATCATTCCAGACATTGGGGTCTTCCAGTTCGCGGGTAACCTCTTCTAGCCGATCTTTCTTCTCGGCATAGTCAAAGATACCCCCTAAGAACGTCTGTCCGCTCAGACAGGTCCTTGATCTGGTTGTGAATCGGGTTGGTTTCCAACATGGGATCGCCCTAGCTTTGTCTGTATCTGGTCGTACAGAGGTGTATCGATCAGAAAAGCGCATAGTGTAACGAAAGCCGACACGCCCCGCATCCAATGGCCTGTCACAAGGCAATAAAAAACCCGGCGGGCGCCGGGTTTCGTTGGTAACGGGCTCTTAAAGGCTTAAAAGCGATAGGTTAACTGCGCGCCAAAACCGTGAGCTTCGTTTTTGTAGTCTGCGGAGTAAGTGGCACCACCTGCTCCATTTAGCGAATCATTACGCTGCTGATCTACAAAAGTGCCACGCTCGGTTAGATAGGAGTAAGCAAAGTCTAACGTCATATCAGGCGTAGGGCTCCAGCCTGCGCCCAGAGAGAATATACGACGATCATCAGAGGGAATGCGTACGCTACGGTCTTCATCATTAGATGGCGTAAAGTCTAGTGTTACCCCAGCGCGGAGCGCCAATGTGGGTGTTAGCTGATACTCGCCGCCAGTGGCAAAGGCCCAAACATTTTCATAGTTTTGCGGCTCTTGGGTAATAAGACCACCTTGATCATTCACAACCCGAATTTCTTCAAACTGGCTCCAGCGCACCCAAGAGGCGCCAAACATCAGTTTAAGGCGGTCAGTCATCTGTTGAGTTAGTGAGAAATTAACTGTTTCAGGTGTGGTTAAATCTAAATTAGCGTTACTTTGAAGAGGAGCACCCGTACTTGGATTTGGGGCTGTTGTGCCATCCGGAGCAATGGCCCTATAGTCACCTTCAAGCTCATAGTCAACTTTCGAACGGTAAGTTAGACCCAACGTAGTTTCGGGTACCGGGCGATAGATAACACCTAAGTTATAGCCCCATGCTTCATCTTTACCTTCAACACGTGCATCAATGTCCGTAGCGGGGTCATAATTAAGACCACTCGGAACTTGACGACGAAGCTCACCTTCTACTTGGTTGTAAGTCACACCCGCACCTACCGCCCACTGCTCATTAAAGCGATAAGCAACCGTCGGCTGGGCACTGACTACCGTCAGCTCGGTGTAATTGCCAAAATAGCGGCCTTGGAAATCATCTTCATAATCAGTTTTAGAGCCAAACGGCGCATATACACCAAAACCAAACGCTAGCTGATCATTGACGGGGTGCGCATAGAAAGCAAAGGGAATCGCTGTACCCGGCACCATATCTCCATCATTACCCCCAGGGATACTGCCTACAGGAATTTGGCTACCGCTTGGCCCTACACCAGTGGCCAAACCTGAGTCTAAAGTACGAGAAGCTTCGGCGTTAGAAATATCAGTACTAACGTTTAGATAAGTAGCACCTGCAGTAATCTGCGCCCGGTCTAAAAACGACATACCCGCCGGGTTGCCGTATACGATGGTGGCATCATGCACATTCGAGCTTCGGCCTGCATGGCCATAGCCCTGCCCACTAACGCTCTGCTCATTAATTTGGTACCCGCCCGCATGGGCTTGGCTGGCGAAGGCTGCTGTGATGGCAGCAGCCAGGTTGAGCTTATTAAATTTATTATTCATAGTGGGCCTCTCTTCCCGATGATCCAGTGGATACCGACGATCCACCCTCTTTATTTTTTACATGACTGTTTTCTCGCACCTGGGCCAAAGGTTCAAGGGCAAACGTTCGTTTTATTTAATTTTTGCCTTATACATTAGTCGCACGGCCGTTTTAAATCAGTGTTTTAGTCATTTTGGCTGATAGCCAAAGACACCCTTGACCTATGGGTTACCCATAGGTTCTACACTTGGATAGTCATTAGTTAACAAGCTGGGAGAACAGGTCATGAAAGTTAATGAGCTTGCCAAACGAGGCGGCGTCACCGCGGAGACCGTGCGCCATTACGCTCGTGAACAGCTGCTTGCCCCCCAGCGGCACCCCGATAACGGTTATCAGCTATTTTCCGATACCGACTTAGAGCGGCTGCGCTTTATTCAACGGGCGCGCAAATTAGGTTTTAGCGTGGCGGAGATTCGCGACATCCTGACCCACGCCGACCAAGGTGACTCCCCTTGCCCATTAGTACGCGACCTACTCGCTAGCCGTTTACCACAAGTACGCGCACGCATTGCCGAGCTCGAAGCGCTAGCCGAACGAATGGAACAGGCCATGGAGAGCTGGCAGAAAATGCCCGACGGGTCTCCCGACGGCCACAGCGTGTGCCGCCTGATTGAGAGTTTTCCTGACTCCACGTCTACCAAGGAGGCCCCATGAGTGACTCCTCTACCGAAGCCGCCTCAGGCGTCAGCACTGCCAATGACGCCACCACACGAACCATCCCCGGCATGAGCTGCCAGGGCTGCGTTAAGCGTATGCGCGAGGCGATTCAAACTATCGACCCTGACGCTGACGTGATCGGCACGCCTAACGAAAAACGCCTTGAGGTGGTTTCGACGTTAACCGACGCCGAGCTTGATCAATGCTTGACCGAGGCGGGCTATCCGCCAACAGTCCCAAACGCTGCTGATAAGCAGCCAGATAACGCGCCACCCGCTGAAGCTGAAAAGGCTGCAAGTCACCCTTCCCATTCTCAAGGACATGGCCAGGGCAAAAAGCAGCGCTTGGCGATTAGCGGGATGACCTGCGCCAGCTGTGTCAAAAGCGTTCAAAAAGCGCTTGAACGTACCGAGGGTGTGGACACCGCCAGCGTCAATTTTGGCACCCACTCCGTCCAAGTGTTTGGCAGTGCCGAGACCCAAGCGTTGATCGCCGCCGTTGAGTCAGCGGGCTACGGTGCCGAGCCAATTGTGGATATGCGAGAAGCCGAACGCACCCGGGTAGAGCAGGATGCCAAGACCTACCAAAAACGGCTGCGCGGCAGTGCTATCTCGCTGGCATTGGCGATCCCCCTCATGGTTAGCATGCTGTTTTTCCACCCTCATCCTATGGGGCTAGGGCGTCTCTACTGGTTGCTGATTGGTCTATTAACCCTGGGCATTATGGCCTTCCCAGGGCGGCACTTTTTTGTCAACGCCTGGAAGCAGTTTAAGCATCGCCAAGCCAATATGGATACATTGGTTGCCATGGGCACCGGCACTGCCTGGCTCTACTCCATGACGGTGGTGCTGTTCGCACCATGGTTACCGGAAGTCGCTCAAGGCATCTATTTTGAAGCTTCCGCCATGGTGATCGGGCTGATTCTGCTCGGCAATGCCATGGAGCTTCGCGCCCGGGGGCGCACTAGCAATGCTTTAAAGCGCCTGCTTGATCTACAGAGCCGAACAGCGCGGGTTATTCGCGATGGTCAAGAGCAGGAGGTTGAGATCGATGCCGTGCAAACGGGCGACCACGTTCGTGTGCGGCCCGGCGAACGCCTGCCTGTGGATGGCCGGGTAACCGAAGGCGAAAGCCATATCGACGAGTCGATGCTTACCGGCGAACCCCTACCGGTAGCGAAGCGTGAGGGGGATGAAGTCAGCGCTGGCACGGTGAATGGCCGTGGCGGGCTGGTCTATAAAGCAACGCGAGTAGGCGCCGACACCCGGCTGGGCCAGATTACCGAGCAGGTGGCAAGCGCTCAGAACTCGCGGCCTCCGATTGGCGAGCTCGCCGACCAGGTCTCCAGCGTTTTTGTGCCTGCGGTAATGATCATTGCCGTATTGACTGCCCTGGTGTGGTTCAACCTAGGGCCCGCTCCCCAAGTGATCCATATGCTGGTGACGGCGACCACCGTGCTGATCATTGCCTGCCCCTGCGCGCTGGGCCTGGCCACGCCAATCTCGACCATGATAGGCGTCGGTAAAGCAGCGGAGCACGGGGTGCTTGTGCGCAGCGGCGAGGCGCTGCAAACCGCGAGCAAGCTGACCACGCTAGTCGTCGATAAAACCGGCACGCTCACCCAGGGCAAGCCCAGTGTTACTGATGCACAGATGTTTGGCGTGGAGCAATCTACCGTGCTGGCGCTGGTGAACGCGCTTGAGCGCGGCTCCGAACACCCCCTAGCAGCGGCGTTAATGAACTACGCAGATGAACACAACGCCCCCTCTGCCGAGGTTAATGGTTTCGACAGCGTGACCGGTGGCGGGGTAAAAGCCCAAACCGCTGATGGCAAAGCGCTGCTGCTGGGCAATGCGCGCCTGTTAAGCGAGGCCGGTGTGGATCTCAAAGCAGGTGAAGAGCAGGCTCGTGCTCTGGAGGAGCGGGCCCGCACGCTGGTTTATCTAGCGGTAGATGGAAAACTGGCCGCGCTTTTTGGCATCAGCGACCCGCTTCGCCACGACACGGTGGCCGCGATCAAGCGCCTTCAGAAAGACGGCTTAACCATCGTTATGTTAACCGGGGATAACGAGCACACCGCCAAAGCCATTGCCCGGGAGGTGGGCATCGATGAGTTTCGCGCGGGCTTGTTGCCTGAAGACAAGCACACCGAGATTGAGCGCCGTCAAAAGGCAGGGGAAATCGTTGGCATGGTGGGCGATGGCATCAATGATGCCCCAGCGCTGGCCCGAGCGAATGTGGGCTTTGCGATTGGCCAAGGCACCGATGTGGCGATTGAGAGCGCGGGTATCACGCTAATGCGTGGCTCGCTGCACGGAGTGGCGTCTGCGATAGAGATCAGTCGCGCCACGCTGCGCAATATCAAACAGAACCTGGTGGGCGCCTTTGGCTACAACCTGCTGTGTATTCCTATCGCGGCGGGGGTGCTTTACCCGCTCACCGGCATGCTGCTCTCACCGATGATAGCGGGCGCTGCCATGTCACTCTCTTCCATCACCGTGGTGAGTAATGCCAACCGCTTGCGGCTATGGAAAGCTAGCCAGGAGGAATCCTCATGAGCTTACTGATCAACTTGGCAGGCCTGGGGCTTATCGCACTGATTGTGTGGTGGTTCTGGCTTGGCAGTGTCAAATAACCTTGGCAATATTGCCAGACGATCACCTTACTCCTACTTAGTAACGCAGCGTGCGCCAAGGTAAACGATAGGGAATCTTCCGGTTATTTACTGCATATGCGACGATAGCTAAATTCATATTAGAGTTTGCCGCATGAGCGACGCACTGAAAAATCCGGATATGCCACCTGGCGCGCTTGTCGAAACCTTTGATGATGGCAGCGCGCTGCGTAATGACGGTGTAAAACTGACCCCAGCAAACCAAAATCCGTGGTATGTACTGGCAACAGTGACTGGGGAGCATTCCGCCAAGAATCGTCGATTCTGGAATGGCTGGATGTGTCAGAACATGAGTGCAGATGAACGCAAGGCTCTTGCACTCCAAATGAGCATGCCCGAGGAGGAACTCGCCCCATTAAGCGACGAGGAAATGCAGCAAATCCGGGCTCGTTTCAAAACTAACTTTCCTAAAAAAGCCATTCACGAAACGTTACCAAACCCCGATCACGCTGCTGATCTCCAGCTCGTTAACCTCACTCACGATATTTCATTCGAGCAGTTTTATTTTTCTAGTCCTGCTTTATTTGAACATGTGCATTTTGCTGGGTTTGCTGATTTCGACAAAGCACATTTCTCCTATTCTGCCAATTTTCAAGAGACACATTTCTCCGAGGGAGCATTTTTCCCAGATGCCAATTTTGCCGGGCGCGCTAATTTTATAAAGGTATATTTCGGTGAGCTTGCCGAGTTCAAAGAAGCGCATTTCGTAGGACATGCTTTGTTCCAAGAGAGCCATTTCGTGGGAACAGCAGATTTCACAGGAGCAAGTTTTGTCAGGCCTATAGATTTTCAAGAAACTCTTTTCAAAGGGGGCGCTGGCTTCGAGCGGGTACATTTCGGCGAGGTCGCTAATTTCCAAGATAGCCATTTCGCTGGAGAGACCAATTTCCAATCGACGCATTTCGCCAAGGATGCCGATTTTGATAAGGTACTTTTCTCTGCGCATACCAGTTTCTTGAAGTCGCATTTCGCCGGGAATGCTCTCTTCCTAAAAACGCATTTCACCGATGGTGCAGGTTTCCAAGAAGTGCATTTTGCCGAACATGCCATGTTCCCAGATACGCATTTCACAGGAGATGTCTTTTTTCCAGAAGCGCATTTCACCAGGGATGCTTTTTTCGAACGAGCGGACTTCACTGGGCTTGCCGATTTCTCAGACGGTGCTTTTAAAGCCTTTACATCATTCGACGGAGCCACTTTCAAAACTCAGGTACCAAAATACTATCAGCGCGAAATGCATCAGGACACGACTTTCAGTGATACCCCCAAGCACTGGCCCAAGATCACTTCCGACAGCGCAAAAGCAGGTAAGCAAGCCTATACGCGGCTTCGCCAAATTGCGGCAGATAACCATAACCCCGACCTTGAACACTTTTTCCTGCGCCAAGAAATGCGCTGCAAAGAGACACTTGCTCAAGGCCTTGATAAATGGGTATTCAAGGGGTATCGCTGGTTGGCCGGCAGCGGGATTTCCGTGTTGCGGCCAGCAGTGGGGCTGGTTCTCATTTGGCTGATATCTGGTTTTGCCTACCTTTTTCGCTATCTTTACCTGCAACGCAATGCCGAAAAGATCATCGCAGCCAATTCGGAGCTGCCTGCGCTTGCTGATATGTCGGTGCTTGGATCGTTCGGTTTGTCTTTCGCAAACCTCTTTGCGTTTCTAGGTCTTAACCGGCTATATTTTCAAGAAGTCATAGCAGAGCTTGGCCCGTGGCTCTCATTACTGGCAGGAATGCAGACCGTTTCGGGCGTGGTGCTGTTATTTTTTCTTGGCCTTGGGCTGCGAAACCGATTCCGATTGAAATAGCTAGCCCTCGAAATTAGAGCTATTGATCCCCTAACCCTATTAATTTTTTAGCTCATAACTCGCTTCGGGAGCGGCCCACTCAAGCGCAAAACCTATCAGCTCACCCCAATATAGCGCCCTGGCTTATGGTTCAGGGCAATAATCAGGTTGAGCGTCAGCGCCCCTAGCACTGAATAACCCACGCGATCCAGCGGTAGTTGGGTCAGCGCAATCAGCAGGATAACGCCATCTATCGCCAGTTGAACGTAACCTGCACGAAAGCCGTGTTTATCCTGCAGGTAGAGCGCGAGGATATTAATGCCGCCTAGGCTCGTGCGGTGGCGAAACAGCATCAGCATACCGATGCCCATTAGTGCGCCGCCCATTAACGCAGCGTAGATTGAGGGCACACTGGCAAACTGCACCCAGCCTTGGGTTAGCTCCGAAAACAGCGAGACCAAGCCGATGGCAGCAAAAGTGCGCAGGGTAAAACTCCAGCCCATGCGTCTAACTGCCAAATAATAAAATGGCAGATTGATAGCAAAAAAGTACACCCCAAAGCCCCAACCGGTAACACTGCTGGTCATATAGCTGAGCAGCAGCGCCAAGCCTGCCGTACTGCCGGTCAATAGCACCGCATGGGTGTAAAAGGTCACCCCTAGCGCGACAAAGAACGTGCCCAGCAGCATCGCCATCACATCTTCATAGGGACGATGTTGATCCTTGGGTAAATCTTCAACACGCATGGGAGCGTCCTTACTTAGGCTGTTGAGGTTATCAAGTGATTAGTTTAGATAGCGCTAGCGTGCTCAATCATTAACTGCAGCGTCTCACGGCCACGCCAACGATTGCGATTGAGCTTATAGGCACAGTGCAGCGTATCACCCACGTTAAACCCTGGCAGCTCCCCCGGTGTTAACGCACGAAACCAAATCGCTTTGCAGGTCACGGGGCCAGTGGAAAGCTCTAGCATCAGGTGCGCGCCATCAGCTCCCACCGGGCGCAGCGCCTCAACAATAAAGCGGCCTTCAAACAGCGGTGGGTCGAATTCACGCCCGTAGGGGCCGAGTGTTTCGATCTCCGTTAATGTCGTCAGCGAAAGCTGCGCCGTGGAGAGTTCACCATCCGTCCAAAGGCGCGGATAGAGCGTTCGTCCCTCTAACTGCTCGCCCACTGCCTGCAAGAAAGCCGTTTTAAAGGCCTCAAGCTGATCCCGTGGCACGCCCACCCCTGCCGCGCCACTATGACCACCAAAGCGTGGTAACGCCTGGGGCGCAAGCTCAAAGGTACGCTGAAGGGCATCGCGCAGGTGCAGCCCGTCAATCGAGCGGCCAGAGCCGGTTAGCATGCCCGGTGCCGACGCTTGGGTTAGCACCAGCGCCGGGCGACCGTAGGCCTGCACCAACCGTGAGGCGACGATACCCTGTACGCCGGGGTGCCCGTCTTCCAGCAGCACCACCACGGCGGGCTCGTCGGCACTCAGGGCGCTCGCCGCCAAGGTACGCGCCTCGGCAGCCATATCGGCCTCAATCGCTTTGCGGGACTGGTTATCCTGATCCAGCACGTCGAGCTGACGATTGGCGACACCATCGTTCTCGGCCAGCATAAAGTGCAGCGCCGCGTAGGGATCGTCCAGCCGCGAGCGGGCGTTGATGCGCGGCCCCATCTGAAACGCTAACGTCTCGGCGTTAAACGGCACGCTGTCGGCACCTAGCCGCGTGGCCATGGCGCGCCAGCACGCCGCATCCATCCGATTGATCAGCTTTAACCCTTGGTTGACCACCGCGCGGTTGGCCGGACTGCCACCCAATGACACACAGTCAGCCACAGTGCCCAAAGCTACATAGGAGAGCCAGGGCGACAGTTTGGGCGTCGACTCTGACAGCGCTCCCCACTCAATCAGCACACCGCGCGCCAGTGACATCAACAGCCACGCCACCATACAGCCAGCGATGGTTTTGTCAGGGTAGTCACAGTCCGAGCGGGTCGGATTTACGCAGGCATAAGCAGAAGATGGTGGCCCCTCGATAGGCAGCGCATGGTGGTCGCTGACCACCACATCGATACCCGCCGCTTTTAGGCGCGCGATCCGTGGCTCATCGGAGCTGCCACAGTCGGCGGTAATCACCAGAGTTGGAAACGGCTTTTGCGCAAGGGTGCGCTCTACCAGCGGTAGGCTAATCCCATAGCCGTCGTGAATACGATGGCCGATTAGACTGTGCAGCTTGCCTTCCGGCACCCCAAACAGCTCCACCAGCGTGCGTCGGATCACCACATGGGAGGTAATGCCGTCCACATCGTAGTCGGTAAGAATACCTATCGCTTCGCCCTCTGCCACCGCCTGAGCAATACGTTCGGCGGCGCGCTTACCGTCCGCAAGCTTCTCGGGATGCGCTAGATAGCGCAGGCTAGGCGAGATTAACGGCAACAGCTCGCCGCTGTAGCCGGGCAAACGGGACGCCAGCAGCCGTGCCTGCAGTTCGCTTAAGCCTTCGGCTTGGGCACGGGCATAAAGCGCCTCGTCCACAGGACGAGGCTCTAAACGCGGTTCGCTCTTGCTAGACGACAGCGCGCTTTGGGGTAAATCGGTCACTGAGGTCATTGCTGTCTCAACGAACGGGCATTCAACGCCGGTTTTCCGCAACATACTGCTGCACAGCGGCAAGCTCTGCTGGCAGCACGGTGTAACGCTCTTCGCGCTCTAGCAGGTCTTCCATATGCGGCGGCAGCGGCACGCCTAAGAAGCCCGCTTTCACCACGGCTTCGGCAAACTTGGCCGGATGCGCAGTCGCCAGGGTAATCACCGGCGTTGACTGATCAGCCCGGGCGCGCTCAGCGGCAATATAACCGGTCGCGGTATGCGGATCGAGCATCTCACCGGTGCGCTTATGAGCGTCACGAATCACTTCCAGAATCGTTGCATCGTCCACGCTATAGCTTGAGAACTTCTCGCGCAGCTTGGCCAGCGGCGCATCGGCCAGAGCAGAGGGCTCCTGCTGGAAGCGCTCAAGCAGGGCTGCCACGGCCATACCGTCGCGGTCGTAAGCATCAAACAGCAGCCGCTCGAAGTTAGACGACACCACGATATCCATGGAAGGCGCCAGCGTCGCCGCCAGCTCTTTTTTGGAGAAGTCGTTGGCGGCCAGGGTGCGGTGCAGAATATCGTTGGCGTTGGTGGCGATGATGAACTGCTTCACCGGCAGGCCCATTTTGTAGGCCATATAGCCCGCAAACACGTTGCCAAAGTTGGCGGACGGTACGCAGAAGCTCACTTCACGATGCGGCGCGCCTAGCGCGACGCCTGAGGCGATGTAGTAAACGATCTGAGCCATGATGCGCGCCCAGTTGATCGAGTTGACCGCCACCAGGCGCGTACCGTTCAGGAACGTTTGATCGGCAAAGCTTGCCTTGACCATTGCCTGGGCGTCGTCGAAATTCCCTCCGATGGCAATATTGAAGACGTTATTGGCCAGTACCGAGGTCATTTGACGACGCTGAACTTCTGAGACCCGGTTGTGCGGGTGCAGAATAAAGATATCCAGGTTGTCGCAGTGGCGGCAGCCCTCAATCGCCGCGGAGCCGGTATCGCCTGAGGTCGCGCCCATGATCACTGCGCGCTCGCCGCGCTTTTTCAGGAAGTGATCCAGCAAGCGACCGAGCAACTGTAGCGCCACATCTTTGAACGCCAGCGTCGGGCCATGAAACTGCTCAAGCAGGAAGTGGTTGGCATCTAGCTGCTTAAGCGGCACGACCGCATCGTGATTAAACGTCGCGTAGGCTTCGGTCACAATGCTGTGGAACGTGGCATCGTCGATTTCACCGTTCACAAACGGCTTCATCACCCGGAAGGCGATCTCCGCATAGGAGAGCCCGGCCATCTCGACGAGCTCTTCGCGGGAGAATTCAGGCAGTGTTTCCGGCACATAGAGGCCGCCGTCGCTGGCCATGCCGGTAAGCACTACTTCTTCAAAAGAGAGCGCGGGCGCCTGCCCACGCGTGCTGATATAGCGCATCTGGGCTACTCCCCTTCGTCCAGGCTTTCCACGCGAATGCGTGTTAGCGGCCCGGCGATATCGGCCATCGACTCAATTTCACGAATCGCTTCGTTCATCTGCTTCTCTTTGGTGCGGTGGGTCAGCAGAATGATCGGCACTAATTCACCCTCGGTCGCTTCTTTCTGAATCAGCGCTTCGATAGAGATGCCCTGCTCGGCCAGAATCGTTGCCACTCGCGCCAGCACACCGGGGCGATCTACCGCCAGCAGGCGCAGGTAATAGGCGGTGGTAATGTCTTCCATCGGCATGATGGGTAGCTGGCTGACATCTTCGTCAATGCCGCTGAACGCCAGGTAAGGCACGCGGTAGTGGTGATCGGTAGAGATATCCCGCGCTACATCGAGCAGATCGGCCACGACCGCTGAAGCAGTCGGCTCTGCGCCCGCACCAGCACCGTAATAGAGCGTCGGGCCAACTGCGTCGCCCATGATCGCAATGGCGTTTTTCACACCATGCACATTGGCCAGTAGGCGCTCTTTAGGAATCAGCGTGGGGTGCACGCGCAGCTCCAGGCCTTGGTCGGTGCGTTTGGAGATCCCCAGATGCTTGATCACATAGCCAAGGTTATCGGCCTGCTCGACATCTTCCGCGGTAATCCGCGAAATGCCTTCGGTAAAGGCTTTCTCAAACTGCAGCGGCACGCCGTAAGCAATCGAGGCCAAAATCGTCAGCTTGTGCGCGGCGTCGATACCTTCCACATCAAAAGTGGGATCGGATTCGGCGTAGCCCAACGCTTGGGCTTCTGCGAGCACGTCTTCAAAGGCACGGCCTTCGTCGCGCATATGGGTAAGAATATAGTTGCCAGTGCCGTTGATAATGCCCGCTACCCATTCGATACGGTTGGCACCCAAGCCTTCGCGCAACGACTTAATCACCGGAATACCACCCGCGACCGCGGCTTCAAATGCCACGATAACGCCCTTTTCGTGGGCAGCCTTGAAGATTTCGTTACCGTGCACGGCAATCAGCGCTTTGTTGGCGGTGACCACGTGCTTGCCGTTGGCGATCGCCGTCAGCACCAGTTCGCGAGCGATATCGTAACCGCCAATGAGCTCCACCAGAACATCGACATTGGGGTTGGTGGCAACTTCAAACACATCAGAGGTGGCATTGATGCCGGTAATATCGCAGTCAGGATGAATACTGCGGTGAGCAACCTGCTCAATCACAATAGGACGGCCAGCACGACGCGCAATATCGTCAGCGTTGCGGGTCAATACGTTAAAGGTGCCGCCACCGACAGTGCCTAAACCACAAATACCTACTCTTACCGGTTTCAAAATACTTCCCCTTTCGTGTCGTGCACCTGGTGGTGCTGGTCTTAAATTTAGTCTTAAAAGCGGTTTTATAAGCTCTTAACCACACGCGTTAAGACAGTATCTCAGCGTTGTATGCCGTCTAATCGTTGCGGCACTACTCCTCGTCATCCAAGCCTAACATGGCGGTGAGCCGCTCGGGTGGCACAAATCCAGGGACCAACTGCCCATCGGGCAAAATAATCGCCGGTGTCCCCTGCACGCCCAGGGCTTTACCCAGCTCATATTGGCCAGCTACCGGATTGTCGCAGTCTGCCGCGCTGGAAATAGCCTCGCCTTCTTTGGCTTGAGTCATCGCTTCGCTGCGATTATCTGAGCACCACACCTGCTTCAGCGTGTTGGCGGCTTGGCTCCCCATGCCCGCACGAGGAAACGCCAGATAATGAACGGCGATACCGCGCTCATTTAGGTCGGGAATCGTTTCGTGTAAGCGGGCACAGTAAGGGCATGTGGGGTCGGTAAACACCGTGACAGTTGCCTTCGGCTCATCAGCTCCGCGGAAAATCACTCGCTCGCTTTCCGGCACGGCTGCTAACGCATCAGCACGCTCTTGATTCTGCTCTTGTTCGGTCAAATTCACCAAACCGTCATCGGCATTTTCATACAGATCGCCGACAAGAAAGTGGCTACCGTCCGCATTGGAGTAGAAGGATTCGCCGCTCTCCAGCCGCACATGGTAAACGCCACTCATGGGCGTCTCCGTCACCGTTTCCACCGGCATCGCCTGACCATTAACGCTAAGGGATTCTGAAAGGCGGTCTGTTATCGCATCAGCCTGAGCGGCAACAGGTAATAGACTACCCGCTATTAATAACGGAAATACTAAAAAACGGCGTTGACGCATCATCAATTCAACCTCGTGGGTGATGTTCTGCATGTAGGCTTTCCAAGCGCGCTTGGGCCACATGGGTATAAATTTGGGTCGTCGATAAATCGCTATGACCCAGCAGCAGCTGTACGACCCGCAAATTGGCCCCATGATTCAATAAATGGGTCGCAAATGCATGGCGAAGTGTGTGCGGCGACAGTGGCCGGGTAATCCCTGCTGTGATGGCATGTACCTTAATACGATGCCAAAACGTTTGCCGAGTCATGGCTTTATCGCCCCGGCCTGGGAACAGCGCTGGGCGCGTTGGGTCACTCATCAACGCCAATCGCGCGGTCTCCATGTAGTGCGCAATCCAATCCGCGGCCTCTTCACCCATGGGCACCAGGCGGTCTTTATCACCCTTACCGCGCACCCGCACCACGTTTTGGCGAAGGTTGACGGCATCGCCGGTCAGCCCCACCAGTTCTGAGACCCGCAGGCCACAGGCGTAAAGCAACTCCAACATGGCACGATCGCGCACGCCTAAAGGCGTCTCCGTATCCGGCGCCATCAGCAGGCGCTCTACTTCGTCTTCTTCCAACGTATTAGGCAAGCCGGGAATGACGCGCGGCAGCTTGATATCAGTGAGCGGGTCGCTCGCCACCTGGTTGTTTAAACGCCCCCAACGATAGAAGCTTCGCAGCGTTGATAATAGCCGAGCATTGCTACGCAGTTGGTAGCCCTGTTCCCGGCGGCTGGCAAACCATTCGCTAATCCGTTCCGGTGGTGGCGCCAGCAGCGCTTCGCCATGGCTCTCCAAATGACGTTGCCACGCGGTTAAATCACGCCGATAGGCAGCTAGCGTATGATCGCTGGCGCCCTGCTCGAGCCATAGGGCATCCAGAAAAGCATCAATCACGCTCATACGGCAGCAGTCTCCGGCTGTTTGTTATCAAGCAGCTGTATAAACAAAACCCCGCCCCGCAAAGCGGTGACGGGGTCTTGGTATCTGGGCGCCACGCCTATAGAAGCACAGCGTACGCCCACGGAACAGTGGCGTTTAAGCCAGCTTTTCCTTGATACGTGCAGAACGACCGCTGCGCTCGCGCAGGTAGTAAAGCTTGGCTTGACGCACATCACCACGACGTTTGACTTCAATCGAGTCAACCAGCGGGCTGTAAGTCTGGAAGGTACGCTCAACACCAACGCCGTGAGAAATTTTACGCACGGTGAACGCGGAGTTCAGGCCACGGTTACGCTTACCGATGACCACACCTTCAAACGCCTGCAGACGCTCGCGGGTGCCTTCTTTTACTTTTACCTGAACGACAATAGTGTCGCCGGGGGCAAAGGGAGGAATTTCCTTGCCCATTTGCTCAGATTCGATCGCCTGGATCACTTTGCTTTTGCTGCTCATCATCATACTCCTGAATAACGTGTTGGCTTGACCGCTCAATCATGGGTGGCGGAAGCCGTGATCCCGGCGCTCGAAACGAGCTACGCGGGAGTCGTTATGGGTGACACAGGTGCGCTTTTTCGCCCTGCACCGCCGCTCTGGCCTAATTAGTGGACAGAGCGTGTTCCTCGATAAACTCATTTAACAGCTTGCGCTGTTCGGCATCTAACGTTCGCCCTTCCAATAGGTCTGGACGGCGTTGCCATGTCCGGCCTAGCGACTGCTTTAATCGCCAACGCTTGATAGCTGCATGATTACCGCTTAACAGCACATCTGGCACTTGGCGCCCGTCAATTATTTCCGGACGGGTATAGTGCGGGCAGTCTAGCAGACCGTCATTAAACGAGTCTTCGACAGCGGAATCCTGATGGCCCAGCACGCCGGGTATCAGCCTTGCCGCTGCATCGATCAGCACCATCGCCGGCAGCTCACCGCCGCTCAGTACATAGTCACCAATCGACCACTCTTCATCAATGTCACTCTCCACCACGCGTTCATCAATGCCTTCATAGCGACCTGCCACGACCACTAAAGGCCCGGCGGAAGCCAGTGCTTGAACGCCCTGCTGATCCAGCTTTCGCCCTTGAGGCGATAGATAGATCACCGTCGGCACTAAACCGGTGGCTAGTTGCGCCCGCTCACGAGCCGCAAAGATCGCTGCGCGCAGAGTATCGACTTTCATCAACATCCCTGGACCACCGCCATAAGGGCGGTCATCTACGCTACGATGGCGGTCAGTGGCGTAATCCCGCGGGTTCCAAAACTCCAGTGCGATACGCTGTTTCTCTACCGCTCGCCCGACCACGCCCTGTTGCGTTAACGCGTCGAACATTTCGGGAAACAACGACACCACACCAATCCACATTGCAGGCGCTACTGCTTCACTCTCCGTTGCCGGAGCGTTGCCACTATCCAACTCAGTTGAGTCGGAAGATGCATCATTACTCAAACTGTTCATAAGTTTGGTCAAAACTCAGGATCCCAATCGACGACCATGCGGCCCTCTTGGGAACTGATTTCAACAATGACATCATCTGGCAAAAATGGCAGCAGTCGCTCGCGCTTGTCGATTGCGTCTGAATCGCCGCGAACCACCATGACATCGTTGGCGCCGGTTTCAAACAGGTAGCTTACCCGCCCTAACCGCTCGCCGGCCTGAGTGAAGACCGTCATGCCTTCAAGCTCATGCCAATAGTATTCGCCGTCAGAAAGCTTAGGTAGTGTTTCTTTGGGCATCAGAATGTCCGTTTGGGCTAATACTTCCGCCGCACTACGGTCATCGACCCCTTCAAGCTGCACTACAATTCCCTTGCCCTGTCGACGTCCCTGAACAATGTTTATGCGCTTAAGGGTTTCGCCTTGGCGCACCCACCATTCCGGGTATTCGAGAATGCTGTCCATCGGGCTAGTGTAGGAGTACACCTTGAGCCAACCTTTCACCCCATAAGGGCTAGTCAGCTTGCCTAGCACCACATGCGTGTCGTCAGTTTGGCTTATTTCAAAACGCGTCATTGACGACCTCAGCTAACCCAGCATTCATCTAATATCACACTACAGAACCCACAATGCAGGCTTAAGCCTGTTTGCGTGCTTCTTTAACCAGCTCAGCAACACGACCAGACAACTGGGCGCCTTGGCTCTGCCAGTGAACAACGCGATCTAGGTCAACGCGCAGACGCTCTTCCTGGCCACGGGCAACCGGGTTGAAGAAGCCGATACGCTCGATGAAACGACCGTCGCGGGCGTTACGAGAGTCAGTAACGGTCAGGTGGTAAAAGGGACGCTTCTTGGCGCCACCACGGGCCAAACGAATGGTAACCATACGATAACTATCCTTCGGTTGAGGTTACGAGAGTATGTTGTTAGCGCAAACCGCTATCGGAACACTCTTCGTGCTGTTTTCTTGGCGCTAAGCCCACATAAGGCATGCTTAGTACCATTAAGGCCTTCACTGAGACTGTTACCGCTACGTTTTTAACGTATTTTAGGCAACACCCACGCATGAAGAGGCCGCATTCTACGCAAATGCGCTCGGCTTGGAAAGCCTGACAGCCAGAAAACTCACAGGCCGTCAACCTCACCAAGCGCATCAGCACGTTACTGTTAGTGTTTTAACGCCGCGGCAATCCGCCTGGGCCACCCATACCGCCCATGCCGCCGGGCCCACCCATACCTCCGGGTCCGCCTGGGCCACCGCCGCCCATCATGCCGGACATGCCGCGCATCATTTTCTGCATGCCGCCCTTCTGGCCCGCTTTCTTCATCATCTTCTGCATCTGCTTATGCTGCTTAAGCAGACGATTAAGATCAGGCACTTGCAGACCGGCACCCGAGGCAATACGGCGCTTGCGCGAGCCATTGATAATATCCGGCTTGCGGCGCTCTTTGGGCGTCATGGAGTTGATCAGCGCTTCTAATTTGCCGAGCTCTTTCTCAGGACCTGGGCCTTGAGCCATCTCAGCCATCTGCCCCATACCCGGCAATTTGCCCATCAGGCCACCCATACCGCCCATCTTCTTGAGCTGCTGGAGCTGGTCGCGAAAATCTTCCAGGTCAAAGCCATCACCCTTCTTGACCTTTTTGGCCAACTTCTCGGCTTTGGACTTATCGACGGTGCGCTCGGCTTCCTCGATCAGCGACAGCATGTCGCCCATCCCCAGGATGCGTGAGGCAACCCGATCTGGGTGGAAAGGCTCTAGGGCATCGACTTTTTCACCGACACCCATAAACTTGATCGGTTTGCCGGTAATGTGGCGTACCGACAGCGCCGCACCGCCGCGGGCATCACCGTCCGCCTTGGTCAAAATGACACCGGTTAAGGGTAGCGCCTCACTGAACGCTTTAGCCGTATTGGCGGCGTCCTGGCCGGTCATGGCGTCAACGACAAACAGCGTTTCCTGAGGCGAGACCGCTTTATGCAGTGCCTGAATCTCCGCCATCATGGCTTCATCAATCGCCAGACGACCGGCGGTATCGATCAGCACGACATCGTGAAACTGGATTTTGGCGTGTTTGATGGCCGCTTCGGCAATCGCTACCGGCTGTTGGTCAGAGCGTGAGGGGAAGAAATCCACCTCGACTTCTTTTGCCAGGGTTTCGAGCTGATCGATAGCCGCCGGGCGATAGACGTCGGCAGACACCACCAAGACTTTCTTCTTCTCGCGCTCACGCAGGTAGCGGGCCAGCTTGGCCACAGAGGTGGTTTTACCCGCCCCCTGTAGACCGGCCATCAATACAACAGCGGGGGAGCCTTTAAGCACAAAGCCGTCGTTGGCTTCGCCCATAATCGCTTCCAGCTCTTGCTGGACGATTTTGACGAACTGCTGGCCAGGCGACAGGCTTTTGGACACTTCCTGCCCTACCGCCCGCTCGCGAACGCGCTCGATAAACTCCTTGATGACCGGCAATGCTACATCGGCCTCAAGCAGTGCGCGGCGCACTTCGCGCAGGGTGTCTTTTATATTGTCGTCAGTCAGGCGAGCCTGACCCTTGATCGACTTTAACGTCTGGGAAAGACGCTCGCTTAGATTCTGAAACATGGGGCCTCTCTGCCTCCGTCACTGCCGTCGGCGCGCACGCCCTGGACTAATTAGTAAAAAGATTATACGCGCTCACGCTTAGAGTCTCCATGGGATGCATTGAGCGCCATACCTATTTTCCTACGTTTGCCCTGCTGGGCGACGCCGCTTGGATTAGTTATAGTAGTTGGATAGATTCTCGTCGCAATCACACTTAATTCGTTTATTTATTCACAGCAACGCGCTGCAAGGCGCACGGATAGCATCATGCAGGCGCTCCCTTTCGCCACGATTGCTTTTGTTTTTTATGTTGCCGCTGCCATTTGGCAGGGCATGACGCTGTTCCGGCGCGTGCCGCCCCGCCAGGGCATGGTGCGCCTGCTCGCCGTGTTGGGCTTGCTGCTGCATATTCCTGTGGTGGTCATATTAGTCGGCCAATCCCCTGGGTTTCTGCCCGGTTTTACCACCAGCGCCACGCTACTGATGGCGGTGGCAGTTAATGTTGTGTTGGTCGCCAGCCTGTTTAAACCGGTGCTTAATGCGGGCATTGCGCTGTTTCCGCTAGCAGGTATTGCGCTCATTGCCGCCACTTGGCTACCGAATCAAGGCGGCCATACAGGGCTTACGCCCGGTATTTTGCTACATGCGGTGAGTTCTGCCCTGGCATTTGCCGTATTGGCCATTGCCGCCGCTCAAGCCGTGCTGGTTGGCCTGCAAAACCAGGCGCTACGCCATCATCATATTCGCGGCATTGTGCAGTCGTTACCGCCGCTGACCACGATGGAGCGCGTGCTTTTTGAGTTGGTCTGGGCGGGCATCATTCTATTAACGCTCTCCATCGCGAGCGGCCTTATTTTTCTGGATAACTTTTTTGCCCAGCACTTGGCGCATAAAACCGTGCTTTCGCTGCTGGCTTGGGTAATCTTCACGACACTGTTGATTGGTCGTTATCGCTTTGGTTGGCGCGGCATGCGTGCCGTGCGCTGGACACTCGGTGGCTGCGGCCTCCTTGTACTGGCCTATTTTGGCAGTAAGTTCGTACTTGAGGTTGTACTCAATCGATAGCTACTCAACCGCTAACTAGGCGTCACCACGCCTTTGGTTGTCTTGACACACCACTCGCTACCTTCTACAAATCAAGCCTAATACGCCACAAAGGACTTTTCGACTTGAGCGACGACTTCCCCCTGGGGTTACTGTTCGGCCTGCTAGCCTTACTAATATTGCTTTCTGCTTTTTTCTCCAGCTCTGAAACCGGTATGATGTCGATCAACCGCTACCGCTTGAGCCATCAGGCCAATAGCGGGGATCGCAGAGCCAAACGGGTCATGCGCCTGCTCACACGCCCAGACCGCCTGATCGGCGTTATCCTGATCGGCAATAACTTCGTCAATAACTTGGCAGCGTCGATTGCCACTATTATTGCCATTCACTTCTTTGGTGACGTATCAGGGCCTGCTATCTCCACCGCCCTGCTGACCATCACGATTTTGATTTTCGCCGAAGTGACGCCGAAGACCTATGCCGCGATTAAACCCGAGCGGATTGCTTACCCGACTTCCTATGCCCTTGAACCGCTGCTGAAGCTGCTCTACCCGCTGGTATGGCTGGTTAACGTGATGTCTAACGGCCTGCTCCGTCTAGTGGGCGTTAAAAGCGTCGATAACGGCGGTGACAGCCTAACGCGTGATGAACTGCGCACGGTGGTTCACGAAGCTGGCACGTTGATTCCCTACCGTCACCGCGCCATGCTGCTGTCGATTCTTGACCTTGAGAACGTCACCGTAAATGACATTATGGTGCCTCGCCATGAGGTTTTGGGTATCGACCTGGATGACACGCTTGAAGACATTTTGACGCAGATTCGTACCAGCCAGCACACCCGGCTGCCGGTCTATAAAGGCGACATCAATAATATTATCGGCATGCTGCATTTGCGTAATGCGGCACGCTTTCTCTCTCGGGATGAAGTCACCAAGGCATCCATTGTTCAGGAAGCCCGCGAGCCCTATTTTATTCCCGAGTCGACACCTCTCCATACCCAGCTGCTCAATTTTCAAAAGCAGAAGCGTCGCATTGGTATCGTGGTAGATGAGTATGGCGATGTTGAGGGCTTGGTCACGCTGGAAGATATTCTCGAAGAGATCGTCGGTGAGTTCACCACCGATGTCTCTGAAGATGAAGAGATTCACCAGCAGGACGACGGCAGCCATGTGATCGAAGGCACCGCCAATATTCGCGAAATTAATAAGATGCTCGGCTGGCAGCTTCCTACCGATGGCCCCAAGACGCTTAACGGGCTAATCCTTGAACACCTTGAAGCTTTTCCGGAAGGCCCTGCGTGCCTACAGATCGACAATATGCGCATGGAGATTCTAGAGATCCGAGACAACCTCATCACCTCGGCACGCTGCTGGCAAAAAATACGTCTGCCACGCCGCTAGTCAGTTACTCAGTTACAGGCGAGTTAATGGAGGTTGGCCAGATCCTGGTCAGCCGCCGCTTTTAACGCTCTTACTCTTGCCTCAAGAAACCGCCGCAGCGCCATATCATCAGCATCCAGACGATTGAGCGGTGGGCCAAAGTGCAAGCTGACCGGTGCACGAAACCGCTTGGGGTATTTCTTCAGCGCCTTACCACCATGGTGAGACGTCCAGGAACCCCATAGACCCGCCAATCCAGCTGGGATTACCGGCACATCGTCCCGCGCCAGTATTGTCTCCAAGCCACGGCGAAAAGCGTGAATCTCACCATCGGGGGTCAATCGACCTTCAGGAAATACCATCACGACCTGACCCTGACGAAGGGCTGCGCTAACGTCATCCAAGGCGCGTCTGAGCGCGCCGGGGCTGCGGCGCTCAGACTCAATAGGAATTGCGCCCACCAGTTGGAACCACCACTTCAGCCAAGGGGAATCAAAAATCGGCTGATCCATAACAAAGCGCAGTGGCCGAGGGCTAGCACCGCCGAGCACCAAGGCATCCATAAAGCTTACGTGGTTACACACCACCAGCGCCGCGCCGTGTTTGGGAATATGGTGGCGCCCATGAACCTGCAGCCGGTAGCAAAGGCGCATGGAGATAAAAATCAGCCAGCGCAGCACCTGGCGAGTCACATTGACCCACCCCGTCACGTTGCCGCCTCACGGTGGCGTAAGCCAGCCAGAATGGTGCTCATCAGCTGGTCGAGCAACTCATCCACTTTTAACTGCTGCCCCTGCCAGTAGCCCAAGCGCTCATTAAGGCCAAGCTGAACGAGTCCGTGTACGCTGCCCCACAGAGTGCGCCCCAATCGACGCGCCTCAAGGTCATCCAACGCAGGCTGATAGGATTTGAGCGATGCTTCCACCTGTGTAAACAGCGCTTCAATCAAATCGCTCTGACGCTGATCAAGCTCACCCTCTTTCGCTAACGGGTAATCGAAAAGTAGCTGCCAGCGGTAGCAGTCTTGTTCAGCGAAAAGCCAGTAGGCACGGGCTAGCGAACGTAACCATGGTTCAGGCTCATCATCCACTAAGCTAGTAATGGTGTGCTGCAAGCGCGCCAGCGTTTCCACATTGACGTGCTGCAACAAGTTATTGAAGCTGCCATATAGTTTGAGTAGCGTGCTGGGGGCGCAGCCGACTTCCCTGGCCAGGGCACGCAGTGAAAGACCATGGACTGGCTGCTCAGCCAACCACTCATCACAAGCGTGCATGACCTGCGAATGGAGGGCATCGGGCGCATGCTGTCTAGGACGGGCCATGGCGATCTCTTAAGGTCAACGGCAAACGAGGAGGAATGCCTCACTGCACTTTAGCGGGAGCAAGGGTTACTATAGGATACCTTACATCGAACACTGTTTTCGACACTAAAACACTACAATTCGTGCTTAATTGCGCGAAGTCCCTCACATCTAGGACCACTTCCACGACGATTTTGCTTAAGGAGATAGGCATGACGGGACGATTGCATGTGCAAAACTTACCGCTAACCCGTTTATTGCCATCGCTTGGACTCCAGGATCCGCTGATTGAATCCCCGAACCTAGCACCTCGACGGCCCATTTCGGCGATTCGCCTTGAGCAGGGCCAGTATCGGCTCTCGTCGGTTTTCTGGGGGCTGACACCACCCTGGCTGGAAGTGCTGGATCACGCCCCCCACTGTGCCCGGTCTGAAACCTTAGAATCTCGGGCGATGTTTCGCGATGCTTTCGGCGCACGCCGCTGCGTTATTCCGGTGAGCGGTTTCTATGTATGGAAAACCCAGCCACGCAGCAAACAGCCTTTTTTAGTGACTCAGGTGTCCCGGGCACCGCTACTGCTGGGCGCTTTGTGGTGCCGCTATCACACTACCTTAACGGCGTTCACCGATTCCACTGCCTTAATTACCGTGCCCGCTAATATTCTGCTATCACCACTAACGGATCGTCTGCCAGTGGTCATTCCCAATCATGCGCTATCCACTTGGCTCAACCCCGATACCGATACTGAAACGCTTAATTCACTACTAGCGCCCGCCCCTTTGGAACTGTTGGGCGCTTTTCCGGTATCTAAATATGTCAATAATCCCGCCTATCAGTCATCGGCTTGTGCCCACCCCACCGGGTCGATGCTGCGCTGGGCTGTGTCTTAGGAGCTGTAATGTTGCAATCCCCTTGTTTCAAGCACTGGCATCACCTGCCTCAGCGTGCACTGCTCGGTGTCATCATAAGCCTATGGGTAGCGCCGCTTGCGTTAGCCGCCGACACTGAGGCCGTTGCCGTCACGAACGCAGTGGACGCTGTTAAAGAAACAGTCACCCCGATCACCAGTCCTTATGACAGCCGCGACTACCGCGTATTGACGCTTGAAAATGGTCTCAATGTGCTATTGGTCAGCGACCCCGAGGCAGATAAAGCAGCAGCGTCAATGAACGTCCGTGTGGGCAGCGCGCAAGACCCTGATGATCTTCAGGGCTTGGCACACTTTCTGGAGCATATGCTGTTTTTAGGCACCGAACCGTATCCAGAATCCGACGGCTACCAGCGCTACATCTCCAATAACGCCGGTTCTCATAACGCCTTTACCGCGCAGCAGGACACCAACTACTTCTTTGATATTGAGCCATCGGCACTGCAGGGCGCGCTTGACCGCTTCAGCGAGTTTTTCCTTTCACCGCTGTTCAATGCGGACCACCTGGAAAGCGAGCGCAATATTGTTCACTCGGAGTATATGGCGCGGATCCGTGACGAATCGCGGCGTGAAAACGATGTCCTCAATCAGCTACTCAATCCTGATAATCCCACCACCGGCTTTGCCGTCGGTAGCCGCGAGACATTAGCCAGCCCACCTGAGGGCGAAACACCTCTGCGCGAGCGAGTGATTGACTTTTATCACCGGCATTACGACGCCAATGTCATGAATCTGGCCATTGTCGCGCCCCAACCACTGGATCAGCTGGAAGAGTGGGTCGTTGAACGCTTTGCCGCTATTCCCGACAACGACTTGAGTGTGCCGACCATAGAAGCGCCATTAGTGGAGGCAGATACCCTGCCCCGCTATATCGAACGCCAATCGCTGCAAAACCGACGCCAGCTACGCTTCTACTTCCCAGTGCCCGACCCCACCGACGACTACCGTACAAAGCCAACACAACTGATCGCCCACTTACTCGGCGATGAAGGCGATGGCAGCTTGCTGGCGGTACTGCGCGATGCAGGGCTTGCCGACGGTCTTTCCGCTGGCGTTGGCCGGGGCGACGGAAACGAGGCACTGTTCACTGTTTCCATCAGCCTGACCCCGGCGGGCGCCGAGCGCCTGGACGATATTGAAGCCACCCTGTTGGCGGCCATTGAGCAACTGCGTAACGACGGTCTCGCCGAGTGGCGCTACGAGGAGCAGGCAGATCTTAACGAGCAGGGGTTCCGTTTCCAGCAGCATGGCGCACCTCAGCAGGAAGCGACGCGCCTCTCCATGAACCTATCGCGCTACCCGGTAGAAGATGTGCAGTACGCGGCTTACCGCATGGATGGCCCTGATGTCGAGCGTCAACAAGAGTACCTGGACGCACTAACGGCGGATAATATGCTGCGCTTCTACTCAGCGCCGGACGTAGAGAGCGATACTGTATCCCCCTGGTTTAACACTGAGTGGCGCGAGCAAGCACCCGACCAGCCGGGTCAAGCCTTAAGCGGCTTAGCACTGCCCGGCCCCAACCCCTTTATCGCCAATGATTTAACCTTGCTGGAAGGCCAGGATGATCACCCTAGCCTGCTAATCGATACGCCATCGTTTACCGCCTGGCACATGCAGGCTGCGCGCTTTAATACCCCCAGCGTCGAGTGGCGTGTCAGCCTGCAAAATCCAACCGCCAGCTACTCCGCCCACGAAGCGGTACTTACCCGGCTGCTCGCCAGCTGGCTTAACGATAGCCTGAATGAATCTCTCTACCCGGCGTGGCTGGCAGGCCAATCGTTTAGCGCTTACCCGCACTCCCGTGGCATGACGCTCTCATTCTCAGGCTGGCGGGATGGGCAAACGCCCCTGATCGAACAGGCGATTGAGCAGCTTAAAAATGCAGAGATTGACGACGGCGCTTTTGAGCGTGTGCGTTACCAGCTGCAGCGTGAATGGCGCAATGCCCCTCAGTCATCGCTGTATGGACAAGCCAGCCGAACACTGGGCGAAGCCTTGCTCACACCGCAGTGGTCCACTGCTGAACTGCTCGCCGCCAGCGAACGCTTTGACCGTCACCACCTAGAGGATTTTCGCCAACGTTTTCTGGATGACCTCTATGTCGATGCCATGGCAGTCGGCAATCTTGATGCCGAGCTGGCTCGGGAACAAGCAGAGCTGATACGCGCTGAGCTACGCCCACGTTTAACCCGCGAGGAGATACCCAACCTAACCCCACTGGCGGTAAATGAAGAGCACACCGTGCTACACCCTCATAGCTCGCGAGATGAATCGTTGGTGCTGCGCTACCTGCAAGCTCGTGACCAAACCCCTGAAGAGCAAGCAACGACCAGCGTGATTGCTCAGTGGCTGGATACGCCGTTCTACCAGCAGCTGCGTACTGAACAGCAACTAGGCTACATCGTTAACGCTCGCTATTCGCCCCTTCTAGAAGCACCAGGCATTGCGTTAGTGGTGCAATCGCCAGATGCCGACAGCGATACGATTGCCGAGCGGATGGATGCGTTTCTTGAGGACGCTGGCCAGCGTCTCGATCAGTTAAGCGACGAAGCGTTAGCGCCCCACCGCCAAGCAGTTCACGACCAGCTGCGCCAGCGCGACACGAGCTTATCAGGAATGGCCAACCGCTACTGGCAGGCAACGGCCCTGGAAGACGTGCGCTTTGACCGCCGCGACCAACTGGCGGATTTAGTGCTTAACGTTAGCCTTGATGACATCAAGGCCCTTTGGCCATCGCTACGCGAACACATGCTAGAGGTGCGTTTTAATCCAGGCGATGAACCCAGCGATGTCAGCGATTATCGGGAGGCCCGCTCACCACTGCCCAACGTGCTGAACAGCAAGCCGCCCCGTAACACTTAATCGTAACGACTCGTTATTGATAGCGGCTCAGGCATCAAACGCCTGAGCCGGCATCATAGCTTCCACGAACATGACTAGTTCTTCCAGAATCTGCCGCTCGCGATCAGTGAGCGTTTGCTGATTGTACTGAGCGATCTCCCGCGCAAACGCCTTTAACGTAAAACCCGCTAGCGCAGGGTCATTAATGCGCATCCAGCGATACGCATCCCACTGCTCACGCTCCTCGCCTTCCAAGGTGTCGGGGTAACTGCGCGCACGAAAGCGAAACAGCATTTCTTCCAAGCGTGGATCCTGAAATGCAAAACGCTGCCCCACCAAGTCCCACGGCTCCATTTCACGCACACGCTCCATTTGCTGGCGGTCAGCGGCGGAAAAGAAGCTGCCTGAATAGAGCATTAGATCCGGGTCTTGTGGCGCATCTTCATAGCCAGCGTTAAATACCTCTGCGACCTTTTCAGCCACGCCGCTGGCATCACGCAGGGTTTTCCAATGCTGCCGACAGGCAGTCACATCCAAGCCTAAACGTTCAACGATAGAGCCATACTCACCCTTTTGCGGCCCATCGACATCTTTTAAGGCACTGGCAGGAAAGACCACCGGGCAGCGGTTGATATGAATCACTTTCAGCGGAATGCGTACATCGCCTTCTGCCAAATCTTGCTGGCTAACAAACACACGGTCACGAATCTGTTCTACCGACATACTGAGCATATCGCTAGGATCAACGCTTAAGTCGTAAACGATGACCCCGTTGGGGTTGGTCGGGTGTTCAGCCAACGGCATCACCAAGGCGCTGCAGCCACGGCTAGCAGGATAACGACGGGAAATATGTAGCAGCGGTTTGGCATTGGGCAAGTCGAGCTGCTTAGCCACCGCGCGCTTACCGCGCAGGCCGAGCAAGTAATCAAACAGTTTCGCATTGCGTGCTTTGAGAAGACGCGCCAAGGCGATTGTTGCGCGCACATCGGCCACTGCGTCATGAGCCCCTTCATGGGCAATACCATTCGCTGCCGTTAAGTGCTCAAGTTTAAAACTGGGCGCGCCATCTTCGCGCAGCGGCCACTCAATGCCCGCAGGGCGCAACGCATAAAAAGCACGCACCACATCAATCAAATCCCAGCGGGAATTGCCGTTTTGCCACTCACGGGAATAAGGGTCGAGCAGATTGCGGTAAAACAGGTGGCGGGACACTTCGTCATCAAAGCGCAGGCTGTTGTAGCCCGCCACACAGGTGCCCGGTTCACTCATATGGCGCTGGATCTCGCCCGCGAACTCTGCTTCAGGCAGGCCATGGCGTTGCGCTTTTTGAGGGGTAATACCGGTGATCAAACAGGCAGCGGGGTGTGGTAAATAGTCATCGGCCGGTTTGCAGTAAAGCTCAATCGGCTCGCCGATCTCGTTCAATTCGGCATCAGTGCGCAGGGCTGCAAACTGGGCAGGCCGATCGCGACGCGGGTCAGCCCCGAAGGTTTCATAGTCATGCCAGAGAAAACTGGCAGGGGCAGCATTGGGTGGCGCCATGAACAAACACTCCGCTGGGCAATGAAAAGCCCAAGCGTAGCACACCCGCTACCCCTTTCGCCGCGTCTTACGCTCTTAAGATCCGCTCTTGGGAAGCGTAACGTTTAGCTCCAGCACGGAGCAGTTGTCTTCGCTATCCAATGAAATCTGAATGGCATCGTCATCTACATGCACGTAACGGCGAATCACCTCAAGCAGTTCGCGCTCAAGCAGCGGCATATAGTCGGGCTGGCCGCGCTGACTGCGCTGATGCGCCACAATAATTTGCAAACGTTCTTTGGCTACCGAGGCGGATTTCCTGCGCTCACGCTTCAAGAACTCCAGCAGTTTCATCGACGACCTCCCCCGAACATGCGGCTCAGCAGGCTTTTACGTTGCATTTCGTGGAAACGCAGCGGCATGTCTTCACCGAGCAGGCGCGATACGGTGTCGCTATAGGCTTGGCCCGCGTCACTCGCAATATCATGAGTCACTGGCACGCCCTGGTTGGAAGCGCGCAGTACGGCTTCTGACTCAGGAATCAAGCCCAGCAGGTTGATCGCCAGGATTTCGCGAATATCGTCCAGCGTCAGCATGTCACCGGAGGTGACGCGTTCCGGGTTATAACGGGTGACCAGCAAGTGCTCCTTGATAGGGTCTTCGCCCTGCTCCGCACGCCGGGTTTTAGAGGCCAGCAGCCCTAAAATACGGTCAGAATCACGCACTGACGATACTTCAGGGTTGGTAACCACAATGGCTTCATCGGCAAAATACATCGCCAGCTGAGCACCACGCTCAATACCAGCGGGTGAATCACAAAGAATATAATCGAAGTCTTCTTTCAACTTCTCGAGAATTTCCGCGACGCCTTCCTGGGTCAGGGCATCTTTATCGCGGGTTTGAGAAGCCGGCAAAATAAACAAATTTTCGACGCGCTTATCACGAATCAGCGCTTGATTAAGCCCCGCTTCGCCTTGAATCACGTTGACTAAGTCATATACCACACGCCGTTCACAGCCCATGATGAGATCAAGATTACGCAGACCTACATCAAAATCGATGACGACGGTTTTTTTACCGCGCAGCGCAAGCCCTGTGGAAATTGCCGCCGCACTGGTGGTTTTGCCGACCCCTCCTTTACCAGAGGTCACTACAATTATCTTGGCCAAGAGTCACTTCCTTCTTGAAGTCGTTCTTCGCGAGCGCGAGTCATTATGCCGCTCTGCGCATAACGGGAACGTCAATGTCATCAACAAGCCATACTGTAACGGATAGCGTCTTCGGCGTCGCTAGTCATGAAACACCAACGCAGCCTCATACCAATACATTAGCCTAATGGCTTAATTTCAAGCTGTTCTTTTGTAAAGTGAACTTCTGTGGGACGCCCCAGAAGCTGTGCATCAATATCTTCCGAACGTTTGTAATTGCCTGCCACTGACAGCAACTCGGCTTCCAGCTCACGGCAGTAAATCCCCGCCTGAGTGTTGCCATGGATACCCGCGAGAGCACGGCCACGCAGCGCGCCGTAAACATGAATACTGCCAGCTGCTAGCACTTCTGCCCCTGCATTTACCGCACCAATCACGACCAAATCCCCCTCAGAAGCACTAACCTGCTGCCCCGAGCGAACGGTACCACGGTATAGGCGAGTGGCAAGTGCCTGAGTGTCTACGTCGCTTATGGGAGCCTCTTCACGGCTGACTTCCTGCATGGGAGAGCTATTAACGCTTTCGAGTACTCGCGGGCGCCCCTCTTCGACTGGCGGGAACCAACCCAGCCCCAGCGCCCAAGCCGACTGACGCACAGGCTCAGCGCCACCGCGCACTGCTACCGGCAACAACTTATGGTCGCGGCACACGGCGCAAATACGTTCCAGAGCTAAGTGCGGTTCATCTAGCTTTTCCACGCTGAGCACAACCGGTGTATGCTGAAAGAAAGCAGGCGATTGGGAAAGTTTGCCAGCCAACTGCTGCCGGATTCGTTCCGGGTCAGCGCTACTTAGCTCCATGACGGTCATCGGCAGCATGCCGCCTTTGAAGGTAAAGGCCACTGCGGCACTATCCACGTTAAGGCTCATGGCCGAACTCCCTGTCATGTTCAGATAAGATAAAGGTAGCGTACTATCATGCATTGTGGTCTAGAAAATAGTCGCTTACCACACCATGCTTATTACAAGATAGTAAGGCCAAGCTAAGCGACAGCGCCGGTGACTGCAACCGCCGCATTGCTGACTAACGATTTTTTTCACGCTACGCACCAGCAGGATGATCCATGCACGGACTGTTAAGACGCCTGTTCGCACCTCGGTGGCAGCATCCCGACCCCGAAGTACGTCGTCAGGCCCTCCAGCGACTCGACCCTGAACAATCAGAACAGCGCCAAGCGCTGCAGTCGCTCTCTCAAGATCCCGATAGCCAGATACGCCTTGCTGCGCTACTGGCGCTGGATGACTGCGCAGGCTTAGTCGATGCTTATCCGCATCATCAGCAAAATGAAGCCTGGTTCAATGCGGTTTGCCAACGGCTAAGCGGCCGTGAAGGCCATACCGACCTGCAGCAGCGTCAAGCGCTGGTTGAGCTTGTTGAAGAGCCGCGAGCGTTAAACGCAGTGGCCTTACAGGCCGACAATCTAACATTACGCTTAATGGCATTGAGCAAGCTTACTGATGAGAACGACCTGATACATCAGGCCTGCCATAACGGCGTGGCCGCGGTTCGTCACCAGGCTGCTGAGCGCATTGAGGATGAAGAGGGACTCAAACGCTTATTGAAAGAAGCACGTCGTGACCGCCAAGTGGTTCGTTTAGCGCGGGAACGCCTTAACCGCTTACGTAGCGATGCACAGTGGCTAGAAGCTGAAGCACAGCAGCGTGAAACGCTGCTTAGCCAACTTGAACAGCATGCCCGCGCGCCGTGGGAGCCACTTTACGGCGGCCGTTTCCGGCATCTTGAACGGCAATGGGAACAACTCACTCAACCGCCAAGCATTGAGCAGGAGCGGCGTTTTCACCAGGCGCTGCTCAATTGCCGCAAAACACTGCACGATCATGAGACTCAAGAGCAGGCTCGCCAACAGAGCGCAGAGCGCCGCGACGAAGCCGAAAACACGCGCGAACAGTTACTTGAAGGAATTGAAGAAACCCTCGACGGCCTACGTCACGCGTCTGCCATGACCGTACAGGACATAGACAGCCTGCGCGCTCAGCGCCAGCTACTCGGCCAGCGCTGGCAAACGCTTTCCGATATGCATCCGCCGAGCGACGCTATACGCCAGCGTTATACAGTAGCGATTCAACACTACGATCAATGCCTGGAAGCTTGGCAACGCTGGTGCGTGGTTAGCGCCAATATGGAAACAGCGCTGGCTAATGGTGACCACGCCACCTTGGCGGCACAGGTTAGCGAGTGCCAATGGCCCGACACGTTAACGCCCCCCGCGCTACTGGGCCGTGCCCATGCGGTACTTAGCGACGAAACTACCGCCCCATCGCCTCCGGCGGAAGATCAAGCCACACTCACGACCTATGCGGGCGAACTCAACTCCTTTGAACACTTGCTAGAACGTGGCGCCTTCAAAAGTGCCAGCCGTCTTCACCAGCGGCTTAAACCTCGTATCGAAGGGCTAGAAAGCGCTGCCGCTCAACCGCTCAAAACTCGCTTGAAGCACTTAGCAGCACGGCTAGCGGAGTTACGCGATTGGCGTGGATTTGTCGCCGGACCAAAGCGTGAGCAGCTCTGCGTCAGCATTGAAGCGCTAGCCAACGATCAGCATATGGCGGAAGAAGCGCTTGACCGTCACCATCGTCAGTTGGTTAAAGAGTGGAAATCACTAGGTGATGCAGCGGCCAACCGCGAACAGTCTGCTCGTTTTCGCAGCGCCTCGGACCGTATTCATGAGCGCCTCGCTCCTTGGCGGGATCAGCTTAGCAAAGAGCGCGAGATCAACCTTCAAGCCCGCGAAGCGCTATGCGATCAACTCGAAAGCTTGCTGGCCCAGCCAGCTGAAAACGCCGACCCCGATGTACTGCGGCAAATTCGCGACAAGGCACGCCACCAATGGCGTCACTACAGCCCAGTGCCCCGTGACCGCTCAGAAGCCGTTGGTCGCCGCTTTGGCACTATTCGTCATCAGCTACAGGCGCTAATTGATCAGCGCGCCGACACGATTGCCTCACAGAAACGGGAGCTGATCAGTCAGGTAACTGCACTGCGCAGTGATGACAGCCAACCGTTGGCACAACGCATTCACCACACCAAGCAGCTACAACAGCAGTGGCGAGCGCTCGGGCGAGCCCCCAAAGGCGAAGAGCAAACGTTGTGGCAAACCTTTCGGCATGAGTGCGACCAGCTTTTTGCCCAGCGCGATGCGCATAAAAATGAGCAAGCGGCACGCCAACAACAGCAGCTTGATGAGATGCAAACGCTCATCGATCAAATGGATAGCTGGCAGCCCATTGAGGCCAGCGAAGCCGCCACATTGGATAACTTTCTAAACCAGGCCAACCAGCTCGAGCCGCTGCCACGCAATCGTCGCAGCGAAGGCATGCAGCGACGCATGAGCGGCATTGTGCGGGCACGTCGCGAACGCTTAAATCGGCTCGCCGTCGTCAATACGGTTCAGCAGTGGCACGCGATTATGCCGCTAGTGAATGCTCACTTGGCCGCCGACCAGAATTACCTGAGCGACGGAACTCCCAACGAGGTAGATGTGCAAGCGTTACTCAGCGCCTCCCTTCCGGCGGCCTTTAAAGAGGCACACGCCATCCGCAATCAGCAGCGCCATCGTGTAGCGGTGCCATTATCTGATAATGACTATGCCAAGCTGGCGGAGTCTCTCGCCCGCTTGAGGGTACATCTCTCTATGTTGGCCGTTGGTAGCGTGCGGCAAAGCGATGAGCCGCTGCGGCTAGCCATCCAGGTAGAACGCTTGAACGAGGGTTTCAGCCAGGAGCGCAGTCGTGATGAAGAAGTCACCGACATTCTAGCCGCGCTTTTGGCACTGGGACCGATGCCTGCCGCACTATGGGCTGAAGAAGTAGAAGAGCTGGATAACCTGCTAAGCCGCTTGGCAAGAATTCCCCTGCCTTAACAAATGACGAAATATCAATAACAACGGGAGGCTGAGCGCCTCCCGTTTGCGTTCTCCTCTGAGTAAAGGAGCTAGTGTTTATCAGCCGATGGCGAACCACTAGCCCATAAACTGACCGCCGTTGATATCGATGTTAGCACCGGTAATAAATCCTGATTCCTTGTCGGCTAAGAAAGTGACCAAGCGGCCAATCTCTTCTGGCTTGCCATAGCGCTTCACTGGGATTGTTTCCCGAATGGCTTCGCGCACTTTTTCTGGAATATTCATGATCATATCGGTAGCGATATAACCAGGCGATACAGTATTAACCGTAATCCCCTTGGTCGCCGTTTCCTGTGCCAGCGACATGGTCAAGCCGTGCATGCCGGCTTTCGCTGCCGCGTAGTTCACCTGACCAAACTGCCCCTTACGGCCATTGATGGATGAAATATTGATGATCCGGCCATAGCCATTCTCAAGCATCATCTCAATAACACTACGGCAGGTATTAAAAACACTGTTGAGGTTGGTATCGAGCACTTCGTACCACTGCTCGTAAGACATTTTCTTCAGGGTGCCATCACGGGTAATCCCCGCACAGTTCACTAACACACTGATGGGGCCATACTTGTCATGAATTTCGCGGGCACCTTCCAGGCAGGCGTTGTGGTCAGAAAGGTCGACACCAGACAATTCGATATTGTTATAGCCGTCAGCACGTTGTGTTTCTAGCCAGGTTTTGGCCTTATCGGGGTTGTGGTAACCCGCGACGACCAAATATCCCGCATCTGCCAACGAACGACAAATTGCCGTACCGATACCACCAGTTCCACCAGTTACCCAGGCGACGGGGGCTTGATTGGCCATTGACTACCTCCCTGAAATGACAAACGGCTTGGGTCTAAAAGCATATAGTTTGTATCACAAGCCATTGTGAATAAGCGCGGTTGCGCTTGTATTACCCTAGTGCATTACTGGCTTGAGCAATGCACCAACGTAAGCTTTTTGTTATAGCTACCTAAGCATAGCTGCACTCCTTTTATGTTGCAGCAGGATGCTCGCTACTGCCATAAGCCGAACGTGTTAATCCCCTTATTGACTTCATGAGAAATCTCTGTAGAATACGCCACACGTTGATGCGGGGTGGAGCAGTCTGGTAGCTCGTCGGGCTCATAACCCGAAGGTCATCGGTTCAAATCCGGTCCCCGCTACCAATATTTTGAAAGGCAGATCAGTTATTTACTGGTCTGCCTTTTTTGTTGCCCGCCTTTTCAAATTCCTCTGTGCCCATATTGTGCCCACACCGTGCCCAATATTTTCATTGCCCCTGAAGATCAAAAATTTGCATGACCTTCAGGCACCTGACGGCAAATTCCTACCTCACCATTAATTTCCATACTACGTTCTTAGTCGGACAATGGCGTAGATCTATCTTTAGCCTCCTTGATATGAGTTACCAGCTGCTCGATCTCACAATCAAAGTAGTCGCAGAGCTTATCTAGGTTATCCGTCACCGTACTATGCCCTGGATGGTTGATGATCTTAGACAACGTCATCCGATTAATACCCGTTTCTTTTGCTATCTCGCCTATCGTAATCCTGCGCCGTTCTTCAAATTCTTTCTCCGCAATCAGCTCTTTTAAGTGATACCGAATCATCTCTTTGTCCAATATGATCATTAAAGTTATCAAAAAGGTGTTGAAATAATCATTTGATCGTTTATATTTATAACCGAACGATTAAAAATATTATCAAATGATCACTTGATCAAGGAGATAGTCTCATGGCCTGCACTTTTTTGACAACAGAAGAGCTAGCATCACTTATCAAGTACGATGCGCGTACTATCCGCCAGCAACTCAAAGATAGTGTGCTCATTGAAGGCACTCATTATATCCGCCCCTTTGGGCGTCGGAAAATCCTTTATATCTGGGAAACTATTCAGGAAGAAATGCTGAAAGCGACCCCTCGTGAGCAAGCAATCGCCATTCCAATGGCGAACGGAGGCGTATGCCATGGGTAAGGTTCGCGTCCGCCAAGAGAGCAAAAAGCTTTTTATCGACTTCAGGTATGACGGGCAACGTTTTCGTGAACAAACGCTTCTAGACGACAACGCAAAAAATCGTAAGCAGTTGGAGCAGCTTTTACAGCGCATGGAAGCAAAAATGCTGCTCGGCGAATTCAATTATGCAGAATTCTTTCCTAATAGCAGCAACTTGCAGAAATTGAAGACTTGTCAGCCTACCAATACAGCTAAACTTCAAGTTGTCAGCGATTTAGACACACCGCTCTTTAATGATTTTTCTAATCAGTGGTTCGACGAGAGCAAAATCCAGTGGCGTGCTTCCCACGTCCGCAATGTGAGTTCGATCTTGGATAGCTCGTTGAAGCCAGCGTTTGGGAAAAAACACGTCGGAGATATCACCAAGGCTGACATCCTTGCGTTCCGCACCAAACTAGCCAAGCGCAGGGGCCGTGGTGCCACTGGATTGGTATCGCCTAAAACGATCAACAGCCATATGTCCATTTTGCGTATGGTGCTCGATGAAGCGGCCGAGCGGTTCGATTTCGAGACGCCGTACAAAAATATTAAGCCGTTAAAGCTCCAGAAGACGCACATCGAGCCGTTTTCGCTACATGAGGTGCAACGCATCATCGATAACGTCCGCGCAGACTATTGCAACTATTACACGGTGCGCTTCTTTACCGGCATGCGCACCGGTGAGGTCGATGGGTTGAAGTGGAAAAATATTGATTTTGCTAAGCGGGAAATCTTAGTACGCGAAACATTGATAAATGGTGAAACGGAATACACCAAGACCGATGGGTCGCAACGAGAAATACCCATGTTCGGGCAGGTGCACGACGCTCTCAAAACGCAGTACGCCGCCACTGGGCATATGAGTAAGTACGTGTTCTGCAATCAGTTGGGGCAGCCACTTGATCACAATAATGTGACGAAGCGCGTGTGGTATCCCTTGCTCAAGTCTCTTGGGCTGACCAAACGCCGTCCTTATCAAACACGCCATACTGCCGCGACACTCTTTTTGGCTTCTGGTGAAAACCCAGAATGGGTAGCGCGCATGCTGGGTCACAGTTCCACCGAAATGCTGTTCAAGGTTTATTCGCGTTACGTCCCCAATGCCACCCGTATGGATGGCTCTGCCTTTGAGCGTTTGTTAGGCAACACCACGCCCACTAAGCCCCAGAAGGAGCAGCATCATGAAACGGCTTGATAACGCCCCTACTCACCTGTCTCGTACCTTCACGGGCACTTATCGCCTTACTGGGCGCGTGGTGGAGTTCGACAACGCGAAAACGCCTTTCTTAAGGCTGCGGCTAAGCGATTGCGTGGGGGATCAAATCGCGATGCTCAACTTGAGCAAAACAACAGTACCTGAGCGCATCGGCCATCTGGATTTTGTTACCGCCTCCGGCGTGAAGTGTTTATCAGGCCAATTCATTCTCGATGAGTTCCGCAGGGCGTCCCGGGATGAAGTGACCTCTATGGATACCCTGCAATCGTTGCCACGGGTGTACTCCCCGATGCCAGAGGTATTCGACAAGTTAGTCGCGACCGTACAGTCGCTTCGATCAGACTGCCTTCGAGTGTTTTTGACACGGGTACTGGAACGGAAGGATCGTCTTGAAGCTTTTTTGAATGCGCCGGCCAGCGTCAATTATCACCATGCGTATCCAGGTGGTTTGCTAAAGCACTCGCTGGAAGTTGCCAACCACTCAGTGGCTATGCTGCGCCTTAACGAGCCGACCATGCCTCGACTCATGCAGGAAGCCTGTTTCGTGGGAGGACTATTGCACGATATTGGTAAGACATATACTTATGACTCCAAGGGCAAGCCAAATGCCGCCTGGAAGCTCTGTAGCCATGACGTGTTTACGCTAGAGGCTTGTGCCTACGGGCTTACATACTTGGATGCACATGAACCCGACATTGCGATGACACTTCGCCATTTGTGGACATGTGCTTCGCCAAGCGCTCGTTACGGACAACCCGCAGCAATGACGTTGGCCCGTTATATTCGTGACGCGGATGGGCAAAGCGCGATGGCCGATAACCAACAGCGAGCTTTTCGCCGTCAAACTAACAAGGGATTTGGCCGACTCGGGCAAAACCTTTTTTGGCAGCCTCAGTTATCTGCAGCGGCATCACACTGAAGCACACTTATACTTTTCGACCGGAGCCGTCAGCTTTTTGTGCGTCGGCTTTACCAAGCTATTGGAGAACTTTTTTATGACCATGCCAAGTGAACGCACACGTTCGGTCATCCAGACCCGAGAATTCCTGATCGAGCTAAGCCGTAACACTAACTTTCCAGAAACCACCCGCAGGCAAGCAAAGCAGCTATTAAGGCATTACCCGTCACAGATAGAGATGCTAGACGCTGGCCAACTGGAAGAGCACCTTACTGATGGGACTATATTCCAGCCTATTTTCAGCTCTGCGATTGAGAGACTCTAAAGTGTAGCGCTACTCAATCAGGGGGTGACGTCGAACCGAGCAAAGCTCGGTTCTTATCTTCTATCTAAACGACGGCATCACTCTGGTATAGAAAAATTTACCGTTTTAGTACTGAGCGATTTGGGGTCTGGCCCGCCACGGCGCCCAGTATCAAGTGCGTCGATCAAAGCGACCTCTTCGGTGGAAAGCGAAAAATCGAAGATATCGAAATTCTCTCTGATCCGTTCAGTGTGTACCGACTTGGGGATCACTGAATGGCCCCATTCGATATGCCAGCGCAGAATCACTTGGGCCGGTGATTTACCGTGCTGGTCTGCAATCCGTATTATTGTGGGATGCGTCAGCGGGTCGTCTTCCGGCTTAGGGTCTTCAGTGAAGTAACGATTAACGCCGCCACTGGGCGACCATGCCTGAGTCAGAATGCCCTGCTCCTGGTGAAATTGACTCAGTTTCTTCTGAGTGAAAAACGGATGCAGCTCCACTTGGTTTACCGCAGGAACCACGCCGGTCTCATCAATGATGCGCTTAAGCTCTTCTTCGTTGAAGTTCGACACACCAACTGCACGAGCACGGCCACTTTTCACAATCTCACAGAGCGCCTTCCATGCCCCCAAGGTTCGTTCGAATTCTGTCGGAGCTGGCTGATGTAGCAGATAGAGATCGATGTGTTCCATGTCCAGCTTGCGTAGCGAACGTTCGAACCCATGCATCGCACCGTCATAGGTATAATCTGAGAGCCAGAGCTTGGACTCGATGAACACGTCTGAGCGAGCGAGACCGCTTGATCGGAACGCTTCACCCACCTGCTGTTCATTCATGTAAGCGGCGGCAGTATCGACATGGCGATAGCCCGCCTCAAACGCAGACAACACTGCGCCGGTAGTTTCCTCAGGACGAGAGCGATAAACGCCCAGTCCGAAGGCAGGCATCTCAACACCATTGTTCAAGGTAAGAAGGGGTATGGTCATAGCATTTCCTATCTTCTTTATAGCACTTGGCTGGTCGGCCGGAATAGAATCTCGTTAATATCCACGTCCTCGGGCTGGCTCATGGCGAATTCCACTGAGCGTGCGAACGAGTCGGCGGGTATCGCATACTGTTCATAGAAATCATGGATCGCCTCGGACACGTCATTTTCCGAGATACTATTCGGTAGTTCTGTATCGACAGCGCCAGGCGAGATAATCGTCGAACGGATATTGTAAGGTTTGACCTCTTGGCGCAGTCCTTCGGAGATGACACGAACGGCATGCTTAGTGGCCGCGTAAACAGCACTGCCAGGGCCAACCTTATGGCCAGCGACCGATGAAACGTTGATGATCTGCCCATTCTTTTGGGCGGTCATATGCGGCATTGCTGCCGCGATGCCATACAGCACACCCTTGATATTGACGTCGATCATTTGATCCCACTCTTCGACCTTCAGGCGCTCTAAAGGCGAATGCGGCATCACACCGGCATTATTGAGCATGACATCGATACGACCATGCAGCTGGATGGCGCGCTCTACCAGCGCTTCCACCTGATCCCGCTGGGTGACATCGGTCTTAACCACCGCCTGCTCATCCAGGCCGAGCTCCTGGGCCAGCGACTGTAAACGCTCCATACGACGCGCGCCGAGCACTACCTTTGCGCCCCCATTCACCAATCGGCGTGCGGTCGCTTCGCCAAGACCACTGCTAGCCCCTGTGATGACAACGACTTTATCCTTGATACCTTCCATTGTGAGTTCTCCTTCTAAATAAAGTAATGACTCTAGTTGGTTCTTTGCTTAAGAAACGCTGCTGAGATAATCCTCATCCGCTACTTTTTCCATCCAAGTGACGGGCGAACCATTCTCCGATTCAGCAATCGCGATATGCGTCATAGCGTTGCTATCAGTGGCGCCATGCCAATGCTTCTCGTCTGGTCCAAACCACACCACGTCGCCTGGGCGTAGTTCTTGTTTTGGCTCACCTTCCCGCTGAGCCCAACCCAGCCCGGCCGTAATAATCAATGTTTGCCCTAGTGGATGGGTATGCCAAGCCGTTCGGGCTCCAGGTTCGAAAGTGACGATAGCTCCGCCGGTTTTAGCTGGTTCAGGGGCTTGGAAAGGCGAATCAATACGCACTGCCCCAGTGAAATATTCTTCGGGGCCTTGGGCAGATGACTTGGAGGCGTTGCGCTGGATATCCATGAGAATACCTTTGGTCATTGGAGTGTTTTGACGAGCCTGGAACAGACAGCGAGGTCAAGAGGGAGTAGCGTGTCTCACAGTTTAGGACACTCACATGGATATGATTAGAGGCTTATAATGACTTGGTCTTATGTCTAAAATTCATTAATCCACAAACCAACCTACCCCTCCTTCTCGTCCATTTGCCCCATCAAGGGTGACGCTTATGACGCACCTTACTAGCTGTATGGAAGATATGTTCTCCATAACGGTTTAAGCTATTTGGCAACCCTACTGCTACTGGGCATACGCCCTAATGGCTTTATCACCGTTAACTGATTGAACTCGTAGCGAAGCTTTCAAGGAATATCCAACTTGCCTAACCGCATAGAAACCCAAAGCCATCATCTGATTAATGAATTGAGCACATAAGCTCATCCGGATTTTAGCGATAGTTGAATGGATTTGGTTTAGCTAAGTTGGTAGCTGAAGACAAATGAACGTTATGAACTCATTTCCCAAAGACACCATGTCATTTGGATCGACTTTCATGCCGACTTGCTAGCGATAGGGATGCCCCATGTCAAAGCTAAGCGACTTCGAAATCACCAGGCGCAACCTGTTGATCGGGAGCGCCACGACCACAGCCTCTCTTGCCTTGCCTAAATTTTCCTTCGCCCAGGGAAAAAATACGGGGCAAGCTTCTTCAGTAACCACTATTCCAGCCTCAGCAATGACAGAGGTCGGTTTCACTGTGAATGGCGAGGCCCGGAAGTTAACTGCCGATAATCGCCTCACCCTTCTTGATGCACTGCGCGAAAGCCTGCAACTAAGCGGCACGAAAAAAGGCTGCGACCATGGCCAATGCGGAGCCTGCACCGTTATGGTCAATGGTCGGCGTATTAACTCGTGTTTGTCCCTTGCGGTAATGCATGAGGGTGATGAAATCACAACGATTGAGGGGCTTGGCACACCAGAGGGTCTTGACCCGATGCAGGTCGCCTTTATTGAACATGACGGCTATCAGTGTGGTTACTGCACCCCTGGTCAAATCTGCTCGGCGAAGGCAACACTCGAAGAAATCCGGGCTGGCATCCCAAGCCATGTGACTGAAGATATCACCGGAGAGATACAAATCACGTCCGCTGAGATACGCGAACGTATGAGCGGTAACCTCTGCCGCTGCGGCGCCTACGCGAACATTCTTGATGCCATAGAGCACGTCGCGGAGGAGAAGGCATGAGAGCATTTAGCTACGAACGAGCAGGATCGCCCCAAGAAGCAGCCGCAGCAGCGGCCGCGCAGGAAGGAGCCCAGTTCATCGCTGGCGGGACAAACCTTCTTGATCTGATGAAGCTGGAAATCGAGACACCCTCGCATCTCATCGATGTGAACGGACTAGGGCTCGATACCATCGAAGCGACGGCAGAGGGAGGCCTGCGCATTGGCGCGCTAGTACGCAATACTGATCTTGCCGCCGACCAACGCGTGCGCCGTGACTATGGTGTCCTGAGTCGTGCGCTCGTCGCGGGGGCATCGGGCCAGCTACGCAACAAGGCAACGACGGGTGGTAACCTGCTGCAACGCACACGCTGTCCCTATTTCTACGACACCAACATGGCTTGCAACAAGCGCGCCCCAGGAACGGGTTGCGCCGCGCAAGGAGGCTACAGCCGTCAACTCGCGATCATCGGCGGCAGCGAAGTATGTATCGCTACTCACCCAAGTGACATGGCAATCGCCATGCGTGTGCTCGATGCAGTGGTGGAGACAGTGAATGCCGAGGGCGACACTCGCGCCATTCCCCTCGCTGACTTTCACCTTCTTCCTGGCAACACCCCGCATATCGAGACAGTACTCGCACCAGACGAGTTCATCACCGCCGTTGTCCTTCCCAGGCCACTTGGCGGGCAGCACTTCTACCACAAGGTACGTGATCGTGCATCCTACGCCTTCGCTTTAGTATCGGTTGCCGCTGTGATTCAGCCGGATGGCTCCGGTCGCATCGCACTGGGTGGCGTGGCCCCCAAACCGTGGCGAAATGAGGCCGCCGAGGCCGCCATGCCAAACGGTGCCCGAGCCGTCATATCACGTCTTTTGGAGGGTGCGACACCCACTGAAGATAACAAATTTAAGGTGACATTGGCTGAGCGTACGCTTACCGCCGTGCTCGCCGAAGCCAGGGGGTAAGCCATGCGTTTCGACAGTCCCGCTGAACAGAACGTGTCCGATCGCATGAAAGTGCTTGGGCAACCATTACGTCGGATCGACGGCCCTCTCAAAACCACCGGTATGGCGCCCTACGCCTACGAGCGTCATGGTGTGGCGAAAGATCAGCTCGTCGGCTACCCCGTTGGCTCGGCCATCGCAAAAGGCCGTATCGTCTCGATGGATATTGATGAAGCGCAAGCCTCACCGGGGGTTGTGGGCATTGTCACCACCTTGGAAATGGAGCGCCTTCCCAAGGTCGACTGGAATGTGGCGTATCTCTTCGGCGGACGCGAGATTCAGCATTATCACCAGGCAATTGCCGTGGTGGTTGCTAACAGTTTCGAAGAAGCCCGCGCCGCAGCTGCCTTGATTCGCGTCGAGTATGAGGAAGACCAAGATGCCACCTACGACCTAGCTGCCGTACGGCAAGAGCGGTTAAGTGATGACGTAGAACCCATTGATAATATTGGCGACTTCGAAAGCGCCTATGCGTCAGCTGAGGTGACACTTGATGCCACCTATACCACCCCAGGGCAATGCCATGCCCAAATGGAGCCACACGCGACCATTGCCCAATGGGATGGAGATCATCTGACCCTCTGGACATCGAATCAGATGATTGAGTGGAGCCGTCAAGCACTCGCTACCACGTTTGATTTGCCCGCCGAAAACTTTCGTCTCGATTCGCCTTATATAGGCGGTGGTTTCGGGGTGAAGCTATTTTTACGCGCCGATGCGGTGATGGCTGCGCTTGCTGCTAGAAAGGTCGGGCGTGCGGTTAAGCTCGCGCTCCCTAGGCCAATGTCCGCAAATAACACGACCCATCGCGGTTTGACGATCCAGAGAATACGCATTGGAGCCTCCCAAGAGGGAAAAATCACCGCGATCGGGCACGATAACGCCACCAACACGCTTCCCGGTGGTGATGGTGAAAACGGCGCCAGGGCCACTCGCCGTTTTTATGCAGGTGAAAACCGGCTTCTCATTAATCGAGCGCTGGAAATTCATCTTCCAGAAAGCAATGCGATGCGCGCACCCGGCGAAACAGCAGGCCTGATGGCGCTAGAAATTGCGATGGATGAAATGGCTGAGAAGCTAGGTATGGATCCTGTCGAGTTTCGGATTATTAACGATACGCAGGTCGACCCTAGTCATCCTGAACGTCAGTTTTCGGAGCGTCACTTTATTGAGTGCTTACAGCGCGGCGCCGAAGTCTTCAATTGGGCATCTCGCAACAAAGCCCCAGGCTCGCGACGTGAAGGGGCGTGGTTAATTGGGCATGGTGTGGCAGGCGCCTATCGCGATGCCCCTGCAGAAACCTCAGGGGCGCGTGTCAGTGTAAGACCCGATGGCTCTATACGGGTGGAAACGGACATGACGGACATTGGCACCGGTTCGTACACCATCATCGCTCAGACGGCGGCAGAAATGATGGGCGTATCGTTGGAGGTGGTTAACGTTGATTTAGGGGATTCTCGACATCCTGTTTCTGCTGGCTCAGGCGGCCAATGGGGTGCGGCAAGCTCGACGGCAGGGGTCTATGCCGCCTGTTTAGCGTTACGCAAAAAAATTGCAGAGCGTTTAGCTGTTGATCCTGAGGCACTTGAATTTTCAGAAGGTTATGTTCGCTATAACGATCAGCAAACAGCGCTCAGCGAGCTCGCATCTGCTGGCTCTATTACGGCTGAAGACAGTATTGAATTTGGCGATTTTCGAAGTGAAGAGTATCAACTGGCCACGTTTGGCGCGCATTTTGTCGAAGTGGCCGTCCACGCGACGACGGGTGAAATCCGCGTCCGACGAATGCTGGCGGTCTGTGATGCAGGGCGCATTCTTAACCCCATGACCGCCCGTAGCCAGGTGATAGGAGCGATGACCATGGGCGTGGGTGCAGCTCTGATGGAATCGCTGGCGGTGGATACCCGACATGGCTTCTTCGTCAACCATGACCTCGCTGGCTATGAGGTGCCGGTGCATGCCGACATCCCCGAACAGCAGGTAATCTTCCTTGAAGGCGAAGACCCCTATTCGACACCCCTGAAGGCCAAAGGGGTCGGCGAACTCGGTATTTGTGGGGTCAGCGCAGCTGTCGCCAACGCGGTCTATAACGCTACCGGTGCGCGAGTCCGCGACTACCCCATAACACTCGATAAGTTCCTAGACCGTCTACCGGAAATCGCCTGAAACATTTAGCAATCCCGGAAGCCTCGTTAGCTTCCAAGCACAATTCTGAGCAGTATGAAATCCGTGTATATAACAACCCTTAATGCAAAGGATGTCGCCGTATGATGAAGTTTGCTTTTCCACTCCTATTTTCCTTCGCCGCGCTTTCTCACGCCGAGGCACAAGAGTCTGATTCAGGCCGTATCGCGCCGGACGAGGTCTACGAAGTAGCGCCTGGTCTAGGCCAATACACGGATGACGTCTTGTTCGGGCGCGTCTGGCCCGGCGAGGCCCTCGCCCCCCGAGATCGTAGCCTCGTCGTGCTGTCCGCTCTGATTTCCATGGGGCAAACCGGGCCGGTAGGTAGTCATACACGCATCGGCCTGGAAAATGGCCTCACCCCCGCTGAAATCGGCGAAATCGCCACCCATCTGGCTTTCTACGCTGGTTGGCCCTATGCCATCGCCGCTGTCTATGAGATGCACGAGGTCTTTCAGGATCAAGGTATTGAGATGCCAGTAGAGGCCGATGGCACACCACTGGAACTTAACTCTGAGGCCGAAGCGGCGCGTCAGCGTGACATGTCGGATGGCATCACTGCGACAGTGCCACAACTCGCAAAGGCGACCAATGAGGTACTGTTTGACGATTTATGGCGTCGACCCACGCTCAGCACCCGAGACCGTAGCTTGGTGACTATCGCGTCCCTAGCCGCTACCGGTAAGGCCGAACAACTCCCCGCCTACCTCAACCGAGCGCTGGATAATGGGCTAACACCAGCTGAAGCGAAGGAAGCAATTCACCACCTCGCTTACTATTCTGGATGGCCAAACGCGGTCTCCGCAGTCCCGGTGCTTGAAGAAGTATTGTCGGCGCGTGAGAAAGCCGAGACGTCAGCCAACATTACGGTTGTGCCCAGCACGAATGCAGAAACCACGACAGGCGGTGAGGATAATTTCACGGGAGTAGCTGAGGTTAGCCAACGCTTTTCTGCCCCCCAACCCGCCCGCCTCGGGGGAGGCGTAGTGAGCTTTGAGGCGAGCGCACGAACGGCTTGGCACACCCACCCTCTCGGTCAAACGCTTTATATCACCGACGGATGCGGCTGGGTGCAAAGTGAAGGCGAAACTGTCCAAGAGGTTAAGCCCGGCGACATCGTTGTCATACCACCGAATACGCCTCACTGGCATGGTGCTTCTGCGTCTGAAGCGATGACTCACCTTGCCGTATCAGAAGCGCAGGATGGCACCTCGGTGACGTGGATGGAACTCGTCACTGACGAAGAGTATGCACAAGGAGAGAGCGCTGAGAGTAAGTGCAACGTCTAAATAGGTGATCGGATTGACTCAGCCATCGCACGAATAATCCCATCAAAAGCTCCTCCATCAAGCGCTGGAGGAGTTATACAGATAACAACGTTCTAAGGAGTCGGCTTGTATGAAATCTAGATGGACAACGCCATTAACGGCTGCCTTTATTGTCAGTGCTTTGAGTTCACCGTTTAGCCTCGCGGCCGAACCTGATACTCAAGAACCTCTGGTGATCCAGGAGCAAGGCAGTTTCACCGTGGGTGGTACCATAACAACTGAGCCAGGAGAGTTTGACCCACTGAACCCTACTCAACCTGATGGTCAAACCTTTCGAGGAGACCACCTTTATACGTTTTACCAGATTCCAGACGAAGCTCGGCAACTGCCTATCGTTATGTGGCACGGCTTTGGGCAATTCTCCAAGACATGGGAGTCCACCCCGGATGGGCGTGAGGGTTTCCAAAATATCTTTCTTCGTCGCCAATACCCGGTTTATGTAATTGACCAACCGCGTCGTGGTAACGCTGGACGCAGCACGGTCGGTACCGAAATCAACCCCACCCCTGATGAGCAGTTTTGGTTTGGGCAGTTTCGCGTGGGCGTCTGGCCAGATTATTTCGAAGGCGTACAGTTCCCGACCGATGAGGAGACGCTCGATCAGTACTTCCGTTCCATGACACCCGATACCGGTCCATTCGATATTGACATCATGTCCGACGCCGTCTCAGCCCTGTTTGACGAGATTGGCCAAGGCATCCTGTTTACACACTCTCACAGTGGCGGCATGGGATGGTCTGCAGCCATCAAGAATGATGATATCGAAGCCATCGTTGCCTTTGAGCCAGGCAGTAACTTTGTCTTCCCAGAAGGTGAAGTACCTGCTCCTAAAGAAAGCTCCTTCGATACGCTGGAAGGGGTAGCGATTCCAATGGAAGATTTCGAAAAATTAACCGAGATCCCCATTATTATTTTTTATGGCGACAATATTCCTGCAGAGCCCACCGATATCCCCACCCAAGACGCTTGGCGGGTAAGACTAGAGATGGCGCGTGAGTGGAGAGATGCCGTCAACGAACATGGGGGCGACGTTACACTCGTTCACCTGCCTGAGATTGGCATTGAGGGTAATACCCACTTCCCCTTCTCGGATCTGAACAACGTCGAAATTGCGGATCAGGTTTCTGAGTTTCTGGCCGAGAAAGGATTGGATTAACGCTTGCCAACTCAACGCTAGTTAATATCGGCATCGGCATTAATATCGCAACAGGACAAGGAAGTCCTGTTCTCCCTGCAGCCGACAGCAATGCTGCTCGAAGTATTCATGATTTCACCTCATCAGCTCATCCCAGATATTGGACTTATTCTCATCAGTCAACTCCCTTACGCTGCTATTAAAAGCGCGCTCATCACCAATAGTGCGCTCTGGGTATCGTTTGTTTAATCATCTGGAGAACTATATGAAACACACTGTATTACAGGCTGCAGTCATGGCGGCAATGACCGGTATCACTGCGAGCGGTGCTTGGGCGGCGGATTACCAAGACAATCCATTTACCTTGACCTACGAGGACGCGATTACTGAAAACGTAAATGGCGAGGTCAATATTCACCCGGTCAGCTATGAACTCAATGGGGTAGATATTGCAGCTAACGTCTACACCCCCGCTGGTTATGATCCAGAACAGAGCTATCCAACGGTAGTAGTGGCACACCCAAATGGCGGGATAAAAGAACAAGTGGCAGGTTTGTATGCACAACGCCTAGCGGAACAGGGCTACATCACCATTGCCGCGGACGCGGCCTATCAGGGTGAGAGTGGTGGCGAGCCGCGCAATGTGGACACGCCCACAAACCGCATTGAAGACATCCATGGCATGGCGGATTTCATCACTCAATATCCGGGCGCCAATGAGCAAAGCTTAGCCTTACTCGGCATCTGTGGCGGTGGTGGATATTCATTGGCAGCCGCCAAAACGGATAAACGCTTCCAGTCAGTTGCAACGCTCAGTATGTTCAACTCGGGCCGCGTTCGTCGCAATGGCTATGTGGATTCGCAAATGGACACGATCCAAGAGCGACTGCAGGAGGCTTCGGAAGCTCGCGACCAGCAAGCGGCTGGCGGAGAAGTGCTGTATGCAGCTGAAGGTTTCACTGAACTGACTGACGAACAGATTGCAGAGCTTCCCTTTGAGCTCTATAGCCAGGGGGCTATCTATTACGGTAGAACCCATGCACATCCGAACTCGACTGCCCGATACACTCAGAGCAGTTTGCTAGATTTGATGCGCTGGGACGCTACTGACCAGATCGAATTGATCGACCAGCCGCTCTTAATGATCGCCGGTAGCGAGGCCGAAACCCTCTACATGACCGAGGATGCATTCAGCATGGCCACCGGCACAGAGAATAAGGAATTGTTCCTAGTTGATGGTGCGACACATATCGAAACCTACTGGGTTCCCGAATATGTCGATAGCGCCGTCGATGAACTGACTGAATTCTATGCCCGAACATTGTAATAGAGAATTGCATCACGGTCGGGCTGCTATCTGTGGCCCGACTCGCTCATATGGCCAATGAAGGTGTTGCAGTCATCACATCGAAACCGGCTTATAGGAACCAGTGATACCCAAGTGTAGGCGAACATTAACTTCCTGACTTCATCCCTTATTGAGTACTGAAATGAAGAAGTATGCCCCCTATTTTGCCTTGTTTGCTTCAATTCTCTATTTACCCAGCGGGCAACTGCAGGCCGAGGAAAACCGTGTCCAGTTTCCTGATCTTGATGAGTTGGTGCACTACACAACCGTAAGGCGTGGCAATGTGATGGAACATATCATGACCACCCCCGAAGCCATGGAAGCCGTAGAGGAAGGACGTTCCATACCCTACGGAACGCATTTTGTGCTCGTTGACCATCGAGATGGCGAACTCTATCGCTACTTTATCATGGAGAAAGGCGAAGGCTTTGGTGATGACTACGATACGTCACGTAGAACCGACGACTGGCAGTTTCAATGGTTTTGGCCAGATAGATCAATTAATACCGATGAAAATACAGCCCGCTGCCAATCTTGCCACCGTCGACAGGCGTCGAGTGATTACCTGTTTACTGGCTATCGGATACCCCGATTTGATGGTTCACCTGTCGAGTAATGTTAGGAGCACCACGTGAGTTCAATTTTTTTGATGAGGCTGATATTTGACCTCACTGCGGCAGGTCTGCTGCTGTTTGGCTTTTCTTATTGGTGGCTTGGTAATCTTGCCCATGAAGTAGCTGGGACTGCACTGTTTCTTCTCCTTATTATTCACAACTTTTTTAATCGGCGTTGGTATCGCACGACCCCTAAGGCACGGCGTGCATCACGTGAGCTTTTCAACACCGTTGTAACGTTCATACTGATGGTTGTGATGTTGGTACTGATCGTCACTAGCATACTGATCTCTAATGCTTTATCTAGTGTCATGTCAGCTTATGGCGGCTTTACAGTGATGCAAATACACACGATGGCAGCTTATTGGGCACTCGTCATCGTGGCTATCCATCTCGGGTTACGCTGGCCATTACTCATGGGACTCGCTCGTAACGCTTTGGGCCTTCAACGCGATAGCCGTACGCGAACTGTCGTACTTCGATTAATAGCTATAATGATTGCGGCACATGGTGTGTGGAGTTCTTTTGAACTGGGGCTTGGGAGTAAGTTATCCATGCAAATGACACTCGTCTGGTGGAACTTCGAAGAATCAGTGGCAGGCTTTTTCATTCACTGCATAGCGATCGCCGGACTCTTCATGCTCTTGTCCTATTACTCGTCACAAGGGTTGCAGTGGCGCAAACGCAAGGCAGGTAGGTCAATCCCCCATTTTTAGAGACACATTCAGAGGCTATTACGCGTTTTACCCCGCTGAACGCGTAATACATCAGCCATCACAGCAAGGGCTATTTCGGCAGGTGTTTTGCTACCTAACGACAGGCCTATGGGCATATGCAGACTTGCTATTTCAGCTTCGTTGAGCCCACCTGAACGACGAAGCCGCTCTGCCCTAGCGTGAGAAGTTCGTTGTGACCCCATGACTCCGATATAAAAAGCAGGAGTGCGCACGGCTTCAATCATGGCTAGATCATCAATGCGAGGATCATGCGTCAGCGCGACGATAGCGGTAGCGGCATGACAACCGCCCGATGCAATGAATACAGAAGGAAGCTGGGCACGCACTTCCACACCTGGCACATCAAAACCAGCTAGCACCTCCTCACGCGGGTCGCAGATAATCACCTCATACCCTAACCCAAGCGCGAATTGAGCACAGGCCTCGGAGACAGGCGATATTCCCGCAATAATTAAACGGGTAGCTGGTGTTAAACGGATGTGCGCCACATTGGTATTCGCGTCCCAGGTCACTCGCGGCCCAATGCCATCATCAACAACGAAGCTTCTCGCATTGCTGTTAAGTTCAATACACCGCGCCAATGCTTTTTGGCCTAGCAAGGTGTCACGGAATACTTCAAGGTGAGCTAAAGCATCTTGCTCAGGTGGCAGTCGCTCAATAAGAACATCGAGAATACCCCCACAAGGAAGGACAACGCCTGCGCCTTCAGCACCGCCCTCACCATAGCGAAGAGCGGTCATTGGTGTGTCAAACTCACCCGCGGCCAGCCGTTCAAGAAAGTCCTCCTCAACACACCCACCTGACAGCGACCCAACATACTGCCCCTCGCTACTGACAACGAATAAAGCGCCCGGTGGACGTGGGGAGGAGCCATAGGTTGCCATCACCGTGCATAGCCACACGGTGGCACCGTCACGTGCCCAAGCAAGTGCCTGCTCGATAACCTTTAGATCAAGATGCTGCATTTTCACCTCGCATCAACTGGCTAAAAGGGAAGGCAGCCAATGCATCAAAACCTAGAAGCCATCGTGTTAAACGTCATTTAGTTAAACTGCTGATTAACTAAATGCTCTCGTTGCTGCGTTTGATGCTGGCACGATCATGAATAGCGCCACCAATAGGGCTAGGCACACCATAATGCTGCCTCCCAAAACAGCCACTGAGATTTGATGGCTGAGCAGAGTGATTCCCGTTAAAGGTGCATTGCTGGCATGGGCAAAAAAAGCGATCAAGATACCAAGCCCCAGTGTTCCACCCATTTGGTGGGCCACGTTGACCATGCCTGAAGCTGCACCTTGATCGTCAGAGTGGACTTGGCTAACACCGGCGACGGTCAGCGGGCCCAATGCTGAGCCGTTTCCGAGTCCAATCAATAACATGGGCAACGCTATTCCAGACCAATAACTGGCATTCTCATCGGCTAGCGAAAGCCAAAACATACCCACAGTGAGTAGCACTAAAGAAAGGCATAACACGCCACCGTTGCCAAAACGGCGTGTCAATATAGGCACCGAAAGTGCAGCGACAAAGGTGGGTATGGTCATAGGTAAGAAGCCAATACCCGCTTGCAATGGCGAGAAGCCCAACACGAGCTGCATAAACTGAGTGGAAAAAAAGAAAAAACTTACCATCGCCCCAAGAAACAGTAGACGCCCTAAATAGGCACCGACCCTTTCACGACTGGCGAAGAGCCTTAAGGGTAGCATTGGCTGAGCTACGCGCTGTTCAGTAACAATAAAAAGTGCAAGCAACCCAATCGAGATGGCTAACACTCCCAAGGTGCTCATTGCCAACCAGCCCACCTCAGTGGAGTGAACAATGGCATAAACCAATGCCCCCATACCGAGGGTAGAGCTGACTGCGCCTACCACGTCAAAAGCCCCTTTTTGTCGTGAGGTCTCGCTCAATACGCGCATTGCCATGGTAATCAGAGCCAAGCCAATGGGAACATTCATAAAAAACCCCACTCGCCAAGAGAGCTGATCAGCAAATACACCCCCTAGTACCAGCCCCAAGCTAGGTTCTGTCTGAAAAGTTGGCTCTCATGCATTGCTCAATGCAAGCCAGTGTCACCATGGCCTTGAAACTACTGGCCAGCTTGTCGTAACGCGTATTAAGCCGACGCTTTTCCTTCAA
>NZ_JABWCV010000049.1 GCF_013371085.1 Vreelandella maris | reverse complement strand
GAAGTACACCTGGCTGCCCTTGAGTGCCTATCTCTCGTTTGAACGTCTACATGAAGAGGTACACCGCTTACTCGGTGGTTACGGAACTGATCACGCGATTAATTTTGAATAGGCACTTAGAAGCTGCCTTGCCTCTGAGGCGATTGATTGTTTTATGTCCTCAGGCAAAAGATCATGCATAATAACCATTGTGTCATCTTTATAGTCTCTTTTTAAGCTTTCGATATATCCTTTTGGAAGTTCTTTTAAGTGTTTTTTGATGCTTTCTTCAAATTCTTTTTCTGTTTTCATCTTACTTTCTCCTTGGATGTATAAATTGAATTTTTATTTTCGAAAGCAAGCTGGCGTTATTTAAATTTAATTATTGTTTTTCTTCGTGTCAATAATGCTTATGCATTTTTTTTGTAAGATATCCCTTATAGTGCGTAAGATATTTCTTACAAAAAATTAAGACATATGCTCTTGTAATAAATTTTTTAATAAGTTTAAGTTGAGAAGGTTCTTAAGAAAAATAAATCTTATGACTCATCATCAAACAACGAAAGTTGCTGACGATCGGCGGGTTTTGCTTTTTTAGCCCGCCGAGCAGACGGCCGCCGCTGGCTGGCGAGCTTATCCACAATGGCTTGGCTGGCTTTTCTGGCATCCGGCGTGCGGCGAAGCTCATACAGCATCTTCTTCCAGTGGCGCGCCTCACACTCAAAGTCGTTGGGCAGTGGGTAGTGCTCGCCGGGCTGAAAGCCAAATCGCTTTTGCAGGCTTTCTGGAAGCGCCCATGGTTTGGCGCGCCACTCTAACGGCAGAGTGGTTAATTCCGGCACCCAGCGGGCGACAAACTCGCCGCTAGGGTCGTTATCCTCCGCCTGTTTGATAGGGTTATACACTCGCAGTGCGTTGGTGCCCGTGGCGCCTGCCTGCATTTGTACCTGGGGGTAATGAATGCCAGGTTCAAAATCGGTAAATAGCCGCGCCAAGTGCAGGGCAGGCTCAACCCAGTGCAGCCCAAGACCAAAGGTGGCGTGGGAGAGCAGCATGGCGCGCATGCGAAAGTTGATCCAGCCGGTGGCGGTCAGGCTGCGCATGCAGGCATCCACCAGCGGCACGCCGGTTTGGCCGCGCTTCCAGGCGATCAGATTGGGGTGTTCCGGATCGCGCTCCCGTAGACCGCGCAGCGCCGGGTGTAGCGTTTGATGCTCGATGCTCGGCTCACTTTCGAGCTTTTGAATAAAATGGCAGTGCCAGTGGAGCCGGGAAGCAAAGGCGCGCAGCGAGCGTGACCACGGCGTGTCTTCCGCATGCTTTTTCCGCTGGCGACGCAGCGACTGCACCACTTCACGCATGGAGAGGGTGCCCCAGGCCAAGTGCGGCGAAAGCCGTGAGCCAAATTCCCAGGCCTGCAGCGGTTTCGAAAGCGAGCCACGATAACGCCGTCCGCGCTGGTTGATAAAGCTGCGCCATATTGCGCGGCCTTCGCTGCGGCCACCGAGCTGGCGCTCGGGGCAGGGCGTGGTATCAAACCCGAGCGTCAGGCCGTGAAGCTGTTCGGCGTCAATGTGGTGAAAGGCTTGCCAACCCTCAGCCGCCTGGGCGTTTTGTGGGGCAGTGGCGGTGGGCGCGGTCATTAACGTTTCCCACTGCTTTTCCCAGGCGTTACGGTCAGCCACTCTGGATTTTAAACCACGCACGACGCCGTGCTGGCGCGCTTCATGCCATGGCGTGTCGTGCTGCTGGCACCACGCTTTGACGCTAAGGTCGCGGGCAAAGCTCCAGGCGTTGCCGGTCTCCTCGTGGGAATGCAGCACCAGCTCGCCATAGTGCGCTTTGAGCGCGTTCAAACCATCAACGATTTCGCCCTGCCAAATACACAGCGGCAGGCCGAGGGTTTCCAACGCGCTTGAAAGGTCGATAAGCGAGTCAGCGGCAAACTGCCAGTGGCGCAGGGCGCTGTCTGGTGCCTGCCACTGGCCGGGCTCGATGGCGAACAGGGGCAACACGGTGCCCGCCGCGGCGGCGTTAGCCAGCGGCGCATGGTCGTGAATGCGTAAATCGCGTTTGAACCAAACGACCTGGAGGGGTGCCTTAGTCATTAACAAAACCGATACCTGGCGGTTGAGGGCTATTCGTCGCTACACCTGTTCGTCATCACACCAGGACGTTACCATCAAGCCAGCATTTGCGTAATCCATTCAGCAGAACCCTTCCAACAGGAGCGTCACCATGTATATCGCCATGAACCGTTTTCGGATTGCCCCAGGCCGTGAAGATGACTTTCTAGAAGTGTGGCGCAACCGCGACTCTCACCTGGATGAAGTGCCGGGCTTCAAGCAATTCAAGATGCTGCAGGGTGAAAAGCAGGAAGACCACACCGTGTTTATCTCCCACAGCGTATGGGAATCCGAGGAAGCCTTCCGCGACTGGACCAAGTCAGACGCCTTCCGCAAAGCGCACGCCAATGCCAAAGCGCCAGAAGGTATCTATCTCGGCCCGCCAAAGTTTGAAGGTTATGACGTGGTGCTTTAAGCCGCCGGCTACCGCACGCTCCCTGTGCGGTAGCGTTCTGTGAAATCTAGTCGAGGCCAGCGGCATCCAGCATGGCGTGGAGCAGAACGTTACAGCCTGCATGCACATGCTCTGGCGTGGCGCTTTCGATCTCGTTGTGGCTGATGCCATCCTTGCAGGGAATGAAAATCATAGCGGCGGGGGCGACGCGACCCACAAACATCGCATCGTGGCCTGCGCCGCTGATGATATCCATGTGGGATAGGCCGAGCTTTTCTGCCCCTTGGCGCACCGCATTAACACATTCCTTATTGAAGTATTCCGGCGCGAAATCCGCCGTGGGCGTTAACTCATACTCCAGCCCGTGACGTTGGCAAATCTCCTCAACTGCCTCAGCGACAGCTTGGCCCATCGTGATCAGCGCTTCTGGTTCCCAGTGGCGCATATCCAGGGTCATTTTGACTTGGCCGGGAATCACGTTACGCGAACCGGGGTGCAGCGTCATACAGCCGACCGTGCCGCGCCCGTGGGGCTGATGCTCATGGGCAATACGGTTGAGCGCCTGGGTAACTTCCGCAGCCCCCATCATGGCGTCGCGGCGTAGGTTCATCGGCGTAGGGCCCGCGTGGGCCTCCAGCCCGGTCAGGGTCAAGTCAAACCACTTCTGGCCAAGCCCGCCGATCACCACACCAATGGTGGTGTCGGTATCTTCCAAAATCGGCCCCTGCTCTATATGTGGTTCAAAGTAGGCCTTGATTTCGCTGGGCGAGACGCTGTCGCTGCCGCGGTAGTGAATGGCGTCCAAGGCATCGCTTACTGTCACGCCATCGGCGTCGGTGCGCGCCATCATGGCGTCAAATTCCAGCTCACCGGTGAATACGCCGGAGCCCATCATGCAGGGCGGAAAGCGGCAGCCTTCTTCGTTGGTCCAGGCGACGACTTCGATAGGGGAGTGCGTGGTGATGTTGTGCTGGTTTAGGGTGCGAATCACCTCCAAACCAGAGAGCACGCCAAAGCAGCCGTCGTACTTGCCGCCGGTAGGCTGGCTATCCAGATGGCTGCCCGCCATCACAGTTTTGGCGTTGGGGTTGCTGCCTTCCCGGCGGGCAAAAATATTGCCGATATTATCGATACGAATCGTGCAGCCTTCAGCGCGGCACCATTGAATAAACAGATCCCGCCCCTGGCGCTCTAAATCGGTGAGCGCCTGACGGTTAACGCCACCTTTGGCGGTGGCACCTAGCTGGGCCAACTCCATTAGCGATTCCCAAAGTCGATCGCTGTCAGTGCGTAAGTCAGCGATGGCGATTTTCGGTTCAATAAGCGAGTTCATATCAATTCCTTTTATTGAGCACGGAAGAAGCTGGCGACTCCCCGATTTATTATTTGGCTCATTGCTAGAGTAGAGACAAAAAAGCCCGTGATACGTATACATTCTCTAACGTGAACAAAAGAAAAGCGTAATTTTATAAACGTGTGTGGTGGCGCATGCTGAGACCATGTCTCATAGCGATGGAGCTAGACACCATGTTTGGAATAAAAAGCAAAACCAAGACGCAATCCTCACCTTCTTCGATGGGGGATTCACCCTCTAAAACGGCGCTCAATCAGCACTACTGGATGCCGTTTAGCGCCAACCGCGATTTCCATGCCAACCCGCGGGTTATCGCCGGGGCGGAAGGGCGTTACTACATCGACGACCAGGGCCGTAAGCTGTTCGATTCGCTTTCCGGGCTATGGACCTGCGGTGCGGGGCATAACCGCGAAGAGATTCAAAAAGCCGTGTCGGCGCAGTTAGGCAGCCTCGACTTTGCCCCCGGCTTTCAGCTTGGCCATCCGCTCGCGTTTAAACTGGCGGAAAAGATTGCCAGCCTTACACCTGCCGGGCTTGATCATGTGTTTTTCACCAACTCCGGTTCAGAAGCGGCCGATACCTCGGTCAAAATGGCCAAGGCTTACTGGCGGCTAAAAGGTAAACCTGAGAAGACTCGCATGATCGGTCGCGCCAAGGGCTATCACGGGGTGAATATCGGCGGCACCAGCCTGGGCGGTATCGGTGGCAACCGTAAACACTACGGTCAGTTGTTGGAAGTAACGCACCTGCCGCATACCCTTCAGGCGGGCCACGCTTTTACCCGCGGTCAAGCGGAAACCGGTGCCGAGCTTGCTGATGCGTTGCTCGATCAAATCGCCCTCCACGATGCCTCGACCATTGCTGCGGTGATTGTCGAGCCGATGTCTGGCTCGGCGGGCGTTATTGTGCCGCCAAAAGGGTATCTGGATCGGCTGCGCGAGATCTGCACTGCCCACGATATTCTGCTGATTTTTGACGAAGTGATTACCGCCTTTGGCCGCAGTGGCGCAACGACGGGCGCTGAAGCCTTTGGCGTTACGCCGGATATCATGAACGTGGCCAAGCAGATCACTAACGGCGCCATTCCTATGGGCGCGGTGATTGCCTCCAGCGAGATATTCGACACCTTTATGCACGCTGGTGGCCCCCAACACGCCGTTGAATTCACCCATGGTTATACCTACAGCGCCCACCCGGTGGCTTGCGCTGCGGGGCTAGCGGCCCTTGAAATGATGGAGCGTGACAACTTCCCCGCTCAGGTTAGCGCCATCGCGCCCACCTTTGAGCAGAAGCTGCACGCCTTGAAAGGCCGCAATCACGTTGTCGATATTCGTAACTACGGCTTAGCGGGTGCCATTCAACTAACGCCCCGAGACGGTGATCCAACGATCCGCCCCCGGGATGCGCATATGGCGCTCTGGGAAGCGGGTTTCTACGTGCGCTACGGTGGCGACACGTTGCAGTTTGGCCCTCCGTTTGGCACCACTGAGGCTGAACTTGAGCGCCTGTTCGACGCCGTTGCGACTACGTTGGATTCGTTAGCCTAATCTACTGATCAACTTCAGCGAGTTTAACTACAGAAAGTTTAACTACAGAAAGTTTAACTACAGAGAGTTTAAACATGAGTGTTGTTTCCCACCTGATTAACGGTGAGTTAGTCGAGAGCAAGCGCACGCTGGATGTCACCAATCCCTCAACTGGCAAAGTGATTCGCCAAGTCGCTGATGCGGATACCGCCGACGTAGAGCTTGCTATTAGCGCCGCCCAGGCGGCCTTCCCCGCTTGGCGCGATACGCCACCCGCCAAGCGCGCTCAGGTGATGTACCGTTTTAAGCAGTTGCTGGAAGAGCACGCTGACCGCCTAGTGCAATTGGTCAGCGAAGAGCATGGCAAAACCCCAGAAGATGCGATGGGCGAACTCAAGCGTGGCATTGAAAACGTGGAGTACGCCTGCGGTGTTCCGGAACTGCTCAAAGGCGAGTACTCCCACAACGTAGGGCCGGGCATTGATGCCTGGTCAAACTTCCAGCCCTTAGGCGTGGTGGCGGGCATTACCCCGTTTAACTTCCCCGCCATGGTGCCGCTGTGGATGTACCCGATGGCGATTGCCTGCGGTAATACCTTTATCCTTAAGCCATCTGAGAAAGACCCGTCCGCCTCAATGGCAGTGGCCGAACTATTGCAAGAAGCCGGACTGCCTAAAGGCGTGATGAACGTCATTCACGGCGGCCGCGAAGCAGTGGAAACACTCTTGGATGCCAAAGCCGTTAAAGCCATTTCGTTTGTCGGCTCCACACCGGTGGCGGAAGCGATTTACTCGCGCGGTTCCGCCGCGGGTAAGCGCGTTCAGGCGTTGGGTGGGGCGAAGAACCACGCTGTGGTGCTGCCGGATGCTGACCTGGAAAACGCCGCTAACACGCTAATGGGCGCGGCTTACGGTAGCTGTGGTGAACGCTGCATGGCGATTTCAGTGGCGGTATGTGTCGGTGACGAAACGGCCAATCGTCTGGTCGAAACCATGCTGCCCAAAATCGCGCAACTGAAAGTGGGGCCTGGCACTGACAAAGGCCTGGATATGGGCCCGCTGGTAACGGCTGAGCACCGCAATAAAGTGCTCGGCTTCATCGAAGAGGGCGTTAACGCCGGTGCAACCCTCGTCGCTGATGGCCGCAGCCTGAAAGTGGCTGGCCATGAAGAGGGCTATTTTGTCGGCGGCTGCCTGTTCGATAATGTCACTGCCGAGATGCGCATCTATCAGGAAGAGATCTTCGGGCCAGTGCTGTGCATCGTGCGGGTCGGTAGTTTGGACGACGCCATGCAGTTAATTAACGATCACGAATACGGCAACGGTACCTGTCTGTTTACTCGCGATGGCGAAGCCGCTCGTCGTTTCACCGACGCTATCGAGGTCGGCATGGTAGGGGTGAACGTACCGCTGCCCGTGCCGGTGGCCTACCACAGCTTTGGCGGCTGGAAGCGCTCGCTGTTTGGCGACCTTCATGCCTACGGGCCGGACTCGGTGCGTTTCTATACCCGCCGTAAAGCGGTTTCCCAGCGCTGGCCTTCCGTTAGCGAAGCGACAACGGCGGAGTTCTCGTTCCCCGCCAATCAAAGTTGACGTTCTCGGGTAACTAAGACATCTTCTCAGCACCGTCGCCCTGCGATGGTGCTTTTTTTTGGTGCGTACTTCAGACGTATAGGGACGAGGACAGCGTGGCGAGAACCCAGGACGAAATTCGGCAAACCAACGTAAAAAAGATTCTCCAGGCGGCAGAGCAGCTGTTTGCTGAAAAAGGTTATGCCGGTGCCTCCATGGGCGAAATCGCGCAGTTGGCCGAACTCCCCAAGTCTAATGTGCACTACTATTTTTCGACCAAAAAGGCGCTGTATCAAGATGTCCTATTAGCCCTTCTTGAGGTCTGGAAACAGGATGCGCTGTGTTTCGAGCTTTATGATGACCCTCGCGTCGTACTGTCCACCTACATTCGCGCCAAGATGACCCACTCCCGCAACCGCGCCCACGGCTCAAAAGTATGGGCCGCCGAAGTGATGCAGGGAGCGCCCATTCTCAAAGAACGCCTGCGCGATAACCTTTATGAATGGGCCAAACTCAAAGAGTCAAAAATTCGCGAATGGGTAGAGTCGGGCCAGATAAATCCTGTCGAACCTTCCTACCTGCTCTATATGATCTGGGCTTCCACCCAGCACTACGCCGATTTCGACTACCAAATCTGCCTGCTCAACGACGACCAGCCGCTGAGCGACCTGCAGTTCGAAAAAGCAGTGCAGTCGGTGACTTCGGTGATTTTGCGCGGGATTGGGCTGACTTCGTAATGGCCGGTGAAAAAGCTAGAAAAATTGCTATTGAACCCCTTGAAAGCCTTTGAAACGCTCCTATTTTGCAGTTGTGAGAGGCGCTGCTCTGTGACTTGGCGACCTCTTTCGATCATCTGCTTAACGTAGGAGGTGTTCGCTATGTTCGACGATATTAAGCGTTTCGAAATCGGCTCGTCCCAGCAGTTGGATTGGTTTCGTCAACTATTGGACGGCTTCTTGCCTGATGGCAGTGCGATGGATATTCGGGCAGTGCCACGGGGCAGTTTCCCGATGATCAATCTCGCTCGCAGCGATGATGCCGTGCGTGTCTATGTGTTTGCTGCGGGGCTGGCGCCCTCGGACTTGGCCATTGATATCCAGGATAACGTGCTTACCCTGCGTGGCAAGCGTGAGCCCGCCATCGGTAGTAATGAGGATGGCAGCTCGCGCCCGGTATTTCGACGTGAGCGCCCCAGCGGTGAGTTCGTGCGGGCCATTGCACTACCTGATGGCCTAGATGCTGAGCGTGCCGAAGCGCACCATGCCCATGGTGTGTTTGAGATCGTGCTGCCCAAGCGGGAAGAACTCAAGCCGCGGCGTATTGACGTTCAGGCGGCTTAAGTCATGTTTATTAACCTTGGTAAAGGAGGATAAACCATGAATAACGTTGTCCGTACAGCCACCCAGTCCCCGTTGCAGGAGCGCGGCGACATAAAACGTACTCAGGAAACGTTGCTACCGGCAGTGGATATCATTGAGGAAGCCAGCGCCCTCAAACTAATTGCCGATATGCCTGGTGTGACCCGCGAATCGCTCAAGGTTGAGCTCGATAATAACGTGCTGAGCTTGGAGGGTGAGATAGCCCTGAATATGCCTGAAGGGCTGAGCGCGCTGCATGCCGAGGTGCGTGGCCAGCGGTTTGCGCGCCGCTTCAATCTCAGTCATGAAGTGGACAGTGATGCCATTACGGCCAGTATCACCAATGGTGTCGTGACCATTACGCTGCCGAAAAAGGATAGCCATCGCTCACGGCGTATCGATGTGCAGGCAGCATAAGACAGGGCTGCTACCTACCGCCCTCGGTATTTTCGCTGTAATACGGGGGCGGTACTTTCCATCTGCGCTATTTAAGCTCTATGCTCTAGTGAGGAAGTTTTTGTTTTACACTTTCTTACAAATCAAGTAGAGAGGAGCCCATCATGACCGATATAGCCGCTTTGCTTGGCAGCGATGCCGATAGCTTGCTTAACCACACTTGCCAGGGTGTTCGTCGTGAGGACTTGCATCTCCCTGGCCCCGATTTCATCGATCGTGTGATGGCCGATAGTGACCGCAGCCCAGCGGTGCTGCGTAACATGCAGGCATTCTTTAATCATGGGCGCTTGGCGGGTACCGGCTATCTTAGCCTGCTGCCGGTAGACCAGGGCATTGAACACTCGGCAGGTGCCTCGTTTGCACCTAACCCGCGCTATTTCGACCCGGCCAACATTGTCGAGTTGGCTATAGAAGGTGGCTGCAACGGCGTGGCTTCCACGCTTGGCGTGCTTTCGTCGGTGGCGCGGCGCTATGCTCACAAGATCCCGATGATGCTAAAACTCAACCATAACGAGACGCTGAGTTACCCGGCTATCTACGACCAGACATTATTTGCTGATGTAGAGCAGGCGCACGACATGGGCTGCGTGGCGGTTGGGGCGACCATTTACTTTGGCTCCCACGAGAGTCGCCGACAAATCATGGAGATCAGTGAAGCCTTTGAGCGCGCCCACCAGTTGGGGATGGTGACCGTATTGTGGGCATATCTGCGTAACCCGGATTTCAAGCAGGAAGGCACCGATTATCACGTCGCAGCTGACCTCACCAGTCAAGCCAACCACATGGCAGCGACCCTCAAGGCGGATATCGTCAAGCAGAAACTGCCTGAAAATAACGGCGGCTACAAAGCAGTTGGTTTCGGCCATACCCACGATGATGTTTACAGCAAGCTGACGTCGGATCACCCGATCGATCTGGCTCGTTATCAGGTAGCCAACTGCTTTATGGGACGCGCTGGGTTGATCAACTCCGGCGGGGGCTCTAAAGGGCATTCTGACCTGGGTGAGGCCGTTCGCACGGCGGTGATCAATAAGCGTGCCGGGGGCATGGGCCTTATTTCCGGTCGCAAAGCATTCCAGAAGCCGATGAAGGAGGGCGTCGACCTGCTGCATGCCATACAGGATGTCTATCTCTCGACCGACGTGACGGTGGCCTGATCCTCCACTCGCAAGCAGTGGGAAGCGAGTTGATCAACCAGCAAGGCAGGGCGTGTTGAGTATCTTTCATGCGATTGTTTGTATGTGATTGTTTGCATGCACTTATTGATGCACTTTAAACACGCCCTGACCCACCACAACGGCATTACCGCCCACCGTTACAAAACCGGGTTCGATCCCACCATTGGCGGCGGTGTGAATAACGCTGGGTCGCCCCATTTCCACGCCCTGGTGAATCGTGCACTGCAAGGCATCTGGTTGGAGTGAGGCCAAATAGCCGGTTAAAGCGGCGGCAGCGCTGCCGGTGGCCGGGTCTTCGCAGATACTGGCGTGCATGCAGAACATACGGCTGCTGATCTGGATGGCTGCGTTGTCTGATGGCTCTGTCACGTATAGGTAGACCTGCTCTGCGCTGCTCGTCATCACCGAACTTTGCCATAGCGCGGTGTCGATGCTGATGCTCGCCAAGGCGTCACGATCGGTTAGCTTGATCAGATGAAAGGGTAGCCCGAGGGAGGAGAATACGGGGTTACTAATCACCTGAAGGCTTTCAAGTCCGAGCAGTGTTGCCGCCGTTGCATGCTCAATGCTGCTGTCCATTAACTTGACCGGCTGGGCGGTTTTAAACGTTGCTCTCCCTTGCTCATAACTAACCGCCAGCTCGCCGATAGGGGGCTGTAGCACAACGTCTTGCTCACGGTTTATCAGGTACAACTCTGCTAACAGGTGCGCGGTGCCGACCGTGGGGTGGCCTGCAAAAGGTAGCTCACGAGTCGGCGTAAAAATCCGCATCGGGTAGTGATTCGGCTCAGACGATGCGCCTAAAAACACCGTTTCAGCAAGATTTAGCTCATTGGCCAGCGCCTGCATATTGCTTGTGCTTAACCCATCGGTATCAAGAAAGACAGCCAAAGGATTGCCGGTAAACGGCTGGTCGGTAAAGACGTCGAGTAGGTAGTAAGTACCTGATCTAAAGTTTTCGTGTAATATCCATGCCAGGATTTCTGACACGGACAGAACCATGGAAAAACGCTTCGTTGCCCCTCTCACTGAACCTGAACAACAGACGCTGACCT
>NZ_JABWCV010000048.1 GCF_013371085.1 Vreelandella maris | reverse complement strand
CCTAACCAAAATGCTTGAGTGGAATTGAGGTCGCGACTCATGATGATCTCCAATGCTAAAGAGACCACCAGTGTGATCAGCCAACGTTAATGTGGGTAGATGGGTTTTATGGCGCGCTTACCTTGCTTGAGGGCAAAGGCGCTGAAATGCCAGTTAGCTCAATGTAAACAGTTTATAACACCCGACTTACATGCGGTCTTGGAGCCACGGGACGATGGAAAACCGATCACCGTGCCGCCGACTGTTAGTTTATATAAGTTGATTCAACCAATATCAGCTTTATCAAACTCCTCAAAAAAGCGAATCGCCATTAAAAAAAGAGATGGAAACATATTTCTAAGCCGCTGATTATAATCCTCCCATGATTCCGTTGGATGTGGAATTGGATTCCAACCTGCATCACCTTTACGGAGCGATATGGATCCCAAATTATAAGGGGGTTCAGGAAAAATAGAAAAAGGCATGGCAGTAACGAAGATTGCCTTCGACAAAGTAAAATACGAAGAATTTAAAGGCTTTGTTATCACAGACGCTTCCGGCTGACCATTCCAGTCCGCGAGAGTTTCATGATAATCTGCTATTAAAGTTGGATGGGCGACAAGACTTAATTTCTGCTTTAAATCGTTTATTTGATCCTCCATACCCCCAATCCAGCTCAATCCCCCTTCTTTCATTTGTTGTCTTAGGTAACGCTCTGTCTTGTCTTTCGATAGGTATCTATGCCAGAATTTATTTGCAGCTTCAGGAGTAGTACAAGCGGTGTAGTCAATCAAAATATCTTGATCGATTCTGAAGCGTACCCAAAGTTGGGCTGTCTCATAGAACAGCCGAAGCTGAAGCCTAGCATTTGCATCTAGCCCATAACTACACAAAACACGAATTGACGTTAATGTGCGTAATTGACGAATACTGAGCCGATAAAATATCATTGCTGAAGGGTTATTTTTATGATCAGATGAGAGAAAATAGATACTTTGGCACCGCAGCAGCACTACATATTCATCCACAAAAGCATATAAGGCTGCGAGTGGAGTATCTCTTGTATCAACTCCAAGTTCTTTTTCAACGTGACTTCCTGGCACAGAATCAACCAACTGAAATCCCTGGTGTTCATAGATGAGTCGAATCGAATTTACTGCGTGCTGGTGAGATAAATATTCAGCCATAATTTCTCCAAGCATTGACTCATCTATAATACGGATTTTAAATTTATTTTTAGCGCAATTAAAGATCACTCCAACAACATAAATTTTTCAATGCTACTTGATTGGCTTGCTAGGCATATTAGAGACCTTATATAGAATAGGTAACTCATAACCTCTCTTTTTAATTTCTTGATGAGGATCTGAAATCTTTAAAAAACCAATAACTTGAAGAAATGATAAAAAATCTACAGCTTCGCTTTCTGATATACCAGGAATATTGGTTCTAATCCATTTATAATCGAAATTTGTTTTGTTGCCTTTTTTTGCCAAAAGAACATTTACGTTTTTAGTCCATTTAGAGTCGATAGTTTCAATATTCTTTACATATATATCCTTTGCAGATATATAAGCCTGATAAACACAATATTTTTTAAACAAATCCCACTCATAGTCTTTTTCAATCAAAACCAACTCTGAAATCTGATCAGGATTTTCTTCATAATATGATGCAACTTTTTCGACAACCTCTTTTAGAAAAATCAGGATATATCTTGGGGTACATACTCCATTACCATCTAAAAAATGAGACTTTATAAAATCAAAAATATCCAACTCTAAATATTTATTTTCTTTCGAGCAAAAGTGAATTGCGTAACGTGGAAATACTTTAGTTATTATCGCTTTATCGAATTTTCCATGCAAGCTTGTGACTCGCTCAGACTTTTCTTTTTTATTGACTAAATTTTTAAACAAGCCAGGAACTCTGGTGTTTAAAAACAACTTCTCTCTCCAAGTTAAATCAAATTCGCTTAAATCTGTAGCTCGAAAGATATCTTCAGGTTTACAAATTTTAGCTTGTACCAAACCAACCATTATCCTTATTGCTAAAAATCGTAGCGTTTCATCATGGCTCCATTTTAACTTGATCACGTTATCGTGCACCTTGTCATAACCAAGGGCTGCGAAGTCTAGTCGTTCAAACAAATCTGATCTTATAAAAATTTTCAAATTAATATTTTGAATAGCAGATAGATCGTCATCAACTTCAAGCAATGAATTTATATACAGCCTTTGGACATAATATTCAGCACCGGCCACAAATCTGTCTATTTTATCGATAATAACAGTTGCACATTTGAAGTTACGAGCTCTTATTGATTCTGATACGACTCGTTGCACCTCTTCAAGATTAATTTTTTTCCTGGGTTTTGGTGCTTTGCCAGAAAGACCTGCTTCGATAGTTATAGGGTTGTCGCCAATTTTAGCTTCGAACTTGACATTCGCATCAGAAACAAGCTTCTTAAACTTATCAAGAATATTCGAATATGAATCAGAGCTATTAGAATCATCTAGGAATTTGTTAACCGCTTTCTCATAAGAGTTATTTGGGAATTTTTCTTGCTTTGATAACTCTATTGAAATCTTCAATAATACATTAAACTTCCATAATAGTTGATACAATGTTTTTTCATCTTTACCTGGATAATACTCCCTAACAAACTCAGAAAGCTCGTTAAATGACAAGGCTTCTTCTAGCGGAACTATTAAATCGTTCTTATATGATTCTAATTTTTCCGAATGATTTTTCAATAGAGTAAATAGAGTACTTTTTCCAGCCCCTATCGCACCTACAATTATTGAATGTTGATTCAAATAGAACTGCTTTACTGAGGATGTTTCTATAAACGCAAGCTCAGCTAGCTTATCTCTGTGTCCATCAGCACTACCGAAATTAAGCAATCTAAGTTTATCCGTTGGAAAAGGATCAGGAAGTGATGGGGTGGATTTTTTTTGACTCATTAAATGATAAATCCCTTTGCCTTTTGTAGGTCTAACAGTAACTATATATAAATCCGAATAATTTCAATAAACGTCCCGCCGCATCTATAGCGGTTATAGTACCGCCTGTTTCGACTCTATCCCATTGATTCGCTTCGGGGCAAAGAAAATATTGATATATCCAAAAGTAGCATGTTGGCGGCTTCTAGCTAAGCACCACACACCCCATATTCCCCCCAAACCACTGTTGCTTTAACCCCCGCTGCTTTTCCAACAACAGGGTCAGGTAGTCGCGCAACGGATGAACAGATGGCAGCGCAGCGAGGTGCTTACGAAGCCTCCGCTGATAAGGAAACTGTTCAGCAGGCACATGCAACGGTGTGGCGTTTTGGGTAAGCCACTCGATGTTGGGCAGAAGCATGTGAGTGGCGTTGCTGTCGAGCGCTAGCGTGACGCCTTTAACATCGAAGTCACCGGCGTAGATATGTGTTCGGCGGGTTTTGTGCCAAGCCTCGGCCAGCAATGAAAAGCCACCGCCGTAGTGGCTGTCGCCTCGGTAGACGACCAGTGGGTTTGCGTAGCCGCTTAGCGCTGGGAGTTCCGGCGAAAACTCATAGAAGCTGTCCAGGTTTTCGACCTGAATCAGTGCGCTGAACGCGCTCAGCTTTAACCCCAGTACATCCACATCGCGAATAGCGCGTGGTTCGTTGGCAAGCCCGGTTGTTGGTTGCGGCGGAAAGCTGACGAGTACCCTTCGTGCACGGGGGCTTTCGCGGGTTGCTTTATCTTCTTCCACGCCCTCTTTGGCCTGGGCGCTGCTAGTCAGGCCGCTGAGTGAGCGGCCTAGTGGTGCTAGGCGAGCGCTTTCGAGTACGTCATTAATCTGCGCCAGCAAGGCGGCGTCAAAGCGAAGCGTTTTACCGGTGATTCGCGTGGCCAGGTCAATGTCGTGCTGGTGGCACCAGGCCACTACGTCGTCTACCCACTGGCGGCGGGGCTTCTCCACCGTGGGTTGGCGGAGAAGTTCGCGGGCGACGCCGTTAAGGCCATTGCGTGCGCGGCTGGGTAGGTTCATACGGACAGCTGCAGTTCTACATCGTGGATCAGGCGCAGATGGTTGAATTGGCTCGCCTGGCTCTCCTGCTGTTTGAGCCGGAACGCCTTCTGATCGCTGCGCGGCAGGCCCTGGTATTCGGAAATCACCTGGAAGAGCCATATCTCATCCGGCCATTCCAGCGGGCTTTCGCGCAGGTACTCAAGGGCGCTGACCGGCTCAGCCTGGGGCTGGTCGATCACGCTCAAATAGAAGTGTTCCACATCCTGCTTGAGCGCCTGCTGGCGGGCGGCGGCTAGGCTGCTCTCTTGCGCTTGGGCAGGGGCCGCGGCTTCAACGGTTTGCGTGGTTTGGCGCGGCTGGGGGAGCTGGTGCAACAGGTCGGCGAGCAACCGGCTATCCAGGTTGCGATCCAGCGCCGGGGCGGCCGCGGCGCTAAGCGGGGCGGCCTGATTGACCAGCCCAGGCACTTCGCTGCGCCTTGCATAGTTGCCCGGCACAAAGCCTGGGTGTTCGCGCATAAAGGCGGCCATGCCGCTGATCAGGCGGCTGCGCGCCTGCTGTTTGCGAAAGCGCGCCATCAGTTCGATCAAGCGCCGCTGCACTTCGCGCAGGCCGGTGTAGTGGTGGCTTAACTGCTGCTGTAGCTGGCTGATCAATAGCTTGCGCAGGCTGCCATCGCTGCCCACCAGTTCGATCAGCTCGTCGAAATCGATCAGCGCCAGGCCATCCAGCAGCCTCGCGATCTGCTTCTGGGCGCGGTCGTTTTCGCGGATCTTGTCGTTGAGCTGGCTGACAAAACCAAAATCGCTATTCAGCCGCTGCCATAAGCTGTCGATAGCATCGGCGAAGCGCCCATTAAGGTCGTCGACTTCCTGGCGCAGGCGCATCAACTGCTGCTCCAGCCGCCAGTGTTCGCCGCGGCTGCGGGCCTCCCGATAGCTATGTACCAGGGCACGAATCAGCTCCAGGGTTTCCGCTACATCGGCATTCACATGGCGGCGGGTCTCGTCGGCGAGCATCTCGGCGATCAGTTCGCGCACCTTGGGCGCCAGCTTCACGCCGCTCTGCTCATCCGGTCGCCATAGAATGCGTGCCGCCAGCAGCTTGCGTAGCGCGCTATCGCTGAGCGATTCCAGCGGCACTTCATCGCGGGTGTAGGCCTGCATCAGCGCTTCAGAATGCTTGCCGAGCAGCGCCAGCCGTTCGCTGCCGGTTTTGAGCAGGCGGCTTTCCAGGCTGTGTTCTCCGCTAGAACTCACAGCAGGGCCTCCTGGGAACCGGAGCCCTCCTCGCTGCCCTCTTCGATGGGCAGGTTCTCTTCATCGCGAATAAAGCGCACCAGATCCACTAGGTAGTCGATCTTGCCGGTGACCACGAACACCTGCCGCTCTGAATGGGGTTGGAGCAGGTAGCCGTGCTCTTTCAGGCGCTTGAAGACCTGCTTTACCTGGGCGTCGAGCTGCTCACTTTGCGAGCCAAAAAAGCTGTCGGTGGCCAGGCGTTCCAGGCGTTCGCGCAGGCTTTGGTTGTCTTCGCACTTGGCGCTGAACTCGGCGGGTTTGAGCACATCGCCGGGGGCGGCCAGGGTATCGCGGCCCAGCGCCTCTTGAACCAGCTGCAGCCACTCCAGCAGCGGCAGCAGGCTGTTGAGCGTGTCGCCGAGCTGGCGCGACAGCTGATCCCGGGCGTTGTCATTGAGCTGACGCCAGGCCAGAAAATAGACGCTGCCGTCTTCGTTGCTGGCCAGGCGCCGGTTAAGCGGCCGCAGGTAGGTATCGATCTCCTCCCGGGTCTCTTCATTGGTGAGATGGCGATAGCCGCTCTCATCGCTGATCGGGCAGACAAATTCACCGGCCAGCAGGCGCTCTAGCAGTGGGCCATGTTCGATCATACCGTCACCTCCTGCTGACGTTCCTGGAGCCGTTCGGCCAGGCGGCTTAGCCGTGGCTCGATGCGTTTTAACACCCGCTTGTTGGGGTTGGCCTCATCGCGGTCGATCAGGTAGCGGTTGGCGAACAGCAGCAGCACATCGGACTCGGGGTTGGGAAACGCACCGACGATATGGATGCGGTTGCTGTCGCAGGCGTCGAAGAGTTTTTCGACGTTGTGGTAGGCCAGGGTGCCGATCTCATCGATGGGCCAGTGGATGGCGATTTCCGCATCGCCGCGCAGCAGGCGGGTAAAGGCGAGCAGGAACTTGCACAGAATGAGATACGCCATGCCGTGGCTGGAGGACTCCAGCAGCTGGCGGTCGTTCTTGATCACCAGATCGGTGCCGCCTTCGTTCAGGTGCAGCTCCAGGCGCAGCAGGCTTTCGAAGCTGTACTGCTGGTCGCTGCGCAGCAAATCGACCACGTCCGCCAGGGCGTTGAGGTAGTCGTCGCTGGGTAGCGTCTGGCCGGATTCCCGCCACTCTTTGTAGCGCTGGGCGAACAGCTTCAGCGGCTCCCAGAAGCCCAACTCATCGATGGTTGACTGGATGCGCACTTCGGCCTTGGTAATGCCTTCCAAACGCAGATCGTCGGCGACCTCTTCAGAGAGTCGGCGGCTTTGGGCGCTGATGCGTCGGTTCAAATCGCGGAACACGGTAAAGAACTTATCCAGGTCGTCGCTTAGGTTGCGCCCTTCCTGAATCAGCTGCTGCTGTTGATCTTCGAGCAGTTTGAGCATGTCGCGCAGTAGCGGCAGCTGTAGGCGCGGGTTGTCACTCTGTAGTTTGCTGCGTTCGCTCTCCAGCGCTTCGGCGAAGCCGCTGCTGGCGTCCTTGATCAGTTGGCTTTCCACCTCCAGGCAGCCACGACGCAACTGCTCAATGAGTTGGTGGCGATTGCCCAGGGCCTGGCGGGCGCGCTCGATGCGCTCGTCCACATCGCCCAGTGGAGTGCCGGGCGCTTTGCCGTCGGGTTCAATGGCAAGGCTTTCCAGCTGGGTGAGCAGCGGCTTCAAGGCTTCCAGGCAGGCGTATTCGCTCTCCCGCTGGGTTTTCAGCGTGCTGACCGTGCTTTGGTGGGCTTTGCGCGCCGCCTGGAAGTCATTTTTCAGGTGCTCTTTATCTCGCTGCAGCTTTTGCTCCGCCTGCTCCAGCTCTGCCTCTTGAGCGACGAGCTGCGGTTTATGCTGCCCCCACTCGACGCGCATAAAGCGGGTGTATTCGGTGAGTTCATCCTGACGGGCGGCGGTAACGCGGATGCGCTCATCCTGGCTGGCCAGCCGCTCCTTGGTATCTTTGAGCTTGGCGGGGTCGACGCCCTGCTCGGCCAGTTCCTGGCTAAAGGCCTCTTCCAGTTCCGCGCGCTGGCGCTGGTGTTCGGCATTGGCGTCGCTCAACTGCTGCTTATACTGGCGCAGCTGGGCATCCAGGCTATCTACCTGGCTCTGGCCGTCGGCTTTTAGCTCCAATAGCTGGCTTTGGTGGGTCTCGCTGAGGGCGGCGAGCGCCTGCTGCTTCTCTTCACGCAGCTCCTTTTGCGCCTGCTCCTGGCTGGCTAGCGCGGTTTGATGAGCAGTGCGGCGCTCCTGCTGGCGCTTGGTGTGGCGCTCGTGCTGCTGGCGGCGGGCCTCTATCGCAAACTCGACTTCCTGCTCGGCGCGCTTGTGCGCCATACGGCCCTGGTCTTGGGCTTCATCGGCCTGCTGCACTCGCTCGTTATGCTGTTTGAGCGATTTCTCGGCGGCTTGGCTCTCGGTCTGCACCCGGCGCTTGGCGGTGTCCGCTTCTTCGATGGCGGCCAGCAGGCTGGCTTCATCCTGGGCGTAATCCGGCAGGGCAATGGCAGAAAGATCCAGCGCCAGCCCGAACAGGTCATCGCTTGCGCCTTCCGCAAACTGCGGGGCGAGGTCACGCCGCTCCAGCAGCTCCGGGGCAATCACCTTACCTAGCTGCTGCTCCCAGCCGGGGCGATGGTAACGCAGGAAGTGACGCAGGCTGCCCTGCTCTGGGTCGCGCTGCTGATAGAGCGCAAAGCAGCGCTGCTCGGCGCGCTCCATCTGCTGCCGAAGCTGTACCAGCTGCTGTTCGGCACTGTCGCGTTCACGTTTGCGGCTTTCAAACTCCCGGCGCAGGCCATCCAGGGTGGCGGCCGAGGCGTTGCGCTCCTGCTGGGCCTGATCCAAACGCGCCTGGGCAAGCTCCGCTTCGGATGCCTCTTCGGCGGTTTGGGTCGAGAGCGAGAGCTGCGCTTTTAGTTCGGCTAGCTGTTCGACACCGAGTTCCAGCTGCGCCTGGTACTCGCCCTCCAGGCGTTGGCGCTCCTGCTGGTAGCGTTCGTTGAGCTGCTGTTCGGACTCCCACTGCTGCTCCCGACGCAAGGCTTTCTCTTCCACCAGGGCGTCGATCAGTTCCTGGGATTCACGGGTCTGGCGGGCCAGCGCCTCAGACAATTCGCGCAGCCGACCATCCAGGCGCGCCTGACTCTCTTTTACTGCGTCCTGCATCACGTTTAGGTGGGTGCGCAGCTGGTCGCGCTGCTCCCGCCACTGGGGCAGCGCGTTGATGTCGCGCTCTAGGGCAGGCATGTCTGCATCAGCGTAGTGCTCGTACTGGGTTTGCAGGTCGTTGAGACGGCGCTGGGTCTGCTGCAGATCGCTAACCACTTCACTGTGGCGGTCGTTTAGCGCGTCCCGCGCTTCAGCGTAGTCGCTCTCCCGCTGCTGGAACTCTCGCTGGTGGCGGGCAAGCTCAGCATCCACATCGGCCATCTGGCGCTCTGCTTTCTGGCGGTCGTCTTCTAGCTGGGGCTTGAGTTGCCACAGGGTGGCATCCAGATCGGCCAGTTCGCGATCGATTCCGGCGAGCCGGGCGAGGGAGGCCTGCAGCGGTTCCAGGCGCATGGATTGGCGCATCTGGGCAATCCACTCCCGCGCCTTGGTGTTACGAATCCGGGTCACCGGCAGCTCAACGCCATCCTCTTCGAAAATCGCCGCCAGCATGGTTTTGAGGGTGTCCATCTTGCCCTCTTTGGCGTGTACCGCCGAGACCAGCTTTTCGATATGGCGAATGCGCCGCTCGGGCTTCACCAGGCTGAACTGCGCAGCGATCTGGCGCAGCTTGAGGCCGTCGCGGCTGTTGCCGTGCAGTTGGGTGAAGTCGTTTTGGATCACTGAGCGGAATTCAGAGGTCGCGCCCAGCTTAGGAGAAACGGGCGTGCCGCTGCGCCGCAGGCCGCTGGCCCACTGGGTGTAGTCCAGCGCGGCGACGCCCGCATCGCTCTCCACCAGATAATCTTCCGGTTGATAAGGCGCGCCAACAAAGCGGTACTCCACCCCGCCTTCGGCTTTGCGGGTCAGCACCGCCTGGCAGATATTGCCCGCTTCGCGGCGGTACTCGTAGACCAGGTAGCTGTTGCGGTGGGGCAAATAAAACGCGTCGAACTTCATGCGCGTTTTGGGCACGACCTTGTTGGGTAATTCGCCGTAGAACACCGGCACCAGCCGCTGCAGCGTGGTTTTACCGGAGGCGTTGGTGCCGCAAATATTGGTGTGACCATCCACACTCAGTTCGACCACGCCTTCCAGGTGGCCGTGAATCATCACGATGCGTAGCAGGTGGGCCATGCCGTGTCCTTTCGTTTGCTAACCGGATCGTTATGCTGATCGCTGAAAGTGGCTATATTGCCAGACACAGACCAAAGCGGCTACGCGGCTAAAAAAAGCTGTCGAACTATAGCACCTAGTGCTATATACTGAGGGTAACAGTACAGGTATCAGATGCGAGTATTTAAAAACAAAGTGTTCAGTAAGTGGGCAGCAAAGGAAGGACTGGATGATGCTGCTTTGCTAGCCGCAGTTGAGGAAATGGAGCGCGGCCTGATTGATGCCGACCTAGGTGGTCATGTGGTAAAAAAACGCGTGGCAATCGGTGGTCGAGGCAAGAGCGGCGGTGCCCGAACCCTGTTGGCTTATAAGATCGGTAATAAAGCATTCTTTGTTTATGGTTTTGCCCAAAAAGCCCGCGCTAATATCAGCGCCGAAGAGCTTAAAGCGTTAAAACATTTAGCAAAAGAATTGCTGGGCTACGGTGATAAAGCATTATCCGAAGCCATTAAGCATGGCGCATTGATTGAGGTAAAAAACGATGGATAAATCAATCTTAGATATGGTGCATGAAACAGCTCAAGACCTTCACGCGGCTGGTGTGATGAAAGAAACCACGCTTCGCGAGTTCGATGCACTCTGTCTGCCCCCAGTAAAAGAGTACACAGCCATACAGATCAAGCGGATTCGCACCAAGAATCACGCCAGCCAAGGCGTGTTCGCCGCGTACCTTAATACCAGCGTCTCTACGGTGCAGAAATGGGAGCAAGGACAGAAGAAACCCAATGGCCCTTCCCTTAAGCTGCTGAACTTGGTGGCGGAAAAGGGGTTGGAAATACTGGCTTAAGCGTTAGGTTTTTTGCTACCCAACAACCCCTCAAAAAAACTCACTGCATAGGCTTCCAACCCTTCCAGGTAATAGCCGCCTTCTTGTACCACCAACGTGGGTACGTTCAGGCTCGCTACCCGGCGGCCAAGCTCAGCAAAACCCGCGGTAGAAACGGCGACCTTAGCTTGGGGGTCAAGTTCGTAGATATCGAACCCCAGCGCCAGCACAATGGCGTCAGGCTCGAATAGGCGGATGGCCCGGCAGGCCTGCTCCATACGGTCAAAAAACACCGCTTCATCTGAACCATGGGGCATTGGCAGGTTGAGGTTATAGCCCAGCCCAACGCCCTGCCCACGCTCATCTTCGAAACCGGTTACCGCCGGGTAGAAGTTGGTGGTATCGCCGTGGATCGAGATATAGAGCACATCGTCGCGCTGGTAGAAAATCTCCTGAATGCCCTGGCCGTGATGCATATCGGGATCGAGCACCACGATGCGGGGGTAGCGTGCTTTAAGATGCTGCGCAGCAATGGCGGCATTATTGAGAAAGCAGAAGCCTCCGGCGGAATCGGTACCCGCGTGATGGCCCGGCGGGCGCGATAGCGCATAGGCAAACCGATCACCGGCTAACAGAGCCTCAGCCCCGGCGACAGCACTTTGCGCGGACCAATAAGCAGACTGCCAAGTGTACTGACCCACCGGGGCGTTACCATCGGCCAAGTAGCGCCCGGCTTCCGCCAAGATGCCGCGCAGGGCATTGGGCGAACGCACAAAAATATTGGAGATAACCTCTTCCCCCCAGTCTTCCCCAAGGGCATGCCAGCGCCGATGGGCACTTTCGAGAAAGCGCAAATAGGCCATTACTGCAATCGCCTGCGCGCCACCTATACGGTAAATGCTATTGGTACCGGCTAAATGGCATAGTGCATACATCTGTTCATGCGCCTTGGGGGCAAGCATGCCACAATATTTTTACAGCCAGCTACCTTAGTAGGAACAATTGACATAATGGGAGCTGAGTAAATGGGGTAACGACCGCCCGGTACATAACAGCCAACAGTATCAATGGGAATAATGCGTGCCCTAAATGCACACCATCTAATGTTTCAATATCCAGCGATTGCATAGTATCGAACTGTGCCTGCGCAAAATTACGCACTTGCTCGATTGCAAACTTGCTATCTTTTAATGTTTGCTCATCAAAACTGGCCAGTGCTTTGTCAATTTCGCTTTGTGCCACTTTGGTGGACTGGACATCTACTTGATCAAATTTTTGAGAATACTCATGCACTGCGCTGTCGCCCCGAGAGCAGACATCTTTAATGATGCTATCTACGGTCTCATACAAGCTTTTTTCCGCAAGCGTATCTTTCGCTTTAGCGGATTTTAAAAACGTGTTTTTATAAGTTATAACCTTGAGAGTCCGACATTCGTATAAAACCTTTTTCTGATGGATAACATAAAGTACTTATAACGCAATCATAGTAAGTATAGTGACCACACCACCAGGCCCGTCAGGGATTTTTTTCACAACACAGAGCAAGTACACAAAAAAACAGATAAACATTAAAAAACCAATAGTTTATAACAAATTATACGATTATTTTCAACGTACCAGGGATATTCACCGATTATTTTAGTTCCGTAAGGAGAGACACAATGCCGAATATTGGTCATCAAGAAAATTAGCAGACTTAATTGTTTAGTCGCCTATATCGCTTTTATGTCAAAATAACACCAAGGTGCTGACTAGAATCCTAAGGCAATATTTAGCTATAGATATTGGTGAATGCGCGTAACCCTATACTTAAATAGCCGTTTATGATGGTTTTAATAAATTAAGAAACCTCTGATTATTTTTAATAAGTACCTGATCTAAAGTTTTCGTGTAATATCCATGCCAGGATTTCTGACACGGACAGAACCATGGAAAAACGCTTCGTTGCCCCTCTCACTGAACCTGAACAACAGACGCTGA
>NZ_JABWCV010000047.1 GCF_013371085.1 Vreelandella maris | reverse complement strand
TGTGTCTGAACGCCGGAAAGTGGTTAAAAAGTAGCCGATGTAAGTCGAGCCAGTAGGTGTTTAGCGGTGTTACAGCCTGAGTGCGGTACTGGCTGAGGTACTATGAGAAATCCAGGCTAAGACCCCATTGTCAGTATAGAGGTAGGTAAAGAAGCGAGCAGGGCTGTAGCCACGATGTTCGAAAATTCCTGGCAACCATGGGCCTATAAATGCATACAGAATAAATACACCTGTAATTATTACTAACGCCATTCCAGCAACACGGCGGGTGAGTTCTAAAATAAGTACTACCCCGATAGTAGACATATAAAAATCTAAATCGCCTACCATCGATGTACCAGCCATCAGCCGCCAGCGGGAGAGCGATAAAATAAGATACCCAGCAACGGCAAGGGCTATAAATCCGAGCGAAAGGTCTGACATGTTCAGACGTTTACGATTGCTTTTTATGCAGTAACTTGTAAAAAGCGATATAGCGAGAGCCAAAAATGAGACTAAACCAAGTTGGCTCTGAATAAATGCTAGAGGACCAGTAGTTCCTTCATCTTGTGGTTGTAGCCAGAGTAATACAACAAGCGCTAACGCATACCCAGATAGGATGATCGACGCAATGCCGAAGAACTTTGCCACAATGCTTTGTGGTTTGTCATCATTAAACCGGCTTGTAGCTCCAAGTAATAAAAAGCCGATCATCAAGCCAAAGGAAACGTGAATAATACGATATGTCCAGGTTTCAACTGGCTGTATATTTAGGGCATAAAGGTGAAAGCCAATGTATCCTACGCATATAATAAAAATGATTGAGGCAGAAGCGCCACTAAGCAGCCGTTCATTATTAGCGGGCTGAATTTCATCTACGCTAGCGGCATTGATAGCACCGGAAGCAGTACTGCCTTCTGCTGTGGAAGCAGTGTTGGTGTCTTTGCTCATCATGGCACCCTGTGTGGCACTCTATAAGTGATGGTTTAAAGATTTGAAATGGTAGTTCAGGAAGACATTAAACTGCTATGACGCGATGGTTTGCTGCCATTTTCGACAGCAAACCATTAACTTAATTATGCGTTAAATCAGCCCTTTAAGTCTTCGGGAATGTCATAGCCATTCTCTTCAAACCACTTAACGGCACCTGGGTGAAAGGGAATAGAGTTGTTGTAAGATATGTTTTCTGGAAGTGTTTCTGCAGCGGCGCCATGTACTTGGAGCATCTGCTCATGGTTACTCATAATGGTATCAACAATCTCGTAAACGAGTGTATCCGGCATATCCTTATGAGTAATTGCGAAGTTCCATAAAGAGACTGTTGGAATATCTTCATCGACAGAATTGTATGTTCCTCCCGGCACCACAGAGTGAGAAAGGGCTGGGAACTCCTCTAAAATCTGCTCAATTTCCTCCTCGCTATAACTGAAAATATTAACGTCTGCTTGTGCTTCCAATTGACTGAAAGAAGCTATCGGCATACCGGCCCCGAAAGCAAAGGCATCAATTAAATTATCTTGTAATTGGCCTGCTTGATCGGAAGCACCACCTTGAAGAGTCTCGACATCATACCCTAGAGCTTCAAAAAGCCGCGGATGATACTCATCATTGGTGCCGCCCGCAGGCCCTACACCTACGCGTTTGCCATCAAGGTCAGCCACCGATTCAATGTCGGAATTTTCTAGGCTAACAATGTGGAGTGCTGTTTGATACATAGGGAACATAGCGCGCACATCAGCATGCGTATTGTCAGGAAGTAGCTCACTGTTGCCTTCTAGGGCGTCCACCGCCGGACCCATAGTGACCATGCCAAAGTCATGTTCACCCATCTGGACCATGCTGATGTTCTGCACAGGACCGCCAGTTATTTCAGCACCTATACGGGTATCGAGCTTTTGGTTAACTAGGTTTGCCCAGCCGGAACCATAAATGTAGTAAGTCCCCCCCTGGCTTGCCGTGCCTACCGTCATGCTGTTAGGCCAGTCAGTTTGTTCGTTCGCCCAGCTATTCATTGAGGCGATTGCGAGTGTAAGAGCGGTAGTTGTTAATAAAATGTTTTTCATGTCTAACCCTTTAGCTGTCTTGTTGTTAATCGCCAATGTGTGACGACTCATGGGTTGCTAGCTCACTGGTTGAGCTTCATGTGCAGACTGCAACAGCTGGTGGAGAAGGTGAAGTTGGAATTTCCAACCCCCCCTTTTGGCTTTGTTTAACAAGACTTTTGTCTAAGGGGGATGTGAGGCTTTAATTGAGAGTTAAGAATCGCCAACTAAGATCATTCATTAGTTTTTATTTGTTTATGTCAAACATTGATGATGTCTAATTTATTGAAATCATTGCTTTATTTTTTTGAGTTAATGATGGGTGAATGCCCCGTTATTGTTTTTGAAATTCCAGCCACCCCTGACCTTCCTTCATGCTTGCTTCATGTTTAAACAACAATAGAAATGAGAGGCAGCCATGGCCCAAGCCATATTTCACACTTCTCCCCAAGATTTTAGCCAATGGATAGGGAAGCAAGAACTCCGCCATGATGTGATATCAGCTCAGCTAACTAAGCGCATTGCCATCATTTTTGGTGAAGGTTGCCCGCACGAAGGACAGCCATTACCTCACCTTTGGCATTGGGCATTTTTTCAAGAACCCCTTATTGAAACTTACCTGGGAAAAGATGGGCACCCAGCACGTGGAATTTTTTTGCCTCCTGCCGAGGGCAGAAATCGTATGTGGGCAGGTGGGCGTGTCTGCTTTCTTCAGCCATTGATCGTAGGTAAGTTGGCTAAATGTATCTCAACCATCAAAGCGGTTAAGGAAAAGCAAGGCAAAACCGGCTCCCTACTGTTCGTTACTGTCGAGCATCAGTATTTTCAGGATGGAGAGCTTTGTCTGAGTGAAGAACAAGATATCGTATACCGCGAGCCTAGTCCTCCTAAGTTAGAAAATGACTCACCATTACCAGCATTTACTTGGAACGAGACAATTCACCCCACCCCCGTCATGCTCTTCCGCTACTCCGCCGTCACCTTCAATGGTCACCGAATACATTACGACCACCCTTATGCCACAGAGCAGGAGGGGTACCCCGGTTTGGTAGTGCATGGCCCAATGATCGCTACATTGATATTACACAGCTTTATCAAACAATACCCTCAGCGCACACCGAAGAACTTCTCCTACCGTGGTTTGCGCCCTTTGATTGCCGATACCCCTTTTCACATTGGTGGTCACTATCCCAGTGAACAGCACTGCACTGCCTGGGCTTTTAATGATAAAGGCCCAGCGCATCAAGCTGAAATTGAATATAAGGAGTCAATATAATGTTTAATCATGACAATGAATCAATGGAAGCAATACGTGATGGTGTGCGGTCTCTTTGCGCAAACTTCGATGACTCTTATTGGCGTGGTATCGATGAGCGGAAAGCATTTCCTGAGGAGTTTGTTGATGCTTTAACGGAAGCTGGCTGGTTAGCCGCAATGATTCCTGAGGAGTATGGAGGCTCTGGTCTTGGTTTAACAGAGGCGTCAGTCATTCTCGAAGAGGTTAACCGCTGTGGCGGCAACTCGGGCACAGTTCATGGTCAGATGTACAACATGTTCACTTTATTGCGTCATGGTAGTGAGATGCAAAAACGTGAGTACCTGCCGAAAATAGCCGCTGGTGAGTTACGTCTACAGTCGATGGCTGTTACTGAACCGACCACCGGTACTGATACCACCAAAATTAAGACCACCGCCGTTCGAAAAGGAGACAAGTACGTCATCAATGGGCAGAAAGTCTGGATTTCACGTGTTCAGCACTCTGATTTGATGATCTTGCTTGCACGCACCACACCGTTGGATCAGGTGGAGCGTAAATCGTTGGGGATGTCGATTTTTCTGGTCGATCTCCATCAGGCAATTGGTAATGGGCTGAGCGTTCAGCCGATAGCCAACATGGTGAATCATGAAACCAATGAACTATTTTTCGATAACTTAGAAATCCCTGCTGACAACTTGATTGGCGAAGAAGGAATGGGCTTTCGCTACATCCTGGATGGCCTTAATGCTGAGCGAGCATTAATCGCAGCGGAGTGTATTGGTGATGGTCGTTGGTTTATCCAGAAGGCGAGCAATTACGCCCGTGACCGTGAAGTCTTTGGCCGCCCTATTGGTAAGAATCAGGGGGTGCAGTTCCCCATTGCAGAGGCACATATTGATGTAGAAGCTGCAGATTTGATGCGTTGGCGTGCCTGCTCTGAGTACGACAGCGGTCAACCCGTTGGTGCCAGTGCCAATATGGCGAAATATTTGGCAGCTGAAGCATCTTGGAAAGCGGCCAATGTATGCCTACAAACGCATGGCGGGTTTGGTTTTGCGGCGGAATATGACGTTGAGCGTAAATTCCGAGAGACACGCTTGTATCAAGTAGCACCAATTTCGACCAACTTAATTCTTTCTTACGTTGCCGAACATCTGCTCGATTTGCCGCGCTCGTTTTAACTGATTGGAGGTAGTGATGACAAATACAACAAGAGCACTCGCGGAGTTTCTTGCAGAACTTCGCTATGAAGATATCCCCGACGCTGTGCTTGATCGTTGCGAAGAATTATTCCTCGATTGGCTTGGCTCCGCATTAGCAGGAAAAGATTACGCTCCCATTCCTATCTTCGAACGCTTTGCACTGCTTATGGGGCCACATGCTGGTAAAAGCGAAATATTGACGCTCAGGACCTCTACATCGCCTTACTTTGCAGCCTTTGTTAATGCTGCGGCGTCGCATGTCGTCGAGCAAGATGATTTGCATAACTCCTCGGTTTTACACCCTGGAACGGTTGTGTTTCCGGCGGTGCTAGCAGCGGCACAGGCAGAAGGTAAATCGGGTCGTGAGTTAATTGTCGCAGCAGTAGCTGGTTATGAGGCGGGTATTCGTATTGGGGAAAGCTTAGGGCGATCTCACTATACCATCTTCCATACCACAGGAACCGTTGGCACATTAGCGGCGGCTGTGGGTGTTGGTAAGCTGTTGGGCTTTTCATCTGATGATTTCATGCATGCATTAGGTAGTGCAGGAACACAAGCCGCAGGGTTATGGGAATTTTTACGTGATGGTGCAGATTCTAAACAGCTGCATACAGCAAAAGCAGCGGCTGATGGTCTGCTTGCGGCCTACATGACTGCAGACGGGTTAACGGGCGCCCAACGTATCCTAGATGGTAAACAGGGAATGGCTGCGGGTATGTCTCAGGATGCTGATCCAGTGTGTCTGGCTGATCAGTTAGGTAAACGATGGGCGTTAATAGAAACTTCTTTTAAATTTCATGCCTCTTGTCGTCATACCCATCCTGCTGCCGATGCGCTCTTAGCTGTTATGAAGCGGGAAGGGTTGAATCACAGCGATATTGCCGCCGTCGTTACGCCCGTTCATCAGGCTGCCATTGATGTACTTGGCCCAGTGAACGAGCCTAGTACTGTCCATCAGGCTAAATTTTCTATGGGTACCGTTCTGGGCTTAATCGCGGTACATGGGAAAGCTGGACTAGAAGAGTTTCAAACGCACGCGCTGAAAGATGAAGAGGTAGCTGTATTTCGTCGTTTAGTCACTATGCGCTTAGATCCTGAAGTCAATGAGGCATATCCGAGTAAATGGATCGGTAAAGTCGAGGTGACAACGCAGAATGGGCAGGTTCATCAAGCGACGGTGCGTGACCCTAAAGGAGACCCAGAAAACACACTTTCACGAACGGAGCTTGAACATAAATTCCGGCGTTTAGTGGGCTTTTCAGGGGCAGTCGATGAAAGCGAAAGCAAACAATTAGTCGCGTTTTCGTGGGGATTGAGAGAACTCGACTCATTACCCATGCTTCTCACTCATGCATAACGCGATGCTGAATGTGCCTTTTGGCTTTTCGTAGGAAATCGATGAAAGGATAATAATATGAACTTGCAAGATTCCCCCCGCCCTCTTGATGGCATAACGGTAGTTAGTCTGGAACATGCAATTGCCGCACCTTTTTGTACACGTCAGTTGGCGGATTTGGGTGCACGTGTAATTAAAGTGGAACGCCCTGAAATAGGTGATTTTGCCCGCAATTATGATGAACGTGTGGATGGTCTGGCCTCTCACTTCGTTTGGACAAACCGTTCCAAACAGAGTCTTACCCTTAACGTGAAATCAGCCGAAGCGGATGAAATTCTTGAACGCTTACTAACTGACGCTGATGTGTTGGTTCAGAACCTAGCGCCGGGAGCAGCGGCACGGCTCGGGCTCTCATTTGAAGCATTACAAGAACGATTCCCGCGTTTAATTGTTTGCGATATTTCGGGTTACGGCGCTGATGGCCCTTATAAGCAAAAGAAAGCCTATGATTTATTGATTCAAAGTGAGGCGGGTTTCCTTTCTACTACAGGCCAACCAGGCGGTGATGGCATGGCCAAAGCAGGGTGTTCCATCGCAGATATTGCCGCGGGCATGTATGCCTATACCCATATTCTCTCTGCAATCATACTGCGCGATCGCACCGGTAAAGGCAGCCATATAGATATTTCTATGCTGGAGAGTCTTGTGGAGTGGATGGGTTATCCGATGTATTACGCTTATCAAGGCGCCGAGCCACCTCCCCGTGCTGGTGCCTCACATGCCACGATTTATCCTTACGGACCTTTTCCAGCAGGGGACGGGCAGGCAGTCATGTTGGGACTTCAAAACGAGCGAGAATGGTACTCCTTCTGCGAAGTTGTGATGAAAAATGCTGCCCTTGCAAGTGATGAGCGTTTTAACACTAACTCCCGTCGTTCGGCCAATCGTGACGAGCTAAGGGCCCTGATTATCCAAGCATTTTCGCATCTCTCTGCCGATGAAGTGATAGCGCGATTGGAGGATGCAAGTATTGCTAATGCTCATGTCAATGATATGCAAGGCGTTTGGCAACACCCTCAACTTGAGGCACGTCAGCGTTGGGTAGGCGTGCATAGCCCCTCAGGAAATCTACCTGCGTTGTTGCCCCCAGGAAGAAGTAGTGCTTTTCAACCTAAAATGAACCCCGTGCCTGAACTGGGGGAGCATAACTCTGAAATTCTTGCTCAGCTTGGATATGGACTGGAAAGCATTGCGTCTTTTAAAACCAGCGGCGTTATCTAATAGGGGGATAGCCATGCGACAGGGTCAACAACGCTCCTTGCTCTTTGTTCCCGGCACAAGGACAGATCGTATTGCTAAAGCACTGGCAAGCGGTGCGGACATCGTCGTTGTAGATTTGGAAGATGCCGTTGCGTTAGAAGAAAAAGCGACTGCACGTAAAGCGCTGGAGCAGTATTTAAATTCCACACCTGGGGTGTCTTTCATTGTTCGAATCAACGCAGAGGTTGGCAACGAAGAACAAGACTTTCAGCAGGATTTGGCACTCTGTACTAAGTTTCCCGCCATTACGGGCGTTATGCTTCCCAAAACAGAAACGCCGGAACAGATTGCTAGGGCAAGTGCTAGCGGCAAACCAATATGGCCATTGATTGAAACTGCGCAAGGGTTAATCTCTTTGCCCAAAATTGCGGCCTCAACGGGCGTAGAGCGCCTAGTGTTCGGTGCGCTAGATATGGCGGTTGATTTAAATTTAGAGCCAGGTAGCTCTGGGGCTGAAACCGTATTAGATCACTGTCGTCACCAATTAATTTTGCAATCTCGCGCGCATTCACTTCCATCTCCCATTGAAAGTGTTACTCCTGAAATTAATGACCTTAGCAAAGTAGAAATTGCAGCCAAAAAAGCCGTAGAAATGGGGTTTTCTGGCATGTTGAGCATTCACCCTAAGCAGGTATTAGCCATTCATAATGCCTTTACGCCGGATGATAAAACTCTTCATTGGGCGCGATGCATTCTTGAAGAAGCCAAGGTGCGAGGAGGTGCCTTCCAGTTTGAAGGCCAAATGGTAGATGCGCCGGTTTTATCTAGGGCTAGGGCTGTTTTGGCACGCGCCAATAACTAATACAAGGCACTCCATGGATTTGAACGTACTACATAACCCATTTATCGACATGCTTGGCGCTCAACTAGTTGAATGGTATCCGGAGCACTGTACCTGGGAGTTGGAAATTGCAGCGCGTCATACCAATACCCAAGATAGCCTCCATGGTGGTGTTATTGCCACGTTGCTAGATGTCGCCTGTGGCTATACCGGTTTTTGTCCTGAAAATGGCAAGTTAGAACACCGTGCTGCGACGTTATCGCTTTCAATTCAGTATTTGGCTAAGGCACGTGAAGGAGTGTTATTGGCAAAAGGACGCTTATTAGGTGGTGGTCGACGTGTCTTTTTTGCTGAAGCCCAGCTGTTTGCTAATGATCAACTCATTGCCACAGCCTCGGGTAGCTTTCGCCGTCACCAAGTCTCTGGCTCGGAGGCGCAACTACCGATTGCTTGATATCTACATTAAACGCATTGGATAAAATCTATGAAAATCCTCGTCGCTGTGAAGCGCGTCATCGACTACAACGTCAAAATCCGCGTTAAAGCGGATCACTCTGACGTCGACCTTACCAACGTCAAAATGGCCATGAACCCCTTCTGCGAAATTGCCGTGGAAGAAGCGGTACGCCTTAAAGAGAAGGGCGTAGCCACGGAAGTCGTCGCCGTCACGGTCGGGCCCAAAGCCGCTCAAGAGCAGCTGCGCACCGCGCTGGCGCTGGGCGCCGATCGCGCCATTCATATCGAAACCGACGAACGCGTCGAATCGTTGGCCGTGGCCAAGCTGTTGGCCAAAGTGGTCGAAGATGAGCAGCCGGGCATGGTCATCCTTGGCAAGCAGGCCATCGACACCGACAACAACCAGACCGGCCAAATGCTCGCCGCGCTGACCGGCCTGCCCCAAGGCACGTTTGCTTCTGAAGTAGCGGCCGACGGCGACAAGGTTAATGTGACGCGTGAAATCGACGGCGGCCTGCAGACCATCGCCCTGACGTTGCCCGCGATCGTCACCACCGATCTGCGCCTCAACGAGCCGCGCTACGCCAAGCTCCCCGACATCATGAAGGCCAAGAAAAAGCCGCTGGATGTGAAATCCCCCGCTGATTACGGCGTCGAGGTTGCTTCCAGGGTCAGCCTAGTGAAAGTGGAATCCCCGGCAGAACGCAAAGGCGGAGTCAAAGTCGCCTCGGTAGACGAGCTGATCGACAAACTGAAAAACGAAGCCAAAGTCCTTTAAGGTCGGTTCTTTACCACCAGTACTTTGCTACAAGCGCTTTGAAAGGAGTTGATGCCATGAGCATTCTGGTACTTGCGGATCTACACGAAGGCCAACTGGCCGGCGCCACCGCCCATGTCGTGGCGGCCACCCAAGCCATCGGTGGCGATATTGACGTTCTGGTGGCCGGAGAAGGCGTTCAAGCCGCCGCCGAAGCCGCCGCCAAACTCGACGGCGTAAGCAAAGTCCGCGTCGCGGATAACCCCGTTTACGCCCACCAGCTCGCCGAGCCTATGGGCGCGCTGCTGGTCGAACTGGCCGATGGCTACACCCACGTGCTGGCCAGCGCCTCCACCACCGGCAAAAACGTGCTGCCGCGTTTAGCCGCGCTAAAAGACGTCAGCCAGCTGTCGGACGTGATTGCCGTGGACAGCGCCGACACCTTCAAGCGTCCCATCTACGCCGGTAACGCCATCTCGACGGTGAAAAGCGACGATGCCCTCAAGGTCATCACCGTGCGTACCACCGGCTTTGATGCGGTCGGCACCAGCGGCAGCGCGACGGTGGAAGCCGTCGACGTAGTGGTGGAAAACAGCCAGTCTAGCTTTGTGAAAGAAGAGCTGGCGGCATCGGATCGTCCCGAGCTGGGCGGTGCTAAGGTGGTGATCTCCGGTGGTCGCGGTATGGGCAACGGTGAGAACTTCAAGCTACTCGACGGCATTGCTGACAAGCTGGGTGCCGCCATCGGTGCTTCCCGCGCCGCGGTAGACGCAGGCTTTGTACCCAACGACATGCAGGTCGGCCAGACCGGTAAGATCGTCGCCCCGGATCTGTATATCGCCGTGGGTATTTCCGGTGCCATCCAGCACCTGGCCGGCATGAAGGACTCCAAGGTGATCGTCGCGATCAATAAAGACGACGAGGCACCGATCTTTCAGGTGGCCGATTACGGCCTGGTGGGGGATCTGTTCGAGATCCTGCCAGAGTTTGAGAGCAAGCTGTAAGTCTCAACAATATTAAAATCTGGTCTTGGATAGGAATTAGATAATGAACGACACAATCAAATTGTTACAATCTCATCGTTCAATTCGAAAATTCGAAGAACGCGATATTCCTAAGAGTCTGTTAAGGGAGCTGGTTTGTTCAGGGCAGGCGGCAGCCACCTCTAGTCATATACAGGCCTATAGCATAATACATGTCACCAATAAAGAACTGCGCAATCAATTGGTTGAGCTGACAGGTGGCCAAAAGTACGTGGCGAGCAGTAGTGATTTTTTAGTCTTTTGCGCCGATATGAAACGACCACTGGAGGCGGCCAAAAGCACTGGAGAAAACGCCGTTAGCGGTATGACCGAGCAGCTTTTGGTTGCTACGGTAGATGTTTCACTTGTAGCGCAAAATATTGCGATCGCAGCGGAGTCAAAAGGACTAGGAATCTGCTATATAGGAGGGATACGCAATAATCCTCAAGCTGTGAGCGATATGCTAAGTTTACCTCAACATGTATATCCTGTTTTTGGTATGTGTATTGGTTACCCTGCACACGATCCTGATATTAAACCGCGGTTACCGGTTGAGGCTGTGTTGAAAGAGAACAATTATAGCGACGATACAGAGTATGTGAATGCTTTCAATCTAACAATGTACCACTATTATCAGGCTCGGAAGGGCGGTAATAAAATGTCGAACTGGTCTCAGAATTTAGCACCACTTTTTAATCAAAAACTGCGTTCGCATATGCAAGCATTTCTCGTTGAGAAAGGGTTTGAAATGAAGTGAGTTGGTGATTCCCACGATATTAATGCGATGAATAGTTTGATGTTGATAACCTAATAGAAAAGCGGATCAATGTATTTTTAATTCAGGGTGAAAGTAATATTTTGAGGTGGCGGCATAAACGATTAACTTCGTCTTTTAGTGTTTCGCCAGATAGCATCCCAACGCCCATGACAAGCCCTGAACGCTGGTCTTTACCAGCACATACGGTGCTTAGTGGACGTACCACCAAGTGTTCTCTAAGAAGTGACTTGGCAATGGCCACATCTTCAACCGGGTGTTCAAACTCAATACATATACCGATGGCATGACTTGGGGGAGAGATATAACGCACGTTAGGCAAAGTCTCTAGATGGTCGTGAACGACTTGTTGGCGCCCCAAATATTCCCTTTGTATGCGTCGGCACCAAGCATCCAAATCACCATTAGACATAAATTCGGCCAATACTGCCTGATCAAGCATTCGCCCCTCTCGAAAAAGCTCACTTCGTAATTGGTTGATAGGGGAGGAGAGGTGTTTTGGAACCACCAGATATCCTAGGCGTAAACCAGGAAATATCATTTTAGAAAAAGATCCCGCTAATATATGGCGATCAGATCGAGCATCAAAGAGAAGGTTGATGTGATCCTCCTGACTGAACTCGTAGTCATCTTCAATAATATAGGCTGGGTTCAGTGCTTGGCATAAGCGTCGTTTATCCTTTATGCAGGTGGGGACACTAAGTGGGTAATGATGCCCTCCCATCAAATAGGCTAGCTGAATAGGTTTGGGTGATTCGGGAAGAACATGGCCTTTGCCAGGCATCCACGGAATCATTTCAAGTTCTAGGTTTGAGGAAGTAAACACTTTTTGTGCACCCCAGTAGCAGGGCGATTCTATCGCCACTGTATCTCCAGCATCGGCAAGGGCCATGGCGCAAAGCTGAATCCCATTATGAGTACCGTCGGTAATAATGATTTGTTCAGTGTCACAATTAATGTTTCGCCAGCGCTGTAAAAAATCGCGAATTGCTCTCTTTAGGGGGCCATAACCGCCCGTAGAATAGGAGAGCAATAGGGCATTCTGTGGCACTGTCACATTAGCGTACAGTTGCCGCCATTTACGAATCGGGAACTTAGTTATATCAGGAATACCAGGTACGAAGGAGCCATTTTGTACCATGCCAGCCCCGGGGGCTTCGAGGACTCGCCGAGCCCGTGAGGAAAGTCGAGGCTCTGGTGTTTCAGAGGTGATTTCAGAAGCAAGATGGCTCGACCAGGTACCCTTCCCATGGTGGGTTACCATGAGCCCCTCTTTAATTAATGTGTGAATTGCCCTTGCGAGTGTATGCCTGGAGATATTCAGTGTCTCAGCAAACGCTCTGTGCCCAGGTAGGCGAGTAGACGTTGTCCATTTCTGTGTAACAGCCTGCCTCAGCGCTTGCTCAACGCGTACTTGCTTGCTTAGCGCGGCGGGCTGTCGGAGGTAGAGGTTCTCCAGCTGCTGCAATATTTTTGTTTTTTCCATTCCGCAATGCCCTCTAATTTGTATCGGATAGTAGGCACCCTTTCGTGAGCGCCCAATCGTTTCTTTTTGCCTGAGTTTTGCAAAGTATAAAAGTGGTCTGGTCAAACTTAAAAGTGGCGCATACGTCTATTTCCATTCCAATGCTAAGTTGCCACTCTACAGCGCTACTCAGGAGAACAATATGAGCTTTATCGAACAGTGGTTGCACGATGCCGTCCCTAGCTTGATTGGCGATGAGTGGCGGACAGGCCAACAAACCTTTGCGGTGGATAACCCCGCTACCGGTGAGACCATTGCCCGTGTGGCCGAGATGGGCGCCGACGATGCTCGTGACGCCGTGGCCGCCGCCTACAACGCCGGTGCTGCCTGGCGCGCCACCCCCGTGAAGCAGCGTTCGGCCCTGCTGCGCCGCTGGTTTGAGTTGATCAATGAGCACGCCGATGACCTAGCTCGCCTGATGACCCTAGAGCAGGGCAAGCCGCTGGCGGAAGCCAAAGGCGAAGTCACCTACGGCACCTCGTTTATCGAGTTCTTCGCCGAAGAAGCCAAGCGCATGGCCGGGGAAACCCTGCCAAGCCACGGCGCGGATAAGCGCCTGCTGGTACTGCGCGAGCCGGTCGGCGTGGTCGCGGCAATTACCCCCTGGAACTTCCCGCTGGCAATGATCACCCGCAAGTGCGCCCCGGCCCTGGCCGCGGGCTGCACCGTAGTGATTAAACCTGCGGAAGCGACGCCGCTTACTGCGCTGGCCGCCGCGTATCTGGCACTGGAAGCGGGCCTGCCCGCGGGCACCATCAACGTGGTCACCGCTTCCAAACCCGCGGCCGTGGGTGAAGTGCTCACCACCGACCCCCGAGTGCGCAAAGTCTCGTTCACTGGCTCCACCCCGGTGGGCAAACACCTGC
>NZ_JABWCV010000046.1 GCF_013371085.1 Vreelandella maris | reverse complement strand
GAGGTCAGCGTCTGTTGTTCAGGTTCAGTGAGAGGGGCAACGAAGCGTTTTTCCATGGTTCTGTCCGTGTCAGAAATCCTGGCATGGATATTACACGAAAACTTTAGATCAGGTACTTATCATATTATTCCACTTATTTAAAACAAAAGAATTCAAAACAAGCGGAGATGCCCGTAAATAATGTTTTCATCGAAACCAGTATACTCTGCCAACAACTCTGGCTCCAATAGCTTAATACTATTCCTACTCTTCCTAATCAGCTTTTTTTGCTCTAAAGAAGTCATGCATCTGCTAACATGAACGCTGGTAATACCTAACAGTTCACCTACTACCTCTTGAGTAATAGGAAAAGAAAATACATTTGAATCAATCAGTTTTTTAAAATTATACCTTGCATATATTTCAAGTAAAAAATGCGCAACGCGCTCTTCAGCCTTATGGTGAGTACAACTTCTAAGCCTTTCAATAGTAATATTGTCATTCACCATAATATAAGAAACGACAGCTCTTTTTATATCTGCATTTTCTTTAAATGAATCATGCACTTCGTTAACAGAAACCTTATCTAACTGACAGTTCTGCAACCCCAATATTGTAATATCATGATTATCGAAAAAACTTTCTCGCAATCCAACAATATCGCCCGGCATGTAGACATTACATATATCTTGCCCATGACTTTTAAAAGTATGACACAAGCTTACCCAGCCTTGTTTTACAATAAATATTTCTGCCCTTCCCTGGCACAAAGAGTATAGCTTTTGATTCCTTTTTAACTCCATACTTTTAACATTAACACTCGACAAATGATCTATAGATTCAGATCCAATCTCTGCATAATGGCTGAGTATATTACCAAGATTAACTTCCTTGGCTTGCAAGCCTGTCACGCTGGGCAACTGAGCATAATGATCGCTCCCTTTAAAAACTTCACTGTGCACATCAAATGCGTTGCTCATTTTCTCTACACTCCCTTGTAGTTAGACAAAACCTGATTTATAAAAAAATCCTTACAATCTACGTACATATAAAGAGTTAATCGAGAGGTAGAATAATAGTTAACACCTCGCGTTTCCACAAGCTTAGCCAACATTTTTAAAGGCCATTTATTAACATACATTAATAGAAAGCACACAAAATATTAGCAGGCTAATAAAAATAGTAATATAGGGTTAGGGATTGTTAATACAAGTAAGAGTTGATGTTTATTAAATATAAAAACAACCGAGTCGTTTATAACATATGTTATTGATGCAAAAAGAAATGATCTTGAAGCTCTATGGTTCCTTATGCACTCTTTATACCGAATTAGTGCTTAGTTAGATCATTATTTTATTGCTACTTTTAACTTTCAAGGACGTCATCATGAAAAGGAATATTTTCATAGTAGCTTTAGAAGATAAGCAGAAAGCCATGCTTGAAACGTTGCGCCAGTCAAAAGAGCTGGAGATACACGGCCTGCTCACGGTCGATACAGCGGTTGAAGCAAAACAGTTCTCTTTTAATGAAGTACTGGAAGCCGCAAGAGAGCAACTTGCTAGTTTTCCAGGCACTGTAGACGCTATTATTGCACAATGGGACTTTCCTACCAGTGTTTTAGTACCCATTCTATGCAAAGAGTATGGAATTCCCTCACCTTCTGTGACCAGTGTTTTAAAGTGCGAGCATAAACTCTGGAGCCGAATAGAGCAGCAAAAAGTTATTCCAGAAGTCGTGCCTCGCTTTTGCGGCGTTGACCCCTTCGCAGAATCGCCATTTGATCAAGTCACCTTGAACTACCCCTTCTGGATTAAGCCTGTAAAAGCTTTCTCCTCTCACCTCGGCTTTAAAATTGAAAATTTCGAGCAGTTTGAAGCAGCGATAGAAGAGATAAGAGAAAATATTAACCAGCTAGGCGATCCATTTAATGAGGCGCTGGAATACGCTGATACCCCTGAAGAAATTAAGCAATTAGGTGGCAATGCTTGTATCGCAGAGGAAATCATCAGTGGTGTACAAGGTGCGCCTGAAGGCACCATGTTTCAAGGTGAATTCAATGTGCATGGCATTATTTCACAGCCAAAATCCAAACTGACAGAAACGCTGTTTGACCGCTTAGAGTATCCAAGCAATTTGCCTGAGCATGTGCATCATAAAATGATCGAGGCTTCCAGAAAATTCCTTGAACACATCGGTTACAACAATGGGTGTTTCAACGCTGAATTTATGTGGAATGAGGCAGAAGATAAGCTCTGGTTAGTAGAATTCAATACGCGCATTTCACAGTCGCATAGCGAGATATTCGTGATGGTCGATGGTATGTCGAACCACGAAGTCGCTGTTGATATTGCCCTGGGCAATCGCCCCTCTCTGCTTAATCGCCAGGGCGTAGCCCCTGTCGCTGCCAAGTGCTTTATTCCCTATGAACATAAGGATGGCATTGTTAGAAAAATCCCCAGCGATGTGGAGATTAACGAGATCAAATCGCTCTACCCGCACACAGAAGTGAAAATTGATGTCGAGACAGGCCAACGCTTAAGCGACTTAATGCATCAAGACAACTTTTGTTATCGGTTAGGCACGCTTTATTTGGCCGCCGACAATCACGACCAAATTGAGGAGCAGTTTGAGTACTGCTTGAAAGCTCTCAAATTTGACATCGAGCACGTAGACGAATGAGCAAATAAGAGGCGATCATGCAAATAGTAGAATCATTCCCTTATTCAGTCCGTGAAATCGAGAATGTATTCATACCCCTGCGGGACGGAAAAAGATTAGCCGCCCGCATTTGGCTGCCCGAGCAAGCGGATACTTCACCGCTACCGGCCATCATGGAATATATTCCTTACCGAAAGCGGGATATCACACGCGCAAGAGACGCGACCAACCATGCTTATTTAGCAGGCAATGGCTATGTTTGTGTACGTGTTGATATGCGCGGCAGTGGCGATTCAGATGGCGTGCTGACGGATGAATATACTCAGCAGGAGCAACAAGACGCCGTTGATGCTATTGAATGGATCGCCAAGCAGGCGTGGTGCAATGGCAAAGTAGGCATGATGGGCATCTCGTGGGGCGGCTTTAATAGCTTGCAAGTGGCGGCCAAACAGCCCGCCGCGCTTAAAGCCATTATCAGCCTTTGCGCCAGCGACGACCTTTACGCGGACAATATGCACTATATGGGCGGCTGCTTGCTGGGCGATAACTTATCTGAAGCAACCGTTATGTTTGCTTTTAATGCGTTGCCACCTGACCCAGAGATTGTCGGCGCTGACTGGCGCGACATGTGGTTTGAGCGCATGGAGAAAAGTGGTTTATGGATTGATCAGTGGCTTAGGCATCAACGTCGCGACGCTTATTGGTCAACCAGCTCGGTATGTGAATATTACTCCGCTATCCAGTGTCCGGTTTACGCCATCGGTGGGTGGGCCGATGGCTTTACCAATACCGTCTTTAGGTTAATGGAACACCTTGAGGTGCCACGTAAGGGGCTTATTGGCCCTTGGGGCCATAAATATCCCCACCAAGGGCTGCCAGGGCCAGCAATAGGCTTTTTACAAGAAGCCCTGCGCTGGTGGGATTATTGGTTGAAAGATGAGCCAAACGGGATCATGGATGAACCGATGCTACGTGCCTGGCAACAGGATAGCGTGCCTCCCGATAACTCTTATGATGATAGGCCTGGCCGCTGGATAGGCGAGCGCCAATGGCCAAGTAATAATATCCAAGAGCGCAGTTACGCTTTATTGCCGTACCAGCTAATCGCTGAATCCCAAAGCCAGCAAGCGCTTAGTGACGCTCATGAATACGCTTCAATGGAATTACAGTCACCGCTTAGCGTGGGGCTGGAAGCGGGCAAATGGTGCTCTTACTCTGCCACCCCGGACCTTCCTGGCGACCAACGAGAAGAGGATGGCGGCTCGCTTATTTTTAGCAGCCCAAGCTTAACCGAACCTCTCTGCATCTTCGGCATGCCTGAATTAACGTTAGAGGTATCAAGTGACAAGCCCCAGGCAATGTTGGCAGTTCGCCTTTCAGACGTAGCCCCTGACGGCAAGGCAACACGGGTTTCCTATGGGTTACTGAACCTTACCCATCGGGATGGCGACTCACACCCAGAACCGCTTGAGCCGCATCGGCGCTACCGCGTTACCATTCCGCTAAACGGTATCGCTCAGCAATTTCCAGCGGGTCACCAAGTAAGGGTGTCTGTCTCCACCTCTTATTGGCCTCTCGCATGGCTGCCGCCTGAGCCTGCCAAGGTCACTGTTCATTTAGAAAACTGTCAGCTAACGCTTCCCGTTAGGGAGCCACAAACGAACGATGCCGACCTCTCCCCTTTTGATACACCACAATCGGCACCTCCACTTGATACCACGTTACTGGAACCTAGCGAACATAACTGGCTGTTGCATCGCGACCTGGCAAGCAAAGCGTCCACGCTTGAGGTGATTAACAACCAAGGCCGTTTTCGTATTAATGATATAGGTACCGAAATACATCGCAGCGCCAGCGAGTATTACCGCACCGTTGATGATGATTTCACTTCCGCCCGGGGTGAAACATTCACAGAATCCTGTTTTAAGAGAGGCGACTGGAATACCGAAGTGTACACAAGGACCACGCTAAGCTGCACGACGGAAAATTTCATTGTCCATGCCCAGTTGGATGCTTACGAAAATGAGCATCGCGTGTTTTCTAAAAACTGGGAAAGTGTGATTCCCCGAGACAATGTATGAATTTAAAAGCTGATATTTAAAAGCTGATATTTAAAAACTAATATTTAAAAGCTAATAGCCAGGCTCACAAGCCGTTGCTTTCCCACCTCGCCGCCCGATTACATCCTTAAAGGGCGGCGTAATTTTTTAAGCCTATTCAGTGAGCGTTTCAAGATACGCCGCTATATCCCTGGCGTCCTGCTCCGTGACCTCCAGGTCTGGCATCGCAATAAGAGGGTCTACTTGGCTGGGATGACGAAGCCAACGCACCCTATTATCGTTGTTATTGGAAAGCACCCCTGCGATGTAGCAGCGCTCTCTCATTCCCGCCAAAGCTGGACCAACATCGGCTTGTGGCCCAACTAACCCTGGAATCCGCTGGCAGGCAATACAGGCATAACCCTACATCGCTAGGCGCCCTCGTTCGGCATTGGGAAAAGTGACGCCTATCGCCAACCACCGTTTGTTACCGCGATTGACCCCCGGGCCAGCGGCATCCATGGTGATACAGCTCAGTAATAGCAGCCCCAAGTTAATGCTGGGCCATAACAGCGACGGCGTCTCACCCGAGGGCAGCCAAGCTTCGGCATGCGCAGCCAGATACAGGTAGCTGATCGGGAAAGTTTTTCTGTAGTGTCTATCCTTACCACTGTACTGCTATTTAGGAGGTGTAATGGGGGAGTTCGACAGTAGCCTTGCTTTTCTGCTGCCTTGGGAATTCTCCCCTAGCTGGACTCTCGCCTGCCTGGCTGGCGCAGGTCTCTATGTCCGCGGCCTGCTTCATCGGCGGCGCTGTGGTCTGCATGAAGGATTCTGGCGCCCTTTCGCCTTTTTCTTGGGTATCGTGGCTATTTATACGGTGTCTCAGACACATTTCGATTATTTAGCGCAGTACATGTTTTTCGTCCACCGCGGCCAGCATCTAGTGCTTCATCATTTAGCGCCGTTTCTGATCGCCTTGTCGGCCCCGCTGGCAATACTCACCGCAGGTATACCGCATCGGGTGAGAAATTTGCCAACGGTTACTTTCGCTGCGCAGATGCTCAAGCCCGGTTATCGACTTTTGCAGCAACCGGTAATCGCTCCACTGCTGTTCGTGGGCCTGATTTACTTCTGGTTAATTCCCCAGGTTCATTTCGACGCGATGCTGAGTCATCGTCTCTACCAGTTGATGAACTGGAGCATGCTGGTTGATGGGCTACTCTTCTGGTGGTTAATACTCGATTCCCGGTCGCCCGCAAGTGGCGGGCTCAGCTATGGCGTACGCATTACCCTGTTGCTTGCCGTGGTGCCGCCCCAGATGTTGCTGGGCGCCTACCTCACCTTCAGCCATAACGTGCTGTTTGACGTGTATGCCGTTTGTGGCCGTGCCTGGCCACTGGCACCATTAACGGACCAGCGGCTCGGCGGCCTGATCACCTGGATCCCAGCGACCATGATGAGTGTGCTGGCGGTGTTGATCATTATCGGTCGTTTGCTTGGTAAACGTTCGACCATGTATCGCTATGGGTAACGCTATGTATAAGACAGGATGTAAAACCGCGCTGTTGTCAGGGATGCTATGGCTGGTCGGCTGTTCTGACCCAAGCTGGCAAACCAAGGATATTTCCGAGCTTATGCCACCATTGGAGTTCGAGCTAGTCGATGAAGAAGCCCGCTCGGTCACTGAAGCCGACTATGCCGGTGATGTCACCCTGCTCTTCTTCGGATTTACTCATTGCCCGCATATTTGCCCCACCACCCTGGCGAATCTGGCAGCGATTTCGCAGGAATTGGGGGAAGAAGCCCAAAACGACTTGCGAGTACTGTTTGTGTCTGTCGACCCTGAGCGCGACGACCCCGCCACGTTGCGAGAGTATACCGACGCATTCGGCCCTGAGTTCACCGGTTTGACCGGTGATGAAGAGGCTTTACAGGCTCTGACGCGCCGCTACCGCGTGACGTACGGTTATGGTGAGAAAGACGATGCTGGCAATTACGATGTATCGCACTCCAACGCTGTCTTCGCTTTCGGCCGTGATGGCGACGCTCAGCTACTGATTCGCGAAGATGACCCTAAAGAGGCTGTGATGGCCGACCTGAGCCGCCTTCTGACGCATTGACTCGGCTGGCATAAAAAAACCCCAGCATTATAGCTGGGGAATGGGCTTTGCTCTGATGGGAGAAAGAGCAAATAAAACTATGTCTCAAAAGCTATGTTTCAAAAACCATGCCTCAAAAGCTAGGCCTTAGCAAAGGCTAGGTCTTAGCGCGCAAATCGTCATCCTTATCACGCTCTAAAAATTGCTGAGTAGTATCGTCCAAGTGCTTACTCAGCCAATCGGCCATGGCTATTTCTTCCTGAAGAATCTCTTTACAGACTTGGGAGACCTCAGGTTGTGACGCCATATCAGCCGCTTTGATAATGGCTTTATAACTCGCTATCTCAAAATTTTCGAATGCGAAACTCGCAATACCGCCTTTAACCACCTCATCTTCAGCCATCATGCCACCAACCGCCTGGCCAAATGCGGTTAACTCAGCGCCCATATCTTTAAAAGATGACGTATTAGCGCCTAACAGCGTTAAACAGTGTTCCAGCTTTTTCGATTGATTCACTGTCTCTTCAATATGTTCTTCAATGCGCTGCTGCAACTGTGGGTAATGCTCTAAACGATGCGCTTGAGATTGAAGCATTTTCTCCGCTTGCTTCTCCATAGCGTGCGCATCTCGCAGCCAATCTACTAAGTGCTTGCTTTCCATTGCAGACTCTCCTTATGACACCAACGTTAGCATACGACTCCTAAACTCAAAGTTGCTCTTTTTGAGCACCTGAGCCCGGCTTTGCTTTACCTAAAGTTGGTTCCTGACCTTCAGGCGCAGGTTGATTAACTACTGAATACTCACTCTTACCATCCAACGAAGGTCCTTCAGCCCACCGACCTTTCGGCGCTTCTTTGTCGAGCAGAGTATTAAGGTAGTAGTAGGAGTGTTGCATATTCTCATGATCTTCAGGCGTCGAGTTGGGGATAGGCAACTGCGATTTCATGCCGCCCAACTCCTCAATGACCGCCAGCCACTGCTGCTGGTGATACGTATCACGGGCAATCAGGAAAGATAGGAAATCTTTCATGCCATGATCGTCTGTCCAGTTATAGAGACGTGAGGCAAGAACTCGGCCACCCGCTTCTGCTGTGGCGTTGGCTAGCATATCTGCCCCAATATTACCGGTCGCGTATACGTGGCTCATATCAAACGGCACACCATTGGAGTTGACCGGCATCGCGGACAGGCCAGAAGATAACAAATGGCGTGGATTGGCACCGCCTAGAATGGCATTCATGACAGGGTCTTTAGCAGTGGCTTCCTGATAAGAAACAGGTGCCCCCTCTAAATTAAGCGCAACCGCGTGCCCCAACATCTCGATATGCGATAACTCTTCTGTCGCCGTCGACATCAGCATATCGCGAATGCGGTCATCACCGCGCGCGCCCATCGCTTGGAAGAAATACTGCATCGCAACGCGTATTTCGCCTTCGATACCACCAATGGCCTGCTGAAGCAGCATCGCAAACTCAGGGTTTGGCTTATCGACTTTCACTGGATACTGCAATTTACCGGAATGATGAAACATAGGTTGCACTCCTTGTAGGTAAACTGTCAGGAATTCCTTCCCCTGACAGTGTGCTTAAGGCTCTTCCTTAAGTAGCTGGGTAGCTTCCAATGCGATTACCATTAAGGGTTCCTTCCCTTGTTGGTAAACTTCCGCTCATCCTTGAGCACTTTCATTGCGTCCTTTGCCTGGGCTGCTAGGAAACGCCGTCCTTGGCATGCAACTTACAGCTTATCTTTAAGCAACTTTTTTGCTTCCTGAGCAATGTCATCGTATTGGCGTGCTACTCGATCAAAAAACGCCTTGGCTTCTTGATCCGAACTGCTTTCGGCATCGCGAGAAAACTGTGAACAAAGATTAGCGCCTTGCGAAGCGTGATATAGCGTACTCACCATATCAAAATCTTTATCCTTAATCGGATTACTCATAGCGATCTCCTGCGACAGTCGCGAACTTAACGCGAACTTAACTAAATCACCTCATTAAAGAGAAGTGGTTAGCTCTGTCCATTACCGCCATGGCTGTTCTTCCCGCCTTTCTTGCCAGCTTCTGAAGCGCGTTCTGGGTCGTTAGCGAAGTTACCTCCGCTTTCTTGGCCACCTTTATGACCAATGTCCTCATAAAATTCTTGGCTATGGGAGTCAGCAGTCGCATCCCCGCCCTTCTTACCGGCTTTAGAAGCGCGCTCAGGGTCGTTGGCAAAATTTCCGCCGCTTACCTGACCACCTTTGTGGCCTGCTTCTTCACGTGACATTCCTTGATCTTTACGTTTATCAACCATGATAAAGCTCCTTTAGTGGAACAATTAAAACCTTTCGTCTTAATCACTCGCCTTTTCTAACCGAGCACTATGGAGAATAGTCACCAAGCTGAACACTTCAAGCCATCTGAATCTTGAGCCGCCTTTTTTAATTTTTGTCAAAAAGACCGCTTAATATAAGTCAAACATAAGTGCCATCAACCACTTTAAAAACAATTATTTAAAGATAAAAAATATTTAATAACATACGTTATGAACCGGCTATTTAGCAGCAAATCTAATTATTTATTGTTTTTTAGCTTTATAATAGCGTTACTGAAAGGGTGTCTACCCCCCCCCCTTGATCAATAACCGGAAAGCCACAACTGCTTCTGTCAGCTCACTGATGTAAGAGATTAAACGCTTCCCTTTAGGGAGCATGGCAGGGAGCAGCTTAGGGAGCATGGCAGGGAGCAGCGGATAGCAACAAAATCGTAAAAAATCTTCTACTTATGTTAAAAATAACTTTTACTTACCCAGCAACTGGACGTCACACCCACCTAATGCCTACAGTATTTTAGGTATGTTTTCATGCTCGCAACTTGTATCTAGCTCACCTTAAATATGTGTAATGGTTGGTTTAAAGGATTGAACAATAACGCCTATTTCTTTGGCTGAGCCTGTTGACTAACAGAGCACATTTACCACTATATTGGCTGTGTAGTTTGTGCCAGCTTATAGAGAAAATTTTGACGTTTATGTAAAGCCGTAAGTAGCAGCATCGTTTCCTTTCTGCCTGTTACCACCGCCAAAGAAGGCCCCTTAATTTCAAACATTTTTTAATAACAGTTACCTAAACTAACCACCGCGGTGTGAGATAGGAGGTCAGGGATGACACAAGAAGTCAGCGACTTCATCATTGATAGGCTGAAACAGTGGAAGGTATCGCACATTTTCGGCTATTCCGGCGACGGCAATAATGGACTCATGGGCGCGCTCAATCGCGCTGACGACTCGATTACCTTTGTACAGCCTCGGCATGAGGAAATGGCAGCGTTCATGGCGTGTGGCTATGCAAAATATACCGGCGAGGTGGGCGTTTGCATGGCGACCTCTGGGCCGGGGGCGATCCATCTACTTAACGGCCTTTACGACGCTAAAAAAGATCACGTACCGGTCGTCGCTATCGTAGGCCAGCAGGCCCGCACAGCGTTAGGGGGTGAATACCAGCAAGAAGTGGACTTGGTCTCTTTATTTAAGGATGTGGCAGGTGATTTTGTACACCTGGCGACTAGCCCTGGGCAAGTTCGACATCTAATTGATCGTGCCATGCGCATCGCCGCCGGTGAACGCACCGTTACCGCTATTGTGGTTCCTAACGATTTACAGTCCCAAAAAGCTGTTGAGACGCCTGCACACGCCCACGGCACAGTTCACTCAGGCGTTGGTTATACGTCAGCAGCTGTCATGCCTGATGAACAGTCCCTTGCCCATGCCGCAGACGTATTAAATGCTGGCAAGCGGGTCGCCATTTTGATCGGCGCGGGGGCCAGAGGCGCTGAAAAAGAAGTAGAAGAAGTGGCGAACCTTCTTGGCGCGGGTGTTGCTAAAGCCCTGCTTGGACGGGATGTACTACCCGATGACTTACCTTACGTCACGGGGTCGATTGGACTGTTAGGCACCAACCCCAGTTGGACCCTAATGTCTGAGTGCGACACCTTATTAATGATTGGTTCAAGCTTTCCCTATTCGGAGTTTTTACCCCAAGAGGGACAAGCAAGCGGTGTACAGATAGATATTGAACCCCGCATGCTCAGCATGCGCTACCCAATGGACGTTAACCTCACCGGCGATACGCGCAGCACGCTTCAGGCGCTCATACCGCTTCTGAAGCATAAAAGTGATCGAGATTGGCGGCAGGCTATTGAAGCAGCCGTCGCTGAATGGTGGGAGTTATTGCGTGAACGCGCCATGAGCGACGCAAACCCCATCAATCCTCAACGCGTATTTTGGGAAGCATCCCCGCGCTTGCCAGACCGCTGCTTACTCAGTTGTGACTCCGGCTCGGCAACCAATTGGTACGCCCGCGACCTTAAGTTTCGCACGGGTATGCGCGGCTCGGTTTCCGGCGGCCTGGCAACCATGGGAAACGCGGTACCTTACGCCATAGCAGCCAAATTTGCTTATCCTGAGCGTGTTTCGATCGCGTTTGTGGGCGACGGTGCCATGCAAATGAGCGGCAATGCTGAACTGCTCACTATTGGTAAATACTGGAGACGCTGGGAAGATCCACGGCTCATTGTGATCGTTCTTAATAACCGCGATCTTAACCAGGTCACTTGGGAGATGCGTGTCCAGGATGGCGACCCTAAATATGAAGCATCGCAGGACTTGCCTGCCTTTTCCTACGCACAGTATGCAGAACTGGTTGGCTTGAAAGGCATTGAAGTAACCGATCCAGAGCAGATTGGTAGTGCCTGGGATCAGGCCATTGCCAATAACTGCCCCACCGTTATTGATTTTCATACAGATCCTGACATTCCCCCTATCCCTCCTCATATTTCCAAACAGCAGGCAAAGGCCTATATGTCAGCAATGCTGCATGGGGACCCTGATGCACTAGAAACCGTTAAAGCGTCCTTAAAGCAGTTTTCCAAAAGCTTTATTGCTAAAGCGCCTCGCCTCGGGAGGCATTAATGGGCCGCAATGATGAGCCGCCGCTGGCGAGCTGGGAGTGTACGTATCCATTAGCACGCAGTGGTTATCCTTATATTTCGGCGCAATGTGAGCGGTTAGGAACAAACCTCTTCCGCTCACGCTTAATGTTTAAAAAAACACTGTTTATGCGGGGCGAAGAGGCCGCCGAGCTCTTTTACGATGATGCACGTTTCAGCCGTGAGAATGCGGCGCCCACACGGTTGAAAAAGACGCTGTTTGGTGAAGGGGGAATCCAAGGGCTGGAAGGAGAAGCGCATCATCAACGCAAAGCCCTGTTTCTTTCATTAATGTCCCAGTCGCGCATTGATGAACTCATGCAGCTTGTCGAGCAGCATTGGCAATTGCGCCTCAATTATTGGGAGGCGCAAGCATCGATCACCCTGCTTGATGAACTTCATCACATTTTATGCCGGGCAGCCTGCGCTTGGTGCGGTATTCCGCTACACAATGTAGATGCTCCAGAGATGGCCGAGCAATTAGTACTCATGATTGAAGGCGGCGCTGCTATCGGGCCCAAGCATTGGGCAAGCCGCCGGGCACGGCGTCAAACTGAAAATGCGTTACTAGACTTAATCAAGCAGTACCGACAAGGGCTGCATGAAGTCGACCCCGTATTACCATTCGCTACGTTTGTTGATTTTCGTGATGCCCAGGGCAAGCCTCTACCCAATCGCATTGTTGCCGTGGAGTTGCTTAATATAATCCGACCCATCGTGGCTGTGGCAAGGTACATGGTGTTTGCCGTATTGGCGATTCATGAGCACCCGGACTGTTATGAAAAACTCAAGCACCAAGGGTCAAGCCATTATCGTCGGCACTTCATTCAAGAGGTCAGGCGTTATTACCCTTTCTTTCCATTTCTAGCCGCTCGCGTTAACGCTGACTTTACTTGGCAAGGCTATCGCTTTAAGCGCGGTCGGCAAGCGATTCTTGATCTCTACGGTACCAATCATGACGCCCAGCGCTGGGAAGCACCCGACCAGTTCTATCCTGAACGTTTCGAGCAGGAAAAGGTTGATGTGCATCGCTTTGCAATGATTCCTCAAGGCGGTAGCGATCATGCTACTCAGCATCGCTGCCCCGGTGAGTGGATCACACTGGCACTGATCGACTTGGCAATTGAGAAATTCATTCACCAGCTTCGCTATGACGTACCGTGCCAGGATCTTACGGTCGATCTCAATGTAATACCGGCTCGCCCACGAAGCGGCTTTATCATTTCTAATATTCACTCTATTAATTCTTCTCAGCCCAGCGCTGAGGAAGAGCACTTTTAAGGCATTGTTTTTTTTAATAACGCAGGAGAAAAGCCATGAATCATCAATCAACCGACAAAAAGAGTAACGAAACCAAAAAAGCAGAACAGCTCATCGACAAGGACATTCCCGATGTCGATGAAAATACTGACCATAAGAGCTCTCACCATCAAGAACCCAAACCCTTTCGGCCAGACGAGAATGTGGATAATCAGAAAGCTGAGGAGTCTCCATCATCACCAGGTCATAACACTTCTATTAAGGAAACACCTATCCCGGGTGCCCAACTGACTAAGGAGAAAAAAAAGCATAAAGACAATATTGATCAAAAATCAGCCAAGGCCGATCCAAAAGGTAGTGAATAGCATAAATGATAGCGTGCTATTGATGCGTTTAGGCCACTATTATTAAATTTAATTTTGCGAGGAAGTTACCGTGAAAAATCTAGTTTACGATGATAAACAGCAGCTTATAGGGCACTTTGTTAAAGATAAATATCTGAAACGGGTAGCGCTTGAAGCAAGCGATGGGAATACGTACAGCATTCCTACCCAGGAATTAACCCGCCAAGATGACCACTGGATACTGGCCAAGCCGTTGAGTGAGTATGTAAAGCTGTCTACTTATCAAAAACAACAGGAGCATGTCGATGAGCTGAGCGATGAAAGCTTTCCTGCAAGCGATCCACCGGATTTCACATTAGGAAGAAATGGACTTAATCAATAGGCAGGGAATACTAGTTTAAATTGACTGCTAGAAAGCATTTTGTGCTGATTCAATTAAATAAAATGAAGCCAATTGCTTAGTCTAGCAGTTATTTTTAGCTAATGTGATTAGTTAACAACGGGACCAACATGCCACCTATTATCACAAGCTACTGCTTTGCTAGTTAATCAATGCTGGCCAATTTCGCCATTACCAGGGAGCACGCAAATGCATACCAAAAAAGATCAGAACTCTTTTTGGTCTAAGCGCGCACTCTTATTCATTGTATTAGGGATATTACCTGCGTTGGCCCTGCTAGCCCGGATTTCTCACAGGGTATAAAAGAAAGCGGCTGAAAGTGCTATGATTTCAAGAACCTAACCAATCCATCAAGCACCAACAGCCGCTTCCAAAATGGTACCTGAAAAGCTGACC
>NZ_JABWCV010000045.1 GCF_013371085.1 Vreelandella maris | reverse complement strand
AAGTACACCTGGCTGCCCTTGAGTGCCTATCTCTCGTTTGAACGTCTACATGAAGAGGTACACCGCTTACTCGGTGGTTACGGAACTGATCACGCGATTAATTTTGAATAGGCACTTAGCACTTTTATGCACACCGTTTCTGATTCTGTGGGCCACTTGCTGAGCTAGTGACATGGGCACACCCAGCATCAGTACCAGGAATTCGTCACCACCCAGCCTTATCGGATAGGTCTCACCCACTTTGAGGCTGCTTTGAATCACCTGTGCCACCTGCTGTAAACAAAGGTCACCCTGAAAATGCCCCAAGGTATCGTTGTAGGGTATGAACTGATCAATATCGATCATCAAGGCTGCTACCTGAAAATGGCGCCCCTTACTCAACAGAATATTACTCAAACGCTCTAACGCCCGGCGATTGCCCATATCAGTAAGTAGATCAGTTTCCGCCGTGATCAGCGCATTCTGGTACTCCTGTTTTAAAGCAGTCGTCATGTTCTTAGCCTGAGTGATATCAACACCAATACCTAGTAGACCTATCTCAGGAACCAGCGTTTCCGTCATCAACAGCCAGCGGCCATCCCATGCGTCAATTTCAAACTGGCGGTAGGTTCGTGTGCGACGCTTTGCTAACGCCGCCTGAATCCAGAACTCAATATCATCTGTCTCAGCAATCAGCCCATGGCCTTGGGAATAGTTGTCACGCACAATATCCGGCCAAGAGAGGTGTGCTCCCTGCGGATAGCAGATCAGGTCGTAGTAGTGGGCATTACCATAAAGCAACCAGTCCTGATTATCGAACAGGGAAATTGCTGCGCCACTATTATCAAACAGATGGGCCGCCACTGGCAGAATCTGCGCTAGTGGGTCGGAATTATCATTCGACGAAAACGTCACGACATCTGCCCCCTACGGTGCTTTGTATCCAGCTATAACAGATCGACTCCAACAAACCTATTAGATCAACGATAGTACTGCTCTTTAACCACTTTAAATTTACTTTTAGCCCCCATTTTTAAAGCCAGTATGAGAAGCGCAACTCCTCTTTCCAACTATCTTTTCAAGGCAAGACTGTCGCTGAAAGCGGGCAACTGTTGGCCTTGTCGAGTAGTTTAGTTCACGAAAGCAGATACCTAGCCTGCTAACAACTATGCTACGATCGTCGTTTGTGCTTTAAATCCTTTCCCTTCTTTTGATATGGAAAAAAGACCATTAGCCAATTAACACACATTAAGGCCGTACTCCTTTTTGCCAGCACCATGACCGTGATGTCGGGGGCGATTATTGCGCCTGCACTGCCGGGTATTAGCCGCCACTTCCCTGATCATCCCCAGGTGTTGATTCAGTTGATCCTAACTATTCCTGCGCTGATGATTACCCTCTTCAGCCCGCTGATGGGCTATCTGGCTGACCGGTTTGGGCGTAAGAAATTGCTGCTCATGATGCTAGGCATCTACGGTTTTGCGGGGGTCGCGGGTTTCTTCATTGATCGTGTAGATCTGCTGTTGAGCTCCCGGGCGCTGATGGGAATCGCGGTGGCCGGTATTCTCAGCATCAGCACCACGCTGGTGGGGGATTATTTTGATAGCGCGGAACGCGCCCGTTTTTTGGGGCTGCAAAGCAGCTGCATGGCGTTGGGCGGGGTTATCTTTATTAACCTGGGCGGGCTGCTTTCCGACTGGAGTTGGCGCGGCCCATTTTTACTCTATATGACCGGCGTGCTGCTATTGCCCTACGCCTGGGCGATTCTTCAGGAACCCAAATCCAGCGATGGCAACAGCAGTGACACCAGCGATGAGCCCATCAAGGTAGATCTTGGCCGGACCAGCCTTGCCTACCTGATCGCCATGATCAGCATGACCATGTTTTACATGTTCCCTGCCCAACTGCCCTTTCTGCTTTCCCAGCAGGGCCAGATTAGCGGCGTGGCGATCGGCGTGGCGCTTTCCATGGCAGCACTAACGGCCAGCATCGTGGCGTTTTGCTACGGCTACTACAAACCGTTCCTGTCGGTGATGACGATCTATGTACTCGGTTTTTTCCTGGCGGCCGCCGGTTTTTTGGTGGTGGGCTTCACTCAGAGTTACGCCATGGCCATTGTCGGCGCGGCCATTTCTGGTTTTGGCCTGGGCGCCTTTATGCCGAATACCACCACCTGGCTTATGCGGATCACGCCTCAACGGGTGCGCGGCCGGGTGTTTGGCGGTTTTACCTCGACCTTCTTTTTCGGCCAGTTTGTCTCCCCGGTGGTGGTCGCCCCGGCGATCATCTGGCTGGAGTCGCTGCGTAATGTGTTTACCGGCATGGCAGTGGTGTGCGGCCTGCTGGCCGTCGCCCTGATCGTACTGGGCAAGACGACGCTGAAGGCAGACAGCCAACTTTAAGCATCAGCACTTACGCGGGTGGATGAATTAATCCCACAACGCTAACCAAAATCAGCACGGCCCCGAGCACGCGGAAGAACAGGCCGGTGTCCGCTTTGAGCATATAGCGGTGGGCTTTCTCGCCCGCCAGGTGACCAATGAATGCACAGGGCAACAGCCACAGCTGGTGGATAAGCTGGAGGTCTACGCCTGCGATCAGGAACGAGACCATCTTGATGACCACCAGAATAAACCACAGCACAAACATGGTATCCCGCAGCTGCTCCTTGGCCACATGAGCAGCGAATACCGCCACAATTAGCGGCGCGCCAATCAGCGAAGTACCGCTGACATATCCCCCGAGTGCCAGCAGCACGTAGTCGACATATTTGTTTTTACTCTTGAACGGTCTGTTGAGGACGTAGCCAATGGCATAAATGAACACAATGCCGAAAATAATACTGGTCATGACTTGAGCGGGCAGCGTTAACAGCCCCACCACCCCAATTAGCTTGGGAATGATCATGATTTTCAGGGCTTTGAATAGGTATCTCCAATCGATATTGCTCTCTGGGGAATCGGTTCCCACGCCCTCTTTCTGCAGTTGGCGATGTCCGTTCCAGGCAATCCAACTGGAGAAAATCAGTAGATGAATAGCAATAATCGGTAAGAACACCAGAGGTTCGTTTGTCACTAGCAGTAGGAACGGCAGCGCCAGTACAGCGCCTCCAAACCCTAGGCTGGTGCGCACAAAACCGCTCCAGGCAAATATCAGTCCGATCAGCGCATACTGGTACCAGAGTAAATCTGTCATAGCTCGCGATAGGGTCCTAAATTATGGATTGGGATTTCCCAGCGACCACCAGCTTGGCAATAGCGAGCGCACGCTGGCCTGGGCAAAACGATCATCCATTAATACCACAACCCCCTCATCTTCAGGACTGCGAATCACTCGCCCTGCGGCCTGCACCACCTTGATTATGCCGGGAATGCGATAAGTGTAATCGTCACCTTTACCAAAGCGCGCGTTTAGCCGTGCTTTAAGCGCTTCGTTAAAGTCGTTAAACGGCGGTAGTCCCAAGGTAGCGATAAAGGCTCCGATCAATCGGTCGCCGGGCAGGTCGATGCCTTCTGCAAAGGCACCGCCCAACACCGCAAAGCCGATGCCTTTTCCGCCGGGCGTAAAGCGCGCTAGAAACGCCTCCCGCGCTGCCTCGGGCATGCCACGGGTTTGGCTGAAAACGGGCACGCCTGGGTGCGCCTCGCGAAAGTGGTTCAGCACGGCTTCCAGGTAGGCAAAGCTGCTGAAGAACGCCAAGTAGTGGCCTGGCTTGCGCTGATACTGCTGCGCTATGGTCGCCACCATCGGCTCAATCGACGCCTCTCGATCACGAAAGCGGGTCGAAATATCGCTGCGAATACGCACTTCAAGCTGGCACGCTGAGAAAGGAGAAACAACCTCGCGCCAGGGCGTATTCTCCGGCAAACCCAATAGATCCCGGTAGTAGTGAGCGGGATTTAATGTGGCTGAAAACAGCACCACGGAGTGCGCGGTGTTAAACCGTGCAGCCAGAAAGTCGGCGGGTATCAGGTTGCGTAACCCGAGCACGGCCCGCCCACGGCCATGGCGAGTAATATCACACAGTGAGTGCTCACCAAAGCGCTCCGCCAGCCGACAAAACGCCAGCGCCTCAAACAGCAGTTCTTGAAGCTCAAGACTGGTTTGCTCTGGGTACTCACCAAGATAATCAGTGATGGCAGACCCTACTTGCTGAGCGGCGGCCACCAGCTTATCGGGCAGCGCCGTTAGCAGTCGGTAGGCTGGCTTACCGTGACCACCCTCATTTTCCAGCCCCGCGTCTTTAACCACATTTTGCCACTGGCGGGCTAAGCGCCCCAAAGGCCCCGCCAGCGCTTTGGGTGATGACCGGCGTATGCGATTAAAGCGCTGCTGATCGAGCTCGGCGCTGTACATGCCGCGGGCACGCTCCACCAGATTATGCGCTTCATCGACCAGTACGCCCGTTCGCCAATCGTTGGCCTGGGCCAAACCGTGCAGCAGGGCGTGGCTATCGAACCAGTGGTTAACGTCACCGACGATCATATCCGCCCAGCGCGCTAGTTCCTGGCCGAAATAATAGGGGCAAACATTATGGGCCAATGCCACCTCGCGCAGCGCTTCGCGATCCAGCCACCCCTGGTCCACCGCCGCTTGACGGGCAGCAGGTAAGCGATCATAAAAACCGGCAGCTAGCGGGCAAGACTCGCCATGGCAGGCGCGATCGGGGTATTCGCAGGCCTTATCACGCGCCACCAGCTCAAGCACACGCAAGGGCTGGGCTTCATCGCTCTGGCTGGCGCGCAGCGTGGCGAGAGCATCCAACGCCAAACGACGGCCGGGGGTTTTCATGGTCAGAAAAGCGATGCGATCCAGCTGCTGTCGCGGCATCGCTAAAAGCATGGGGAACAGCGTGCCCAGCGTTTTACCAATGCCGGTGGGCGCCTGGGCGAGTAGGCAGCGCCCGGTGCTGGCGGCTTTATAAACGTCTTCGGCAAGTTCGCGCTGGCCGGGGCGGAATGCAGCGTGGGGAAAGCGCAGGGTTTGTAGGCCAGCGTTCCGGCGCTGGCGATGGTCCGCCTCCTGTTTCGCCCAGCTAAGAAAGCGGCGGCACTGGGAGGCAAAGAACGCCTGCAGCTCGGCGGCGCTGGCGTCTTGGCTCAGTAGCGTCTCTTTACCGCTGGCGATATCCAGATAAACCAGCGTTAAGGTGATCTGCTCAAGGCTTCGCTCAGCGCATAGCAGTGCGCCGTAGACTTTCACCTGTGCCCAGTGGAGGGCGCGCTGATTAGCTGACATGCGCTCCAAGCTGCCGCGATGGGTTTTAATCTCTTCCAGGCGATTAGCCACGGGGTCAAAACCATCCGCTCGGCCCGTGACGACCACTCCCTCAAAGACACCCGACAGCGGAAGTTCGGCAATATAGTCTGCTCCGCGTCGGCTAGCGACAAGGGAGTGCCCTTCGATGCCTTCCCGCGCGCTGGGCGCTGGGGTAAAACGGTGATCGAGATCCCCTTCACGGGCAGTGAAATCACACAGTGCCCGCACCGCCACGCGATAGGTCGTACTCATACCTCAAGCTCGTCGCTGGCGACCCAGCGCACGTAACACACTGCGACGGGCATCTCATGACGGTGAAAAAATGTCAGCCAGCGGCGCTGGTTATCCTGCAACCGATCACCGGGGCCTTTGACTTCGATCATCCGGTAGCGCGGTTCGCCAGCTGGCGCGTCAGGCATAAACTGAATCAAATCCGGCAGCCCTGCCCGGTTGGCTTTCAGATCACCCAGCAGCCGCTCAAAACAGTGTCGAAGGTGCTCAGGTGGGATACATGCCAGTGCGAGTTCAATGAGCGCTTCATCAACGATTGCCCAGTGAACAAACGGCGATGAAAGGCCCGCCTTCTCGCGCCAAGTCGTCTGAATGACTTCGCGGTAGCTGCCGTCTTCCAAGCGCGCTAGACACGCATCGAAAAGGTCACGCCGACGCGCCACAAAATCGTCGCGGTATAAATCCGCAGGGCCATTATGAAAAGGGTGGAAGAAAGCGCCCGGCAGTGGTGCGAAGATTGCCGACCAACAGAGCAAGCCAAACAGTCCCGTGATCAGACTGTTTTCCACATAGCAGACGGGTGCCTGGGGTTCACCAAGAGTCTGAGCCACGGCGCGCTCAACGCTTTGCGGCCCAGGCAATTGCAAGTCCCAACGCTCATGGACGGGCTCCGGGTCACTCGGCGAAGCAGGCAGTTTAAGCCGTCGCCGCAAGCGTGGTAGCAGCCGCGACAGCGCTTGGTGCTCTGTCTCATTGGGGCTGCTATTGAGTGCCTTGCTCGCCAATTCAAAAGCAGCCTGGTGCTCGCCCTGCCTTTCCAACACCCGAAGCTGGCGTATCCGCGCTTCGCTGCTGCCCGAATCGTGATAAAGCGTCAGCGCCAGCGCTGCATCTCCGCTACGCTCTGCCTCTCGACCCAACTGCAGCAGTAACCGTGCACGCCGCGTAGCGAGCCAACGGTTATCCGCGCACGGCGGCACCTCAATATGTAGATCAGGGGGCAATTCTCCTGCATCAAGACGTTGACGCAGTTGATGGAGCGCTAAGTAGGTATCCACTTCCTGACGCGATTGGAATGCGCGAGATTGCGGCGTAAAAGACACCGTCTCAAAGCGTTGCAGCCCCAGCTCGGTCAACACGAACTCCGCCCAGTCCTGTCGCAGGTTGCCAAAGAACATCAGCCGCAGCCGGTCGCAGGTCTCCATTACCTTGAGACGCACGATTTGATCGCTGGCATCGGGCCACCATGCTTGTAAGGGTGCGGTGTGTGTCAGTTGGCTCGTTAAGGTGTCGTAGAGCATAGCTTTAGCGCTAGACACGCTCAGCCCAGCGGCGCGTATCTCATCGGCTAAAATGTGGCGAAGCTCGGCGAGTCGCAGCTGGTTAAATAGCTCATCGACGCTAAGCGCCGGATCATTATCGACCCAGCCCAGCGCGACCAATGACGCTATCGCCTCAGCGCTGTCACCTACTTCGGTATAGCTTAATTTGCTAAGCCTAAACAGCTCACCTTTACGCATGACCATGCGCACCAGAAGCGCTTGAGAGGCCTGCGGCAAGCTTTCAAACTGTTCAAGAAAGTCGCGCTCGTCTGCCGAAAGCAGATCAGCATGACGTTCCCCGACCCAAGCTAAAACGAAGCGAAAGTTCGTCAGGTAATAGTAGGGGTCGTCGAGGGAGGCGGTTGGCGTAGCGAAAGCACTGTTCATTTATCCATTGTATCAGTGCGACGCTATTTTGACAGTCTCGCCGTCATTGAGATTAACTATCCAATGAGAGCGTTTGAAAGGCGTTATAGGCTGCCACCACCGTTGCCATTTGCGCCGCATGCGCCTGCACAAACGCTTCGCCAGTTAGGGTCTCGTCGGGGTATTCGGTAATCAACATTAGCGGCGTTAATTGATCGGCGTCTTCGGAGATTAGGTAGGGGAAGCCATTCAACATCGGGAAGGTTAACGCTCCCGCATGGGTCTCAAATAACGCAATTTGCGCAGCATTAAACTCGACTAGCCCAGGCACTTGCGCAAGGTGGTGGGTAACGGCTTCCACCAATTGCTCAGCCGCCGTTTCCCAACCCGGCTGATGGCGGAGAATCAAAAAGAAACCCTTTGGAATCGTCCACATCTCAAAGCCACGGGGTACGTAGCCGTTCAGCGGTCGTGTCCACTCGTGGGCGGGGTAACCGTGAAGATTGACATGCAGCCCGGCGCCGCTGGTCGCGAATGCCTGTTCACGGATGGCGTGCTCAAACGGTTGGCCTAGCGGCTGACTCTGCAGGTCATTACCAAAAGCCGTATAGCGCGCAGCGTGGTGCATGTGGCGCGGTTGAGTGGCGACAAGTCGGCTCTGCAGCGCGTAGCCGTCGGGGTTCTCTAAAGGAGAAATAACATAGTGTGCCTGAGGCTGCTCACTTAGCGCTTGCGCCGCGCGCAGTGCTCCAACGACGCCGGATGTTTCGTTGGCGTGCTGCCCCGCACTGATGATGACGGCGCGATCGCTACCCTCCACATAGCGAGCTTCCAGCACTCTGCCCGCTCGGGTGGTGGCATACAGCGACTGGCCACCAAGCGCCGCCAATAACTGCTTAATCTGATCAGTGCCGATAGCCTGCTGGGCAGAGCCCAGCTCGGTCATCTCGTCACGCTGTGCCTGCAAAGTATCTAAAGAGCGAAGGCTGACTTTCAAATAGGCGCTTTCACCCTGGGAGGATATCTCCGGCACAATCTGCCCTGGCTGAATCGAACGGTCACCCAGCGTTAAGCCCGCGCGGTGCTGGAAATACTCCAGGGTAGAAAAATAGAGTTCTTCATGGAGCGCCTCAGCAAGGCTGATATGTTCGTCATCCCAGGCTAAGCGGCGGTCACTGCTCGGCAAATGTACCGTAAAATTGAGTTCTTCAAAGTAAGGCGATGTTGGCTGCCACGGGGTTGAAGAGAGCGTTGCCATCGCGGCTTGAAATAGCGCTTCATAGTCGGTCTCGACGATTGTTGCACTGACGTCGCCCTGAGGCGAGGTCAGCCGCAGCCAGCCACAGGGCGAAAATTGCGCCTCGCCCACATGGTCCTGATGATGACGATTGGGCGCTTCTACGAGATACGTTTCCTGGGCACCCGAGCGACGCTCCACTCGCACGCGATAATGGATAGGTTGGGCGATAGCCGTGGTTTCAACGCCCTCCCAGCGTAGTGATACGCCTTGCGGAAGAAGCGCCGCAAGCGGGTAGGCCTCCAGCAAAAAACGGCGCGGTGCGTTTGCCAACACCGGGTACTCAATCACCAACGATAGCAGCGACGCCCACGAAAACTCTTCCAAAAAGAAATGGATTAAGGGCTTATAGGCACTGCGCAGGCGCGCACTTATGCCCGCAGCTTTAAACGTCGATTCCGACGCTTGGCGTTCGGCCTCATCATCAAACACCCACGCCTCCAGTTGGAAGCCTTGATAGGCCGGTGTGGCGTACTCATCAAGTAACGCTTTTGTGGTGCGCGGAAACGAGCGCTCTAGCAACGTCTCGTCCTGGAGGCTGTTTGTCATAAGGAAGTACGTCCCGTCGGATCCAGGGCATCGCGAAGCCAGTCACCTAACAGGTTCAGGCCTAGCACGGTTAACAGAATTGCCAAGCCGGGGAATACGCTTACCCACCACGCCGTTTGCAGGTAGGTTCGCCCTTCAGCCAGCATGCCGCCCCAACTTGGAATCACCGGATCCACGCCCAAGCCTAAAAAGGTCAGGCTGCTCTCCAGCAGAATATTATTGGCCACATTGAGGGTCATCAGCACGATCACGGGACCAATTAGATTGGGGAGCAGATGCTGGAACAGGATACGAATATCTTTCACCCCAATCGCTTTGGCCGCCAGGATAAATTCGCGGTCACGCAGCGATAGCACCGAGCCCCGTACCAAGCGCGCGTACTGCACCCACTGGGAGATAATCAGCAGAATAATCATATTGGTTAGCCCGCCACCAATCACGGCGATAAAGGTAATCGCTAGCAGGATAAAGGGCAGCGCAAGTTGTACGTCGGCAAAGCGCATCACGATCATATCCAGAAACCCGCCATAGTAGCCGGATACCAACCCCATAATGATGCCGATCACCACCGCCCCGAGGGCTGAGTAGACCCCGACTTTTAGCGATATTTCACCGCCGATAATCACCCGCGCGAGCACGTCCCGGCCTAATGGGTCTGTACCTAGTGGAAAGCCAGGTTCCACCAGCGGCGGCGTTAAGCGGTAGGCTAAGTTAAGCTCTGAACCTCCACCGGGGAATAACCAGCCGGAAAAGATTACCGCTAAACCAATACCGCCCACGAGCAGCACGCCAAGGATAAACTCAAGGTTCTTAAAGCGTTTCAATTTGTCGGTTTTAATAGCTGCCGTCATGGTTATTCCTTGCGCACCCTGGGGTCGACCAGGCCATAGGCGATATCAACTAGAAGGTTGATAGAGATGATCATTAACGAGAGCACGGTGATAACGCCTTGTAAGACAGGGTAGTCCCGGGCCGATACGGCTTCGAAGGCCAAGGTGCCTAATCCCGGCCAGTTAAAGACGCGCTCGACAACCACGATGCCGCCCAGCAGCCCACCGAACTGCAAACCAAAATAGGTGATCAGCGGAATGGAGCAGTTCCGCAGCGCATGCTTGTAGAGCACGACGGTGTTGGAAAGACCTTTTGCCCGCGCCACCATAATGTACTGAGAGCGGAGGGTATCCAGCATTGTCGTACGTACCAGACGCACATTGGTGGCAGTTAGAATGATCCCCATTGTCGCCGCTGGCATAATGAAGCTGGAGAAGCCCTCCATACCACTGGGCGGCAGCAGGTTAAAGGTGATAGAGAGCACCAGCACCAGCATGATAGCTAGCCAAAAGTTGGGAAAAGAGAGCCCGATCAGGGAAAAAATCCTGATCATCTGGTCGGGCCACCTCCCCCGCGATACCGCTGCCTTAATACCCAGCGGTATCGATATCACGATAGATAAAAACAGCGAAGCAAAAGCCAGCGCTAAAGTAGCGGGTAAGGCGCGACCAATCAGGTCACTCACCGGCGTGCCGCCCATAAAACTGCGCCCAAAATCGCCCACCACCAGCCCCTGCAGGAAACCGATGTACTGGGCCAGGAAGGATTGATTCAAACCCAAGGCTTCACGAATCCTTTCCAAATCCGCCTCGGTCACACTGCCCGCCCCTTGCGCCAACATCACCGCCGGATCACCGGTTAACCTGATCGCAAAAGAGACGATCAGCGTCACGGCAATCACCACAAAGATGGCCTGCAGTATTCGATATAGAAGAAATTTTGCCACTATGACCCCAAGCCCGTAGCGCTTACATGAAGCTTTTGTGAAGTGTCAGTGAGAAGAGCCGGCCGCTCTTTGAAGCGGCCGGATGGCGTTACGTTTATTCAGTAACATCCACATTGGTCAAACGCATACGGTTATCCGGGGCAGGCTCGAAATTCTCCACCCGGTCACTGACACCGTAGAGGGCATTGATGCTGTAGAGTGGCATTTCCAAGGCGCGATCCTGGGTATATTGGGCAATCGCCTGGAGCAGCGTTTCACGCTCTTCCTGATCAGTAATACTGCGCTGGGCTTCGAGCATTTCATCTAGCTCAGCGTCGCTGTCATAAGGATTCCAGCGTTCGCCAGTGTGGTACATCAGGTAGGCGGTATTGTCGAAGTCAAAGGTCCAGCCGCCCCACTTCTGCTGGAACATCTCACCCGTGCGGCCGGCCGGAATAATGTCGTTAAGTAGCACATTGGTCTCGTAAGGCTGGATCGAAGCGGTAATACCCACCCCTTGTAGGTAAGACGCCACTACCTGGGCCACCTCACCAAAGGTGGCATCGTTACCGCGCACATCAATCTGTACCGTGGCGCCTTGCTCGACGCCCGCTTCATCCAGCAGTGCGCGAGCCTGCTGCGGATCATACGGCAGGGGCTCCATATCAGGGTCGTTACCGAAAGACTGGGCACCCTGGAAGCTGGCGATCATTTCACCCTCGCCCGCCAGGATGGCGTCGATAATCGCCTGGCGATCTACGGCCATGATCATGGCTTTACGCACGCGCTCATCGGCAGTAATCCCTGATTGGGTGTTGAAGCGAATCGCTTCCACCGTCGGCGAAGCCACGCTGACGATGCTGGCCCCGTCATGGTTATTGATCGTTTCGATCATGCCAATAGGAATCGTCGGCGGAATAACGATATCGACCCGTCCAGCCTGCAGCTCAGCCACGGCGGTGGAAGGCTCGGAGATAAAGCGGTAAGTCACTTCATCCAGCTTCGGCGCGCCGTCCCAGTGGTCAGCAAAGGCCTCAAGCTGAACGTCTTCACGGGGATTATATTCCACTACCTTGAAAGGCCCGGTGCCCACCGGATGGGTATTGAAGTGTTCATCCCCATGCTCGGTCAGATACTCCGGTGGCACAATCATCGCCCCGTAGCCTGCTAGCTTGGTGAGCAGTACAGGATCAGGTTCATTCAGGTGGAAATCGACGGTGGTGTCATCGATGACTTCCACGCTCTCAATCGCCGTATAGTTGGAGCGCTGGGGGCCCTGACCGCCCTCATCGCCTAATAAGCGATCAAAGGTGAACTTCACCGCTTCAGCGTTGAAGGGTTCGCCATTATGGAAGGTAACGCCTTCACGCAGCGTGAAACGGATACGGGTACCATCATCCAGTTCTTCCCACTCGGTGGCCAGGCCAGGCACCAGCTCTAAATCAGGGCCTCGATAGGTCAAACCATCGAAAATATTGGTGGCGACCGATGCCCAATTCACTAAAAAAGTATCAATGGGATCCCAGCTACCGGGATCCTGAGGCGAAGCAATCGTTAGCGAACCCGCTTGAGCAGAGGCAGAGAAGGCAACGCTCAATGCCATACCCGCAATGGCGCCATTGAGAACGCGTTTGTTTTTCTTCATGGGGTTACTCCTGTTTTCGTATCACTGTTTTTTTATCGTCTGGAAACCGACTATGAGGCCAAACGCTCGGCACCGCTCTCTTCCTGGGCAACGAAATGGCCAGTAGCTACCTGGATCAAAGGCAGATGTTGAGGCTCATCGCCCACCTTGCGGATGGGGCTAAGAATATCGCCTTGCAGAAGCACACGCTCTCGCCGTTGAGTAGGGTCAGCCACGGGTACGGCGCTTAACAACTTGCGGGTATAAGAGTGCTGAGGCGAATCAAACACCGCTCGGCGCTCGCCTAGCTCAACGACTTGGCCAAGGTGCAGTACCGCCACGCGATGGCTCATCTTTTCCACCACCGCCATGTCATGGCTAATGAACAAATAGGCCAAGCCTTCGTCTTGCTGCAACTCCATGAGCAGGTGAATGATCTGCGCCTGGATGGAAACATCCAGAGCAGATAGCGCCTCATCCGCAATGATCAACTTAGGCTTAGACGCCAGAGCACGGGCAATACATACCCGTTGGCGTTGGCCACCGGAAAACTCGTGGGGATAACGCTCAGCCTGGTCGGCGCTCAAACCAACACGCTCCAGTAACTGGTTAACGCGCTGACGGATTGCTTTACTACCGTGCAATAAACCGTGCGTACGGATGGGTTCGGCTATCGAAAAACCGACGGTTTTGCGTGGGTCCAAGGAGGCAAACGGGTCTTGAAAAATGTACTGCACTTCTTGGCGCAGACGCATCTTTTCTGCTCGCGACATATCGGCCACGGCCCTGCCGCCAAAGCGTATCGTGCCACTGGTGCTTTCCTGCAACTGCTGGATGGTGCGCCCGATGGTCGACTTGCCGGAACCAGACTCCCCCACCAGCGCCAGCGTCTCGCCAGGAAAAATATTAAAGCTGACATTTTCCACCGCATGGACGCGATGGCTAATTCCACCAAAGAAGCCTTTACGGATATCGAAACGGGTAACTAAATTTTCTACTTCCACCACCGATGCTGCATCGATTCTTGCCGTATCCTGCTGACGGCTTTCACCCAGGGTGCGCGCAATATTTCCATCCAGCACCACTAAGGGATCCATGCGTGGTAGGGCCTCGCCCTGCATGCTGCCAAGTTTCGGAACGGCTGCCAGCAGCGCTTGAGTATAGGGGTGCTGAGCTCGGGCGAAAATTTCTTCAACCGAAGCCTCCTCGACCTTCTCCCCATGGCGCATGACCACTACTTGGTCGGCCATCTCCGCCACCACCCCCATATCGTGGGTGATAAAGATAACGGCCATCCCTAATTCCTGCTGCAGATCACGCATAATGGTAAGAATCTGCGCCTGAATGGTGACATCCAACGCGGTGGTGGGCTCATCGGCGACCAGGACTTTGGGTCGGCAGGCCAGCGCCATCGCTATCATCACCCGCTGGCGCATGCCACCAGAGAGTTGATGGGGGTAGCGTTTTAATAGCGCTTCAGCATCGGCGAGGCGCACCAGTTTCAAAAGTTTTACTGCTTCAACGCGAGCCGCTTCTTTAGTGAGCTTTTCATGCAACACCAACACTTCGGTAATTTGATCGCCGATTGTGTAGACGGGATTAAGTGAGGTCATCGGCTCTTGGAAGATCATGGCGATATCCTTGCCACGTATCTTGCGCATTGCCTTATCAGAGAGTTGGGTAAGGTCTTGTGGCTGAGCGTCATTGGCGTCGGAATAGAACCGTATCGTACCGCTGGTAATCTCAGCGTTCATGTACTCCACCAGGCGCATAATGGCCAGGGAAGTCACCGATTTACCCGAGCCAGACTCACCAACGATTGCTGTCGTTTTACCGGGATAAACATCAAAACTCAGGTTTTTAACAACTTGGTTGGAGCCGAAATTCACGCTCAAGGAACGAACCGATAGCGCTGGTGTAGTGGTCACAAGATGTATTGCCCCCTGCCCTTAGATAGCGTTTTTGTAAAACGTTAGTCGAGTAGACATATCCTTTCAAACTACTCACCCAGCTAAACTTTTGTCAACACATCGTTATTAAGCACCTACTAATTCTCCTGTCATTAAAAATTCGACTACCTACTAAGTCATACATTTCGTGCACAAAAAAAGCCCCATTGCAGGAGCCTTCGATCGCGTTTAGTGTTGATTGGCGTGGTTACCCCACCCGATGCTGCTTGAGCACAGTAAGGCTTCGTTCTTCTTCGCTTAATGCTTCTGTGCTTTGCGTTTGCAAAGGCGCTTGGCGGGTGCCGACTAGCACGTACCATTCCGCTTCTGAAAGGTAGGTTTGGCACCAGCGGCCAAGTTCGGCGGCGCTCTCCTCGCGGCTAGAGTCGCCGCAGCGGTAGTCGTTCGCCAAATGAAGCAGATCTTGGCGCGCAGTACGCGCACGGGCATTGCCCCCGTGTACTTTTACCAGCGGGCAGCGTCGGTCATAGGCGGCGTTGGTTAACGCATTAAGCCAACGCTCCAATTCATGTGCCTGAATTCCACCATACACTGCCACGCTTGAGCTCCCTGCCCGTTGAAAGGGCAATAGCCTGCCCGATTTAGGGGCCGCTGTCACGGTTAACCTTTATCCTTATTTAAATGTAGTTCCAGGCCGTTTTATAGCGCCTGTTTAAAACCTTGTAACACGTTGACTACATTGACACCGATTTCATCTACCGCATAGCCCCCTTCCATCAGAAACACACAGGGCAAACCCGCTTGCGCCAAACGTTCACCTAACAGAGTGAAGTCCGCGCTGGTAAAAGTGAAGGCACTTATCGGGTCGCCCTCAAAGATATCGACCCCTAGCCTGGATTTCTCATAGTACCTCAGCCAGTACCGCACTCAGGCTGTAACACCGCTAAACACCTACTGGCTCGACTTACATCGGCTACTTTTTAACCACTTTCCGGCGTTCAGACACA
>NZ_JABWCV010000044.1 GCF_013371085.1 Vreelandella maris | reverse complement strand
GCTGTGTTCGTAACCTTCTGAATTTAAGGCTCTAAATTTCGCCTCTTATCCCAGCTTATCCCTATTTGTTGTTTATAGTCCCACATTAGGCCGTTGTGCCATATCTCCTGCTAACCCACAATTTGATCTAATAACTGTCATCAAGCTAATGACCTTTAGCTCTTACCTGACACAAGGTGTGGCACAGGCTTATCAGTGCACTCCCATCCATTCCGCAAGTTGCTGATTCGCCTTCAATCGTTGGCGTTGTAGTAATGCGCTGTTAAAAATTCCATCCAGAGAAGACGTTGGCGTGGCAAGCGGCAGTGCTACGGCAGCTTCATCACGAAATTGCTGACAGACTGTACTGGCATCGAGATATTGCCACCAGTGCATAATGTCCTGTTTAGCCTTTTGCATCACTTGAGCTGCAGGCAGCCGATCCGATTTGGATTGATTGGCTTTTGCTGTCGCTGGCAGCAAATTCCATAGATCATTGTTGTTCCAGCGCGACCAGGGAAAGCAGTGGTCGATAGCGTAATTTTGCCTGTGCAGATCGTTGTGTGACCAGACGCAAGACAATGGAGCCGGTTCATGTAAACGTTGAGTGACCAGTTGACGCGCCTGCTGTGTGTCACAGCGACTTTCTTGCCACTGCAAGGCGAGATGCAATGTGCCGATATCGTAGGTGGCGTCATACCGCTGCATTAACTGAGCCCACTCATGAACAATGGCGGGCTCGATCCAGCATGCGTAGCGGCTCATAGAGTCCCATAGTGAGGTAGGGATACGAAATGTTCCGAAAGAAGCCAGCGTGGCGCTATCAAGTCGAACGGCCTGTTCGCGGATGCGAAGCCCATGATAACTTCCATCAAATACAGGCCGCTGGCTGCCGGGCCAGGTGGTGAAGTGAGCAGGCATCTTTAGAACTGTTTGGCAGGCATCGCGGATTGCTCGCATGACGGTGGCAGCACATTGAGGATCATAAAAGGCTGAGCCAATGCGCAGATCATGTGGCGATAGTTGCTTTAAGCGATAGAAATCATCCTTAGCGAAACCATACCCTTTCTCGCCGGGAGATTGGCGCACATCACGCTCTATCAATAAGGGACGGTACAGTTTTATCCAGAAGAGGCCTACTGCCCCCAGAGTTACCGTCACCCATTCTTCTGTTCGTGAAATCACTATGCCAGGTGCGCTATCGGCAAGGCGTGTCAGCGTGCGTAGCAAACCGAGCTTGTAAGAAGATGCCTTGTCATCATTAACGATAATATGCCGCAGGGAAGGCAGCGCCCCAGTGCCATCATCAGGCAGCCTGAACACACGTAGATGCCAAGCAACACTTTGGCGCCCAAGCTGGTCGCCGCTCTGGCTTGCCTGCAAGGGGAGTAACGCCAGATCACGAGCCCAGCTATCCAACATGCTCATGTTGACCGAATGAAACTGACGCTCATTGCTATCCGGGCCTTCACGGCAGGTGATTACCATAAGCCCACCCGGCGCAAGCAGTGAGCTAAGAACCCGCAAAGCACGCTGCTGTTCAGTAGGTGATAAATGCATCCACACCGCTGATACCAGAATCAGTTGAAAGCGCTGTGAAAGCTGACGGATGCAATTTAAAGCAGGCAAAGTATCGTCAATCCAACTGACATCCCTTTCGTGCGTATACTTTTGCCCTAACGTTCTCAGCTTTTCTGCTGGCTCTACCGCCATTACCTGCCAACCGCGCTCTGCAAGTGCTTTAGCATCGCGCCCGCTTCCAGCGCCAACGTCTAGTGCTAAACCAGCCTGCTCCGGGAATTGATGCAACCATTCACCATGGGCATTTTCAAAGCTCAGGGACTGGTACTGGTCAAACAATCGATCAGCGTGGTCGTCGTAGAAACGCATTGACGCAATGAATGGTTGGGAATTCGCCATGCCAAATCCTTGGTAAGCAGTCACGGAAATGCACTTAACCTTACCAGTTTTGTGCACCTCTGGTGGTGAGTGAGATGCTGGGCAATTCAGCTATCGGCCAAAAACGGACGATGAGGCGATCATGATATAACTTTGTCGTGGATGCGGAGCCAAAACGAGAAATCCGTTGCTGCGCTTGGCCTAGTTAGAATATATATTCGTTCACCCACAGTCCAATCGCGAAGAAAGCAAAAACATAGGGAACAATATGACTAGAAAAGCTCGGTTGTTCCATGAAACAAACGACCAATAACCTTAACCCTACAAGCCACCCCTTAAACCCAGTGAGACTAATTATCTCTTTCAATCCTCCATCTACTTTGCCTTGGCCTGAAATTCTCCCCAAGTCATCTCTAGTCAATTTCATCTCTATCACACATGCTTTTAAACAACCTTTGTGCCATCGTAACCACTCAATAAGCATGCCCGTCTCATTAGCCTGTTTACTAGCTACTCGTGGAGCTAAAGGGTGGCCTATTGATTTTTCGATAAATTTTTTAAGAAACCGCTTATTTCGAAGCCCATTAATTTCTTCTCTAAACTCCTTTAAAAATGAATTACGATTTACAACCCTGTATCTGTACAAAAACCACAAGAATACCAAGCAGACAATAATATTTAACACTTCAGGCCTGCTAAAAGATACAGAAATCACCTGCAAGCGCATTTCATCTTTTGGAATTGAGCCTCCACCCAAAATAAAAACTACAAAACATAGAGAAATCAGCAAAAGGTTTCTTCGTTCCGGGTTTGAGTCCTGTAATGCCATTAATTTTCCTAATTTTAATTAAAAATGTGGATGTTAATAGAAACTATTAGCTTAACTATATAACTTAAATATAGATTGAATTACATGGTTTTTTTCCAGAAAGCACTTATTGTAAACTAAATAAAACTTTTAATATGAGGCTTCGGCTGTTGTCCGCTTAGGGTCGTTATCTGCCTCTATTATGTCTCCAGCGCAGGCTAGGCTAAGTTTACTCAATCGGAGTGCTTGGGTCACCTTGATCTAGCAAAAGGCCCGATCTAGCAAGCCTGAAAGGTTTTGCATTCCGAATCGCCGAGTTAAGCACCGTCTTTTTACGTAGGTTGAACCAATTAGCATTCAATTTGAATCAGCGCCGTTATCTACCTGATACTCAAATAAGTCTCCCACCTGACAGTCAAAATACCGACATAACGCTTCCACAGCTTCAAGCTCTATTCTACTTGCTGTTTCGTGATACAGCCGTGTAACCGTTCCTCGGTTAATGCCGGTTTCACGGGCCACGTCGACGATTTTCAGCTTTCTCTCACCCATGATCCGAGATAAGTGGCACTTGATCATAATGTCTCTCTGTAGAATTATTTGATCTTCTGTAGAGCAAAAATGCTTGCAGATGGTCTCTTTTGGTCTATTATGTTCTCCAGGAGGTCATTAGGACCCTCTGGGATGCTTAATGAACTTCTAAGAACATATCATAAGGAGACCAAAAATGTCTTATTGCTACCTCACCACGGCAGAACTCGCCAAGCGCATCAAATACGATGCGCGCACTATTCGCGAACGTTTAAAAGATGAGGTGTTGCTAGAAGGTATTCACTACATTCGTCCATTTGGCGGCCGTAAGATTTTGTACCTTTGGGAGCCCATCGAGCGCGATATGCAGTTGCATTCAAAGGAGGAAAGCATCGGTGTACCGATGGCTGGAGGAGGACTGTGCCATGGGTAGAATTGCGGTCAGGAAAGAAACTAATAAGCTGTTTTTTGACTTTAACTATCTGGGCAAACGGTGCCGCGAACAAACGTCCCTAGATAACACGGCGGCTAACCGGAAAAAGCTAGAGCGGATTCTGGAGAAGATTGAAGCGGAGATTACGCTGGGCTCGTTTGATTATGGACGCTACTTCCCGGATAGCCCGCGAGCACAGACGTTAAGCAAGCATGCACTGACTACCTTAGGAGGTTATCAAGCGACGCCATTACTGCGCGAGTTTGCTGAGACGTGGTTTGCGGAGAAAGAGATCGAATGGCGCGAGTCACAGATCGTCACCGTGCAGGGGTGTCTGGATCGCCATATCTTGCCAGCGTTAGGGCATAAGGAAGTCGGCAGCATCACCCGTGCAGTAATTCTTGAGTTCCGGGCGTCACTCGCCAAAGTAAATACCCGGAGCGGCAAGAAACTCTCTGCTAGCCGTATCAACCACATCATGACGCCATTGCGCATGATGTTGAATGAAGCCGCCGACCGCTATGAGTTTAGCTCACCGTACCGCGGGATTAAATCGCTCAATGTGCCACGTACCGATGTGGAACCGTTTTCCCTTGATGAGGTGCAGCGGATCATCAGTAATGTCCGCGACGATTTTCGTCAGTACTACACCGTGCGCTTCTTCACCGGCATGCGAACGGGCGAGATTGACGGTTTAACCTGGGAGCATGTGGATTTCTCTCGACGTCAGATTCTAGTGCATCAAGCGGTGGTGAACGGCAAGGTTGTGCCCACTAAGAACGATGGGTCCTTTCGTGCGATTGATATGTCGCAGCCGGTCTTTGATGCCTTAAAGGCTCAGTTTGAAATCACTGGGAAGACAGGTCTGGTCTTCACTACGCGTAAAGGCACCGCGCTATCGCATCATAACGTCACTAAGCGCGTCTGGTATCCGTTGCTAGAAGAACTGGGGATTAATAAGCGTCGGCCTTATCAGACACGCCATACCGCGGCGACATTATGGTTGGCGGCAGGCGAGAGCCCCGAGTGGATTGCACGCCAGATGGGCCATACCACGACGGAAATGCTTTTCCGTGTTTACTCACGCTTTGTGCCCAACCTAACGCGCCAAGACGGCTCTGCGTTTGAGCGCATGCTTAACCAGAAACGCGCCTAGGAGAAGACGATGAAACAGCTCAATACTCTAAAATTGAACCGCGACGATATCGAACACTCCCTGCGCGTCACGGCAGCTATCCAATCACAGCGCCGCCTAGAACGCCGCTTGGCAGAGTCCTTGGCCGCCGCCACCAGCTTGGCTTCTGGCTGCGCGCTCGTGATGTGGCTTGGTGATGGTCAAGAGAACAGTAACCTGGATGCGCTAACGACCTGGGTAGGGCGCACCCTTCAACAACTTGGCCTTGACGCTAACCGCCAAGCGATCCCGCGTCTTCTCGCGGAATTAGAGCGCACGCTTTGGGCTTGGGAGGATCAAGCATGGCAGTAACATCGCAAACCACTACCCGCGAAGCGGATCGTCAATTTGTTGGAGAGGTATATGTTGCCGGTGTGGAAGGGCCTGAATGGTTGATGCATCACCAGGTCTGGTCGCTCTACTTAATCGGAATCAAAGGAAATCTCCGCGCCTTTTTAACCGACCGCCATGTATTGGAAGGAGGGCTCCTAAAATGGGACAGCGTCTTCAAGTAACGGTGCGTTGGGCTAATTTTGCCAGCCAGAAGCTGTGTTTCATCACCCGTTACGAGGTAGTAAACGGCTAGCGGACGCTGACTTCCAAGTCACTATCCAACTTATCCCCACCCACTTTTAGCAAAGCCGGTGGGGATAGTTTTATTCATTCTGTGCATATCCCCTGCGCATCGTCATCACACAGCCCCAGTACCAGCATTGTCATAAATGCTGCGAAGCGCACCGCTTCCCATAGCGGCTGTTGCGGGCTTTTATAGCTACCCCGAGTGATTTTGAGATGGGCGTTTCCATACCAATCGCGAGTACGGCCCGAAGGAGAGGGCGTAGGTATCAGCTCAATGCGTTTATGAGGAATATCGGTCGCATCAGACCAGTGCTGTTTGATGCGTTTTGCCTTGGCATTTGCTGCTACCTCGACGACTAGATAAGTATGCTGAAAACAGCGCAGTGGTCGTAGTAGTTCACGTACGCAATTGATCGCTTCTGCGTCGGGGAGCACGATGTGTCCGGTGCTGCGCTGCATGTGATTTCGCAAGGTGACCAAGCTCTCTTCGGCCTTGATGGGTTCTTTCTGGTGCCAATCAAGCAGTCTGTGAAAAAATTGTCCTGCTTCTCTCAGTACATGCGGCTTGATAGGAGGTGCCATGCAGCGGTGCAGTTCTGGCATATAGATGTGTGTTGAGGCAACACGGCGTTGCCGGTCATGGCGGTTCTCTTCACGGCTAAATTGCTGATTGGTGCGGCGCGTTTTGCGTTGCATCAGCGCCTCTCCGTTTTCTAACCAGAGAGTAAGTTGCTCAGGCTCGAGAACGAACCGTTTGGCTGTCTGATGGATCGCATCATCAAGCGGTACGCCGCGTGTCTCTTGCTGTTCGACAAGCCGCAGGCTTTGATAAATTGTCGTGGCTTCAGGCCAGTCAAACGCGGCTTCTAGTGGATTATCAAGCGGATTTTTGATCGGCGGTTGGTAAGGCTGCCACTCTTCCACCAAAGGGTCTTCTGCTACATACGTCTGCCATTCATCTTGCAGATACTGCAACAGTACGCTGGCTTGTGTCTGGCCTTTGAGGCCGCGACGGTTACGCCAGCTGGTTAGTGCTGTTTTAGAAGGTAAGTGCAGCAGTGTAAGTTGCTGGTCGAGACTGAGAGTGGGGTTAAAGTGTCCGTGTATTATTTGACCAAGTACCCAATCTAACAAATGGGTATACGTGCTAAGCGTTTCCTCTGGGCTTGCATGCCCCGCCCACAACCCAAGCTGCCATAGTCGTTTGCGGGAAGGGCAATCTTGAGGCGCAAGGCCGGCCAAAGCCGATATATCAGCGTCAGCGTTTGGCATCGCCATCGTGCGGTTGTCATCCATTCGCCATGCTCGCGGCAGCAGTTTACACGGCGCACGTTCCAGCAGGCGCAGCAGGGTAAAGGACACAAAGCTGTGCCGCAGGTGATGGTAGCGTAGCATGTCGTCGCCGCTAACCGTCTTCAAGGCAGATTGTATAGGGTGAAAGAGCGCTTTATTGTCTAGCAGCAAACGGCCGTTTCCGCTGCGGCAAAAAAGTAATTGCTTCTGTCTCTGAGCGGTGGTGATTTCCCCGTGACGGCGTTTCACCCAGTCAATAAGTTGTTTCCGTTCTTCTGGCATCAGTAACCATAGCGGTAGTCGCCGTGTTGCCGAGTAGCTTTTACCTTGCCGGTATTCATTAGAGCGAATGATGACTTCACCATCGTGTGGGTCGTCATCAAAAAGGTACGGAAGATCTTTTAGCATCAGCCCCGCGCATTCGCTACGACGGATTCCAAAGCGGTAGCCCAGTATCAGCGCCAGTTTCTGCATGGTTCGAAAACGCTCGGGCTGCTGGGAGGTGTCAATCAACGCCATCGCGCGGCGAAACTCAGCAGGTGTCACAATGTTCACATCTACCCGTCTTTGCGAGCTGCCGGTGCTTTCAAAGTCGATGTAGGGAACTGCGCAGGTATCCACCAGGAAAAGATGAAAATCAGTGAGGCGATTTTGCATTTTAGCGCGAGCGGCGGGTGTTTTAGCGCTATTCAAGACGTTTTCATAAAGCGCTTCCCACTCATCGGCACTGGCTGACAGCACATCGTCAATGGATCGGCTGTGAGCAACCAACGGAGTGGCGATTGTCGAAAGGTAGGTAGAGGTAGTACTGGCGGCAAGCTTAGATTTAACCCGGCCACCTTTTTCCATCAATTTTTGACACCATTTTGCCAATAACACGACCATGACGCCGTTCTTGTTTGAAGTGGCAATAAACTCATCAATCTTGTCAATCGCCTCACGCCTGCCGGGTTGGCCTACTAACAAATCTGAGAAGCACCCTTGCAGCTGACGAAGCTGCTTTAACTGATCGGAAGGGGACGTATGGGCCTGAGTGGGTGCTTGAAAATCCAGATATACGTCTTCGTCATTGGTGTCGATGGAGGTGTCGGTTAACACATTGCGACGAAGCAGCCGCTGCCAGGATGAAGGGCGTAGTGATAGCGCAATATCGGCTTTGCTTGCGTAGTGATTCAGCAAGGGCAGCTTTTCCAGCGCTGACGCAGTGTTGGCCATAGAAAGTAGGGCCGAGATGTTTGCTGGCGGCGCATCGTCGGCAATATGTTTGAGATAAAATGTCAAGCATTGCGCGGCAGGTACGCGACTTTTGGAAGCGATGCGGGGCCATAGCTTGCCTTTATTTTGGTACACGTTCAGGAGCAGCAATTGGCTGATGGGGCTCAGAAATAGCCGCCGAAAGCGAAAGCGCTGCTCTTTTTCGATGGGCGTCTCTGGGGACTCTTGAGAAAGCGAGTCGCCATTAACGAGTTCATCCTCTTCTTCTTTGTCTTCCTCACTTGCCGACTGCATGCATTCCGCTAAGATGAGAAATGCCTTGTCGGCAGCTAACGTAATGCCCTGCTCAAAGGCGTCCGGCAGCTGCTCAACGTAACGTTTATTTAGCAGAGCCCCTTCGCGAATAAGCTGAAATAGCCATCGCCCCGTCAGCCACTTATGCAGGGCATGGCCGCTAAGTTCTGCTGTGCCTGGAAATGCGTCGTGCGCTGCGACAAGTGCATCCCAGCGATGTAGTTCAGCGAAGGACAGGGTGGTAACGGTCGGGGGCTTGCGGGTTACCGTGACCAATGGGCTGGGAATTGTCACCGACCATTTCAGCTGTTCGTGCCCACGCTCTAACCCTTTTGCTAAAAAATTGTGCGTTTTGCGCAGCGCCTTGGGTGGCGTGTTCTGATGCAGCGCTTCGAACACCGCCGTGGTGGTTGCGTCGGGAATAACGAGGCCTTGTTGGCCTTCTATGACGCCAGGAACGTTTTGCTCTAATGATTCAAGAGTGCTCCAAAGGCGCTGGTAGCGCTCACGGGCGCGCTGATAGCGACGTTCCTCTTGACCATCGGAGTTACTTTTTTTAGGCGGCAATAGTTTCCAGCCTGACCAGACGGCCTGTTCGCTCATAACGCCTTACCCTTTAATGCTTTCCAGCCCTGTTCCTTCATCAGTTTTTCGATGCCGGGGGCGATAAGCTCACAGTACTCACGAGGACAAAACGTCGAGTAGCTTGCCCAAGGCGCCTGCCCCGCATCCCAGTGCCCCATAAATGCATCGACAATCTCTGATGATAAGCCGCTCTCTTTCAACTGAGTATGTAAAAAATGGCGGTTAATATTGAGCGGCGGTGAGTCTCGCCATTTCAAGTGAACCTCCAGCCTGGAGGGGGTGACTTCTTGCGGCGTGCCGGACTGGTTCAAAAACATAAACGGTGTATTCCACGCTTTCTGAAGATAAACGTCCAGGCGGCCTAGAATGCCTTTGCGATGGCGCTGGTAGTGCTCCAATTGCTCAACCATGAGGCTGGTGAGCGGTAAAAAACGGGCGTGGCTCTGCTCATCATCGGTTTTATCCGCGATGATAATCATGCGCCGAGGTAAGGAAATATTTTCCCAGTTGGGCAGTGGGTCGCGAATGCTGCGATAGCCGGTCGAAAACATCAGCATGGCGACGGTATAGGCGACGTAGGCATTGTGCATACTGAACAGCTCTAATGGTTGCACGCTTTTGTTTGCGGTTTTGATTCGCTGCTGCAAGGTGGCAACAAGTTCTTTTACGTACGCCGTTTTAGGTACCAGCTTGGAGCCTACATGCTGGGGGTTGCCTGTAGCAGGGCCTGCAGTCGTACGAGTATGCTTAACGTCATTGGCTTCAGGCGCACCTGCGGAGCATTGCTGTTCAATCGCGCGCATGGCCTGTAAAAACGGCTGCGCTAAACGGTGTGTGCTGGGTGCGTAGTAGTACAGAGACGCTTGCTGGCCGAACGACGGCATACGCCCCGTTATCAGGCACGCTGCCGTCAAATCAGCATCGCCAGTGTTGAGCGTATTAAAAAGATGCGCCCCTAAACGGTGTACGGTTAGCCGAGCCCCTGTTTTTCGGTTGGCGTCAGAAAGCAGCGCTTTTACATCATTTTCGAGCTCTTCTCTATTGTCTTTGTTGAATAGGGGAAGAGCGCGCTTATTGACGCGTCTAGCGATATGAGTTGAATGTTCTTCTATCAGTTGCCAATTAAATGGAGTGATCGGTAGCGTCATACGTGGCTGAGTAACGCGCATATGCGTCGGCCATTCTCCCGTCATTTGACGACTGTTTTCTGGACGCAAAATGCCAGACACCCAACCAGGGCTGTCACCATGAACAACGACGATTGACTGTTCATCAATAGCACTGGGTATTTTCCTTTTACTTGGTAGCACCTGAGCATTTAGCACACCTTCAAAGTTGCGGCCGGTGGTTAACAGCAACCCGATCACGCACCCAATGCGGCGACGCTTGCCTGAATTTAATTGGTTGAGCTGCTGCATGAGCTGATAAAGGTCAAATGTACTCAACTGCTCCCACCGTCCCGGCAGCAGCTGGGCGGCTTTATCTTGAAAGATCTGCTGGCTGCGGGCGCGAAATACCGCCTGCAAAGAGGAATCACCTTGTGCCGCCTTGATAGGCTTATCGCTTTGGATCAGCTCAATGGCTGGGCGCTCTTCGGCTGTCGATAAACCAGAGGTGCGCAGCGTACCCTCAGTTTCTTCACTGATATCTGGAGCGAGAGCTAAAACTGAGGCAGCCGTCGCTTCCCAGTGCTCGTCCGGGTCATCATCGAAAAGCCGTTTACGCTGAACGGGGGGCTTTTTTTGTGAATGATGGTCTGTTTTGTCTTGATACCCATTTCTTGGTTGCCGTATGTTCAGTGCGTAGGCAAAAAACCGGCCTAATTCTTTAATATAAATATCTTGTTTCTGGCTATCCTCATCCACTTGATACGCATCGCAGCGTTTGCATAGTTTGTCTGTTGGCTGGTCTAAAGGGGTAAGAAAGTCTATCCAGTCTGCTTCAATGCGCCGTGTGACCTTGCAAGCAGCCTCTAAGCTTTTGAGATACGTAGCCGGCTTGAGGCGCTTTTCGCGTTGTTCAGTAAACGTTTGGCTGTCCTGGGCTGCTCGCATATCCAGGCGCCATTTAAACGCCGCATTAATGATGTGCGCGAGTAGAATGAGCCGCTCGTTTAGCTTTTTTGGCTGCTCTTTTGCCGTCGAAAGTTTGAATAGGGCGCCATGGATAGGGTTTGTGCCATGAATTCCCTTTTCACCACGCCCTGATTGTGACTTTAATGTCAGTTGATCGTTATGAATGGCGGTTGCCAGCGTAGAAAGTTCAGAAAGGTTCCAACAGCGATCGCCTATGTCGATCAACTGTTCAAGCGTCTGGACAAGAAGCGGCTTTATCGTTTCTATACCAAAGTAGTCGTCACGTGGCTGAAGGATTTCTTCTAAAAGCTCATGATATTTAGCACTCTCATCCATCAAGTTAGTCGCCTTTAATAAACCCGTCGGTTAAGCTCGAAAGCATCACAGAAAGCGGTCTTGCTAGTGAAGTTTTCAGATAATCCAGGTAAAGATGTTGGTTGAGAAGAAGCCAGATATTTCCATAAAGAAAATAAGTAATGCCCCGACTCCCTTGGAGAAAGTGCATGACACGCTTCCGCAGATAACGCGAATAAAAGTGCAAAAGCATCAGTTTGTTGAATGGGCGGTGCTTCTACCAATGTGACGCGAATCTTGTCACTGTCGCGAAAACGGTTTTTCGCTATATACAGGGCATGCAGGTTTGCAAGACAAAAAAGCGGTTTGTCATGTATGCCCCTCTTGGCCTGATAGACAATGGGAGGATGCTGAATTATATAAGCTTTTAGAGCGTCGTCTGTCATTCCCTGTATCCCTTGCAAAAACGGTGGGCGAGCTAATAAAAGGCGAAGCACCGAGGACGATAAATATCGGCTCACCTCGATATGCGACAGTGAGACCCTTTTTGAACCACGCTCTTGTAGCATCAAAACACCTGTTTTATTTTGAGGAAATGCTTTCAATCGCCATCTGAAAGCATCTTGCTTTAGGTATGTATGCCTCCTTTTTAGCATGAATTTTAAAGGGCGCAACCCTTTGAGTAGAAAAAAGTTAAGCATGGTGATGTCACGCTGAAGTGTGCTCTAGGGGTGAAGCTTTAATATATATTTGAACAAATAAATTTATATTTATTTGTGAAAATAAAATTGTAGTCAATTTTAAAAGTTATCCGTGACAACGTCATATTGTTCTTTTAAGTGTCTTTAAGCCTGCACTTGCCCGTGCAATATGCCATCATTGCAGCGACGTTTTACACTTGGACAGGACTGCCCATGAACACGACACCGCTGGCCTATCAGCTCTCTGGCTGTATCACGGCGGAAGCCCTGCCCAACGTTAGTTACTTTGGTATGGATGAGCCGCCACATGGGTAGGTGTTTCTTAATGGTGGCACGTTGCGTGGGCCGCTGCGTATGCTGACACGCGAATTGGCCACGTGTCACGGCCATCTCACGCCCCTAGTCATAGGTCATGCTTTTTCGGGCGGTAGTCGGCATCCGGTTCAAGGCGGCACTGAAGCCTGCTACTGCTGAGCTTTACCAAGGTGCCCACCGTAGATGCATTATTCTTGCTCTTGTGCAGATCGCATTCCCAGTGGTTGGGCATTTCGCGCTGACTTACCTCGGCGGACGTAAGTGAATGCTGACCATGTCAGGGATCTGGCCGCGTCGATCCACTTCGTTACGGCGGGGCTTACGCGTGGTTTTTCCTTGCCGCAAGCAGTGAGTCAGTTCCTTGAGCAGGTGGCCAACTGGCAGGGCATAAATAGCCGTGTAGATCGTCTCTCGGCAGACATAGGCATCGCGCAGATTAGGTAGTTTCATAGCCTTGTGCTTGCCGCTCACCTGTTCGGGAGACAAGCGTTGTCGCAATCTATGAACGATGAGGTCAAATGCTCGGTGCTTGGCAGCAGCTTATGCGGCGTGCGACAGGGCAGGCCACTCGACGCTTTTCTCGTTGATGTTGGGCATGCCGGGCGCAGTAACGGTTTTGGGCCATTGAGTTACGGCTTATTTCACGAGAAATCTTTGAAGGGGCTCGCCCAGGGCAATCGCACGTCAAGATTAGTTCGCAATTGAATCATAAAGAAGGATTCGATATAGCGAAGGCATTTGGCCGGAGACTGTTATGCCCCAAGCTACGATGCCGATCTTTGATGTGTTTACCAGCGTTACCGATCCTCGTCACGCTGGTAAAGTGCTTCACGCCTTGCCAGAAGTGCTTACCGTGGCCATTTGCGGTGTCCTTGTGGGGGCTGACACCTTTGAAGAAATCGAACTCTGGGCCAAAGAAAAGCTTCCCTGGCTACGCCAATACCTTAGCTTACCCAACGGCGTTCCTTCCCATGATACGTTTGCTCGGATCTTCGGGTGATGGATCCTCATGAATTTGAAGCGGCCTTTCGCCACTGGGTTGAGAATGTATTGCCCAGCGTATCGCCTCAAGTGGGGTAAAACTAGCCGACGGTCAGCCAAGGCCTGTGAAGCGCCTTTGCACCTCGTCAGCGCTTTTGCCGCCGACGCGGGGCTCATTTTGGGTCAGCAGGTGACGGCCGCGAAGTCGAATGAAAAAACAGCCATTCGAGATCTACTGGCCAGCCTCGCGCTGGAAGGCTGCATTGTCACTATTGATGCCATGGGAATCCAGCCCTCCATTGCCCAAGCGATACGTGATCGCCAAGCCGACTACGTACTGGATGTCAAAAATAATCAGCCACAGCTCAAAGAAGCGATTGATGATTTCTTCGCCCAGTTTTGTGCCACGCCCGCGTCGCAAACGCCGCATCAGGCTAAGGAAGAAGTGAGCAAGGAGCATGGTCGCATTGAGACACGACGCTGCTACGTGTTTGATGCCTTAGACTGTCTACCTGCCACGGCCCGCTGGCCAGATCTGCGTTGCTTCGCAGTTATTGAGTCAATCCGCGATATCAACGGCAAAACAACCAAGGAATACCGTGGTTATATTAGCAGCTTATTGCCTGATGTTGACGTGTTGACGTGTTGGCGAAGGCCATTCGACAGCATTGGGGGCATCGAAAACCAAGTGCATTGGTGCTTGGATGTGACGTTCGATGATGACCAAATGCGGGCACGCAAAGCCTACGTAGGCCATAACTTGGCCATTCTTAAGCGATTGACACTCAACATGATTCGCTTGGATCCGGTAAAACGTAAGGGGAGTTTCAAAACGAAGCGCATCCTCGCCGCCACTTCAGATGAATACCGGGAACACTTGCTTGGCTTAGAGTGAGAAACCTTATCTACGCCCTGGCGCGCATCCTTGAATCCGAGCAGATCGCGAGTGATGATCTGGCAACAGTTTTCCGGACACTTTTTTAAGCGGCTGCTCGTAGCCTCGATTCATAGTCCGCTGGACTCATATAATCGTTGCTGGAGTGCCGACGCCGGAACGCCCTCCGAGTGAAAGCTCAATCTCGGCCCCTTCTCCTGCAGCATGCGCAGAGGCAACCACTTCGGGGTCCCAGATCAAGCCGATCGCCGCATTGACCGCATTGGCCGCATATAGCGCCTTCAACATACCCATGGTGTTGCCGTCTCCTCCGGCACCTGGATTATCCTGCGTATCAGCGATCACGACCGGTTGTTGGTGGAACGCCGCGAGTCGTATCGCCTCGCTGACCGCCTCCTCCGGCGCAAGGGTCTCGACTTTCCAAGCGCTTTCCTGGTGCAAGATGTGGGCGTACAGGCGCTCGAGCGCTAGCGCCAGGGCAGCTTGGTCGCGACCGTAACCCCACACACAAGGCCGACACCCGGGAAAATCCGCCATTGGGAACCCTGGCGCGAACGAGAGCTCTAGATCGTGCCCCTGCTCCAACTGTGCAAGATACTCATAGGTTCCCTTGGCCGGCTCTAACCAAGTGCACCCACTGTTCACCGGGATCAGGAAAGGGAGCGGGTAATGCAGGGTATGCCAGCCGTCGCGTGTCGCCAGCAGGCGGCGCAGCAGATTAGCGGCCCGAGCGCCCGTCGCTGCCATGTCGGTATGCGGGTATTCCCGATAGGCGGTCAGTAGGTCGGCAGCCTCAAGCATGCCTTCGGTCACGTTGGCATGCAGGTCCAGGCTTACCACTATGGGCATGGATGCGCCGACGACGTCACGAATCCGCCTCAGTAGCTCACCCTCGCAGTCGTCAAGATGCTCGGCCACCATGGCACCGTGCAAGTCGAGATATATGGCGTCGAATCCTCCGTGGCGGGTGGCGTCGACGATCTCTCCAGCGATACGCTCGTAAGTTTCCTGGGTGACGTGGGCCGACGGGCTGGCTCCCGCCCAGATCACTGGCAGGAACGTCGCTTCTGATGGCTCGAAGGCCGATAGGAAGCCGCCCAGGGGCATGTTCACGTCACGCAGTTCCAGAAGATCGTCGCCGCGGCACAGCGGTGGGAATGACTCGCCACATGCAAAATTGGTGTAGTCGGCGACGGTTGGTGCGAATGTGTTGGTTTCGTGCTGGAAGCCAGCGATCAGGATTCGGTGCATTGAGAGTCCATAAAGTTGCTTGTTGTTACAACAACCGTAGGTGATCTCTAGTGGGAGATGGTGACCTTAAGTGGGCAAGATTGTTGACCACAGAACAACATTAAGGAGGGATAGCTATTCAAGTAACTGTGGATAGCATATCCCCACAAACTATCTGGACAGGGGACCGGTCAGCCATGCTGACCGCCCCTATGCCGATTCGGTGGTTAGCGAAAATCCGCGTCGACTGGTTTAAGTACCTGATCTAAAGTTTTCGTGTAATATCCATGCCAGGATTTCTGACACGGACAGAACCATGGAAAAACGCTTCGTTGCCCCTCTCACTGAACCTGAACAACAGACGCTGACCTCC
>NZ_JABWCV010000043.1 GCF_013371085.1 Vreelandella maris | reverse complement strand
ACCAGTTTGTGATCCAGAAGGATCCAGACACCTTCGCCGTTGTGGTGCTCGACAATGCCAGCATGCATCGCTCCAAGGCCTTTAGGCGCAAGAGGGTGGAGTGGATGTCGCAACGTGTGCACCTGATCTATCTGTCTGCCTACTCACCAGAGCTGAATCTGATAGAGATTCTGTGGCGGCAGATGAAGTACACCTGGCTGCCTTTGAGTGCCTATCTCTCGTTTGAACGTCTACGTGAAGAGGTACACCGCTTACTCGGTGGTTACGGAACTGATCACGCGATTAATTTTGAATAGGCACTTATAGCGATTCCTCACGGGAGCGGTGCCGCCGGACTGGTATCGCCAAAGCATCGTCGAACCAAGTCCTTCCCATGCGGTCAATATGGACTTCACCTCGCAACTGTACGAGCGCCTATTCAGACCCGGCGGATTATTCATACGGAGCCTAACCGAAAGGCTGGAAGTGCCAAATGACCTTTTCAGTAAGCCTCTATTAATATCCGTAACCATGTTTGCATTACCCTCTCTATGGTCGAGTCCTGTCAAAAAAGGAAACCTGCATCGCTTATACAAGCGTAAGGCCCTGGGCCGTGCTCAGAGCGAGGAAGTGCTGGATACACTGAAGCTATATGTCGAAGCCGGAAAGGTCTTAGGTGATCGTGATAGCGCCCAGGAGTGGCTGCACAGCGAGGTTCGAGCGCTGAATGGGTCTCAGCCCATCGATATTTTCGATAACTTCGCTGGCCGCGAAATGGTGAGGGATGTACTAGGCAAGATTGAGTTCGGGGAGTTCAGCTAATAATATTTTGGATGCGGGGAGGCAATCATCTCGCAAAGCCACATAAATGCCCTTAGCACTTACCAACACTAAGGGTACCCAAGTCAAGTTATATCGAATCACCTAAGTACGCTATTTGACCACCCTTTCTGGCCAGGGCGGAAGCTGCCGAGACGGTGGACGCTGGAACAAAACCGGCCATTCTTTACTGTATTTCGGCCTGTTAGCTGCGACCGTCATGCTCGAAATGGGGAACTACACCTCGAATCCCCGGCGGCGTTGCCAAAATCATGCACATCACCGCGCCAAGTAGTGACTTCTTCAGGCTACCGCCCTCGGTGAATACCACGAATAAAGCCCATCGTGAACGTAAGCATGGCCACCAAAGTGATGGGCAAAAAAATCCAGCAGCCCATGCCAGAAGCTGGGGTCTCTGCCACTCATAGGGCGTTTCTCTTTTCGTCTTGGGTTCATAGCGCACCTCTCGGGCGGGCTTCGTCAGTTAGTCGATGGAAATACCGCCAGCCGCTTCATAAACACTCAGCAGTTCATCTGTCGCCAGCTCCCGCTGGCCATAGCCAGCATCTGGGACGCTTGCCCAGATGCACCGACACGCATGAATCGCTTCTTTGATGCGGCCATAATGGATTAGGGAAAATGCCTTGCATTAGCGTATTAGTTGAATAGCTCCTAGAATCAGTATTGAGACTGACTATTGCTGACGAAGGCCACTACACTCACCGTACTATAAGACTCTAGGGCAAATAACCAGACTCTAAGGCATGAATGCATATTTCCGGGCAAAGCGTCGCGCCGGGTAATTGGCGAGAATTAGCTTTGAATGTTCGTGCATAAAAACAAGAGCTCGCCATGTATATGCAAAAAAGTATTGCCGAAGCCACCGTCGGTCATATCGGAAGTCGTCAGGCTCGAGTCGAGGATGCAGCTCTGCTTCAAGGCCAAGGTCGCTACGCTGACGACATGGCGACACCACCAGGGACCCTGCAAGCCGCTGTTGTCCGTTCTCCCCATGCCCACGCCCGTATCCGTTCGGTGGATGCCTCACGCGCTCTGACTATGAAAGGCGTACATGGCGTGCTCACTGGCGATGACGTCAAGCGCTGGTCTAACCCGTTTCCGGTGGGCGTCAGAGCACCTATGGAGCATTGGCCTCTGGCTGTTGACAAGGTGCGCTACGTTGGCGAACCAGTCTGCGTAGTGATTGCCGACGACCGCTACCTAGCCGAGGATGCTCTGGATGCCGTTCAGGTCGAATACGAGCCGCTGACACCGATCATCGACCCCGAAGCGGCCACCCTAAATGATGCGCCGATTCTGCACGAAGGTGTAGGCAGCAACGTGGTAAACGAACGCAACTTCCGCTACGGCGACCCGGAGCGGGCTTTCGCCGAAGCGCCACACCGCATTACACTGAAGGTTCAGTACCCGCGAAACTCCTGCACGCCGATTGAATGCTACGTGGTACTGGCGCAGTACCTGCCAGCCTCGGAAACCTATGATGTGATGGCCAATTTCCAGGGCCCCTACGCGCTGCACTCGGTAATGTGCAGGGCACTCAACGTGCCGGCCAACCGCCTGCGCCTGCGTACCCCGCCGGATTCCGGTGGCAGCTTCGGCATCAAGCAGGGGGTGTTCCCCTATGTGGTGCTGATGGGCTTGGCCTCGCGCAAGGTCGGTGCTCCGGTGAAGTGGGTGGAGGATCGCCTCGAGCATCTACAGGCCTCTTCCAGCGCCACCAACCGCGTCTGCGAAATCGAGGCCGCCGTGGAAGCCAATGGCCGCGTCACGGCCCTGCGCTACGACCAGATTGATGATTGTGGCGCTTACCTACGGGCCCCTGAACCAGCCACCTTCTACCGCATGCACGGCAATCTCAGTGGCGCTTACACCATCCGAAACCTGGCGGTGCGCAACCGGGTGGTGCTCACCAACAAAATGCCTACCGGGCTGAACCGCGGATTCGGGGGCGGTCAGGTCTATTTCGCCCTTGAGCGGCTGATGCAACACGTCGCTGCAGAACTCGGCCTCGACCCGCTCGAGGTCATCCAGCGCAACCTGGTTCCCGCTGGCGTGTTCCCTTACCGCGCAGCAGCGGGCGCACTGCTCGATTCCGGCGACTATCCTGCTGCTGTGGAACTGGCGCGCCGTAAAGGCAATCTCGACGAGCTCCTACAGCGCCGTGACCAGGCCCGTGCCGAGGGACGTTTGTATGGCATCGGCTATGCCGCTGTGGTGGAACCCTCAATCTCCAACATGGGCTACATCACCGTCGCCATGACGCCCGAAGAGCGTCAGAAGGCTGGACCGAAGAATGGAGCAGTGAGCACTGCCACAGTCAGTGTCGACCCGCTCGGCAGCGTGACCGCTCACGTGTCCTCGACACCGCAAGGCCAGGGCCATCAAACAGTGGTGGCGCAGATCATTAGCGAGTTACTAGGTGTGAAGCTGGAAAGCATCAGCGTGAATGTCGAGCTGGACACCGGCAAGGACGCCTGGTCGATAGCCTCCGGCAACTACTCGAGCCGCTTCTCCGGCGCCGTAGCCGGGTCGGTGTATAACGCCACCTTGAAGATCCGTGAACGCATGGCCACCATCGCCGCGGACATGTGGCAGGTATCCTCCACTGACGTCCGCTTCGCCGACGGCAAGATCTTCGTAGAGAACGGCCCTAGCCAGCCCTTTCATCGTGTGGCTGGCACCACCCATTGGTCACCGGGCCTGCTGCCGGAAGGCGAAACAGGCGGTCTGCGGGAAACTGCCTTCTGGACGCCTCCCCAACTCGAGGCGCCGAACGACCAGGACTGCATTAACAGCTCTCTGTGTTACGGCTTCATCCTCGATTTCTGCGGAGTAGAGATCGATCGTGTCACCGGTCAGGTACGCATCGACAAGTACGTCACTACCCACGACGCCGGGCGCATTCTCAATCCAATGCTGGTCGAGGGACAAATCCTCGGTGCCTATTCCCAGGCGCTGGGCGTGGCGCTAATGGAAGAGTTTGCCTACGGAGAGGACGGCAGCTTCCTTTCTGGCACCCTTGCCGACTACCTGATCCCGACCGCACCGGAGGTAGTCGACCCGGTAATCCTGCACATGGAAACTCCCTCGCCCTTCACCCCGCTGGGGGCTAAGGGTGTCGGTGAAGGCAACAACATGAGCACTCCGGTGTGCATCGCCAATGCCGTAGCCGATGCGCTAGGCCGCTCTGACATCAAGCTTCCTCTGACGCCGTCGCGGGTTCGCTCAATGATCGGCATCGACGAGCCGGCGGCGCCAGAAGGTCTTGTCATGGATGCACCGAAGGTAGCCGGCGGTTCGGCCCTGCAGGCTAACGACTTGGTTGAGATTCCCGCGCCGCCGCAGCAGGTATTCGACGCCATCCTCGACCCCGAAACGCTGAAGGCCATCATCCCGGGTTGCCACGCCTTGGAACTGGAAAGCGAAAACCATTACCGGGCCGACGTCACCGTCGGCGTGGGCATGATCCGCGCGCGCTTCGCCGCACGGGTCGCCCTGACCGACCTCGATCCACCGCACTCGCTACGTCTGTCCGGCTCCGGCAACAGCCCTATGGGCTCGGCTACCGGCAGCGCAAAGATCAATCTGGTGGCGCTGGAGAACGGGAATACACGGTTGGAGTACGCCTATGAGGCCGCAGTGACCGGTAAGGTCGCCGCCGTCGGCGGGCGCATGTTGCAGAGCGCCTCGCGCGTAATCATTGGCCAAATATTCACCCGTCTGGCCCAGCGGCTTTCCGGCAAGCCTATCGACACCAGCCTGTGGCAGCGCCTGCGCGCCCTGCTCGGCATGGGAGGTACGAAATGAAACCCGCCGTATTCGACTACGTCCGCGCGGCCAACAAGCGCGAGGCCCTGCAGCAGCTTACAGAGCACGGTGAGCAGGCCCGGATCATTGCCGGCGGCCAGTCGCTGATGGCCGTTCTGAACATGCGCCTAGCCCAGCCGAAGGTGCTGATCGACATCAATCAGGCCAGCGATCTGCATTATCTGAAGGTGGAAAACAACTGCCTTAAGGTCGGTGCGGCGGTGCGTCAGGTCGAACTGCTCGACCGTACAAGCTTAGTCGATGAAGTCCCCCTGCTGGCCCAGGCGATGCCTTGGATCGGCCACTTCCAGACGCGCAATCGCGGCACCGTGTGCGGCTCGGTCGCGCATGCCGACCCGAGCGCCGAAATTCCGCTGTGTCTGGTCACTTTGGGCGGCACTGTAGTACTCGAATCGCTCAAGGGCAAGCGCCGCGAGGTTCCCGCCGCCGAGTTCTTCCAAGGCGTGCTAACCACTGAGAAGCGGCCGGACGAAATGGTCGTGGAAGTCCAATTTCCACTGCGTGAGGCCGACGTGATCTACCGCTTCCACGAGGTCGCCATGCGCCACGGTGACTTCGCCCTGGTGGCGCTCGCCGCCTGTATCCGCCAAGGCGAGGTGGACCTGGGTGTCGGCGGCGTCGCCGACCGGCCAACGTTGCGCCGCCTGCCCTTGGGGGCAGAACTGAAGGATTCACTCAATACCCTGGCCTGGTCGCTTGGCGCCCAAGACGACGTGCACGCCAGCGCACCCTACCGCCGCCAGTTGGTACGGGAACTGGGCCAACAACTGATCGAGGACAACGACCATGCACGTGCGAGCTGATCAGCGCTTCCCCATACAGATAGAACTCAACGGCCGTCAACGCGAAGGGCTCGCCGAGCCACGCATGCAGCTGTGTGATTTCCTGCGACACGAATTGGGCACCACCGGCGTGCATGTCGGTTGCGAACACGGCGTCTGCGGCGCCTGCACCGTGCTGGTCGATGGCGTTGCCTCACGCTCCTGCCTAATGCTCGCCGTGCAGGCCCACGAGCGCCGGATCGACACGGTGGAGTCGCTGTCACGCGACAACATCATGAACGACCTGCAGCAGGCCTTCAGCCGCCATCACGCCCTGCAGTGCGGCTTCTGCACCGCGGGCATCTTGATGTCCTGCGTGGAATTCCTCGAGCGCGTCCCGAGCCCGGACGAAACCCAAGTTCGCGACATGCTCTCCGGGCATCTGTGCCGCTGCACCGGCTACACCGGCATGGTCCGGGCGGTGCTAGAAGTGGCGCAGCAACGACAAGAAACACTTGTGGAGAACAACAACGATGTTTGACCTTGGACGCAGCTTTCTCGCCGCGGTCGAGCGGCGCCCCAATGCCATAGCGATCAGCGACGGCGACCTGAAGAAGAGCTACGAGGCTTGGTTCAGCGACATCCAGCGTGCCGCGCACGGCCTCGAAAGGCTCGGCCTGAAAAAAGGTGACCACCTCGTGGCGGTGATGCAGAACCGCTGGCAGATGGCGACCCTGCACTGGGCCTGCCAGTTCAGCGGTATCATAATGACCCCGCTCAACTGGCGCTCCTCCGCCGACGAACTCGCTTGGTGCACCAATGACGCCGAAGCGCGTGTGGTTATCCATGACGATTCAGCCCAAGAAGCCGTTGCCGGTTGCGGCAGGAGCACCTGGCAGTGCGTCAGTGTTGGCCAGCCGGGCAACGATAGCGCGATCAGCTTCGAAGAACTGTGCGCCGAAACGCCGAGCGAAATCATCCTGCGTGCCGGTCCCGAGGACTGGTCGTTGATGCTCTACACCTCCGGCACCACCAGCCGGCCTAAGGGCGTGCCGCGCCGCCACCGCGCCGAGCGCGCCGCCGCGGTCGCCCACGTAGCGCAGAACATGTACGGCCAAGAGGAATGCACCCTCGGCGTGATGCCGCTCTACCACACCATGGGCGTGCGTTCGCTACTGTCGATGGCATTGCTAGACGGGCATTTCGTCTGCGTGCCAAAGTTCGATGTGGAAGCCACGCTGGACGCCATCGAGCGCGAGAAGATCACCAACCTGTACTTGGTGCCGACGCTCTACCACATGCTGATTGAACATTCGGCCTTCAGCCCCGAGCGGGTAGCCAGCGTCACCAAGCTAGGTTTCGCCGGAGCGGCCATGAGCGATGGGCTGCTGCAACGTGTCGAGGCCGCGTTCAAGCCGGAGCTGTTCGTCAACCACTATGGCAGCTCGGAAATCTACACCTTCACCATCGACCAGAAGGCCAGCGCCAAGCCTGGCTCGTCTGGCCGCAGCGCGCTGAACCAACGCATTCGCGTGGTGGCGCTGGGCAGCGAGTCGCCGGACGACCTCTGCAAGTACAACGAGGAAGGCCAGATCATCGCCGACCTGTCCAGCGACGAGGCCTTCGAAGGCTACTGGAAGCGGCCCGACGCCGATGCCAAGTCGATCCATGAGGGTTGGTACTTCACCAGCGATACTGGCTTCTTCGACGAGGACGGCGACCTGTTCGTGACTGGTCGTGTCGACGATCTGATCATTACCGGTGGCGAGAACGTCAGCCCGGCGGAGATCGAGAACGCCCTATCGCTGCACCCTGCGGTCGAGGAAGTCGCCGTGGTCGGCCTACCCGACGAACAATGGGGCAAGCTGGTCGTCGCCTTCATCAAGCTGCGTCATCCGATTACTGAGGAAGAGCTGGACGCCCACTGCGTATCCTCGGGTCTGGCGCGCTTCAAGCGCCCGCGCCGCTACGAATTCGTCGACCAGATCCCCAAGTCCCCGGTCGGCAAGATCTTGCGCCGCGTACTGGTGACCGATTACGGCCACCCCACTTCCGCCAACTAACACTATTGCTTTACACGAGGAAAGAACTTACATGAATACTCAGCAGATCGAACAATTCCTGAGCACTGAGTTCGACGGCTTCACCGTGGAACTGAACCTCGAGCACGAGCGCGGGGACATCATCCTCGGCCGCCCGCCGTTCAACGTCATCGCCATGAGCCAGCGTGACATCCTGCGCCAGGTCTTTGAAGCGTTTGATGCCCATTCCGGGATCCGGGTGATCGTGTTACGTGCCCAAGGCGAACACTTCTCCAGCGGCGGTGATATCAAAGGCTTTTTGGAGGCCTCGCCGGAGCACGTTTCTAAGCTGGCCTGGAACGTCGCCGCGCCGGAGCGCTGCACTAAGCCGGTGATCGTGGCCAACCGCGGCTACACCTTCGGCGTCGGCTTCGAGCTGTCGCTGGCCTGCGATTTTCGCATTGCGTCGGAAACCACCCGCTATGCTCTGCCCGAGCAAAACCTCGGCCAGATTCCTGGCTCTGGCGGCTCGGCTCGGCTACAAAAGATGATCGGCATCACCCGCACCAAGCACATCGTTATGCGCGCCAAGCGCATCACCGGCCAGCAGGGTTATGACTGGGGCTTCGTCACCGAGTGCGTGCCCGACGCAGATCTAGAAAGCACCGTCGATGCGATGGTCGATGAACTGCGCCGATTCTCGCCGCTCGCCCAGCGTACGGCGAAGAAACTGATCAACGACAACGAGGACGCATCACTAAAGGTCGCCATTGAGATGGAAGGCCACTGCTACAGCCGCCTGCGTAGCTCGGCGGACTTCAAGGAGGGCGTGGAGGCGTTCCACAGCAAGCGTCCGGCCGTATTCCGCGGCGAGTAATACCTATGTGACTGCGACGGTTGCACGTCTGGGCAACCGTCGACCTAGCACCTGATGGCGGGCTAAGCGCTAAGCGCCCTGCCACCGTATGCCAAACCGCCCTGGCTCTTATAAAACAATTAACTAGCGGAGCACACCCATGTCTAGCCCCGTCGCACCCGATGCAAACGCTTCCCATGCCGAACCAGTTACGAAGACCCCCTTGCGCCATGCATTCAACTCGAAGTCCATCAGTGCAGGTGTTGTCGCCGCGCTGTTCGGTTGCACTGGCCCTGCGCTGGTCATTATCAATGCCGCCGAAGCAGGGGGCCTGACCAATGGCCAGACGGTCGCCTGGCTGTTCGCCGTGTACGTGCTGGGCGGCCTGATCAGCCTTTTCATGGCGCTGCGTTATCGTCAGCCGATCTGCGGTGCCTACACCATTCCCGGCGCAGCGATCCTGGTCGGTTCGCTCAGTGTCATTCCCTTCAGCGAGGCTATCGGGGCCTTCATCATTAGCGGCCTGCTAGTGCTGATCCTCGGTGTCACCGGGTTGATCGGCCGGTTAATGCGCTGGCTACCGATGCCGATCGTGATGGCGATGATCGCCGGTGCGCTGATCCGCTTCGCCACCGGTGCGGTGGACTCGGTTGTCACCGCGCCCATCATCGCAGGAGCCGCGGCGCTGAGCTTCTTCCTCGTTACTCGGTTCGCCAAATCGGTACCACCGGTGCTGGTGGCTGGCGTTGTTGGGCTGGTCCTGGCCTTCGCCATGGGCCAACTGCAGCCGGCCGACGTGAATATCGGTTTCGTCATGCCGGCTTTCACCCTCCCTAGTTTCTCTCTGGACGCTTTCCTGGCTATCACCATCCCGCTGACGGCACTGGTGATTGGTGCAGAAAACGCTCAGGCGACCGGGGTGCTGATTACAGAGGGCTACCGCCCTCCGGTCAATGCAATGACGGTAATCAGTGGCATCGGAGGCATGCTCGCCGGGCTACTCGGCGGTCACAACGCTAACATTGCCGGCCCGATGACAGCCATATGCTCCTCTGAGCAGGCCGGTGAGGACCGCAACCTGCGTTATGGTGCAGCCTTGGTGAACGGTGCGCTGTTCGCGCTGTTCGGCTTATTCGCCGGGCTTGCCGTACCCTTCATCCTGGCTTTCCCCAAGGCGCTGATCGTCGTGATCGCTGGCCTGGCCATGCTGGGCGTACTGCTCGGCGCACTGCAGCAGGCCTTCCAAAAGGGCGGTTACTGCCAGATCGGCGCCTTTATTGCGCTAGCCGTGGCGATGAGTCAGTTCTCCTTCATGGGCATCAGCTCGCCGTTCTGGGCACTGCTATTTGGAGTTTTGGTGTCCGGGCTACTGGGCGAAATCAAGCGCTGATCGGATGTGACTACCGTGCCAATCGCACGGTAGTCACCTATAGCGGACTGTGATGAGGTGCATCAAAATTCGTTAATGGACAGGGCTTTACCGCTACTCCTAACTTGGTCTCAAGTCGACTAGGATGGCGGCCGCGCCCTGCAACGGCAGCGGCATTGCGGTGTCATTGCAATACGACAGGCTCCGGCCGACGTCTGCCAGCGTATCCCTTGTTGCCAGTCCTTACACAGCAGGCGATCTTCGTCGCCGAGGTACAGGTATGAAAAAGTTTGCCCCGCCTCCCTAGGGGCTGTTGACGTTTCACGAGAGGGACGTTGTTGAATAAGAGCAGACCCGCAGAATTGAGGTTCTCACACCGACACTCTGCGAGTTTGCAATGCCCCGATTGATGCTCAATGACGAGCTCTGGTCGAAGCTGGAGAAAATTCTGGTTCAACAGGCTACTGACGAATCCCTAAGTACCTAATACACTGTAGTTATCTCAGTGCCACGGTTTGTCCAGCGAGTATGTTGCCAGAGAAAGCTGAAGAGTACCGTCGAATCATGGCCGTGAAGTGGATCAACCAGGGGATGACTCAACAGGAAGCTGCCAAACGGTTGGAGGTCACCCAGGGCGCAGTCAGCCAATGGGTGGCACGGGCCCGGCAAGGTGGCGAGGAAGCCCAGAAGACACAGCCCCGCTCCGGGCGGCCAACATCGCTGTCTGATGAGAAGATTTCTCAGGTGTTGACTGTGCTGGAGACGTTGGGGCCTGATGGCTTGGCTATGAGGACCAGCGCTGGACGATACAGCGCATTGCCGACTCGGTAGACCGGCTGACGGGCGTTCGCTACAGCCAGACGCATATGGGGCGGCTTCTTAAGCGGTGGGGATGGTCCTGGCAGAAGCCCAAACGACAGGATATCCGCCGCGACGAAGCCGCTATCGAACACTGGCGAGACGTGATCTGGCCGGAATTAAAAAAACAGGCCCAGGAGCAGAAGAAAACCCTGATCTTCGTGGATGAGTCGAGCTTCCACCTCTGCTCGCATCACCGGAAGACCTTTGCTCCTGTGGGCAGAACCCCTGCCGTCAAAGGCAAGCGAGGGCAGTCGCCTCGCCACATGGTAATGGGCGCCGTATCATTTCAGGGACGATCCTATTACAGTTGGACGCAGGGAACCGTCACCGGGGCTACCATCGTCACCTTCCTGAAAACACTACTCCGGTACTGGCGCGGCAAGCTGCGAGTCATCTGGGACAATGCCCCGGTTCATCGCTGCCGAGAAGTTCGTGAGTGGCTGTGCCACCCCGACGTTCAGGCACGTCTGAGTTTGGAGCCGCTGCCGCCTTATGCGCCTGAGCTGAATCCAACGGAGTCCTTATGGAGTTGGATAAAACGCAAACGGGCGAACTTGACGTTCAAGGATGCACTGGGCTTAGGGCAATGGCTTAAACGTACGACATCGTGGATAAAGCGACGTCGTGATCATGTCAGGAAACTGCTGAAAGCCTCACCCGTTCATTAAAAACTAATGGTGAAATCAGTATCTACCGCAAGCCTGATCTGCGGATGACGGTAGAAGGCATCCTCTACCGGATGCGCGTGGGCTGCCCATGGCGGGACCTGCCCCGTGCATTCGGGTGTTGGAACTCGGTCTACAAGCGCTTCAATGCCTGGTCGGCGGCAGGCAAGCTACTCAGGGTATTCAACGCCCTGATTGAAGAGCCTGACTTCGAGTGGATGTTCGTCGATGGGACTTATATCAAGGCTCACCAGAACAGTGCCGGCGCTGCCAGTAGACAGCCTGAGGCCATCGGCAAGAGCCGGGCGGGCCACACGAGCAAGATCCATCTGGCGGTTGATGCCTATGGATTACCTGTGGCTTTCAGGCTGACGGGAGGCAACATCAACGACAGTACCGAAGCCCCCGGTCTGATAGCCCAACTGCCTTCTGGCGAGGCGATTGTGGCTGATAAGGGCTATGACAGTGAACGCATCCGTGAGCAGATCGAGGACCAGGGGGCCCGTCCGGTAATCCCGAGGAAACGTAACTCGATCAAAGGCAATGCCGACCTAGACAAAGGGCTGTATCGCTACCGACATCTGATCGAGAACGCCTTTGCGCGGTTAAAGCACTACCGCGCAGTGGCGTTCCGCTATGACAAGCTGAAGCGGAATTACGAGAGCATGGTAGCCATGGCGTGTGGTTACCTCTGGCTACCCATGTGAAACGTCAACAGGCCCTAGTGGCATTCGTCTAGGCCAGTTTCCAGATCTACATTGGTTTATGGCACCCCGCTGGACCTGATAGTAGCCGTGCCTATACACGTTATGTTTGGCGTAGCGCCAGTCGCTACTGACCCGGCACGTTCTCCAGTGCAGTATGAGTGCCAAAGGCAACTGTTACACCAACGCCTGCGCCGAGAGCTTCTTCTACAGCCTCAAGGTCGAGGCGATCCATGGCAAGCGATTCGAGACCCGAGAGGCCATGCGGCGGCAGGTGTTCGAGTACATCGAGATGGACTACAACCGGCAGCGCCGGCACAGTGCGATTGGGATGATCAGCCCTGAGGCCTTCGAGGCCCGAATGATCGCTTAAATCGGTGTCCACCAATGCTGGGTAAGATCAAACAGTACCAGGAGCAAGGTTGCCAGCAGCGAGTATGCCCTCTTCGCGCGAACGGTTGCCGTTGGCTTCGGGCAGGACGTGTTCACCGGCGCGGATAGGTGGTAGCCCTAAGCGCTCGCTTGCCTTGCGGCAGGGGCACTTAGGGCTGACCGGTTCTTAACAAGTCAGTAAGCTACTTTTTCTGCTCTTGCTTGATGCTCTTTACTGATCAGCTTGCTAAGCAGCTTTCTTACTTTTACAGGGGCAACATCGTTGCTCATTAATACGGGGCTGAGACTGAAAAAGTCGGTGGTCTTCATCTCCGCATGTACTGCCTCGATAATCGGCACGTCCTCATCCTCGAAGGCCGCATGCATTGCCTTGATCTTCTGCTCGTTATATTCGCCATCATCCTCACGATGATTGCGCCTTGTGGCGAAGAAGTAGTGCGTGCGATCGGCGCTTTCCGGCGTGACGGTGTGAAGATCGTACTGCGCGGTGCAGCCATCCAGATCAAGACTGGCCTCCGCATCCTGGGTGGCGCCGACAGAAAGTTGGATGTTACCTGGCGGTGTCCAGGTGATGTTGAAAAAGTGCCGCGCCTCACCGTCCGGGTCGGGTAGGAACTGGTTAAAAATCAGCATGGCCGGGGCCTGTGTCCACTCCCAGCGCGCCATCACCGAACGTTCGTCGTCCGTGACCTTAGGGACCAGAGGTGTCAGCTGGCCACGAGTGGTGATAATTTCGCCATGGACGTGATCAATATGGCTGAGGTCCATCACATTATCGGTGATGAGCTGATAGTTGCCGTTGACCGGCATAAGTGTAACCAACGCTATTGGGATGACCGCTTACTAGCTCGCCGCATTCCGGAACCCGACCAAAGTCGGCCGGCTCATCGCCCATCCAGATCCACAGGAAGCCGTCACGCTCGACCAGCGGGAAGCTACGTACTTGGGCAGCTTTAGGAATCAGGCCATTGCCATGCGGATTGTGATTACATTTTCCGGCGCAATCGAAGGGCGGTTACAAGTTCCAAGCGAAACACTATTGAAGTGTGTCTGGTCCAGCGACTGATTTCTTGAGAACGTCCGCGTAAGCCTCAAGCGGCGTCCGCCAACCCAGTGTCTTGCGTGGCCTTGTGTTCAGCGAATCAGCAATCGCATCGAGTTCATCCTGGCTGTATACCGAGAGATCAGTACCCTTCGGCAGGTACTGCCATGCCATAGTAGGTATTCTCGTTGGAGCTGCGCTGCCACGGGCTGTGCGGGTCTGCAAAATAGATCGCAGTGCCGGTCCGCTGGGTAATTTCGGTGTGCTTCACCATCTCTCTGCCCTGATCGTAGGTCATGGAGAGGCGCAGGGATCGCGGTATCTCATTCAGCTTGTCGCTGAACCCGGTAGCAGCGGCCGTGGCGGTAGTGCCGTCCAGCTTCGCCAGGAGCACCAACCGGGTGGTGCGCTCCACCAGCGTGCCGACGGCGGATCGGTTGTTGGCACCCATGATCAGAGCACCCTCCCAGTGGCCGGGCATCAGGCGATCCTCGATCTCGGGCGGTCGCAGGTGGATACTGACCAGATCAGGAATCTGACCGCGTCGATCCTTGCTACGGCTGCGTGGCCGGCGTTTACCGTTGCTCTGCCTCAGGCAAGCGATAAGCTCTTTCTTGAGGCTGCCGCGGGGCATCACATAGAGCGCGTTGTAGATGGCCTCGTGAGAGGCCTGGCGCTGAGCATCGTCAGGAAACATGCCCTTCAGTGTGCGGGCTATTTGCTGAGGAGACCTGTACTTGCGCAGCAGATAGGCCACCAGCTCGAATAGCTCCCCGTCGGGATGTAGCTTGGGGCGCCGACGAGGCCGATGACGTACCAGCCGTGCCCGATAGCCCGCCAGGCTGCACTGGTCATTGAGACCGCCGCCAGACCGTACATACCGCTGTGGCTATTCGAGCTAGGTAATGTTCAAAGGGTCAGACTCTAAGGCAAATATCAATACTTATAACCAAGAACCCATAGTCCTAAACAAGGCACTGTGAGCCGGTGGGCACTATTCTGTTCTTGTAGTTGAAGCTAACTTTCATTACGGTGAATAAAAACAAGTAATTGTTTTCAGCTATCAAGAATAAAGATTGTTGGTAGCTGAAATATAAGGAGGGGTTTATGCTAGATACTAAAAGTGTTGAAAAGTATGCCGGGTGGAATAAAATATTTATCAATGGGGAATGGAAAGAAGGATCAAGCGCCAAGAGGTGTGAGGTAACAAATCCTTACAATAGTAGTATCATCGCTACTTTAAATTATGCCAGTAAAAAAGATATAGCAGAGGCTTACGAGAAGGCACAGACAGCTCAGAGGAGCTGGAGTGATACAAGCCCATACGAGCGTGTCACTCTTCTAGAAAATGTGGCTAGCTTGCTAGAAGCAAAGAAAGACGAGCTTGTTGAATTGCTGGTCAGTGAATCAGGTAGTTCAAAGTTAAAGGCAAGTGTTGAAGTCGATTGTTCTATTGCAGATGTAAAAGAATCAGCAAAATATCCGCTACAAATGGAAGGAAAAGTACGCGCTTCTTCTGTCCCTGGGAAAGAGAATCACATTTACCGTGACCCAGTGGGGGTGATAGGAGCAATCACGCCATGGAACTGGCCTCTTTATTTGACAGTCCGTGTAATTGCTCCCGCTATTGCTACAGGGAATAGTGTCGTTCTCAAACCTGATGCGCAAACGCCAATTTCAGGTGGGTTGATGATCGCAAAAATTTTTGAAGAGGCCGGTTTGCCTGATGGTGTTTTAAATGTAGTGGTGGCCGACCTTGAAGAAATAGAAGATTATTTCGTTGAGCACCCTATTCCTGAAGTTATCTCTTTCACAGGGTCAACTAATGCAGGAAGACATGTTGGCGCTGTAGCAGTGAAAAATCTCAAGAAGCCTGCGCTTGAGCTAGGCGGTAACAATGCGTTCATAGTACTTGACGATGCCAATATTGATCAAGCTGTATCTGCGGCAGCTTTCGGGAAATACATGCATTCAGGACAAATCTGTATTGCGATTAACCGTATTATTGTAGATAGAAAGGTTTATGAGCCTTTTGTAGAAAAGTTCAAGGAAGCTACGGCTAGAATAAAAGCAGGAGACCCTTCAAATGATGATACGGTTATTGGGCCGTTAATTAACCGTAATCAGGTAGATAGAGCCTTGGAGTTAATAGAAGAGAGCATCAGAGAAGGAGCAAATTTGGTTAAGAGAGGTGAGGTGAGCGGAAACGTCATGGAGCCGTTTATTCTCTCGGATGTGACCAATGACATGGCGGTTGCGAAAAATGAAATTTTTTCCCCTGTTGCCGTTATAATTCCAGTGGATAGTGAGGAAGAGGCGATCGAGGTTGCTAATGGGACACCCTTTGGCCTAAGCGGCGCAGTTTTCTCTGCTTCCTTGGAAAGAGGCCTAACCATTGCGAGAAAAATAAAAACAGGAATGATCCATGTCAATGATCAGACAATAAACGTAGAACCTAACGTTCCCTTTGGTGGAGAGAAGTATTCAGGCTTAGGGCGCTATTGTGGTGAGTGGGCTATTGAAGAGTTTACTACAGTTAAGTGGGTATCTGTTCAGAAGAAATTTCGTCAGTATCCTTTTTCTTGAGGGGGCATACACAAGTATTTGAACGGATTTTCAAAAGCTAAAATTTTTCTCTCCTAATCGGCCGCAACCGCAGCATCAGCTGGTTTGTGGCCGATATTAATTTTTGCATCCTAGCTTCATGACGCACCTAACGGCCAAACAAAACCACGGTCTTTATCATCGAGAGATAAGGTGATGATGCTTCCCCTTGTCCGCTGGCGCCTTACCCAGTGATAAATACTGGGCGACACGTTGGTGAAGCCTTCGCCATCGGGACCAGTGCAGCGCATCTTCCAGCCGTCTTCGTCGCTGGGCAATGGGGGTGAGGCACAGCCATTGCCGCATTTCGGCCAAGGAGAGCACGACCGGCCTTACCCACCCAGGCTCAGCAACAGGCTTTTTTTCAGCTGGCGCCGGCGCAACGTGACTAGCAGGGCATAGACCGCCATCACCAGCGTGATATGGCGATACCAGCCTCACTAGGTCCGCACCTCATATTGATCCAGCCCCAGTTGCGATTTGCTTTCTTGGAAGCAGCGCTCGATATTCCACCGGGCCCCGGCCGCCAGAGCGAGGTCGTCGAGTGACGTACCGCAGGGCACGAAGGTGAAATAAGCGGTCATTTCCTGTCCGGTGTCCAGGGAACGACGTACCAGCAACCCACGCTGCCATCCCTCGGAAGGGCCCAGATTCACCGGCAGATAGATCCAGTCATACTCCCGGGGTCCCTGGCTACCCGCCCCAGCGCTGAACCGGGTCCAGCCGGCGTCCCCGGGCAGGGCTTCCAGCAGGACGCCCACTTTACGTTGTTCCAGCCCCTGCCAGACATGCGCCTTGCGGCTGACCGCCATCACATAGCCCTGACCGCGCTCCTCCAGCGTCCAGCGCAACCGAAAGGACTCGCCATAAACGGCATCTCCCGTCACCCAGCGGGCGTGACGCCGCTATCAAGTGCCCGGACCAGCATCTCCCGGGCCAACTCCATCTTGGGCTTGTGACTCACGTCCTCCGGATGCCCGCCTGGCGGCAGCGTTCACGGTCCTCCGCCCAACCCCGGGGCAGAACAGAGCGCGATCCATCAATCCCTGTCCCCAGTAACTGGCATAGCCGAGGAGCACGCCAATCTGGCAGTTCTCGATCCGGCCGGGGGGTTCACATGGGAACCCTCGGTGCTGGCATCGTCCCCTCCAGGGGGCAAAGGCAAAAGGAGGGAAGGGTACGCCGTATAAGTCCAGATTGTTACAGCGAGTTAGGTGAGATGCCGGGAACGTGACCGATGATCCCGGCATTGGAGCCGTGCCACTTCATCACTCACCCCCGTACCGGAATCTTAGCTGTCTACAGGCGCTATCCATGAGGGCCCGCTTCGCGCCAGTCACGTAAACGGTGCCTGCAGGCCTCGCCCGAGCCACAGCCCATCTCATTGGGCAGCAACCCTAAGAAATGCCCGAACTCTGGGAGCTGGCAAAACAATAATAGCTTTTTTCTATAAATCATAGTCACTTTAAATTTATAAACATGCTTCCGTTCAGCTATTTTCTTAACACAAGCCTAGTATCTTTAGGCTTGGCATGATAGCCATAGAGAGAATTTAATCTATGGGGCGGAAACTAATATTAGTGTAAGTGTCACAAGAATAACCTCAGGAGAAAGAGATGACGCCAGAAAATAAGGGTGTTAATTGCGAAAACTGGGTGAAAACCTTTTCTAAGGCTTCAAACAGTGATCCAGAGATTGAGGCGCATGGTAAGCATTTCACATGCTCATATCTTCTTGACATGGAACAGCATCAGTTTGTCGTAGAGGTTTATAAAGGAAAGGTTGTAGATATAACGGTAGACCCCGGCCCTCTAGATGTTAGATATCAGTTTGCAATCCGAGCCAGTGCTGAAACTTGGGGGGAGTTTGGAAAGCCTGTTCCTAAGCCTATGTATCATGGTATTTGGTCTGCTACTTTTCGACGCGATATGAAGATAGAAGGCGATGTTTTAGTTCTTATGCAAAATCTGCGGTGCTTTACTCGCCAAGTGATTTTGCTTAGAACCACAGGCACCCCAGTTTGAATCTAGTATAAGAAAAAGGAAAAGGAGGTTTTTCATGAACAATGATTATTCCGTTACCGGTCGCTATGTAAAAGTTAGTGTTGATGGCTTGGACTATAAGGTTTTCTATCTGGAGAGTGGCCAAGGGAAGCCTCTGGTCTGCCAGCATACAGCAGGTTGCCATAACCACCAGTGGCGTGACCTTCTGGAGGACGAAAGCATAACATCAAATTATAAGGTGATTGCTTACGACCTTCCCAGACATGGGAAGTCGGACCCTCCCGAAAATACAGAATGGTGGAAAGAAGAGTACAAGTTGACTGCTGACCACTTCTCTAATTTTATTGTCGCATTCTGCGATGCTCTAGAATTAGAGAAACCTATATTCATGGGTTGCTCTTTCGGGGGGAATGTTGCGCTCCAGCTTGCTCATCGCTTCCCCTCAAGGTTTGAGGCTATTATCCCTGTTGAAGGAGCTGATTACGCACCTGGCTTTTACTTGGATTGGTGGCATCATCCTCATGCTAACGCAGCGCAAGTATGTGGAAGCGGGGTATGGGATCTTATGGCTCCGCAATCTCCAGAGAAAGATATTTGGAAAACATGGTTCTACTACACGCAGGGTTCTGAAGCATTTAAAGGAGACCTTCATTTTTACTCTGTAGACCATGACCTCAGAGATAAACTTTCTGAGATTGATACATCTCAGTGCCCTTTGATTATGTTGACAGGGGAATATGATTACCTAACCACACCTGAAGATGGGCGTCGTACCGCTGAGCAAATAAAAGGAGCAAAGTTCATCGAGATGAAGGAAATTGGCCATTTTCCAATGAGCGAAAACTATCCTGTTTTCAAGGGTTATCTTCAACAAGCTCTTTCTTTGATAGCGGGATGATCTAGGTTCTGTCTGAAAAGTCATAAATGTTACGCTATCTCCGTTCATTGAGCAGGAGGGCGATATGACAGGCCGTTACGAGCTTTCTGATCAGCGTTGGCAGATGATCGAGGACATCGTTT
>NZ_JABWCV010000042.1 GCF_013371085.1 Vreelandella maris | reverse complement strand
GCCACCCGCATCCAGCTACTGGAAACCGCCGGCATTGCCGAGGCACGCCTGCTCGTCGTCGCCATCGATGACCGCGACCGGGCCGTGAGCCTGGTGCGTCACGTCAAACAGCTTTACCCGGAGGTTTGGATACTGGCCCGCGCCTTCGACCGCGGCCATGGTTACGAGCTGCGTGAAGCCGGCGCCGACGACGTGGTGAGCGAGACCTACTACTCCGCTCTGGAACTCGGCGGCGAGGCCCTCACGGCCATGGGCGTCCACCCACAACGGGCCCGTCGCATGACCCACTCCTTTATCGCCAGTGAAAAAGCCCACGAAGATCAACTGTTCGACACATGGCGCAATATAGAAGAAGGCATCCACTTCAGCCCGCGCTACGGGGAGTTGTTCATGAAGCTCGAAGAGTCATTGGATCACGCCATGCGTGAGGACGCACGGCTAACCGAGGACGAAACACTGGCATGGACACCACCAAAGAACAATGGTTGATCACGAAAACAAAGAGGCAATAGAAGGCCGCTCCACGTTTAGTTGCGTCTTTTAATTGTCGCCGCGCATCAGCGCTTATCCGCTTCTTGGTTGCGGCGTCGCTGCCGGTAGCCATAAGTAGCGTTTCTGACGGTTTCTTCATCTTCCAATCCGGCCCCCAGGGCACCAGCGATGGTGGCAACCGAAGTCGCGAGCCAAGCAAGGGCAGTATAATCTAAAAGGCTGGCCGCTTGGCCGAGTTGCTCTTCCAGCATGTTGGCCGGAATGAAAACGAGGACCGTGAAACAGAACAGACCCAGCAGGATCACGTAATAGAATACGACCCCGGCACTCAGCGTCAGGACAGTGACCGTGTTATAGAGCCGAACCAGACGTGGTGATCGGGCGTTTTTTATCGGTTCCCAAAGCGTGTGGGCAATAATGATCCAGGCAATCATCGACACCATGGCCACTCCCATCAGAAGAACAAGGCGTGGCCGGCCATAATTGGCGCTGAGCTGCCAAAGGGTGGGAAACACCAGACCATAGGCGCCGGTCGCGAACGCGACGGCGATGACGCGCTTGAAAGCAGGAAAGATGGTCCAGGGGCGGTTGGCGCGCACCATGCCTGCCAGGATGCGAAGATTGCCGTTAATCCATGAATCAGCAATGAAGCGTACGTCGAAGGACTCTCCCTCGCCCGATCGCGTGACCCGCCGTATCGGAAACAGCTTCTCGTAGAGGTGCCTGCCCAATAGTTGCCGCGCACCTTTGCCACGCAGACTCTCGTGGACTTTATCGGATTGCTGGGTACGCTGCTCCTGACGAGTACGGTCCTCTTCGGAACTGCCATGGTGCAATTCGTTGACCAGTTGCAGGATCGCTTCGTTCAGGCGACGACGTATTGCGGTAATGCCGAAGGCAGGCAATGAAATCATCGCAACGCCATGCACCGTGCTGGTTTCAGCGATTACGAAGCGCCCGTCCTTAAAGATCGGCAAATCGGTAATGCAAATCGCGTAGTCCCACTGCTGATGCCGCTTGTATTCGAGAATACTCCCGATGATATAGGTGGAAACCTCTGCAGCGCCGATCAACGGATCAACGATGAGTTGAACCTCCCAGCTCAACCGGTCATCGACGTAGTTGGCCAGAAGTTCGGGTAACTGGTCGATTACCTTTTCGGCCATCTCAGCGGACATCTCCGGAGCAGGTACTAGGCCCACCACTTTTCGGCATGGGTTAACCGTCTGGATCCCTTCTGCTGCGGGCTGCTTGGTGTAGACCTCGTTTTGAGCCTTGGTCATAAGCGCTCCTTGACGACGTAGCTAGCGGACTTAGGAGTGGGACCCTGTAAAGCCCGCCTAGTATATCCAAGCTTAGATGAAGATTAGCATAGCGCGACTCTCGCTATAGTCATTGGAGAAATTGAAACCAAAAATTGAAGCCGGGTCCCATCAGCCGGCCTTGCTCGCTGCCCTACCCCTACCCCAAGAGATTAGATGACTGGGTCCATTAAATGCTGGCATCCCTACTGGACGCTCCACGATTACCCCATTCCGCGCTTCAGCCGGTAGATCGTATTAAGACTTTTCCAACGCCGAGGGATCCTCGTGGGCATGTCTGATCCGACGAACCCTCCACCAGATCGACAGCATCACGACGGGTACCAGTACCGACATCACCGGTGTGACAACATCGTAAATGAATGGAATTCCCTTCAGGAAATAGCCTGAAAGACTCACGACGTAATATGAAATTGCTGCCACAGACAGGCCTTCAACCGTTTGCTGAAGACGCAATTGCAGCTTGACCCGGTTATTCATCGACGCCAGCAAGTCCCGATTCTGGCGTTCCAGTTCGACATCGACCCAGGAGCGCAGCAGTGAGATGTTTCGGGTCAGTTCGTCGGAGAGCTTGGCCTGGCGCTCTTTAACCGAAAGGCAGGTTCGCATCGCAGGCGCAATACGGCGCTGAAGGAAATCCCGCCAGGTGAAGTATCCGGATACGCTCTCCTCCATTAGCGCTGCCAACCTCTCTTCAACAATCTCGTAGTAAGCCCGGCTGGCGCCAAATCGATAGAGATTCGCAGCAACGCAGGCCTCCAGTTTTGCCGCCAGACTGGTCAGTTCTGACAGTAGAAGGTGATTGTCACGCCGCGATTCCGAGTTCGTCGACATCTCATCAGTCATCATGGCCAGTTGTGACTCCATGCTTCGCAGCTCCGTCGTCATTGACCTGGTCAACGGCAACGACAATAACGCTAAAGTCCGATAGGTCTCAATCTCCAGAAGACGTTGCGCCAGCGCCCCCGCTCGCGCGGGTTTCAATTCATTTGCCTACATTACGCGGATCGATATTGCCCAGCGCCCCCGCTCGCGCGGGTTTCAAATCACGAGCAAGGATCAGGATGTGCGTCAGGCCGTCGTCATCCTGTCGGAAATCGGTGAGGATGGCAGCGTCCCCACCTTCTACTAGCAAGTAACAAAGGCTGGAAGGATCGAAGCGATCTACCTCCTTCTCAGTATCTGAAGTCCATGGAAGAAAGGTCAGGCGCACGCCCGATACCACCGGGCCTGGAGGGATGAATCCATGCTTGAACGGATTCTCGCCGCATGGCTCTCCTGTTTCGGGGTCAAGCTCGGCACACCACAGATACGTCGAATACTCCGAGTGCTTTTCGCAATGCAGTCCTCCGTCTTCCCAGGTCAAGCCATGAAATGCGGTAGATTGGTCAGGCTCAGCCACGCGGAGACGATCAGACAACTCATTCATCGCCAACTTATCCTTGGTCAAATTTCCTCCAGTCATGAAAGCGAACTGCAACATCTCCCTCGGGGCCTGAATCATGAGGTGTGGGCGTGCATGCACTTCGTTCACGGCCGCCGCCCTATCGGCATAGGCCGGCATTCCATACACGGTGTCGGTTGAGGCCGGCTGACCGTTCGGATTGTGGGTCGACTCGGCCATAATGACCTCAGGTTGACGGGTTAGGAAAATACTGAGTGGGGTTATTATAGCACTATAGCCCACTACGCGAAGGTAAACCCTGGGCACCTTTGCTTCCTTCTCCCAGCGGATTTCACTTCGATCATCGTCGTAGACGAAGCGCAGGCTATCACCTTCCTCTATGTCGCCCCGCAACACGGCACTCGCAAGGCGCGTCTCGATCAGGGATCGGATCTGGCGACGAAGTTCGCGCGCCCCAAACTCCGGCCGGTAGCCGACATCCGCCAAGTGGTCGATGAGTGAGTTGTCGAACTCCACCGTCAAGCCCTGCCCGTGCGCGATACGCTTCACGCGTTCGAGCTGCAGGCCTACGATGTCACGGATCTGTTTGCGGTCGAGCGCGTGGAACACGATGATCTCATCAATGCGGTTGATGAACTCCGGGCGGAGATAGCGACGAAGCACGTTCAACAGCTCCGACTTCAATTCCGCGTCGTCCTTGCGCTTGTCCTCCTCTCTGGGCTTAGATAGCTAAGAGTACTTAAGGAATGCGCCTTACCGTAATCTCAGGTGAGCTTCGCTTTTACATGTATGCGCGTCTAATATTCTTGGCACCTTGAACTCCGAACAGAAAACAAGGTACCTATTGAGACACCCAACCGGCCAAGAGAATTGTCGTCAACTGGTCATCCTAATTGTCGCCGAACATCCCCCCGGCAATCGAGGGGGGCTGCGTAGGGCCGTGTGGCCCTACGCAGCGTGACCTGATTGAGTCAAGGCCGGGTTGTCATGCAGGCAGTTTGGCTGCAAGCAGTTCGACCTTCTCGATATTGGGCGGAGAACTGAGCAAGGTCGCGGCGTTGGCCATCAAGGCCGCGGCGATCTGGCCGTTCAGATGTGCCTGGCGACCTGCCTCATCGGCAAAGGCATCGAACACACCGAACGTCGAAGGGCCAAACTTCAATGCAAACCAGGCAGTGGTGCCGGATTCGGCGTTGGCGAGCGGCAGTGCGCTGGCCAGGAAGTCGGCAAGCGCAGCCTCCTGGCCGGGTTTGGCTTCGAGGCGAACAAACAGGGCGAGCTTGGTCATATTGTAATCCTTTGGGTAAATGGTTTAGGTGAAAGCACCGACGAGCCTGCAGTCTAAGTCTTCATGACAACCATTTATATAGACAAAAATGACAACTTTGATATCATTATTGCCATGAAACTTCATATCCTTGTTTGTGATGGCGTGTTTGATCTGGGGCTTGCGGCGCTCACTGACACAGTGGGCTTGGCCAATGCGATGTCGAGCTCGCTGCCACAGGCTCCCGCGCACATAGAGCTCACGCTGGTGGGCGTGCGGCGTCGCATCCTAACGGCGCAGGGCTTGACGGTCCCCGTGGTCACTGCGCGTGGTGTGCCGGAACCAGACGTCGTGCTCGTGCCCGCGTTTGGTGACAAGATGCCTGACACGCTCTCGGCTCGGCTCACACGCCCCGACGTGCCCGATGCGGTCGCCGCGCTACAGCTGTGGTCCACCGCTGGCGCGCACCTTGGTGCCGCCTGCTCCGGTAGTTTCTTACTTGCAGAGAGTGGCCTGCTTGATGGGCATCGTGCGACGACGTCATGGTGGCTGGGGCCGATGTTTCGGCAGCGCTATTCGAACGTCACGTTGGACGAGTCACGCATGATCGTGAACTCGACACGCTTCACTACCGCGGGTGCCGCTTTGGCCCACGTTGACTTGGCCTTGCACATCATCCGGGGGCGCAGTCCGGCGCTGGCGGCCCTGGTGGCACGCTATCTGCTGGTCGAGGCACGCAGTTCGCAAGCCGAGTTCGTGATTCCCGACCACCTTGCGCATGCCGACCCAATGGTGGAGCGCTTCGAGAGCTGGGCCAGACGTCGGCTCGCGCAGGGGTTCTCGCTGGCGGAGGCGGCCAGCGCCGCGGGCACAAGCGAGCGCACCTTGGCGCGGCGGCTGCAAAGCGTTTTGGGCAAGACACCACTGTCGTATTTCCAGGACCTGCGCGTGGAGCATGCCGTCCATCTCTTGCGCACCGGAAACGCCAGCGTCGACCAGGTCGCCACACAGGTCGGGTATTCGGATGGGGCGACCCTGCGGGCCCTGCTGCGCCGCAAGCTGGGCCGGGGTGTCAGGGAGTTGCGACGCGGCGGATGACCAGAGGCGTTTGGTATATGTACGGCTGGAGACCGCCGCGAAACTGACGCCGGCCAAACGGCGCATTTGGACAAACTGACAAAACTACTGCCCGCCACGGCGCGCAAGCTCCAGTTTGACCCTGGACAAAGTTTTGCTGGCAATGCCGTAGTTGAGCAAATCAATGATTGAGCAACGCTGTGCCCTGACGATGCGGCGGCTCACCGTCCCCGCGCTAGCTGACAGAGCAATTCTGCCGACAGCATGGGGGAGCAGCTACTTTTTCAACAGAGTCGGCCAATAGCGGTCATCAGGGCTGGCTTGAATCGGGGCCGAAGGATTACGCTCTCAGCCCCATAATTGCTGGTCAGACAGTTACCACGATCTTGCCGATCTGCTGATTGGCTTCAAGGAAACGATGGGCATCCTGGATGTCGCTAAGTGCGAATGTCTTTGCGATGATCGGGCGCAACGCGCCGGACTTCAACCCTTGCAGAATAAAAGCCTTCGCTCTCTCCAGGGCTTCAGGGTCGGCCACAATCTCTGCGTAGAGATAACCCTTCAAAGTCAGGCTTTTGCCCAGCACGGTAAACAGTGGAAATGGTGTCGGTTCAGAGCTGAGTGCGCCGTACACCAGCAAAATTCCGCCCCGCGCCATGCTCTGCGTGAGAGGTTCGAAGGACGGCCCGCCTACAGGATCAAATACAACGCGAGCGCCTTGACCGGCAGTTATCGTCATAACACGCTCGACGATATCCTCTTCATCGCTGACGATGACATGCGCAGCGCCTGCATCAAGCAGGGCTTGCTTCTTCGCGTGAGTTCGAGTGATCGCAATCGATGTGGCGCCGACCATTCGAGCTATTTGGAAGGCGGCCAAGCCAACACTGCTTGACGCGGCGGTAACGATGACAAAATCGCCCTGCCGTAGCTTCGCCTGTTCAATCAATGCTCCCCAGGCGGTGACGTACTGCATCCAAGACGCCGCAGCCTCTTCAAAGGACAAGTTCTCAGGGCTCTTTACCACCAGGTGGGCTGGTACATTGGCCAACTCGCCGTAGGTGCCCCAGCGAGCAATATCCAAAGGTGGGATCAGAGCGACCGAGTCACCAATAGTGATCTCGGTTACGTCGCTCCCAACTGCCGTTACGATGCCTGCGGCCTCGTAGCCTAAGCGGCTGGGGAACTCCGCTTCTTGTAGGTATGCGTGATTGCGGAACATCACTTCGGCTCGGTTCAAGCCAATAGCTTTAACACTAATCTGCACCTCGTTTGCTGCTGGTGCCGATACTTCCAGATCCTCCAGCTTCAGAACGCTGGCGTCACCGTATTCATGAATTCTGACAATGCGTGCCATATAGATACCTCGTTTATCAATGGGCCTCGACGTACATCCGGAAAGTATCCGGGCACTCGAAAGGTAACAAAAATTTAGTCATTGGTTGGCGCTAAATAATGGCCTACGACGGCGTATTACTTGGCGGCTGTCAAAGTATGAAGACCTGTAGCCATGGCGCATCCTCCTGATGAGGGCTGAAGAATGCACCATGACTTCCTGGGTCTGCATACCTAGATTCTTTCTTGCAGCGCCTTTAAGAAGGCGTCGATATTCTCATCGTGGCGTTTGTAGTAGGTCCAGGGGCCGATCCGCTGCGATGTCACCAATTGCGCGCGCTGTAGAGCGGCGAGATAAAGCGATGTCGTTGACTGCGAGAGGCCCGTGCGCTCTTGGATGATACTAACGCACACGCCTACCGTTTCTGGGTCGACCTCCTGCCCGGGAAAGGCTGTCCTGGGCTCCTTGAGCCAATTAAGGATAGTAAAGCGCATCGGGTTCGCCAATGCTTTCAGGGCTTCGTTGACGTCAATAGTCATGAATTTTTATACCTATTCTTTCGATATCTGGATATCTTCCTGATTCACGCGTCAAATTGTAAGGCTTCGCCATGATCTCCGCGCCTGCCCTTCGCAGTGATGGGCAGGCTTGGACTGAAATCCTAGTGTCCTGTCAGGTAGGACTATCGGGCACCTGCGCGCCGCCGAATTTAGGGACGATATGCTTGCCAAGCTCCTCGATAACCTCTGCTGCGGGACGTTTACCATACTTGAGGTTCAGGATGACGTGATCTACACCGATTTCCTGAAGTGTATCCAGCAAGGCCCGCAGGTGGTTACGTCCCAGCCGGAATCCCAGATGGATAGGCGTGGGCGGCGTGGATGGGTTTTCGTCCAGGTCGATATACAGCGATTGCAAGAACGGCTTGTAGATAGCGCCACATTGTTTAACCGTTTCCTGTCGCCAATCTTCCACGATCAGTCGCTGTATTTTTGGCGGACGTGGATAGTTGATCCATCCATGGCTTTCACGCGCGATCCAATCGAGCGACTGGCGGCTGTGTCCGGTTACGAATAGCGGTATTTCCCGAGTCGTAGGTTTGGGAACGAGATCGGCCCCCAGTAACTCGCCGTGACTCCAGCGAATGGGCTTGAAGTGTGTTCGATGGGCTTGGCGTATCACATTGAGGTTTTCTTGAAAGGTCTCGCCACGCATTTCCGGATCAACGCTGAATGCGGGAAACTCCACAGGACGATCGCCAGAGGCTACTCCCAGGAGCAAACGACCTCCGCTCAACTGATCAATGCTCGCTGCAGCCTTTGCCGTGTGCAAGGGATTACGCAAGGTAAGGGCGATGGAGGCGGTGCCTAGTGCGATTTTTGTTGTATGGGCTGCGATGTAGCCCAGATACACCCAAGGATCGAAAACCTGGCCGACATCACCGAAGCTTGGGTCCCTGAGCGGGACGTCGCGAAACCAGAGTGCCGAAAAACCTAGTGCCTCTGCACGTTTGGCCAGCGCGACCTGATCCAGCATGCGCGGTGTGTCACCCTGGAAAGCCTCCAGGGGAAAGAACAGCCCAAGGCTTAGATGACCCTGTCTGAAGGTCTGTTTGAATCCCCTATGCTCTTGGTAGGGAATCGTACTCGGTTGGTACATGCTTAACTCCTCGGTCAGCAAACGCTGTGCCACGCCCTGAGTTATGGGGCGTGGCTCTGAGCGCTTAGGGTTTGTAAGTCGGGTAGTCGGTATAGCCCTTATCGATACCGCCGTACATGCTGCTTGGATCAAGTGGGTTAAGCGGCCAGTTGTTGGCGATACGCGCGGGCAGGTCGGGGTTCGTAATGAAGGGGCGACCAAAAGCGATCAGGTCGGCCCAGCCAGCTTTTATCACGCGATTTGCTCGTTCAGCGGTGTACTTGCCGGCATAGATAATCTTGCCGCTGAAAGTCTTACGAACAGCTTCCCGGAACGTCTCAGGCAGCTCGGGTGCGTTGTCCCAATCGGCTTCGGCGAGCGACAGGTAGGCAATGCCCGCTTCCTCGAGGATCTTCACTGCTTCGATGTAGGTTTGGTGAGGATCTTCTTCGACCAGGCCAAGGTAAACGCGGTCTTCGTCTGTGGTCGCGAACAGCGGAGCGAAGCGAACGCCAACGCGCTCCTTGCCGACCACACCAGCAACGGCGAGTGTGATTTCGCGCAGGAAACGAAGACGATTCTGCAGCGAACCGCCATATTCATCATCACGCTGGTTGGTATGGGCCGAAATGAACTGGTTTACCAGGTACCCGTTCGCGCAGTGAAGCTCCACCCCGTCAAAACCTGCTTCCAGAGCATTTCGGGCTGCTTGGGCGTAGAGCTCAACCAGTTCCTTTACCTCCTCGGTGGACAGGGCTCGTGGGGTCGATGGGTCGGCCAGTGTACCCGTGCCGGGGCCAGTTTCGATGAACACCTTGACGTTGTCCGCGCGGATGGCTGATGGCGCGACGGGTGCTTCACCACCGGGTTGCAGCGATGTGTGCGACACGCGGCCCACATGCCAAAGTTGAGCAAAGATCACCCCTCCTTCGGCGTGAACAGCGTCGGTGACCTTACGCCAGCCTTGTATCTGTTCCGGGCTATGAATGCCGGGTGTCCAGGCATAACCCTGTCCTCGGGGCTCAATCTGTGTGCCCTCGGTCACCATGAAGCCAGCACCGCTGCGCTGACGGTAATAGGTGGCCATCAGGTCGTTCGCAATATTGCCGGGTTGGGAGCTGCGCGAACGCGTCAGTGGCGGCAGAACGATACGGTTCTTGAGGGTGTATGGGCCCAGCTGAGTGGTTTTAAAAAGTTCTGAGTGTGTCATTTTGCTTACCTGCATATCTAAAATATTCGATGTCGTAGGTCGAAAAACATGGATCAACGAGCTCTGAAGAGCCTAGCGGTGCTTCGTTGAGGCTGACGTAGATATTCTTCTTCTGGCTGTAGGCTTCCAGCATTGACTTGTGAGTTTCCCGTCCTGGGCCAGATTTCTTATCGCCACCAAAGGGGCATGGGCTGAGGTCTCATGGTAGGTATCGCTGGAATCTTTCATGGGGGTACCACCTGAGGTTTCTAGTGCGGGTTACGAGTCAAGGCTATTCGCAATATCTATATATGTCAATATGTCGCTATTATTTCCGGCACGTATGCATATTTTCACGCCCTTGCAGCTCACTTCTGGATCAGCTGGGAACGCGCCGTGCTTCGCACCAGGGTTGTCTATGAGTCTCTGGCTATTCCCCCAGGCCCTGGGGAAATAGCCTGGGGTTTGAGAAAGCCTGCTTAAGGTGGTCGTACACCAATCGCACCCGCTTCGATACAGGACCCTGCTGCGGGCGGTATATGAACAGATCCCATGGTGCTGGAGCGTGATCAGCCAAAACGGCAACCAGCTTTCCTGACCGCAGATGAGGCTCAGCCAGATAGGCAGGAATTTGGCCAAAACACATGCCTGCCAGGGTGGCTTCCAATTCCGTATCTGGATCATCACAGATAAGCGCTGGCTGCCTGGGCGCGAACGTTTGCCCGTCGGCAAATAGCCAAGGCCAAGGGCGGCCATTTTTCCGGTCGATCAGGACTGAAAGTGGCAGCTTAGCTAAGGCATCCAAAGATTCAGGTGGTGTCTTTTGGCCTATGAGAGACGGGCACGCGACAACGTAAAACGGCACGGGAGCTAAGGCACGTGCAACGTAGCGCCGGTCGCGAATAACCCCCACCCGGATACCAATATCGATATGCGCTTCAACGGCATCAGTCATCTGATCTTCCAAGCGGAGATCGAATTGCAGGTCAGGATGTGCAGCGGCCAGGGGCTGAAGAAACGGTATTAGGAAGCGCCTGCCAATAGCATGTGGAGCCGTAATCCCCACCCTACCTGACAGCTCAGGCTCCGTCCTGTGCGACCGGAATAGCGTATCGAAATGATCCAGAGCTGACCTGGCATCTTTGGCGTAATCCTGACCGAAAGCAGTGATGCTCACCTGGCGGGTATTGCGGTGGAACAGTGATTCGCCAAGCTCAGTTTCCAGGGCTTGAATGGCTCGAGTCACCCCTTGTGGGGAGATGCCTAATCGAGTTGCCGCTTCGCGGAAGCTACCTGCCTCTGCTGCTGTGCAAAAAATCCTGACCATCTCCATGCGGTTAAGCATGTTGCCCCTCCCATTTATTCCATTTTCAGGAATAGCATAATCCAATCATTTCCATTTATTGAGATCAATCATGGGTCTAAAGTTTGCGCACTGCCAGGTTAACCAACCATGGCGAAGTATAAAACCACCGATGAGGTTCTTAGCATGAGCAATAACATTTCTGGAAAAGTTGTCGTTATCACCGGTGCCAGTAGCGGCCTGGGTGAGGTTACTGCACGCCACCTTGCTGCGCTTGGCGCTCGCGTAGTGCTGGCTGCACGTCGCAAAGATAAACTCGACGCATTGGTGGCTGAGCTGACCAATGCAGGTGGTCAGGCCATCGCGTATCAGACCGATGTCACCTCTCAGGAAGAGGTCAAAACACTCATTCAAGGTGCCGTGGACACCTACGGTCGCATTGATGTACTGATCAACAATGCCGGACTGATGGCGATTGCACCGCTCAGCGATACTCGCACTGACGAGTGGGATCGCATGATCGATATCAACATCAAGGGTCTGTTGTACGGAGTCGCGGCTGCATTGCCAGTCTTCCAGAAACAAAACAGTGGTCACTTCATCAACATCGCATCGGTTGCAGGCCTGAAGGTGTTCAGCCCGGGTGGCACCGTGTACAGTGGCACCAAGTTTGCTGTGCGGGCTATCTCCGAAGGACTGCGTCACGAAGTCGGTGGCAGCATCCGCACCACGACTATCGAGCCGGGCGCCGTGGACTCCGAACTGAAATTCGGCAGCACCCACCAACAGAGCCGCGATTTCGTGGTGGATTTCTACAAGCATGCAATTCCCGCCGAATCGGTCGCTCGAGCTATCGCCTTCGCAATTGAGCAGCCTGCTGACGTGGATATTAACGAGATCGTTCTGCGCCCAACCGTGCAGGAATTCTAATGAGTTGAGGGCCTGTCTCTTCGGCGTCAGGCCCCGCTTATCTGGAGTGAAAAGCGGTGAGTGCCACATGGCCCGGAAGAAAAGAAGCAAGCGCTCGATGCAGGTGCTGAATGCCCTGCAATTCTTCAGCAGCTTGCGGCTGTTCGTGGAGCTGTCAACGGATTGATGGCAACGGTTCTGGAGAGCTATCTAAGGGAAGAGTTTCCCGGTAGCGAAATCAGGAGCGATTCGCAGAACAAGTCCATTGACGAGACCATCTCCATCGTCCGCTCCTACCTGCGGTAGAGGCGCCAGGGTACCCTCGGTGAGGGAAAATTTAGTTAGCTAGTAAAGGAAGCGACATCATGAAATCACGTGCAGCAGTTGCCTTCGGGCCTGGAAAGCCACTGGAAATCGTCGAGATCGACGTCGAGCCGCCGCGCAAGGGCGAGGTGCTTGTCAGGATCACGAATACCGGCGTTTGCCATACCGACGCCTTCACCCTGTCGGGCGAGGACCCGGAAGGCGTGTTCCCGGCGGTGCTGGGCCATGAGGGCGCCGGCATCGTGGTCGAGGTCGGCGAGGGCGTGACCTCGGTCAAGCCGGGTGACCACGTGATCCCGCTGTACACCGCCGAGTGCGGTGAGTGCCTGTTCTGCAAGAGCGGCAAGACCAACCTGTGCGTGGCGGTGCGCGCCACCCAGGGCAAGGGCGTGATGCCCGATGGCACCACCCGCTTCAGCTACAACGGCCAGCCGATCTACCACTACATGGGCTGCTCGACCTTCAGCGAATACACGGTGGTGGCCGAAGTCTCGCTGGCCAAGATCAACCCGGACGCCAATCCCGAGCATGTCTGCCTGCTGGGTTGCGGTGTGACCACCGGCATCGGCGCTGTTCACAACACGGCCAAGGTTCAGCCGGGTGACTCTGTGGCCATCTTCGGCCTCGGTGGTATCGGGCTCGCTGCGATTCAGGGGGCACGCCAGGCCAAGGCGGGTCGCATCATCGCCATCGACACCAATCCAGCGAAGTTCGAGCTGGCTCGTACCTTCGGCGCGACCGAATGCCTCAACCCGAAGGACTTCGACAAGCCGATTCACGAGGTTCTCATCGAGATGACCGGTTGGGGTGTCGATCACACCTTCGAGTGCATCGGCAACGTCAACGTGATGCGCTCGGCACTGGAAGCAGCACATCGTGGCTGGGGCCAGTCGATCGTCATCGGCGTGGCTGGTGCAGGCAAGGAAATTTCGACGCGCCCGTTCCAGTTGATCACCGGTCGCACCTGGAAGGGCTCGGCTTTCGGCGGGGTCAAGGGCCGCACTCAACTTCCCGGCATGGTGGAGGACGCAATGAAAGGCGAGATCGATCTCGCCCCGTTCGTCACCCACACCATGGGCCTCGACGACATCAACAAGGCCTTCGACCTGATGCATGAAGGCAAGTCGATTCGCACGGTGATCCACTACTGATCGCCCACTACCCATTCAACGCCAACCACCAAGGAAATTAATCATGTCCACTCCTGTCATTTCTGGCGATGGCATCTTTTCGCACATCTTTATCGGCGCTGCCGACCTTCAGAAGTCGGTCGCGTTCTACGACGCCGCTCTGGGTGCTCTTGGCATCAAGAACCTCGGTCCTTTCAACAACGGATGGGTACTTTTCGGTCGCGAAAAGCCGGCTTTCATCATCGCCCGCCCGGGCAATGGTGAAGCGCCTTCCAGCAACGGCGTGACGATCGGCTTTGCGGCCGCCACTCCCGCTGAAGTGGATGCCTTCCACGCCGCCGGCCTTGCCGCAGGCGGCACTGACGAGGGCCAACCTGGCGCACGTGGTCACCTGCCGGGTGCCTATGCTGCCTACCTGCGTGATCCGGCGGGCAACAAGGTCTGCTCGTACACCTTCGTCTGAAAGCAAGGAAGCTGAGAGCGTTCTGACAGGGTCAGCACAAGCCTCTATTATACGGCGAGCCTGTTAGACGGACTGCGTAACGCGGTGCATGCTCATGAAGATCGGCCCGCAGCCATGTGTGAAACGCATGGCTGCGGGCATTTGTTTTGAAGCGTGCTTTTCAACCAATGAGAAATGAGGTCGTTATGAAAGAGCCGGCCAATATCAATACGACGACCGTACAACCCACCCCAACCGCCACCGTGTACGGCATGCCGGCTTATGCCGATCGTGCTGCAGCCGTGGGTGAAGTGCATGCGCGCCCGCATCTGTTGCTTGAGGCCCCCCGCGGTATATTGCAGCTCGCTTTCATGACCGAAGGTGACCAGACCAGGGATCAGATGGCGATGAGCGAGTTGTCTCATCGCTTCGGCGTTGCCGAGCCCGACCACGCTACGCCGCTACACGGCATGACATGGGATGAGGGAGACCTTCACTGTGAAAAGCACACCGAGTTCTCTACGTATCTCTGGTGCGCTTCGCTGGATTCCAAGACGGGAGAGCCTTGCGGAGAAAATCCCTTCAAACATGGATTTGTTCCTCCGGGCCCGGTCATATCCGGCATCCGCTTGAGACTTCTTCCGTGGATACCAGAAACGGAGAAGGAGGCTGATCGCTTCGATCCTGCCAGCCTGTGCTACTCGTTGGTAGAGAACGGCTCTGCCGCCATCTTGACCGACTTCCGACAGGATGAGGATGGCCTGACGCAGATCCTCATCCTTGCTCGTGATTTGACCCCGGCGCGGGCAGGTGCGCTGGCTCAACGTCTATTGGAGATCGAGACGTACCGTACCTTGGCGTTGCTGTCTCTGCCGTTGACGCGATCGATGACGTCGGAGCTGCGACACATGGAGTCGCGCCTTGCTGCGATCACTGACGAGATGTGTACGAATTTGGTAGAACGCCGCGATAGCGACGTGCTGCTTTCCGAATTGACAGGTCTGGCCGCCGAACTGGAAGCTGGCGTCGCGGCAAATCTCTATCGCTTCGGCGCCAGCCGTGCCTACTACGAGATCGTCGAGGAAAGGCTGGCTGCGCTTTCAGAAGTGGCCGTATCCGGATACAGCACCTGGGCGGATTTCCTGCAGCGTCGCATCGCTCCAGCCATGCGGGAGTGCCAATCCGTAAAGGAGCGCCAGGCCAAGCTCTCCGACAAACTGACCCGAGCCATCGCGTTGCTGCGTTCGTGGATCGACGTCGAACTTGAACGCCAGAACCGCGATCTGCTGGCTTCGATGAACAACCGGGCCAAGTTGCAATTGCGCCTTCAGCAAACCGTCGAAGGCCTGTCGGTCGCGGCAATTTCTTATTACGTCGTGAGTCTTCTCGGCTACCTGCTCAAGGGCATTCCGCTCGTTCACGACAGCGTGGCGCAGGTGATGGCGGTTCTGGTACCTGCGGTGATGCTGACGATCTGGTGGATCGTCCGCAGGATAAGACACGCCCACAGCGACACGGCGGCGGAAGAGAAACCTTCCTGACGAGCTGCCGTCCTGGCGCGCGATAGCTGCACCGTCCGTTTGAACAGAGGAGAACAACATGCCAAGCAATTCTTTCGGTGAATCCTCTTGTACCGCTGCGGCCAGCGGCCTCGTGCAGGTGCGTGGCGCGCGTGAGAACAACCTCAAAGAGGTGGACGTCTCTATCCCGCGGAATGCGCTGGTGGTGTTCTCGGGTGTCTCCGGCTCCGGGAAGTCCTCGCTGGCCTTCGGCACCATCTATGCCGAGGCGCAGCGACGCTACTTTGAGTCGGTGGCCCCCTATGCACGGCGCCTGATCGACCAGGCGGGCGTGCCGGACGTAGATGCGATCGACGGCCTGCCACCAGCGGTGGCGCTGCAGCAGCAGCGGGGGGCCAGCAATGCGCGTTCCTCCGTGGGCAGTGTGACCACCCTGTCCAGCCTGGTGCGGATGATGTATTCGCGCGCCGGCGCCTATCCCGCCAACCAGCCGATGCTCTACGCCGAGGATTTTTCGCCGAACACGCCGCAGGGGGCGTGCCCGACCTGCCACGGCTTGGGTCATGTGTACGAGGTGACCGAGGCGAACATGGTGCCCGACCCCTCCCTGAGCATCCGTGAGCGGGCGATTGCTTCCTGGCCACCCGCCTGGCAGGGCCAGAACCTGCGCGACATCCTGGTCAGCATGGGCTACGACGTTGACCGGCCGTGGAAGGACCTGCCAAAAAAGGATCGCGACTGGATTCTGTTCACCGAGGAAACACCAACGGTGCCGGTGTACGCCGGTTTCACGCCTGCCGAAACCCGCACCGCGCTCAAACGCAAGATGGAGCCGAGCTACATGGGCACCTTCACCAGCGCCCGGCGGTATGTGTTGCACACCTTTGCCAATACCCAGAGCGCGCTGATGAGAAAGCGCGTATCCCGGTTCATGGAGGGCAAACCGTGCCAAGAGGCTCAAGCCCGAAGCGCTGTCGGTCACCTTCGCTGGGGTGGACATCGGCGCGTTTATGCAGATGCCGCTGGACCACTTGGCGGCATTGCTCGAACCCATCGCACAGGGCGATTTCCGCGCCCATGCAGCGGGTGCGGCTACAGACAAGGAAGCGACCCGGCGCGAGCGTGCCGAACGCGCTGCCACCGGCCATGCGGTATCGCCCGACGTGCGCCATACCTCCGCGCTGTCGGAAGAAAAGCGCCTCGCCGCACAGCGCCTGGCTGGAGGCGTGATGGCGCGCCTGCACCAACTGCGCGAGCTAGGCCTGGGCTACCTGACGCTGGACCGGGCCACGCCGACGCTTTCGGCCGGCGAGTTGCAACGCTTGCGGTTGGCCACGCAATTAAGTTCCCTGCTGTTCGGCGTCGTGTACGTACTCGACGAACCCTCGACGGGCCTGCATCCCTCCGACAGCCAGGCCCTGTACGATGCACTCGACCGGCTGCGCGACGCGGGCAACTCGGTGTTTGTGGTGGAGCACGACCTGGACCTGATGCGCCGCGCGCAATGGCTCGTGGATGTCGGGCCGGATGCCGGGGAGCGTGGCGGCCGCGTGCTCTACAGCGGCGAGCCGGATGGCCTGCGCAAGATTGCCGAATCGCGTACTGCACGCTACCTGTTCGACGAAATTCCCGCACCCGGAAGCCGAGCACGCGAAGCGACCGGCTGGTTGGAGCTGCAGGGCATCCACCGCCATAACCTGCATGGCGTGGATGCGCGCATTCCGCTGGGCGTGCTGACAGCCGTTACCGGCATCTCTGGCTCCGGCAAATCCAGCCTCATCGCGCAGGCCCTGCCGGAATTGGTGCTGCTGCACCTGGGCCACGAGCCTGAAGACGATGCCGCCGAAAGCGCCACCAGCGAAGGGCCGGCAGTGGTCGAAGCGACCGACGGCCATCTGGCGGGCGACGTGGACGCCATACAGCGCCTGGTGCAGGTGGACCAGAAGCCGATCGGGCGCACGCCGCGGTCGAACCTGGCTACCTACACGGGTCTGTTCGACCATGTGCGCAAGCTGTTCGCCGCCACGCCCGATGCCCGACGCCGCCGCTATGATGCCGGACGGTTCTCGTTCAACGTCGCCAAGGGGCGCTGCGAGACTTGCGAGGGCGAGGGTTTCGTTAGCGTGGAACTGCTGTTCATGCCCAGCGTGTACGCGCCGTGCCCGACCTGCCATGGCGCGCGCTACAACGAGGCCACGCTGAAGGTGCAGTGGAACGGGCGCAACATCGCCGAGGTGCTGCAGATGACCGTGGACGAGGCCAGCGAATTCTTCGCGGGTGAAGACGCGGTGGCAAGGCCCCTGCAACTGCTGCGCGACATCGGACTGGGCTATCTGCGCCTGGGGCAACCGGCCACCGAGCTTTCAGGTGGCGAGGCGCAGCGCATCAAGCTGGCGACCGAGCTTCAGCGCAGCCAGCGCGGCCGAAGCCTGTACGTGCTCGACGAGCCGACCACCGGGCTGCACGCGTCGGATGCCGACCGGCTGCTGGTGCAGTTGCAGCGCCTGGTCGATGCCGGCAATACCGTAGTGATGATCGAGCACGACATGCGTGCGGTGGCCCAAGCCGACTGGGTGATTGACGTAGGGCCAGGCGCGGGCGCTGCCGGCGGCAGCATCGTGGCGGCGGGTTCCCCTCAGCAGGTGGCCCGAAAGTCTGGCAGCCGAACCGCTCCGTTCCTGGCACGGGAGTTAGCGCGGGCCGAGTAGCTTAGTTCGCCAAATGTTCAGGCCATTTGGATGCTTGCGACAATTAGGATGACCTGTTGATGACAACTATCTTGGCTAGTTGAGCGGCGTTTTTTAAGTTAGTTGTCACCATTGACCGTTTTAAGCGGCCTTTTTTTCTATCTGTTTAGTCTGCTGTTTTTCAGGATTCAGCGTTGTCGGTCCCACTGGTGTGCAGTTCCTAACCTCGCGGTTTCCCCAACGACTTGGGTTAGCTGCTTTAGCGGCTTCAATTCGTTCTTTGCATTGAGCCAGTATCGCAACATCCTGCCCTGTATGGCGCTGATGTGGCGTGACGAACCGCAACTTACTGTGCTTATGCTCGTAGTTGTACCACCGCGTAAACTTCAGCACCCATCCCCTTGCTTCATCAAGGCTTTTAAAGCCTGCTGATGGCCAGTCCGGCCGATATTTGCAGGTTCGGAACAGTGACTCTGCAAACGGATTATCGGAGTTATTGTCAAATCTGGTGTACGGACATCAGGCCACGTTCCTGTCTGATTGATCCTGTACTTGTTCGCCGTCCTTGAACTTCACGTTGTTGACCACGAGAGTCAGCAGATTAAATCCTTTGATCCGCTTCCAGTTCTTCTGGGCTGACTCCAGCAGCTTGTAGACCATCGCCAGCGTGGTCTCTCGCGAGCCGCAGTTTCGCGCTCGTTTGGTTCTCAGCCGGACAGTCGCGAACGTGGATTCGATCGGATTGGTTGTCCGGATGTGAACCCAATGCTCTGCCGGGAAGTCGTAGAACGCCAGCAGTTCTTCCCGATCCTTGCGCAGGCGCTCCATGGCACCAGGATACTTCGACTCGAAGCGAACCAGCGCCCGGTCAAAGGCTTTGTGTGCCTCGTCCTGTGTCTCTGCCATCCATATATCATGCAGTGCCGCCTTCACCTTGGGTTGAACGGACTTCGGCAGTGCAGACAGGATATTGGCTGTCTTGTGCACCCAGCAGCGCTGATGACGGGTATCGGGGTAACACTTGGCCACTGCTTTCCAGAACCCAAGAGCACCGTCACCGACCGCCAGCTTAGGACTTGTCGTCAGGCCTCGCTCACGCAGGCCCAGCAGCAGCTCTGACCAACTGGCTTCTGACTCGCGAAAGCCGTCCTCAACGGCGACCAGCTCCTTGCGGCCGTGCTCTGTGACGCCGATGATCACCAGCAGGCAGAGGCGATTATCCATGCGTACGTTGCTGTAGATGCCATCCGCCCACCAGTACACATACCGCTTCTGGCTAAGATCACGCTGACACCAGCCGCGGTGCTCGTCAATCCAGTGCTGCTTCAACCGACTGATGGTATTGGCGGAAAGCCCCTTGGCCTGATCGCCCAGCAACGCGGACAGCGCATCCTGGTAATCGCCCGTACTCACGCCCTTCAGATACAGCCAGGGCAGCAGCTCTTCGACACTCCGGGCGCGCTTCAGGTACGGCGGCAACAGAGAGCTGTTGAAGCGGACGCCGGAACCGCTACGATCCCTGACCTTCGGCACCTTGATCTCGACATCGCCGGTACCCGTCTGGACCGTGCGCTCTGGCAAATAGCCATTGCGCACCACGGCCTTGCGGCCATCCGGCAGTCGATGTTCAGCATGCTGCTCCAGTAACACCTGAAGTTCAGCTTCTACGGCCTAAGCGATCAGTTCGCGGGCACCGTTGCGCAGCAACTCTGTCAGCGGATCTGTCACCTGTTCTTCTGGTTGTGAAAGAGCTCTCAGGGTAGACTTGGTCATGGCGTATCACCTTCTGTTGATTGAGATCTTGGTCGTGATCAATCAACAGGATACGCCATCCACCTATCTCCTCGTACACCAGAAATCATCATAACTCCAAGGACATAACTGATGACTGACTACTTTGTTCAGGCGTTTATATACCTGGTGGCTGCGGTCATCGCGGTGCCGCTGGCCAGGCGGCTCGGGCTAGGGTCGGTACTCGGTTACCTGGTGGCCGGTGTCGTTATCGGACCGGTGACCGGGCTGGTAGGCCAGGAAGCCGTCACCCTTCAGCATTTTGCTGAGTTCGGCGTGGTAATGATGCTGTTCCTGGTGGGGATGGAGCTTGACCCCAAATCCCTCTGGGCCATGCGGGTCCGGTTGCTCGGCCTCGGCGGCCTGCAGGTCACACTGACAGCAGCCGCCGCCACCGGTTTTGCCTGGTCGCTGGGGATGGCCTGGCAAACCGCCGTGGCGGTAGGGTTTCTCTTCTCCCTCTCTTCAACCGCGATTGTCCTGCAGACGCTGACCGAAAAGGGCCTGGTCAAAACTGAAGGTGGCCAGAGTGCGTTCTCGGTGCTGCTCTTCCAGGACATTGCGGTGATTCCCATGCTGGCCGTCATCCCACTGCTGGCCGTGTCCGGAATCTCCGCCACCGATGCAGAGCAAGGGCACGGCAGCCTCAGCCTGGTTGAGAACCTGCCGGGCTGGGCGCATGGGCTGGCCGTCGTCGGTGCAATCGTGCTGGTGATTGTCTGCGGCCATTACCTGAGCCGGCCGCTGTTCCGCTACGTGGTGCGATCCGGCATGCGGGAAGTATTCACCGCCGCGTCCCTGATGCTGATTATCGGCATCGCGGCGCTGATGAGCTTGGTGAATCTGTCGCCGGCGCTCG
>NZ_JABWCV010000041.1 GCF_013371085.1 Vreelandella maris | reverse complement strand
TTCATCTGTGAGCATCAGTCGGGGCATGGCAAGCTCGCAGTTTGTTGGTGTCGGAACCTGTATTCTGTGAGTTTGCCCCTATCCTGCCAATGCTATCCCTCAAAACGTCAACAGGCCCTAATGTTTTTAAAGAAATCGATATCCAGCGAGCATACCGCCAACGGCAGCTGCTTAGCCTCTGCGTGCTGCATAGATTCCTGGATCAATTGCGTCAGCAACTGCAGATTGGGTAGCCCTGTTAACGCGTCAAAATAGACTTCTCGATTAAGATGGCGCGCATGCGCCGGAATAGCCGAAAGGTCAGCAAGCACAATCACATGGTGGTCGATCGCACCGTGCTCATCGCGCACGCGATTAATCGACATCATGCCAGGGTAAAACTGGCCGTCGTGGCTGCGATAGCTCACTTGGCTTTTACTGCGATCCCGCAATTGTAATTCTTCACGCATCAAGCGCGTTGTACGGCTATCATCCAACGGTAAAATACTAAACGCTTCAGGCGTTTTGCCTTGCACATCGCCCAGCGTCATTCCTGTTAACTCACAAAAGGCAGGGTTCACTTCCGCTACCCGGTTTTCCGCATCGGTAATAATGATCGCTTCATTGGCATAGCAAAAGGCGGATTCAACAGGAGACGCGGTATTGCTAACGGACGCCGTCGGCATCGCATTAGAGCGGGGAAGTGGGGATGTGGGCTCAGAGGACTGTTGAGACAAAGACTGTTCCTTTAGTAGATTCAAGGATTGATACATATGTCTCTGCTCTCCTCGTCCATCATTTGTTATCGATAGTTTGTTCTAGATAGATAGTATCGTAGATAGGCTATATTAAATCTACTTCGCCACATCTCCAGTAAATAAGGATCGATATTAACACCGTCTTACTGCTTAGGCTCTTTGAACGACACAATACATTATCGACGGCAGGCGCAATAACTTAAGGGGCAGGACTGGCAGCGCCCAAAAGAGCGGCTGCCAGTCGTCATGACACTAGCTATATGCAACAGACATTGCGAGACGGCTTTCTTGCGGGTAGCTATCACTCACTTGGTAACGACTCATTTGGCGAGTCATATCGTCGGCCTGCTCATCAAGCGAGCGGCTCGCTGCCGCGACTTCCTCCACTAGCGACGCATTTTGCTGAGTGACGTCTTCTAGCTGAGCCATGGCTCGATTAATTTGCTCGATCCCTGCCGACTGTTCATGTGTGGCAGAGACCATTTCATCCATTAAGTGAGCCATTTGCTCAACGCGCTGAGCAATGTGCCCCAGGGTTTCATTCGTCGAGTTGACCAGCGTTTCGCCCTCGGCAATCTTCGCTACATTGTTGTCGATCAACTGGCGAATTTGATTGGCTTCCTCTGTGCTGCGGCTAGCCAGTTTACGCACTTCATCGGCGACCACCGCAAAGCCACGCCCATGCTCGCCCGCACGCGCGGCTTCAACCGATGCATTGAGCGCCAGCAAATTGGTTTGGAAAGAGATATTGTCGATAGTCCCGACAATGCTGGTTACCTGTTCGTTCGCTTGCAAGATAAGCTGCATTGCCTGCTGAGCTTGTGAAGCCACTAGGCTTGCTTCCTTAGCTTGGTGAGCCACATCATCGGTCATCTGCTGGGCTTGCTTTGCATTATCAGCGCTTTGACGTACCGTCGCAGTAATTTGCTCCATGCTTGATGCGGTTTGTACCAGCGAGGCGGACTGCTCTTCCGTTCTCTGTGCTAGATCCTGATTTCCCTGAGCAATCTGATTACTGACCACCGCCACTGACTGTGCGTTGCGGGTGATATCGGCCACTAGCGTCTCGGTCGTTGCCGATGACTCATTGAAGGCTTGATAGAGCTGGGAAAGCTCATCGCTCCCTGGGACGATTAATCGCTGGGTTAAATCATTATCGCGGGTGGCGATGCTATATAGCGCCTGGCTCAATGGCGTCGTAATCGCACGCACGATCAGTATAGCGGTGATGATCGCCAATAAACTCGCGACCAGCGCAATCACCGCATATAACCAAAGCGCCTGCTGCGCTGCCTGACGTAGCGTCACTGTCTCGGTTACCACCGCGTTAACCACTTGATCTTCTAATGCTTTCAAGCGGCCAATTTTTACCGTCTGCCACTCAAACCACTCTTCCGGATCGACGCCATAGCCACCTTCACTGGCTTGGCTGATCGCCAGCTCACGCCGCTCCATCAACCGACCGATCTCAACACCGCTTAACGCTAGGTCAAGCTGCTGGCGACTTTGCTCCCCTGCCAGAACGCGAAAACCATCCAGAAAAGCCTGCTCTTCGCCAAGCAGTGATAAAAAACGCCGCAGCATGTCCGGTGGCATCCCATCTGCTGCGAACGTGTTGGCCAGCAGCGCCCGCTCAATGCCAGCCAGATCTTTAGCTTCCAGGAGTTGATAATACGCACTCAATTGGCGGGTAATATCACCCTCTCGAGTGAGGTGTGCCAGCGAGCCCACAAAGGCCATTAGCTGACCGTTAATGCCGGTATAGTGGCCTAATGCCTCGCCCGTCGTGACCTCTAACGCATTAACGCGTTCACGCAGTGCTGCCTGACGTTGCCAACGCTCATCAATCTCACGCAGTTGCTGCTGAACAGCAGGCGTCAGTAGCGCTTGATCCAAAGAGGCTTGCTGAGCTTGAAACGCGTTGACGGCATCATCGGTCTTGGGCCGCTGCTCGCGCAGCCGGTTACCAAACGCCTCGCCCCCACTGCCCAGAAAGCCCGCTGTCATACCGCGTTCAAGCTGCATTTGGTGAACGGCATCCCCCGCTCGCTGGGCGAGCTCGGTCATCGTGTGAAGGCGGTCAAACTCTTGCAGTGCTGTACGGCGCTCCATGATGCCCTGAGTCGCGAACCACGCCAGCGCGAGCAAGGGTAATAGCAGCACACAGGCAAATTTAAACCGCATTGGAATGCGGTTAACGATATTTTTCATTGCTTAGCCTCAGACTGATAACGTGTCAGGTAGGTAAGCGGCGTACTCAATTATTAGAATTCGCGTCGTATAACGCGTGTATGTGAGTTTGCCGCACTCAGCCAAATAATTAAATGTATTTAAGCGATGACGTCTTACATCGCAAAACATGGCGCAGTATAAAGAGCTAAGCGCAGCGTTTATTGATGGCGGTCATAGGAAAGGGAAGATAGTTAGGAAAGCGAAGATAGTTAGGAAAGCGCAAGATGGTACGGGAGTGGCGGGCGGCGCCCAAAAAGCATGCCTAGCCGCCCATGGTTAACGGTAATGATTAACGGCCAATCCACTCAACAAAGGTCGTCGCACCAAGCAAATGGCGCTCATGGCGGACACGGCTTAGCGCCGCGTAGGGCAAATCCATTGCCAGCACCCGCGAAAGCGGCTGCTCAATAACTTGGCGCAGTAGTCCATTGCAGACAAATAGATGCGCCACGACCAGCACATGCTTACCGGGCGGACTGATTAACAGCTGCTGCCATACCTCAGCGAGGCGCGCATCAAAGGCCTGTATCGTTTCGCCGTCTGGCGGTGACACTGTTGTTGGGTCATACCAAAACGCACTCATTCGTTCGGTGCCCTCTTCCGCAAACACCTGGGCGTGGGTTTTACCCTCCCACTGCCCCAAATGCAGCTCAGCAAGGTCATCCTCCACTTGAACGGGTAGATCAAACTCTTCGCCCAGCCACAGCGCAAACTCACGACAGCGCATGAGGGGCGAGGTGACTATCGCATCATAAGGCAGATGGCCTTCGACCGTATGGCGCATGACAGCATCGGTCACCTGCTGCCAACCCGTCTCACTCAATGGGTGATCGGTGGAGCCGCGCAGCATACGTCCTCCCACCGGTTCACCGTGGCGCAACAAATCAATGGTGGTGATCTCCGCATCGGGAAAACGCATACTCAGCCCTCGTTGATTGATGCCACTGTCGATTAAATAATCGCGTGACGCACACGCGCGGAAACCCACTCAGACACCAGCACGGTAGCGAAAATCATGATAAAAATAACGCTGACCTGATCCCAGGCGAGGCTGTTGATCGAGGCGTTTAACTGCAAACCGATCCCGCCTGCGCCGACCAAGCCCAAGACCGTCGATTCGCGGATATTAATATCCCAGCGATAGACGCTAATCCCGGCAAAGGCAGGCATGACTTGCGGCAGCACACCATAGTTCATCACCTGCAGGCGGCTTGCACCGGTCGCGCTAATCGCCTCTACCGGCGTAGGGTGGATCTCTTCAATCGCCTCATAAAGCAGCTTACCGACAAAACCGATCGAGCGAAGCGCGATGGCGATAATACCCGCCAACACACCAGGACCGAGAATGGTGACTAGCAGCATCGCCCAGATCAGTGAGTTGATAGAGCGGGATGAGACAATCACCACCAGCGCCGCACTGCGCACCAGCGGGTGCGGCGTGGTATTACGCGCAGCCAAAAACGCCACAGGAAACGCCATCATAATGCCAATGGCGGTGCCCAGGGTGGCGATGTTGATGGTGTCCCACATGGGCTTCCAGAGCACATTGGCGTAGCCCCATTCCGGCGGCGTCATGCGGCTGATCAGGTCTGCCCCTTGACGGCCAGCGTCTTCGACAAACACCCACATGGTATTGTCAGAAATCACCTTCCAGCAGAGCAGAAAGAGACTGACACCCGCCAGCCAAGCCAGGTACTGCAACCATTGGGCGCGCGTGGTACGCCGCCGCCAAACCGGCAGACCCTGGGTGTTAGTAGATACTGGCATCACGATTCTCCAAATATAACAGGCCAGGGCGGCTAATAAGCGCTCACTGGGTCCAGCGACGGACATGGCTCGAGCTGTACTCGCACAGCAACACAATGGCGATAATGACCAGCAAAATAGCGGCAGAGGTATCGTACTCATAGCGGCTCAACGAGGTGTTCAACGTGGCGCCAATACCGCCCGCGCCCACAATGCCAATCACCGCCGATTCGCGGAAATTGATATCCAGCCGGTAAACCGAAAGCCCAATCAAACGCGGCATGACCTGGGGCTGAACCGCATGGTTCATGGTTTGCCACCAGCTTGCGCCGGTTGCCCGCACGGCTTCTACCTGACGCCAATCCAGGTCTTCAATATCTTCCGCCAACAGCTTGGCCATAAAGCCAATCGTCGCAAAGGCCAGGGTGATCATCCCCGCCAGCGGCCCAAAGCCAAACATGACCACAAACAGAATCGCGATGATGATTTCTTGAAATGTGCGCGAAACGGCAATGATCGCGCGACATATAAAGTAGATCGGTAGCGGCGAAATGTTCCTCGCGGCGCCCAGACCCACCGGGATCGCCAGCAGCACGCCTACTACCGTGGAGGTCAGCGTCATGGTCAAACTTTCCAGCAGCCCCGCTACGATGTCGTCGTAGCGGCTAACAAAATCAGGCTGCATAAAGGCGCCCAAGAAATTAACCGCCCGCCCCGCGCCTTCCGCTACCCGCGCCCAGTTAACTTCTACCGAGGCGAGCGCCAACACCAAATAGACCACCGCGCCAATCAACAGCCCCCAACGCAAGCGCGGGTTCTCAACCAATGGCAGGCGTCGCCACTGCCCTCGCTGAGCAGCCTGTTGGCGCGCCTGCTCTTGTGTTAGCTGCGTCTCTGCCCGTTCGTTCATTGAGCACTCCCTGCTGCCATCGGCGGCAGGCCGCGCTGGTAAGAAGACGCTTCTGAAGTATCGTCAGACGTGTCGCCGTCCATCGGTTCAGGGGTTGTATCCCAATCCTCTTCGCCATAAATGGTCGTGAGCATCTCACTGGTGAGCTCACTCGGCAGGCCGTCAAAGACAATTTTTCCAGCGCGCAGGCCAACAATTCGGTCGGCAAACTGCTGAGCCAACGCGACATCGTGAATATTGATGATCGCCGCCAAATCACGCTCAGCACACAGCTCGCGAATCAGGCGCATGATCTGACGCGAGGTTTTCGGGTCAAGGCTGGCGGTCGGCTCATCAACTAGCAGTAGCTTGGGGCTCTGCAGTAGCGCCCGGGCGATACCGACACGCTGACGCTGGCCACCGGAAAGGGCATCGGCGCGCTTATCGATAGCGTGAGGAAGCCCGACCCGCTCGAGTAGCCGAAAGGCTTCGACTACCGCCTCCTGGGGATAACGACGCAAAAAACTACGCCAAAAACCAACATAGCCGAGCTGACCGGATAGCACGTTCTCCATCACGGTGAGCCGGTCTACCAGGGCATACTCCTGGAAAATCATCCCCATTGAGCGGCGCGCGTGGCGAAGCTTATGACCTGAGAGCTTGGTTAGCTCGGTGTCTTCCAGGCGAATACTGCCCTGTGTGGGTTCAACTAACCGATTTACACAGCGAATAAGGGTGCTTTTACCCGCGCCGGACGGCCCAATCAGCGCCATTACCTGGCCTTTGGGTAGCGTGAGTTCAATGTCCGTTAGCGCCCGATCCCCGGTGGGGTAGCGCTTGCCTACGCCGCTAAGTGTTAACATTTTTCCCACCTCGTATGTATAGCGAAACGGCCAGAAAGGTTAGCCTTCCTGGCCGTACAAAGCCTGCTGCCTATACGATCAATCGCAGTCGTAGGTTACGCCGTTGGCATCAGCGATAGTGCGAATCACGGCCCAGTTTTCCTGATAGGTAATCGGAATAAACTGCGCTTCACCGGAGTTGGCGAATTCCGATTCAAGGGCAGTGCCTTCCCAGTCGTAGCTGAAGAACGCATCCTGAATTTTCTCGGCAAGTTCCGGGTTCAGGTTATTCGCCAGCCCGTAAGCGGTGGTGGGGAAGGTATCGGAGGTGTAGATCACTTCGTAATCGCCCTCTGCCACAACATCACGTGCCAGCATGCGGCGTGCCACTGAGTTGGCGATGGCAGCGGCATCGTAGTCTTCGTTCACAACACCTAAGATGGAGTTGTCGTGGGAGCCAGAAAAGGCGGTTTCAAAATCTTCGCCCGCTTCCATGCCGTACTCGGAGCGCAGCAGTGCGGAGGGCGCGCGAAAACCAGAGTTAGAGGTCTCAGAGGTAAAGGCTAGCTGGCGTCCTTCCAGGTCTTCAACGGTCTCGATGCCGCTGCCAGGATAAGTGATGATCTCCATTTCGTAGCCAAAGCTACCGTCCTCGGCCGCCATCATGGCAAACGGGCGGAAACCACCGCAGTTGACCGCGACCGGTACACCACCGGTGTTAAAACCGGCGACGTGCAAACGGCCAGCGCGCAGTGCTTCCTGCTGGGCGGCGTTGGACTGCACGGGGAAGAACTGAACTTCTTTACCGGTTGCTTCGCTTAGGTGCTCCAGGAAGTCAGACCACACGTCGGCGTAAACCGCCGGGTCTTCCACTGGCGTGTAGGCGAACACGAGCGTATCGGGATCGGCCCACTGTGACTCATCGCTAGGCGCATCAGCGATCATATCGCCATCGTTATCGACATAACGCGATGAAAGATCCGCTGAGGCATTCACCGCGACCAACGCAAAAGCGCTGGCAACGGCGGCGCTGATCAATGTGCGGGGAAGCGCATGGGCAAGTGAGGAGATCTGCATGGGGCACCTAACGTGTTGTTAAAAGATAGCCACAATCCTGACCACTTCAGATGACAACGGCGGGGCATTTACATGACCGCTTGGTGACGATTTTGCGAACGTAACATGACACTGGCGCTTTACTGGCTAACGCAGCTACCGCGACGCTCAACAAACAGGCTGTTACCAGGAATTTTTTTGGCTTGATGCTTCAGTTCAGACAGCTCAGCGGCAATATCCAGCGCTCTGCAAGTAGCTGTATCGGTGACAGGTTTTACTGCAATCGACACGCTGACAAAGGGGAAAAACGACACGCTATTTTGCCGGTTTTCAATTTGTATCCCGCCTTTCAGCCGGTCCGTTTCTTCATAGAAACCGGGGGCCATCACTTCAAATGAGCGCAGGATTTGGCCGCAAACGCTTTCCCAATGGCTGGGCGGTAGCAACATCATAAAATCATCACCGCCAATATGGCCGATAAAGCCACCAGCGCTTTCCACCTGAGCCTGCAGCAGCCGCGATAGCGAAATAATCACCTGGTCGCCCCGGGCATAGCCGTAAGCATCGTTAAACGCTTTAAAATTATCCAAATCGACATAAGCGGCGGCAAAGCCCTGCTCGGCAGCTAAATAAGCGACCAGCGTTTCGTTAATCAGGATATTGCCCGGCAAGCCGGTCAGCGGATTGGCATGGCGCGCCTGGCGCACCTGTATGGCGGTGATTTCACGCAAAAGGTCAACGATATTACCCATGCCAACGTAATCACCTTCATCATTGGTGATCACAAAGTCTTCCTGCTCAATATCGTGGCTATCGGTCAGTTGCTGGCTCAACACCTCAAGCGGGGTATCTGCTTCAGCCACCAGCATGCGTACATCGGCCACGTCCAATACGCAGCGTTTGGCATATAGCGCATGGCTATAAGGGTTGGTGAACAGGGTCAAGAAAGCATTGCGGCGCACCACTGCTACGGGCTTACCGTCTTCCAATACGGCCACACAGCGCAAGCTGGGTTGGCGGCGAAACCGCTCGGAGATGAGAGGCACTGCGCAGTCAGTGGTGATGGCCTCAATCGTGCGCAAAATAGAGCGCGCAGTGCGACCAGCAGGGCTTTTCAACTGGGTCGTCGCGGGCAGCACCATATTGAGCTGTAAAGGCGGCTGAGGGCTTGGCCGAGCAAAATAGAAGCCTTGCAGTAACGCGAGCCCACGGTCGAGTTCCCACAAGCAGAGATGCTCCGCCGCAGTCTCCACGCCTTCGGCTATTAGCTGGCAATCCAGGCTACGCGCCACATCAAGAATCGAGCGGAGAAATTCGCGCTTCGCAGGCTCCTGATCAATCCCTGAGATAAAGTGCCGATCAAGCTTGACGAAATCGGGCCGCAGTTCTGACCAGTGGCGCAGGCTTGAGTGCCCTGCCCCCAAATCGTCCAGCGCCACCTGAAAGCCCATGTCACGGTAATGATCCACCGCTTGGCGCATTAGCTCATAGTCATGAATCGGCACATGCTCGGTGAGCTCAATCACTACTCGCTCTGGGGGAAGGCCGCTCTCGCGAATGAAGCCCAGCGTTAAGCCTTCGCGAAAATCACGCTCAACGATGGTTAACGGCATGACGTTAAGAAATAGCAGGCCGGGCAGTTCAAGTTCGGCAAAGCGTTGAATCGCCAAGCGTCGGCAGAGTAAATCTAACTCCACTAGCTGCCCTGCCTGGGTGGCCACATCAAACAGCCGTAACGGCGAGTGCAGCGGTGACGTTTTGGGGCCACGAATCAGTGCTTCGTAGCCATAAATCGCCTGCTGGTTGGCATCCACAATGGGCTGAAAGAGCACCTGCAGCTCTTCGGTCGCAATAATTTGATTAAGCCACTGCGCTTCTTGTGCGGTCATTTGCCTACTGTCCTATTCATCAGCCCCCGTTTACCTTCACAAGGCAGCCGGGTACTGATGTGCAGCCTTCCCTAGCGGTGATTGGTAAGCTGTAAGCATGCGTCATTTTCGTGACGCTATCATGACAAATGACTAATCAGGCAGTGAACACTCAACCGCTTTGAACGACAGACGCTATTTATTGAAGGGGCTTTTCGGGCGGCGGAAAGACCACATCGCAGTCATCAGCATCCAACTGGCGAATATCAATCGGGTGCCCTTTTTCGTCCAGCGTTACCAAGCCAATGCCGCTGGCGTTCCAGAGCCGCTCGCCCGCGCTGGCGCGGTCGGGGTCTCGGGGGTGAACGCTCAGTTTGCGACGCTTGGTAAACCAGTTGAGTGGCGACAACGGCGCATATAACCAGCGGTTCAATCGATCAAAGGTATTGAGCAGAGTGGTCGGAAAGGTGTTTTTAATCCCACTCGACGTGATTTGCCATAGGTGGGGAGAACGCCGCTGATGGCGTACCACAATGTCGTAGACAAACGAGTAGTGCACATCGCCCGACAAGATCACGTAGTTGCCGGGGGTTTTGGAGTGTTGCCATATTTGCAGCAGCGTATTGGCCGCCCCGCGATGGGCCATCCAGTTCTCAGCATCGACCACCAACGGCTTACCCAGCGCGGTAAAAATTCTTTGAATACTCTCAATCAATTTGACGCCAAACATGGGCGCGGGAGAAATAATCACCGCGCTTTTGGCCCCCATTAGCGCTTGCTGCATCTCCATCAGCGCTTCCCAATCCATCAAGCCAGAAGGGTGATTAAGATTGCGCTCGCTGCGCCAACGGCGGGTTCGGGTATCCAGCACGATTAAGGTAGGCGTACCCGGCACCTGAAACTCCCAGCCCTGAAAACGCAGTAGCCGCTCAATGAAGCCATCTTGCTCGGCGCATACCAGCGGCTGGCTACCATCGCCCAGTAGCGTCGAGGCGTGATGGGTTAATGGGTTGAGCTTATCAGGGTCATTCCCCCAGGCCTGGCAGAGCAAATAAGCCACCAGGGCGTTACCGATAATGCGCTTCGAGAACGGATGGCCGTAAGCGGCAAGCTCCCAGTCCGCGGAAAGGTTCCAGTCATCGGTCACATCGTGATCATCAAAGATCATCAGGCTGGGCAAGTGGGCCGTCAGCCGCGCACACTGCGGCAAACCGGCCACGAAGCTGTCCATCACCGCCTGCTCCTGACGATAGAGCTCGGCATTTTTTTGATCTAAAGCAGGCGCGTCGAACGTAATCACTCGCCAGGGCACCGGGGACCATACCAGGCAGTACATGGCGAGCATTTCAGCCAGTGTCATCAAATGGTTCTGCGCATTCGCCGACGTAAAGACCGGCTTCTTGACGCCGCTAAAAAAGCGCTTGCGTAGCGCCACATTTTTGGTCACATCCGGCAGCAACTCAGCGCGCTGATAGTAACTGTCGGGCGAGTCGTAGAGGGCTTGGCTATCGTCCACCGTGGCGCCTTCCAGCCACTCATCCACCAACCCTAGCCGCGCTATGAGCGCATGCACGGCGCGTAGCATAGGGCCGGCCACATCATCAGCATAAATTTGATCACCGGTCATCAGCAGCCAAGCGGGCCACTCTGCCGGGGCGTCTTGCTGCTGGGCGAGCCAGTTATCGGCGCGCACCAGGCCATCGGCACTGTCGTGATGGGGTTTGCGGCAGGAACCATGCATTAGGCGGTGATGCCGAGAGGCAATCACAAAAGCGGGATAGGCGGCGCCGTCATAACAGAGCCACGGTGCCCATTCGGGCAAAGCGCGCCATTCGCCCTGCTGGGTTTCCACCTGCAGGTCATACTCAATGCGCTCATCGCAGGGCAGCGGTGAATCCAGCTCAATATCAATTAGATAGATAAAGGCGCGCTGGCCGATCGGAATGCACTGCTGATGATGCGCCAAACCAATCGACGCAGCATCACTCTGCCCAGGCCGCAGTATTAGCGTCATATTTAATCGCCGAGTGACGACCATCCAAAGTACCAGCCGAGTCGTGCTGATGCGTCTTAATAAGGGGCCGACTAATATATCGGGCAGCGTATCAGTGCCATTCATCCAATGAAGTCTCCGTTATCCATGCGCCACCACAGGCAGCTCGACGACTACCTCTAACCCGCCGGTGCTGGCGCGAGTAAGATGCATTTGGCCGCTATAAAGGGCGACAAGATCGGTTACAATGGCCAGTCCCAGACCACTGCCAGAGCGGTGCTCATCTAACCGTTGACCACGCTGAATCGCCTGCTGGCACTCTGCCTCCGACATGCCAGGGCCGTTATCGCTTACGGTTAAAATCAACCGCTGACCGTCAACTTTCACGTTAAGCTGCACCTCGCTATGCGCCCAGCGCAGTGCATTATCCATCAAGTTACCCACCAGCTCTTGGATATCTTGCTCATCCATGTGCACTCTGATTTTCTGGCCCCAGCTTTGGCGCAGCACAATACCGCGCCGCTGGGCGAGCCTGGAGAGTCCATTCAGCAGCGGCGTTAGCGTAGGGTGTAGATCAACAGGTGCAAAGCGCACCCCTTCACCCGCCGCGGACGCTCGAGCCAAGTGATGACGTACCGCGCTATCCAAACGCTCCAACTCTACCGCCCAGGCGGCACGGTTCGCTTCTGGAAGCTGACGAAGCTGCAGGCGCATCACACTCAGCGGTGTTTTCAACGCATGGGCAAGATTGCCCGCGGTATGGCGTCCGCGCTCGATTAAGCGCTGATCGCGTGCCAACACCGCGTTCATTGAGGCCGCCAGTGTCGCCAACTCTTCCGGCAAGCGGGTGTCCAACTGTTCGCTGCGCCCCTGCTTCACGTCATGAAGATTGGCGTGCATGCGGCGTAGCGGCGCTAACCCCCAGCGTACTTGCAGTGCTAACACCCCGAGTAGCAACACGCCCAAACCGATCAACCCGCCCCACAGCAGATGTTGGAATTCACGGATATCGTTGGCGAGCACATCGTCTCGGGCGGCCACGCTGATATGCAGCGGTTCCTCTAACGGGGCCAGGTAGATATCGCGCTCCACCACGCGCAGCGATTGCCCCCGCGGGCCGATTAATGAGCGCGCACTGAGATTTTCATTCTCCACCACTGGCAGGCGTTGATCCCAAAGCGAGCGTGAGGCCAGGGTATGTTGCCCGCCATCGGTGATTTGCCAGTACCAGCCGGAGTAGACATTCTCAAAACGCGGGTCGCCCAGCGCCCGGTCGTGGACAAGCTGCTGCGCTAAACGGTCATAAGTCACGCCCGCCATGATGACATTAAGCGTCGCGCCAAGACGATCATCAAAGGCCTGAGTGGCCGAGGTATGGTAATGGTGAGAAAGTAGCGTGCCGGCGATAGGCAGGGCCAGCCCCACCATCACTAATACAGCCAGCAATAGCCGCAGGCTGATGGAACGCCGCGCCCAACGACCCCGCCAAGCCGTTTTGGCTTGACTCATTCGCAGCCGGGCTCTTCTGCTAACAGCCGATACCCTTGGCCCCGCTGGGTGGCAATTCGCCAACTGCCCAACTTACGGCGCAGGCGGCTGACCTGAACGTCAATCACGTTAGAATCAGGTTCATGGTCACGGTCGTAAACATGCTCTGAAAGCTCGGTACGGCTCACCACTCGCGGTGCGGCATGCATTAAGTAGCCCAGCAGACGCGCCTCTTGAGCGGTTAAGCCGACCGGGCGCCCTACCAACGTCACGTGCTGGGTGTGGGTATCTAAACTCAGTTCGCCCACTTTTAATACTGGGTGAGCGTGACCGTGGCTGCGGCGCACAAGCGCACGCAAGCGAAACAGCACTTCCGCTGGCTCAAACGGTTTCGTGACGTAGTCATCCGCCCCAGCGGTAAACCCCGCGGCTTTATCCGCCCAGCGCTCACGAGCAGTTAGAATCAGCACAGGCAGATCAATGCCGTCTTCCCGCCACGCCGCCAGCCAGCGAGTCCCATCTCCATCGGGTAGCCCTACATCTAAAATCAGTGTGTCGTAAGCTTCGGTACGTACTAAAAAATCAGCATCCTGGCCATTAGCCGCATGCTCTACCAGCCAGTCACCATCGCGCAACGCTTGGCTCAACTCACGCGCTAGCGCTTGGTCGTCCTCTACCAGCAAACACTTCATTGGCTAACTACCCTTTTCGATAACGACTTGGGAATACAAATAACGCGATGGCAACAAGGCTTGTCGTAACGGCACTAGCGACGCATATCATTAATACGCACGCCCTCGATAGACATCAGTTGGCCATTATGGCCATCGAATTCAAACTCGACGACTTGGCCCTGCGGGCCGAGCAATTTGATTTCGTACTCCACGTACCCTCCTTCACGCTCCATTTCCACCTCCAGCACGTCGCCTATGTAGTGAGCTTCCAGCCAATCTAAGATGGTGTCGAGGGGAACAACCTCTCCGCGGCCTACTTCGCCATGCAACGATTCCCATGGCTGGTCACCCACCGCACTACCCGCCAGCAATAGCAGCAGGGCCAAGCCAGTGACATTGCGCCGAGCGCTTCGCGGTATGCTGCGTAGCGGCTTGATAAAGTGACGTAGGAGTTTACTCATAGTGCCAGCATGCCAAAGACAACATGAACGCTAGATGAACAGTTTTGTCAGCTTAAGGAAAGTATAGTGGTGGTATAAATTCCCTGTCGCATTCGCTGAGTGTCAGTCACTCATTCGCGTTTAAATACGTAAAGAAGGAATTTGCTATGAATACCATGAAGAAAATACTGCTGATCCCGACCTCTGCTCTGCTACTTGCCGCGGCGGCAGGCAGTGCCCAGGCTGATTCACTTCCGATGGATCGCATTGATGACGTATTGACCCATTCCAATGATTACGGGTTCAGCCACTACGAAGAAATTAGCGTTAAAGGTCGCGGCCGCGTTGAAGTAGAAGGCTGGCTGGACGAAGAGTGGTACGCGGATGTGGATTTCTCCCTTGATAACGGTGAAACGCTAGAAGAGAAACGCGAGCGCCTGATTACCGGTGCCTGGGGCATGAGCGAAGACGATATCCGCCAGGCCTTAGACGTTGCCCACCAGGAAGGTATGGTTGAGTTTGAAGACCTTGATATCGACAAGAGCGGCATCATTGATATCGAAGGCCGTGGTGAAAATGGCCGTGAGCTGGAAATCAGTGTGCGCCAGGGCTCTTCTGAAGTTACCCAAATTGACCGCGATTAATAGTCTTAGCTAATCGCTTTGCGGGCTCCCTATGGGGAGCCCGCTGCGCTTTAAGTATCTTTAATCAGCGACAGTCCTGACAGTTTCCCCGCGCCATAATAGCGGCCGCAATGCGTTCGATGCCCTGGCGATAGGCAGCTTGTCGGTAGGTGATGTCCTCCACACCTGCGCGCGTTAACACCTTGCCAGCCTCTTCTCTCAGCAGTACGTCCAAGCGTTCATTCACCTGGGCTTCACTCCACTTTTCTCCCGCCCGGTTTTGCAGCCACTCAAAATAACTAACGATCACGCCGCCTGTATTGGCGAGCACATCCGGCAGCACTGGCACATTACGCTTGGCAAGGGAGTGGTCGGCATCGCTGGTCAGCGGGCCATTGGCGATTTCTAAGATAGCGCCTGCTTTCACCTCGTTCACATTGTCGCAGTGAATTTGATTTTCAAGCGCCGCCAGCGCTAATACATCCACGTCCAACGCCAGCAGCTCATCCCCCGTCATCGCTTTCCCTGCTGGGCTGTCGGTCACCTTGCCGCTATTCGACTTAGCCTGTTTAACGGCTTCAATATCGAGTCCATCCGCGTGGTAGCAAGCACCACTGGTATCGGATACCGCGACGATACGATAGCCACGTTCACTGGCTAAACGGGCGAAGTGGTAAGCCGCGTTACCAAACCCCTGCACCGCCACAGTGGTCTCTTCCGGTTGTCGCTTTTCACGCTCGGCCCACAAATCGAGCACTTTTAGCGCGCCTCGCCCCGTGGCGGCCACTCGCCCTGGCGAACCGCCTAGCGGTAATGGCTTTCCGGTAATGGCCGCGGGCACTTTAGCCCGCACGATTTGCTCATACTCATCGATCATCCACCCCATGACCGTCGCGTCGGTGTTCACATCAGGCGCCGGAATATCCCGATCGGGCCCCATGATATCGGCAATGGCGCGGATGTAGCCGCGCGCCAGCCGCTCTCGCTCCAGTGAAGAGAGCGCCTTGGCATCCACCTGGACGCCGCCTTTACCGCCGCCATAAGGCAGGCCAACCACCGCGCATTTAACCGCCATCCAGAAACTTAGCGTAGTGACTTCATGCTGGTTAACATCGGGATGAAAACGCACACCCCCCTTGGCTGGCCCTAAACTGGTGTCATAGTGGACTCGCCAGGCGGGAAAAGCTTTTAAGCTGCCATCGTCCATCCGCACGGGGATACTCACCTGCAGCGAAAGACTGGGCTGCATAAGTCGCGCCTGGGCATCCGCATGAATATCGAGCGCCTTGAACACATCTTCCAAGCGTGAACGGGCATCCTCAAACAGCGCCGCGCCTATTTCTGGTGTTAGTGTTCGGGGAGCCGTTTTTTCAGCTTGCTTTTGGGGCACTTGGCTATTCGTCGTTTTGGCCGTTTGATTTTTCGACTTAGCCTTTTTCGTCTTAGCATTACCCATGCAATACGCTCCTTTCCTTGGCCAGGGTAGGATTTCAAGAGATTAACGTTATAACGTGTTTACAGCGTAGCAGCTGGCGGCCAAACCATAGCGCTGAGCTAATCAATGTGTTGAGGAGAAATTCGTGCTGAATGAAGGCGGTGATGGCGCGTTGGATGAGGAGAAAACCGACACAACGGTGCGGTTGGATTCCGGACACTTTTATTCAGGGCTAAGTGACCCCGTACTACGCGATATAGCTTGGCTAATCGCCACACCGGACATTGTGGAGCTGCCGCCGCCCATTCCCTGCGCAGGGCGCCCCACTATGGAAGAGCTGGGGCTTGAGCGCGTACTGCTTCCCTGGCTACGCCAGCTTGGCCAACCGCCGTTGAGCGCATTGAACGGCAGCCGGGCGATGCGCATGGGGCATTATCACGAACGCCTATGGCACACGCTGTTAAACCACGCACCGAATACACGGCTGCTGGCCCGCAACGTGCGTATCAGCCGAAAGCGCAATACGCTCGGCGAGCTGGATATGCTCTACCGAACGCGTGCTAACCCGGCACCGGTGCATTTGGAAGTGGCAATCAAGTTCTACCTGGGGCTGCCCGAGGGGCCAGGCGCGGCCACCAGCCAAAGCCGCTGGATTGGCCCCGGCGGGTTAGACAGCCTAGCGCTGAAGTGCGGTCATTTACGCCGCCATCAATTGCCGCTTTCCACCACGGCACCCGCGTTGGAAACACTCGCTCACTGGCTGACGCCACGGGACATTGGGGTCTCAAGTAGGGAGTTAGGCGAGCAGCTAACCCAGCGACTGGCAATGCCGGGCGTACTCTATTATCCCTGGCACGCGGCAATGCCAGCGCCCGAAGGCGCGACAGCCGATCACCGCCGTGGGACGTGGTGTTTCTTACGCGATTGGCCTGCGCTGGCGGCGAGTGTAACCGAAAGGCCTGAAATGGCATGGCTGGAAAAACCCCACTGGCTAGCACCGCCCCTTCACAGCGCCTTTCGCCCGATGGCAGAACAGTTGCCCGCCATTTTCGAAAAGGTGCATGCCTGGCGCTCACCCCAGCAAGTGATGCTGTATTACCCGCAGCAGCAGCGCTATGAGCGGCTGTTTTTGGTGCCCGACAACTGGCCGCGCCAAGTACCTCTTCCGCCGGTAATACGCTAGTGACGATACGTTTAAACCACCACAAGGTTATCGCGGTGAATCAGCTCGTGGGCTTCCACGTAGCCAAGAATCGCTTCAATCTGGTGGCTGGGCTGGCCTGCCAACTGGCGCGCCTCATCGGCGCCGTAGTTAACCAGACCCTTGGCCACTGAGGCGCCCTGCTCATCCACACACACCACCATATCGCCGCGCTTAAAGCTACCCTGCACATTGCGCACGCCAACCGCTAATAGGCTAGAGCCTTTATCACGCAACACTTTCACCGCACCGGCATCCAGCACCAGCGTGCCGCGCACCTGCAATTGCCCCGCCAGCCAGCGTTTGCGCGCCGCCATGGGAACCTGATCAGGACGCAGCAGCGTGCCCAACGCTTCGCCCGCCATGATCCGGCTGATAACGTCAGGCTGGCGGCCGCTGGCGATGACCGTCACCGCCCCAGAACGCGCCGCCAACTGCGCCGCGCGCACTTTAGTGCTCATGCCACCGCGACCCAGCGCACCGCCGCTGCCTGCGACAGCAGCTAAGCGCGGGTCATCAGCGCGCCCTTCGGCAATCATCTGGGCATTGGGATTATGGCGTGGATCAGCGTCAAACAAGCCTTCCTGGTCGGTCAATAGCAGCAGCGCATCTGCTTCCAATAGGTTCGCGACCAGTGCACCGAGCGTATCGTTATCGCCAAAGCGGATCTCATCGGTGACCACGGTGTCATTTTCATTGATCACCGGCACCACGCGCATCTCTACTAACGTGCGTAGCGCCGACAGCGCATTCAGGTAGCGCTTACGGTTAGAAAGATCGTCGTGGGTAAGCAGGATTTGCGCGGTGAGCATGCTGTGGCGGGCAAAGTGTTGTTCATAACACTGGGTCAGACCATTCTGGCCAACGGCAGCGGCCGCCTGAAGCTCATGTACAGCGCTGGGGCGCACTTGCCAGCCCAGCCGCACCATGCCCGCCGCCACCGCGCCAGAAGAGACCAGCACTACCTCTATCCCCTGCTGATGCAGGGCGGCAATTTGATCCACCCAGCCACCAATGGCGGCTTCGTCCAGGCCACGGCCATCGTTAGTGAGTAGCGCACTGCCAATCTTCACCACGACCCGCCGCGCGCGGCTCAGCGCGCCTCGCCCTAGGATTTGCTCGTTACTTTCCATGCCACCCCACCTTCACCAGGCACTGACACTAAGGCGCGTACTCGACTTCAACATCGTAATCATCGTCGTCGAAATCTTCGTCATCTTCATCATCACGCTTACGGCGACGCCCCAAACGATCTTCGGTACGCGCGACCGACTCTTCTTCCATGCGGCGACGCATTTCCTGCTCGCGGGCCAGCGCCTCTTCATCTTCATTCTCAAGACGGCGCTGCTCGGTCAACCAGCGGTAGGCTGCCTGCACCAGCTTCTCAGTGCCGTCGCTACTGATCGCCGAAATGCGGAATACCGGGCCTTCCCAGTTGAGCGCCTGGATAATCTTCTGAGCGCGCTCTTCACGCTCATCTTCCGGCAGCAGGTCAAACTTGTTCAGCACCAGCCAGCGTGGGCGCTCGGAAAGCGCCGGCGAGAATTGCCCCAGCTCGTGAACAATGGCCTTGGCAGCCTCGACCGGATCAGACTCGTCAAACGGCGCGACATCGACCACATGAAACAGCAGCCGCGTGCGCGTCAGGTGCTTCAAGAAGCGTAGCCCTAACCCTGCGCCCTCAGAGGCGCCTTCAATCAAGCCGGGTACATCGGCCATCACGAAGTGTTCGTGCATGCCCAGTTTCACCACGCCCAAGTTGGGCACTAAGGTAGTGAACGGGTAGTTGGCGACTTTAGGCTTGGCAGCCGACACTGAGCGAATCAACGTTGATTTGCCCGCGTTGGGCATGCCCAGCAAGCCAACATCGGCCATCACTTTCATTTCTAAGCGCAGGTAGCGGCGATCGCCATCGGTGCCAGTGGTGGTACGGCGGGGCGCGCGGTTGGTCGAGGACTTAAAGTGGATGTTACCCAATCCACGCCGACCACCTTCGCCCACCAATACCACTTGACCGATTTCAGTCACATCAGCGATAACTTCCAAAGTATCTTCATCAATGACCGTGGTACCCACCGGCACTTTGACGTGCAGGTCTTCACCAGCCTTGCCGCTCATTTGACGGCCCATGCCGCCCTGACCGTTTTGCGCTTTATAGAAGCGCTGGAATTTAAAATCGATCAGGGTGTTAAGCGCATCGTCACCAATTAGGTAAACGCTGCCGCCATGACCACCATCACCCCCATCGGGGCCGCCCCTGGGCACATATTTTTCGCGGCGAAAGCTCAGACAGCCATTGCCGCCTTTGCCCGCCTCAACAATAATCGAGGCTTCATCGACGAACTGCATTGGATTCTCCCGGCCGCTTCCGCCGCCCTAATATGCACTACTTTTTTTCCAACCCTTTTTTCCCAACTTTTTGTTCCCACCAGCATGCTGGTCAAGAACCGTGGTCAAGTGTATTGGAAAAGAGATTTAACCGACAAAAAAGCCCCGCCATAGCGGGGCCTTTTTTTCTCGCAAGCGCGAGCATAGCACTAGCCGTTTAGGCAGAAACGATGCTAACGAACTTACGGTTTTTCGGGCCTTTGGTCTCAAACTTCACAAAACCGTCGCTCAGCGCGAACAGTGTGTGGTCACGACCTAGGCCAACGCCTGTGCCCGCATGGAAACGCGTGCCGCGCTGACGCACGATGATGTTACCTGCAGTCGCCGCTTGGCCACCGAAGAGTTTTACACCTAACCGTTTGGACTCGGAATCGCGACCGTTACGCGTGGAGCCGGCTGCCTTTTTATGTGCCATTGCAAAATCCTCCTAAGGGAATTGACTGCTTACGCAGAAATTCCGGTAATTTTGACTTCAGTGAACCACTGGCGGTGGCCCTGACGCTTCATGTGGTGCTTACGGCGACGGAACTTGATGATAGTGACTTTATCGCCACGGCCGTGGGAAACCACTTCGGCAGAAACTTTAGCACCACCGATCATCGGCGCACCAATGTTGAAGTCATCACCGTCTGCGACCATTAGCACTTCATCAAACTCAATCGTTTCGCCGGTAGCGACTTCGATTTTTTCAAGCTTGAGGGTTTGACCTTCTTGAACACGGTACTGCTTGCCACCGCTTTTAATAATTGCGTACATGTCGCTCTCCGGACTTGTCGTTAATGCCGGTTACGCCCCGCGTAACCAACGCTCATCGCCTTCCGCTCTTATCGACCTGCTGCGAGTGGCGCCCCTTTTGGAGCCATCTGACAGGGAGCATGATGAGTGGGTCGCGGATTATAACGACTATCGCTGCTTACCACAAGACCACAGGCCGTTGTCAATTGCTAAGTCCGTTAACGACTAAAGTGTAACCGTCGCTCGTATCTTGACGCCCAACAGGCAGCCCCATAGCATGACCCCAACACTTGACCACATCTACTCCACAAATACGGGCGGCACTTACCGCCTCCATCTGCCGCGATGAACGGATTCCATGACCGCCAACGTCTCCTCAGCCCAGCCCGTCAGCCCAACGCCTTCACCGCTGCACGCCGTGGTGGCCGATGACTTCGCCGCCGTCAACCGCACAATTGTCGAGCAGCTCAATTCCAAAGTACCGCTGGTTGAAACCATCGGCCAGTACATTACCGAAAGCGGTGGCAAACGGTTGCGCCCTTTATTGGCACTACTGGCCGCCCGCTCGCTCGACTACACCGGCGACAAGCATATACCGCTGGCCACGCTGATCGAGTTTATGCACACCTCCACGCTGCTGCACGATGACGTGGTGGACGAATCGCATATGCGCCGCGGCAAGAAAACCGCCAACGATGCCTGGGGCAATGCGCCATCGGTATTGGTTGGTGACTTCCTTTATGCCCGCTCGTTTCAAATGATGGTTGATGTGGGCTCGATGCGGATCATGGCGATTCTTTCCGGCGCCACCTGCATCATCGCCGAAGGCGAAGTGCTGCAGTTGACCAACATCGGCAACCCTAGCATCTCTGAAGAGGATTACTTCGAGACCATATTAGGCAAAACCGCCATGCTGTTTGAAGCGGCCTCCCATAGCGGCGCCGTATTGGCGGAGGCAACGCCGGAACAGGAGAAAGCGCTCCAGTACTACGGCCGCTATCTAGGCTTAGCCTTCCAACTGATTGACGACCTGCTGGACTACCAGGGCGACGCCGATGCCATGGGCAAAAACGTTGGCGACGATCTAGCCGAAGGCAAGCCAACGCTGCCACTGATCCACGCCATGGAGCAAGGCACGCCGGAACAGGCCAAGCTGATTCGTCAGGTGATTCGCGATGGTGGGCTTGAGCAGCTAGACGCCGTGCTAGAAATTATTCACGCCACCGGCGCACTCGACTACACCCGCCAGCGTGCCGAAGAGATGGCCGATAAAGCCTTGCAGCAGTTGGAAGCCTTGCCGCCCAGCGCCTACCGCGACAGCATGGCCCAGTTGGCTCGCTTAGCGGTTGATCGCCAAGCATAAAAATTGCTAGATCACACCGCCGAAGACTTGAAAAAATACGTCTGGCTAAGTATGATCCACCTCCGTTGTTGAGCACAGCTCGACAACCTTCGGAATATAGCTCAGCTTGGTAGAGCGCTGCCTTCGGGAGGCAGAGGTCGTAGGTTCGAATCCTGCTATTCCGACCAAGAATACTATTAAAAACGGCCACTTAGCTAACACAGCAAGTGGCCGTTTTTTGTTGTGTCTGACGCTAGGTGACATATAGGTAGCACTGGAGTCAAATACACCACAGAATGATGCGATACGACACATTCTGTGGTGTATCGCTTGCGCTGTTCACTTAAAGTGTCAAACTACAGATATGTACTACAAAGTAAATCACACCCAAAAACTTCAATTCTGATCACTTGCTTGGTCAGGTTGATTGAGCTTTTGAAAGCACCTAGCAATAAGCTAGGGGGTAAACCATGACCGCATTCACTAACATAGGGCTTTATAGCCCCAAGCAAGCAGAGCGCCTGATTGGCGTAGAAGCGGATAAAATTCGCCGCTGGCTCATGCCTGCACGGTCGTCTAAGGGCCCTCTCTGGGAACCCGAACCCCAAGCGTTAGGCGCAGAAGACACCCTCAGCTTTAAAGATCTGCTCGAACTCCGTGCTGTGGCTAAATTCCGTAGCCACAATGTGAGCTTAACGGTCATCCGTGAAGCATTGCATGAATTAAGTGAGCTTCTACAGCGGGATTACCCACTCATCAATCCCCAGCTGTGTACCGATGGCCAAAAAGTATTCCTCAAAGCACTAGAGGAAAGCGGCCAAACAGCAGTGATTGACCTGGTTAAGCGCCAAAACGTATTCGAAGATGTGATAGTGCCCTCACTCAGGGCAGGCATCGAATTCGATGCAGAGGGAGACCCTGTGCGCTGGCATCCAGACCCCGAAGATCCCAGCATCGTGATCGACCCACGCTTTGCATTCGGCAAGCCCATCGTGCTGCCTAGCCACATGCCCACCAGCACACTAGCCCAAGCAGCCGAGGTAGAAGGCAGCGCAGAAGATGCAGCCCGTGCGTATGATGTGACGCAAGAGGAAGTAGAGCGTGCCGTAAAATTCGAAGAAAGGATTTTATCGGGTGCACTTCTTCATTGACGAAAATATCAGTCCTCGCATTGCCAACGCACTTAACCACCTAGCCAAACTCTGCAGTGAAAGCCACACGGTTTTGCATGCCCGTGAGGTCAACGGCGGCCCTGGCATGCCGGATGAAGTATGGCTAGAACAGCTCAAGCAGTCTGATAAAACCTGGGTTATCCTTTCTAAGGATCGCTTTCAAAAAGGTGTGTAGTGGTCAAGTAAAACTGGCCACCGCTTTATAGTTAACCCAGTACTTTTCCTCTGCCTGGTTCGGACTCATACCACCGTTATGCTGGTGAGGCCTAAGCTGGCTGTAATACCCGATTA
>NZ_JABWCV010000040.1 GCF_013371085.1 Vreelandella maris | reverse complement strand
CGTTGCGCCAAAAATAATTGCTTTAAATTTCATGGTGGTTTACTCCGTTGGTTATTTACAATTTAATAATAACCTTAGAGTATGAATTGAAGCTGAATTTAGTGGTTTTTTAGCAAAAAAAGTTCTTCGTCACTTCATGTGGATTTAGCCTGATCGAATAGGCGGCCCGCCGGGCTGCCAATCAGATAGATCATGGCGATGAAGTTAGCCTCGTTCCGATAGCCACGTGCGCGTGACCGAGCCGCCTGAAACAGGCCGTTCATCCCTTCCAGTCTTGCGTTCGTCAGTCCCGAGTGCCAGCGCCTAACCACTGCTTCCGCGTGCCGCTCAAGTGTCACCAAGGCCTTTCCCATCGGCTTCAGTAGTGACTTTTCAGAAACCGCCGCTTGCATAACTTTGAGGTAGTTCGTGATGCGCCACCGAGCCGCTCTGGGCGTTGGGGCCTTCTGGATCCAGCGTAGCTTTTCCTTGATTATCCAGGCATCGGCCGTGGCGCTCTGATCGGCTACCAACTCCTGGAGCGCCGCCAACTGTTTAGGTCTCAGGTTCTCGTTGTCCAGATTTTTCAGCAGTGCCCAGCGCAGCGATTTAGGGTGTTCCTGCTCGCGGCGCTCTTTCTTGCGGACCTCGTCCAGCCGCTTGGTAAAGGTCTGCACGATATGGAACCAGTCGACCGTTACCTCTGCCTTGGGAAGGTGCTTGGTGATGCCGCTAAGGAAGGCGGGCGACATGTCGCAGACTACCTCGACCACATTGTCCGTATTGCCGCCATGGGTTGTCAGGAAGGCGCTAAATGCTTGGATGGCATCCTTGCCGCAGCCTGGAACAGCGAAGATCACCGGTGCCTGCTTGCACTGCATGTCGAGGAATACCGGGACATAGCGATGGCCGCGCCGGGACGCGGTTTCGTACACGCCGACCGTCGCCACCCGGGACAGATCCAGTTCCCCCAGCATTCGGCCTACGTAGTGATGCACGATGCGCCATAGTCGTTTGTCGGAAATCTCCAACTGGCGAGACGGCCAGCACCGGCATCTCTTTGACCAGTGACATGGCCGCTTGCTCAAACAGCAGGGTGAAGTCGCTGCCCGGCCGCGCCCAGGGCACTTCTATGCGTTTGACGCCATGTTCAGGACACTTCGTGCGAGGCACGCGAGCATGCAGGTAACAGTGATGCTGAAAGAAGTTCAAATGCCGCCAGGTTTTGTCGGCAAAGTCGTGAGCTTGACAGGCCTTACCGCACTCCGGACAGGGGTAGAGACTACCGCGCTCCGCCTCGACATAGAGATCCAGTCGGTGGGGCGACACGGCGGTATCCAGGTGCTGGTTCTTGAGGATCCAGGGCGCTTCCAAGCCCAGGCCGAGAGTCAGAATTTGGGTGCCGTCCATGTCATACCTACTGTCGTTGTGGAGACTATATTCTGGCCTAGCTCAGGGCATGAATTCCACACTCAGCGTCGAAGAGCCATTTTTTCAACATCTGTATGGGCTAACTTCGGGAATACAACCCAGGATCTGCCCTTACTAGAAAGAGGAGTGTCTTCTACACAGCTGCTTGCCCAGGGGCAACCCAAGCGTTTCAATATGAACATTGAACAAGCGACTACGCTGAAAGTGGATAGTGATCACTTTCCAGGCTTTACCAGTACTGGCAACCGTATTTCAGCTGTTCTACTCAACGAGGTAGGACAGCAAGAAGCAGAAGCTTCTAGCACACGGGGGCACTTCGAACTTGTTAGTCAGCTACAACCGGGGAAATACCAGATTGATGTGACAGGTAGCTCAAGGGGAGGTGCTAAGAAAAATGATAATAACAGCTATGAACTGCATGTTACCTACTAATTATTAACTACCAGCGAATGCCGTCCCCCACATCATGGAACAAATCTTCCGGTTTATAGCTGACTACATTTGATGAGCTTCCAGTAATTTTTTCCATAAACCTCTGATCCGACTGACGATTTCCTTTATCGTATAAAAGATCATTTTTAGTAAACGCATCAGTTCTCAACGAAGTCTGAGATTGTGGCTTAACAATTACCGCATGCCCTGCAGAGCAATCTTTGTTTAGCTCTATTGAGTTATTGGCGAACACCAGCGGGCTTGCAGTGATACCCATGCAAAGACCTACTAAGCACATTTTTTCGCTAGATTATTAAATAACATAACTATCTCCTTATTTTACCTATAGCCGCCTTATATTTAAACGTTACAGTAACGTTAATTTTAAGCGCCGTTTTTCTCACACCACTCTGTGCTCTGAAATTCAAAATCATTAAATTTTTTATAAAAAAATTAATTACCATTGATATCAATGGCAGGTTAAATACATTAACAAGCAATGGCGGTGTAGTTTTTTGTCTAACCAAATTGCATCTTTCTAAAAGCTGCTGAGTGGCCACCCCTTAGCGGTGGTCATTCGGCATTGTTCTAATCGCTGTTAATTGAGGTAATCACCGAATCCATGCCCTTGGACGTGAATTCAAACTCGACCTCATCGCCTTCCTTGAGATTCATAAGCTGCTCAGGCGTAGCCTTGAACCCCATTGTCATGGCCGGCCATTCGAGCTCTGGCACCGGACCATGAGCAATGGTAACGGTTCCTTTCTCCATATTTATCTTACGTATGGTGCCGGCAGCCTTGGCTATCTCAGCTGCAGCGTCGTTCTGATCCATCTGCATGTTATCCATCGCAGTATCCTGATCGTGCTCCATCGCGTTCATGTCGCCAGCAAAAGCGGCAGGAGCTATCGCGAGGGTTATCATTAATGCGAGTTTGGTTCTCATCGTGTTTCTCCAGAGGTTGGATGGGTTAGGTGAATAGATCGGCGTCTCATCAATAGATAAGCCGCTGGGAGGACAAACAAAGACAGTAGTGGGGCAGTGATCATCCCTCCGACCATAGGCGCAGCGATGCGGCTCATAATCTCGCTTCCGGTTCCACTCCCTAGCAGTATCGGTAGCAAACCGGCGATAATAACTGCCACGGTCATCACCTTAGGCCGAACGCGCTGCACGGCTCCCTCACGGATCGCCCCAAAAAGTGCTGGTTCGTCAAAATGACCGGCTTTATTGCGCTCGACCCAGGCGTTGGTCAGATACAACAACATAATCACACCAAACTCAGCAGAGACTCCAGCCAGAGCAATGAAGCCGATACCCGTGGCGACCGATAAATTGTAATCGAGCAAATACAGTATCCAGACCCCGCCTGTAAGGGCGAACGGAAGGGTAGCCAGAATCAATAGCGCTTCGCTAAAGCGTTTAAATATCAAATAAAGCAACACGAAGATGATGACTATCGTTGCTGGCACCACCAGTTTGAGTTTCGCGTTGGCTCGTTCCATGAATTCAAATTGGCCTGAATAACGAATACTCATGCCGGACTCGAGCTCTATTTCATCATTGATCTTGGCACGAATATCTTTCACTACCGTGGCCATGTCTCGGTCGCGAACGTCGACATAGACCCAGCCTGTCAGGCGGGCGTTTTCGCTCTTCAACATGGGCGGGCCGTCGGTGACCTTGATTTGCGCCACGGTGCCTAATGTGATCTGGCTGCCTTGAGGAGTATAGATAGGCAAATTGCGCAGGTCGTCCAGTGAGTCACGCCATTCGCGCGGATAGCGCAGGCTGATCGGATAGCGCGCCAGTCCTTCTACGGTTTCACCAATATTCGCGCCACCAACCGCACCAGCAACGATGGATTGAACGTCGGAGATGTTCAGCCCGTAACGTGCTGCTGAGCTGCGTTCAATGTCGACATCAATGTAACGCCCGCCCGTGAGGCGTTCAGCGACTGCGGAACTTACCCCTGGGATAGTCTGGGCGATCCGTTCCACTGACTGGGTGATTTTATCGATTTGCACCAGATCCGAGCCGTATACTTTGACACCTATGGGGCTTTTTATACCGGTGGCAAGCATATCAATGCGGTTACGGATTGGTGGAATCCACAAGTTAGCCAGACCCGGAACCTGCACCGCCTGGTCCAGCTCAATCATCAGTTTTTCCGGTGTCATGCCCGGTCGCCACTGGTCTTTCGGTTTGAACTGGATAGTGGTCTCGAACATAGTTAACGGCGCTGGGTCGGTCGCGGTATCAGCGCGGCCGGCCTTGCCGAATACCCGCTCAACTTCCGGCACCGACTTGATCATCCGATCAGTCTGTTGCAACAGCTCCGAGGCCTTCTGAACCGAAAGGCTCGGTAACGCTGTTGGCATATAGAGCAAGTCTCCCTCGTCAAGCGGCGGTAAGAACTCTCCGCCGAGTCGCGAGGCCGGCCAAAGAACAGTCAGAAACACTAGCAATGCTACCAGCAATGTGGACTTCGGCCATCGCAATACCGCTTCAAGGGCCGGCTGGTAGATCCAGATCAGTCCACGGTTGATCGGGTTGCGATGCTCATCCGGAATTTTGCCGCGAATCCAGTAGCCCATCAGAACCGGGACCAATGTAATCGAAAGGCCCGCTGCTGCTGCCATGGCATAGGTTTTGGTGAAAGCTAATGGGCCGAACAACCGCCCCTCCTGGGCTTCCAGCGTAAAGACCGGAATGAACGAGAGGGTGATGATCAACAGGCTGAAAAACAGTGCCGGCCCCACTTCAATCGACGCATCAGTAATGACTTTCCAGTGCGCTTCACCCTTAAGCACCTTGTCTGGGTGCTTCTTGTGCCAGGCTTCGATGTGCTTGTGTGCATTCTCAATCATCACGATAGCCGCATCGACCATCGCGCCGATGGCGATGGCGATCCCGCCCAACGACATAATATTGGCGTTGACCCCTTGGCGCTGCATAATGATAAAGGCGATAAGGATGCCCACCGGTAGCGAAACAATCGCTACCAGCGAAGAACGAAAATGCCAAAGAAAAATCAGGCAAACCAGTGCAACTATGATGAACTCTTCAAGCAGCTTGTAACTAAGATTCTTCACTGCGCTGTCTATCAGGGTGCTGCGGTCGTAGGTGGTGACGATCTCCACCCCGTCAGGCAGGCTCTTCTTCAGCTCCTGCAATTTGTCCTTCACCGCCGTGATGGTTTCGCGGGCGTTCTTGCCGCTGCGCAGAATTACCACGCCGCCAACTACTTCACCTTCGCCGTTGAGTTCGGCAATGCCGCGGCGCATCTCCGGGCCTAACTGGACATGCGCTACATCGCCCAACGTAACCGGCACACCGCTACTCTCCAGGCGTAATGGGATGTCGCGAAAATCATTAAGAGACTCCAAATAGCCTGAGGCGCGCACCATGAACTCGCTCTCACCCATCTCCAGCACACTACCGCCCGTTTCGCGATTGGCCGCGTCAATTGCCTGGGTAACCTGTTGCTGCGTCACTTTGCGATTAGCCATACGCACCGGATCAAGCACCACTTGGTACTGTTTGACCATTCCGCCGATTGGTGCCACCTCGGCAACATTCGGCAGTGTCTTCAGCTCATAGCGCAGAAACCAATCCTGTAATGAGCGCAATTGCGAAAGGTCATGGGCGCCGGTGCGATCGACCAGTGCGTACTGGAAAATCCAGCCTACCCCCGTCGCATCAGGCCCTAGCGTTGGGGCAACACCAGCCGGCAGCCGGCTTTGTACCTGACTTAAATATTCAAGCACTCGGGAGCGAGCCCAGTACAGATCGGTATCGTCGTCAAACAATACATAGACGTAGCTATCACCGAAGAATGAGTAGCCCCGCACCGTTTTGGCCCCAGGCACCGATAGCATGGTGGTTGTCAACGGGTAAGTAACCTGATTCTCAACGATCTGTGGCGCCTGCCCAGCATAGGGCGTACGGATAATGACCTGCACATCAGAGAGATCCGGTAGTGCATCAACCGCCGTGTTCTGTACTGACCAAATGCCCCATGCCACAGAAAAAAGCGTGGCAAGTAGCACCAGAAAACGGTTGACGACCGACCAACGGATGATTGCTGCGATCATAACTGGCCTCCCAGTTTTTCGATTCGCTTAATCACCAGCCCTTCATCACTTTCGCTAACGCCTACACGCACCCTGTCGTCCTGAGCCAGGTCTTGCAGCAAAGACTCCTCTGCGATTGGAAAAGACATTGTCATACCTGGCATATTAAGTGTTTTGAAGGGGCCGTGAGATAGCACAATCGCACCCTCTTCCAAAGTAATGATGGTACCTTCAGCCTCGTGCAATGCAGGCTCAGGAGCCGATACTGGCTGATTCATTTGGGTAGTTAACCCGCGCAGACTGGCTTCTGAGTCAAGCAGGAACTGACCAGAAGCGACTACCTGCTGATTTTCCTCCAGCCCTTCAAGCACTTCTGTTTTACCACCAGCTTCACGGCCAGTTCGTACTTCTATCGGGCGATATTTACCTTCTCCTTCAGTCACCATGACAAGAGTACGCCGACCGGTGCGGATCACAGCCTCGGTGGGCAAGACCAGTGCCATCTCATCGCTGCGGGTCAACGTTACTTCAGCGGTCATGCCAGGGCGCAGACGTTGCTCAGGATTAGGCAGCTCAATTCGGACTCGTACTGTTCGGCTGTCCAGGTTGGCTTCTGATAAGATAGTCTCAATCGTTCCTTGCAACGCTTCACCTGGAAACGCTGGAAGCCTAGCTTCGACAGGTTGACCCATTGCCAATACGCTCATCTGAGACTCGGGCACCGCTACTTCAAGCCAGACGGTTTCCAAGCCGTTGATGCGCGCCAGCGGCGCGCCAGCAGGCAACGTCATACCTTCGCGCACCTCAAGCGTTCGCAGCACGCCGCTGATGGGGCTACTGACGGTCCATACTGATATCGCTTTTGCACCACGTTCCAGTTGCGTAATGTACTCAGCCGGCATACCTGCCAGGCGCATTCGTTGGTGAGCTGCCTCTAAAAGTTGTGGCTCGTCCAAACTGCGCAGGGCGAGATACTCCTCCTGTGCAGCGACCCACGCAGGCACCAGAAAATCGGCCAACGGTGCCCCTTTTTCCACTACGTCTTCCGGCGCTAGGCCATAAACCCGCTCGACGAAACCGCCGCTACGCGCCTGAACTATGGCAACATCACGCTCATCAAATGTCAGGATTCCAGCCGCGGTAACAATCTCACTGACAGACTCACGCGTTACGGTAGCTACACGCATCCCCAGGTTCTGCATAATGCCAGGGTCGATTGACATGGAGGCGCCATCGCCACCTTCATCGGCATAACGAGGCACCAAATCCATATCCATGAAGGGCGATGGACCAGGCTCGTCGAAGCGCTGCTGGGGATACATGGGGTCGTACCAGTACAGCACTTCTTTATCTTGCTGTTCGTCTGCCTGAGCGTGAGCGGGCAACGTCGCCAACGAAAGTCCGACAAGGCCTGTAAATCCAAGAACCCTGGGCCAGCCGATCAGCAACGCTCGTCGCTTGATTTTGAATATCATGGCTGGTTATCTCCGAAAGCGAAATGTAGGCGAGCATTGGTTAACGAGCGATCCCGAGCCAAATCAACGCGGCGCAAGCGGGTTTCAACCAGCTCTTGCCGAGCACTGATGACGGCCATGAGTTCACCGCTACCGGCACGATAATCCGCCATAGCTAGTCGCACCTTCTCTTCAGCCAGCGGCAGCAAAGCCTGCTCAAGCCGAGCCAAGCTTTGAACAAGCCGCTGGTATTCAGCCAGATCAGTTGCCAATGATTGGTTGTACCTACGCAACACTGCCTCTCGTTCTGCTTCAAGCTGGGCCAGACGAGAGCGTTCAGAATCAATAATGGGATCTTGACGTGAACCGGAAAATACGGGTAGATCAAAATTGACGCTGAGGCTAACCATATCGCCGAAATCACGACCGCGCCGCTGGTAATCCACGCCCCAGCCCCAATCAGGAGTTTTCTCAGCGACGGCTTCAGCAATTTCAGCCTGTGCCTGACGCGTCATCGGATTGAATGCCAGCAACTGCGGATGCCGTTCCAGGTTGTACTGGTAATGAGCTAAATCGTCCTGCCATTGTGGCCAGCCACCGGTCAGTGGCTGGCTGGCGGCCGGGCCAATCCAGCGGCTTAGTGCGGCCCGGGCTGCTGTTTCGTTGCGCCGTAACAAGTCCTCCTGATCCGCTAGCAATACAGCTTCCTGTTTCGGCAGTATGCTGTCAGCTAGCTGACCACGTCCTCCGGCAAGCCGCGCTGTTACTGCTCGGGAAAACAGTTCGTTTTCAGCATAAAGCTGTTTGAACAGGGCCAGCTTGCGCTCGATCGCTAAGGTAGTGATCCAGGCGTCTGCTGTTTCCTGGCGTACCTGAAGAAGCTCAATGGCCTGCTCCGCATCAGCGACCGTCGCAGCAGCATCCGCTGCATCAATTCGTGCCCGGCGCTTATCACGGTTAGGGACTTCCTGCATTACACCGACCATCTGCATGGTCATCGGCTCATTGCCAAGCTCCCAGCGTGATTCGCCTTCAATGGGAGTGTTTTGCAGTCCTAATCTCAACTTGGGATCCGGCAGTTCTCCGGCGGGGATGGCCGCACTGCGTGTCGCCTGCTGATTGGCCGCTTGAGCAGCCAACGAAGGAGCTTCACGCTCAGCCAAATTCAAGGCTTGCTCCAAAGTAAGTGCGACTGACAACCCAGGAAAGCCAAGCGAGCTGACGAATAGGGCGGCCGTGCACGCACGAAGCCAATTGATTCGGTATTTCATGGTGATTGATTCCGTTTATGTTCCAGCGCGAACCAAAGGCACGCGATGACCATCCGAAAGCTTCAGGGGCGCCGGATGATATTCATTACATAATAGGAATCAGCTGCGGGGAGGATGCCAAACGGCATCTGGTGCGAGGGACCGCACAAAATTTATTGCCAACACAAGAGGGAGCTGGCTGGGCGAAAACGGCAGGCTTTTGATAACAGCTACCTGGAGCAGGCTGCTGGTTTTACATTCCTTGCCGCTCTTGCAGTCGGCAAAGTCATCTCGTTCGTGCTGCGAACAGCATTCATGCTCGGTGTCCCCCGAGAAACTAGACTCCGGGGTAACGTAAACATTCGAATGATCCATGGAGAAAGAACCGGTCATCATAAGGGTTTGCGCCGTTCCCGTTACGGGAAGTGCAAAACTCAAAATAAATACAATAAAAAACCGGGTATATAATTTCATAGTCGGGCATTCTATTGAAAAAAGACTCATATAACAAGACTTCCTAAATGATCGCGCAGCAATAATCACGCTTTATTTCAGTATTTTGCAGTGCATTTAGGGCATTTTCACAAAGGCTTTCAGGAAAATTAAATCTATAAAATAAAAAACAAAAAAGATACAAAACTTTGGTAAAAAAAGTTAAAGGTAATGCAGAAAAAAGAGCTATTAAATAGTCATTAATGGTAATGTAAATGTTATAAGCACCTCGCTAAGAGCCTCATTTTGGAGAAACTAAACAACTTACAATTAGCCTACCCCAAGGTTGCCAGGGAGGGGAAAAGGTCGACCATGATACTGGAAAGCCGTGTCATATACCCCGTAACGATGGCGATGCCCATCAGGATCACAATCGTGCCCGCCACGGGGCGAGCATAGGCGCTCCACCTTCCTAGGCTTTGCCGATGCAGAGCGAATCGGTTAATCAGTAAAGTGCTGGCAAGAAAAGGTAGCGCTAGGCCAGCCGAGTAGGCACTGAGATATATCATTCCAGCCTGAGCACTAGCAGCGTTGGACGTGGCCATCAGGATGGCGCCCAGGATGGGGCCGATACAAGGCGTCCAACCGATGGCAAAAGAGATCCCGAACACAGTCGCCGACAGCGGGGAGCCACCCTGGACATTGGGGGTGAACTGAAAGGTACGCTGGAAAAGCGGCAACCGGAACACGCCGGTCATGAAGAGGCCCAGCACGATCACCGCCGAGCCGGCAACCCAGTTGAATTCTTGACGATACCCTCGCATCAGTTGCCCGATACTACTGGCGCCGAGCCCGAGTAGGATGAACACGATGCTGAAGCCGAAGACGAAGAAGGCACTGAGGGTCAATGCCTCTAACCGCCTGTCGGCTTTACCGGCACTACCGCCTGTGACCACCGACAGGTAGGCCGGTAACAGGGGCAGCGTGCAGGGCGAGAAGAAGGAGACCAATCCGCCGATAAAGGCGCCGACCAAGCCGATGGAAGAGAGAGATTCCAATGTGTTATCGCAACTTAAGTTATGGAGACAGCCAACAAGGGTATTGATACCAATCCCATGGTGCTACCTCCTATCATGTCCATTTTAGCGCCATAAGAATTTTAAGGCTTACAGCTACTTTAAGGTCAACCTTTATTGGCAAATTATTTGTCTCCTACCGAACTGCAAATATTACACATCAGGCTTGACCTTAAAGTTGACTTCAAAGTTATGGTGGCTACTCAATGAATGACATGAGGACATTTCCATGGCGCTACAACTGGGCGAGACAGCACCAAACTTCACGATCGAATCCACGCAAGGCACGGTCAACTTTCACCAATGGCTTGACGACAGCTGGGCGGTGCTGTTCTCGCACCCCGCTGATTTTACGCCAGTATGCACCACAGAACTGGGCGCGTTTGCCAAGCGAAAGAACGAATTCACCCAGCGGGGTGCCAAACTGGTTGGGGTTTCGGTGGATCCCCTCAGCTCTCACCACGACTGGGCGGGGGATATTGAACAGACTCAGGGCACGGCCCTGAACTACCCCTTGCTGGCTGACGAAGATCAGGTGGTAGCGAAGCTTTATGGAATGATCCATCCCAAAGCCGACCCCAAACTGACGGTGCGTACGGTCTTCATCATCGATTCTGACAAGAAAATTCGTCTCACTTTGACGTATCCACCCAGCACAGGACGTAATGTCGACGAGATACTGCGGGTTCTCGATTCGCTTCAGCTAACTGACAAGCACAAAGTGGCCACCCCCGTTGACTGGCAAAATGGTGACGATGTCATCATCTCGCCATCGCTATCGAATGATGACGCTAGGCAACACTTTCCCGAAGGCTGGAACACCAAGACGCCCTACCTTAGGGTCGTGCGCCAACCGGAGCAATAGGAGCCCCGACCGGTAGATTCGTTGAGTCAGGCTGCCAGAAGCTTGGATTAATAATGTCGTGAGGTAACGCTATGCAAACACTAAGTATCGGCGAGCTTGCCGAACGAAGCGGGGTCGCTAGCCAGGCGATTCGATTCTACGAAAAAGAGAGACTTATGCCTCCTCCGAGGAGGACCGATGCCAACTATCGGCGTTACCCACTGGAAGCTGTGGATCGGTTGCAGTTTATCGTCCATGCCAAGCAGTGGGGCTTCACGCTGCAAGAGATTCGGGAGCTGTTAATGCTTCAGGATGCTAATGGCGACCGGGCGCAAGCTAAACGCATCGCCAGCGAGAAGCTGCACAAGGTGCGAGAGCAGATCAAACATCTCACGCGGATTGAAGCCGTATTATCGAAAACACTGGACGAATGTGCAGGCGCAGGGCCTATGCAGGAAGGCTGCCCGATTGTTGAAGCTATCGCTGAGCAGACTGAATGATCGGGCATTTTCTCGATAGCGAACATGGGGAATCAAGCTCGCATATCAGGTCGTCGATAAATTAACAGGGAGATCGTCATTATGGCGCAAAACGTCGATATCGAGATTCGTGGTATGTCCTGTGCTTCCTGTGTTGGACGTGTGGAACGTGCACTCAGCCAGCAGCCAGGCGTGATCAACGCTCAAGTGAACCTCGCCACCCAGAAGGCGGCTATCCAGGTCGAAGCAGGTACCACGACCACTAGCCTACTCAACGCCATTGAAACAGCGGGCTATCAACCTGTGGTGGAAAGTCTCGACATTCCCATCACCGGCATGAGTTGTGGATCGTGTGTCTCTCGGATAGAGCGAACGCTAACGAAGCTGCCCGGCATGGTGGAAGTGAGTGTTAACCTTGCTACCCAGAAGGCCTTCGTTCGCTTCCTGCCGGGAGCCGTTTCGTTAACGCGTATTCAGCATGCCATCCGCGAGGCAGGCTATGAACCACAGGATACCGATACGCCGCCACCGACGGACAGCGAGGACCGGGAGAGAGCTGAGCTTCGCCGCCGAGTCGTGCTCGCGGCAATATTCACGATTCCGGTGGTCATTATCGCCATGGGGAAAATGATTCCCGCTTTTGACACGCTGTTAACAAGTCTAATGCCGCATCGCGCCTGGATGGGCGTCGAGTGGTTATTGGCGACACCGGTGCAGTTTTATGCAGGTGCACGCTTCTATCGTGCCGGCTTCGCCGAACTCCGGCATTTTAATCCGGGCATGAACAGCCTCGTCATGATCGGCTCGAGCGCTGCCTACTTCTATTCAGTCGCCGCCTTGCTGGCGCCCGCGCTCTTCCCCGTCGGAACAGCCGTGAGCTATTTCGAAGCGGCAGCGGTCATTGTGACGCTAATTCTGCTCGGTCGCTATTTTGAACACATTGCCAAAGGTCGCACTTCCGAGGCGATCAAGAAGCTTCTGCAATTACAGGCGAAAACTGCCCGTGTCATCCGCGAGGATGAAACCGTCGAGCTGCCTATCGACGCCGTCGTCACGGGCGATCGTATTTTGGTTCGCCCAGGGGAGCGTGTTCCAGTCGATGGCATCGTTGAGGAGGGTCACTCCTACATTGATGAGTCGATGATCAGCGGTGAGCCAGTGCCGGTCGTCAAACAGAAGGGTTCCGAAGTCGTCGGTGGCACTATCAACAAGAACGGTGCACTTACCTTTCGGGCCACGCGAGTCGGTGCCGACACCGTCTTGTCGCAGATCGTCAAGATGGTGGAAACGGCCCAAGCGGAGAAGCCCCCCATTCAGCAATTAGCCGACAAGGTTGCTGGTGTGTTTGTTCCTGTGGTCATCGTTATTGCCGCGATTACCTTTGCACTCTGGTTCGCTTTCGGACCGGCGCCGTCTTTGTCCTTTGCCTTCGTCACTACCGTTAGCGTGCTGCTAATTGCCTGCCCCTGTGCGATGGGTCTGGCCACCCCAACGGCCATCATGGTCAGTACCGGGAAAGGGGCCGAGATGGGAGTGCTATTTCGTAAAGGGGCGGCGCTTGAGACGCTGGCCAAGATGAATACGGTGGTACTGGACAAGACCGGCACTTTGACCCAAGGGCGCCCCGAACTGACCGACTTCGAAGCGATCAACGGCCATGAAAACGAAGTGCTGCGACTGGTCGCGGCGGTGGAAGCTCAAAGCGAGCACCCCATCGCCGAGGCTATTGTACAGGGCGCCAAGGCCCGTGGGCTGGAATTACCCCCGGTCAGTCGCTTTAGTGCCGAGCCTGGCTACGGCATTGAAGCCGAGGTCGACGGCCACTTGGTGCAAGTAGGAGCTGATCGTTACATGCGTCGGCTGGAAATCAACCTCGGCCAGGCAGAAACACGCGCCAAGGTGTTGGCCGAGAACGCCAAGAGCCCACTCTATGCCGCGGTAGACGGTCAGCTTGCTGCAGTCATCGCGGTGGCGGATCCCCTTAAAGAAGGCTCTGCCGAGGCTATCGCAGCACTCAAAGCGCAAGGGCTGGACGTGGCCATGCTCACCGGCGATAACCGTGCTACTGCCGATGCTATCGCACGGCAGGTTGGCATCCAGCAGGTTCTCGCCGAGGTGCTGCCCGACCAGAAAGCGGCAGAGATCCGGCGTCTCCAAGCGGAGGGCAAGCGTGTCGCTTTTGTGGGAGATGGAATCAATGATGCTCCCGCGTTAGCGCAGGCCGACGTGGGCATTGCGATCGGCACTGGTACCGATATCGCCATCGAGTCTGGCGATGTGGTGCTGATGAGTGGCGATTTGCGAGGCATCGTCAATGCCACAGCGCTCTCCAAGCGTACCCACCGGACCATTATCGGCAATTTCGTTTGGGCCTATGGCTACAACGTAGCACTAATCCCCGTAGCGGCGGGCGTGCTCTATCCGTTCATCGGCGTATTGCTCAGCCCCATGCTGGCGGCGGCGGCCATGAGCATTTCCAGTGTTTTTGTGCTGACTAACTCGTTGCGGCTACGCCGTTTCACATCGGATACCGGCAATGCCACACCACGTCCAAACGATGCTGTTCATCGCGCCTAAACCAAACAATGTCGTGTTAACGAGGAATTCAAAATGATGGGAAGTGAAAGCTGCATGTGGGGTATGGCAGGGATGGGCCTAATAGCGATCTTGTTGATTATTGCGCTGGGGCTTGGTGTTGCTGCGCTCATCAAATACCTGTTTTTTAATAAGAAGTGATGAAGCTGGCAACCGAATACAATCGTCCCCCTTGGGTAGATCAGAAACTAATAAAGAGAGCATCCATGAGATATATCCTACCTATCACTTATTGCCTAGCTGCTGCAGGTCTGTTAGGTCTTATAACGTTGCCTGCGTTGGCGCAGGAAGCAAGTACTGATGCCACTGAGAGTCGTCAGGCCAGCAGTGCCACGAATACTGAGTCTCCCTTGCCCAAATCGATTACCGCATTGGTGGATCAAGGGTTCACCTTCCATGGCAGCTTCGAAGCGCCTGACGGTCTCCAAGGCTATGCCTTGTCTTATGATAATGAGCCTATGGCAGCTTATATCTCCTCCTCTTCCGACTACGCCGTCATTGGTACGTTAATCGACCCGCAGGGCAATGCCGTTATGGAAAGCCAGCTTCAGGCTCTGGTGCTGGACCCCATGCTGGAAGCTACCTGGAGTGCGTTTGAAAACACTCGTTTTATCTCGGAGGGGAATGATGATGCTTCGCATATTGTGTACACACTAACAGACCCCAACTGCCCCTACTGCAATGCACTCTGGAAAAATTCGCGCCCGCTCATTGAGCAAGGCGTGTTACAGCTTCGTCACGTGCTGGTCGGCGTGCTATCAGAGGACAGTCTTCGCAAAGCTGCTGCAATCCTTGAATCCGACAATCCGGCCAGTGCTCTCGAAACTCATGAACTGGAATTTCGCAATGGCGGCATAAGGCCGGTGGAGCCGTCGGAGGAGAGTCAAGCGCTTCTTAGAAATCACGCCCAGATCATGCGTGAGGCCGGTGCTACGGGAACGCCGACCAGCTACTACCGTGATGAAGCCGGGAAAGTTCAGCGTATCAATGGCGCAGTGTCGACCGACCAGTTTCGCGAAATATTGGGCGTTGAATGATACACCATAACGGTACAGGGCTGAGATGCGAGTCTCCCCAATCACGACCACTGAGATGCACATGGCAACCAAGCTTAGCGTAAAGCAAACGCTCTTTTTGGGGCTCACTCTATTGATGGGCTTGGCGGCCCTTTATTGGATTCTGATGGAGACCGGCGCCTTGTCGGTCTTGACCGACAAGCAGGCCTTGCGTGAGTGGCTTGATAGGCTGGGCTTCTGGGGGCCGTTGGCCATCATCTTTATGATGATGGCGGCCATTGTCATGAGCCCGATTCCCAGTGGCCCAATTGCGATGGTGGCTGGTGCGCTTTACGGCCCAGTTTGGGGGACGATCTATGTCGTTATCGGTGCCGAAGCCGGTGCTCTGCTCGCTTTCTGCATTGCTCGTTTGCTCGGCTATGAAGTGATGCAACGCTGGCCGCGTACGCGGCCCATCCTCAACTGGCTGGGAAAGGAGCGCTCTCAGACAGGCTTGATGCTCATCGTTTTTGCATCCCGATTGGTGCCCTTCCTTTCGTTTGATGCCGTCAGCTATGCGGCAGGTATCACCCCCCTGTCTTTCTGGCGCTTTTTGATCGCCACACTGGCCGGCGTGATCCCCACGGCGTATCTAATCGTCATGTTCGGCGAAGTGCTGATTACGGCCGACTCCCGTGGCCTCACAATCGCGCTGATTCTCATCAGTGGCATTACATTGCTGCCTCTGCTGGCGAAACGCTTATGGGCTCGACAGCCATGACCGATAGCAACCGAGTGCTCTAAATCAACTTTCGTAAGCATTAACAATGCTCAGCAGGCACTTACCCGCTACTACCTGTGAGACGTACACGTGAAATTTCGGACATTGCTATTTTTACCCCTATTGGGCTTTTTTGGTTTGAGCTTTTTCTTTTATCAGGGCTTATCAATGGATCCTAGCGCCAGAGATTCACCCTTGTTAGCTCAGCCGTTTCCGCCATTCAGCCTGACAACGCTGGAAGACCCCTCAAGGCTCGTTGATGAATCTCTTTTTAAAGGAAAGGTGACATTAGTCAATGTGTGGGGAGAGTGGTGTCCGACTTGCAAACATGAAATGCCGCAGTTATTGGATTTAGCCGCGCGAGGCGTCCGCTTGGTTGGGATCAACTACAAGGATACCCAGGCAAAGGGGCTCGAGTTTCTTGACGAGTTCGGGAACCCTTTTGAAGTCAACATCTTTGATCCAGAGGGTAACCTAGGTTTTGAGCTAGGTGTGTATGGCGCCCCAGAAAGCTATCTGGTCGATACCGAAGGCACTATTCGTTACAAACATACAGGTTACATAACGTCTGAAGATGTTGAGCGAGTCATCCAAGAAGTCGAGAAGTGGAAACGATAAAACGGTTATGAAAACGCATTATTTTTTTATTAATGACTCCATCTGTAACGCTAAGTTAAGGAAGGTATATGTTGCAATACCCTCAAATTGATCCGATCGCCATCGCCATAGGCCCTCTTCAGATCCACTGGTATGGCTTAATGTATGTCATCGGGCTAGTCGCTGCTTGGTGGTTGGGTCGGCATCGAGCCCACCGACTCGGCCTAAGCCACGATGATATGGGCGACCTGATCTTCTACGGCGCCATCGGCATCATCGTTGGCGGCCGTCTTGGCTATGCGCTGTTTTACGGGCTCGAACAACTGCAAGCAAACCCCCTTTGGTTATTAAAAATCTGGGAAGGAGGCATGAGCTTTCATGGCGGCCTTGCCGGTGTATTAGTGGCTGCCTGGCTGTTTGCTCGCAAACATCAACTGGCTTTTATTCAACTGACTGACTTCATTGCTCCGTTAGTCCCGATCGGCCTGGGAGCGGGTCGCCTCGGTAACTTCATCAATCACGAGTTACCGGGAAGAGTTAGTGATGTACCTTGGGCAATGGTGTTTCCATCCATGATGGAGCTGGGCCCAGAGCCACGCCATCCTTCGGCTCTCTACGAGTTTGCCCTTGAAGGTGTCGTGTTGTTTGCCGTGCTGTGGTGGCTATCGCGCCGACCGCGTCAGCGAGGCCTCATCTCTGGGTTGTTCCTGCTTCTGTACGGAGCCTTTCGCTTCATCGTGGAGTTCGTGCGCCTCCCAGACCCTCAGTTGGGATTCATCGCTTTTGGCTGGTTGACCATGGGGCAGCTGTTGACACTACCGATGCTCATAGCGGGTTTTGCTCTGGTCGCTTGGTCCAGACGTCAGCCAGTGGATAAGCCAAAGGCGGCGTTAAACTCATGAAACAAGTCTTCGCTTTTCTAATGGTGGCACTCTTTATAGTCACACCGGTAGCGGCACGTGAAGAGATATTTGGGGTTGGTGACAAAAGCTCCCCTTTTAACCGTTCGACGCAACGTGACTTTCTACCGGCTACAGAAGCCTTCCGAACCACCGCTTGGCGAGACGATGATCGGGTTTATGTCGGTTTCACCGTCGCCGAAGACTATTACCTTCATCGGCATCAGTTTGCGATTGAGAGTCTCTCTCGAAGTATCAATTTCGGAGAGCTGGCTTTGCCACCTGGTGAGCCAATGTCGCACGCATCTTTGGGGGACATTAATGTTTTCTACAATCAGGTGTTGGTGAGTGCGCCCATCGAGGCGAGCGAGACCGTGATCGGACCGTTGGCCGTCGTGGTGACCTTTCAGGGCTGTTCCGATCAAGGACTTTGCTATCCACCCGAACAGGTCGAACTTATCTCACCGTACGGCTCCCCTCCGGCGACCTTCGCCACCAGCCCCTCCCTTGGTACGGCGGATAGCACCAAAGGCGCTCCTTAAATGAATCCCGCCGACCTGAGCCTGCCGCCGCTGGCGGCGGCCTTCGTCTTCGGCTTGCTGGGAGGCGCGCACTGTATCGGCATGTGTGGCGGCATCATGAGTGCCCTGACCTTTGCTGTGCCCCCCAGCATGCGACAACCTAGCCGTTTAGCAGCTCTGTTGCTCGGCTATAATTTAGGCCGTATCAGCAGCTACATGATCGCGGGTGCCTTGGTGGCCCTGCTCGGTTCCGTGCTCAACCATGCATTGGACAGCTTCGCCCTGGTATTGCGTATCCTGGCGGCGGTCATGTTGATACTGATGGCGCTTTATATCGCCAACTGGTGGAAGGGCTTGCTACGTATCGAGGCACTAGGGCGCGTTCTGTGGCGCCGCATCGAACCAATAGGACGTCGCTTGATGCCTGTTGTAAAAGTGCCCCAAGCGTTCGCACTTGGCTCGCTATGGGGCTGGATGCCTTGTGGGCTAATCTATTCGATGCTGGCCTGGAGTCTGGCCGTAGCCGAGCCATTGCGTGCCGCCGCGATGATGGGGGCCTTCGGGCTCGGCACCCTGCCTGCCGTCCTAGCGACCGGTGTGGCAGCGCGCCGCGTCTCAATATGGATACGTAGTCCTGCGACTCGTACGCTAGCAGCGCTGCTAATTATTGCGTTTGCCGTCTGGCAACTCTGGTATTTGGAATCCATGATAGGGATGGTGGATACGCACGGTGCCATGACCCCATCGCAACATTAATGATGACCTCGCTTATCATTAATCTCGACGTCTGATTTTCTAGATCCAAGCGATTCGATGAGCTCCTTCAGGCTGAAACTTTCAGTCATCTTGTCTTGATTCATATTATCTATCCAGCGCGCTATCACCTGGAACTCTTGAGCCCGCAAGTAAAGACGTCCCCTTTGAGTGGCGAGTGGTACTGGTTCAATAAACTCTGCAGTGCCTTGATCCGCCCAAGATAATATTTGCTTGATCTCTGGAAGACTAACACCCAGCGAACGCAGGCAATCGATAAAACGTAGGCGCCCCAAGGACTCTGCATCGTAGAGTTGATAACCGTTGCGCGGGTCGCGGTGCGGTTGCAATAACCCTTCCCTTGTATAGTGGCGTACCGTTTCTGCCGTTACTCCTCCCGTCTGAGCCAGCTCTGAGACTCGCATTGGCTTATCCTCATTCGTTTATTCGTAGCCAGCTTACAACCGTTAGGCTGCCCAAAGGTCAAGTCTTCAGCTGAGCGCTCATGACAAACATTTAGGTTGTATAACGAAATTTAAAATGAGGCCTTGACCTTAAAGTCTGCTTTAAGGATATCTTAAAAAAGCACTTCTGCCACAGGATAAAAAACCGTAATCAAGTCCTACCACCAGCGCGTTTGGCAGAGTGACTCACACACAGAGGAGAGTGTCATGCGTAAACGTAATACTGCGATCCTGTTTACTGCCATTGTTGCTGCCAGCAGCTTCGGAGCTAGCTCGCTTCTTGCCCAAGAAGAGAATCAACAGAAGCCGATGGAGGGCAACGCCATGCATAGCAATATGATGCAAGCAGGGGGTATGCACGACATGATGGGCGATATGAAGTCCATGATGGAAAAATGTAACGCCATGATGGAAAACATGCAGCATGAGAACGACGACGCTTAAAGCGGCTCGGATAGGGTTGCTTGTACGCAAGCAACCTTTTCATCATGCGGATAGCGTCGCTTGGACCTTCCTCTCTGATATCTAACCGGACACACAACATATGAAACATTGGAAAGCGCTTGCCGTTACGTCTTTGCTGGCTTTTCCCGTATCGGGATTGGCGGCTGATATATCAGCGACTCTCTACAAAAATCCCAATTGCGGGTGTTGTGCCGAATATGCCAAGTATTTGGAACAAAACGGCTTCGACGTGGAGACGATCGACACCCATGATCTTGTTAAAATGAAAGCCGAGTATAACGTCCCTGAAGAACTGCATGGCTGCCATACCACGGTCGTAGGGGACTATCTCTTCGAAGGGCATGTGCCTGTTGAGAGCGTGACCCAAGTGCTTGATGAAAAGCCCTCTATCATAGGGCTGAGTGTGCCGGGAATGCCGCTTGGCTCACCGGGCATGTCGGGAGAAAAGCGTGGCCCGTTGGAAGTCTATGCCATCGCCTCGCAATCGACTGAGACCCCCGACATTTACGCGACTCACTAAAGGATAGTGCGGCGATGAAACACCCCATCCTGACAGGACATTTCGTAGCTGTATTTCTGATGACTGCCACATCCCTTGCCATGGCCGCCCCGTCAGAAAGTTCAGGGCCACAGGGGTTTCTTCTCTGGGCTACCCCCAACGATGTGGCACAAATCAGCTTCGAGGATAGCGACGGTACCCCTTTCACGTTGGCTGACTTTGAAGGAAAGCTGATTCTACTCAACATCTGGGCAACATGGTGCGGGCCTTGCCGAGAGGAAATGCCCACTTTAGATGCCCTACAAGATGAGCTTGGCAGCGATGATTTTGAGGTGGTCGCCTTATCGATCGACCGTAAGGGGGTCGAGATTGTTAATGAATTCTATCAAGAGATAGGCATTGAACATCTGGCTCCCTATATAGATAAAACCGGAATGGCTAGCGCAGATCTTGGGGCCGTAGGTATTCCCACGACGCTTCTACTTGACCGCCAAGGCAAAGAAATTGGGCGCCTCGTGGGGGAAGCCGAGTGGAATACTCAAGACATGATCGACTTTCTTGCCGAAATGATTGCAACCAGATAATGAGGTAGCACCATGAGTTGTTGTGACGACAAAACCCAACAGGGCAAACAAAAATCGGGGCTAAATGGCTTTTTGACAGGGTCACGCGGCCTGATGTTGCTGGGTAGCGTGGCAGTGGCTGGCGGCCTTGCTTTTGGCTGGGATAATCTGGTTTTGCTAGGCATTGCGCCTATTCTATTGAGCCTATTGCCATGTCTCATTATGTGCGGATTAGGCCTATGCATGATGAAGTGCAAAGACAAAAAAGGTGAAGCGACCGAGCAAAGCGACGCTACCAATGTTCAGGCTCGGGTAGAAGACGCTTCAGAAGTGAATGCCGGAACAGCGCCTACCACTCGCCAACTAGTCGATCAAAGCGAGTCAATCAAGCAGTCCTCATCTAAATTCCAAGCCTAGCCATGGGTAAAGGGTAATGCTTGAAGTAGCCAATATAGGACTGGTCACTGCCTTTCTGGCAGGCCTGATCTCGTTCATTTCGCCCTGTGTTTTGCCACTTGTGCCTGGCTATCTTTCTTTCATGACCGGCCGCTCGCTCGGACAATTACAGGAAGCGGATAGACGAGAACGTCTGCGGGTGTTAACCCAGTCGATATGGTTCGTGCTCGGTTTTTCAACCGTTTTTTTGTTGCTGGGAGCCAGCTCCACTGCCATTGGTCGTCTGCTGCTGGTGTATCGCCAAGAAGCAAACCTAGTCGGTGGCCTTATCGTTATACTGTTTGGTGCCTTCATGACCGGGCTCATGCCATGGCGCTGGTTTCATCAAGAATGGCGGTTTATGGGTCGACTGAAGGACGTCGGCGGAAGCCGCAGTGCGGCTTATCTGCTTGGTTTAGCGTTTGCATTTGGCTGGACCCCCTGCATTGGCCCGATTCTGGGTGCCATTCTTACCGTCAGCGCTTCCACGGCCAACGCCTGGAGCGGCATGGCGTTGCTCGGCGTTTATTCTTTGGGTCTGGGTGTGCCCTTCATGCTGAGTGCCCTTTCACTTGATCGCTTCATAAAGCACCAGAAATTCCTGCGTCGCTGGGGGCATTTCATACATATAGCGGCTGGGTTGATCATGATCCTGATGGGTAGCTTAATGATCACAGGCAAACTATCCGAGCTGTCATATTGGTTATTGCGTACTTTCCCTGCCCTAAGTGTTATCGGCTAATCGTTATTTAAGGAAATATTGAAATGCACATGATCGTGAGTCGTTTTTTACGTGTCTTCTTACTGACAGGCTTGGCCGCAGTCAGCTTTGGCAGCGCCATTACGGCCTTGGCAACTGAAGAAAGGTTGCTTGCACTGCAATATGACGTAACAGGCAAACGACTGTTTAAAATTGAGGCTAACCAACTATTCCAGCGTGCCGATGAAGGCATGACCTGGAATGCGATTCCCTTGCCCGAAGACGTGAATGAAGGCCAGTTGCGCGCGGTATCGGTCCCCTCCACTGATCCGCAAGCGCTCTATATCGCAGGCCCCTCAATCGGGGTGCAGCGTAGCACCGACAATGGAGAAACCTGGCAAGAGCTTAGCGCTAACCTACCTAGCCGAGAGGTTACTGCGCTAGCTGTACATCGCCGTCAGAACGAAACACTTTATGCGGTAATTGAAGAAGACGGCATCTACCAAAGCGAGGATGCTGGCACCACCTGGAAAAAAATGGACAGTGGTCCTTCACAAAAGATTAACCGACTCGTCCACTCTGACATGGAAGGCAGCATGCAGACCGGCTGGCTCTACGGGGTATCGGACGATGCGGTGCGTCTATCGATGGACTGCTTTTGCGGTTGGAGACCGACCGGAGCACTTGATGCTGGCAGCGTCTATGATGTGGCTTATAGCCTTGGCAACCCAAAGCGAGTCTATGTGGTTACACAGCAAGGACTATGGCGTAGTGAAACGGGTGGTCAAGAGTGGCAACAAGTAGCTGGTGACGGCACAGAGCTCGTTGCACTCACACTCTCCGCCAAAGACACTCTCTATGGTTTAAACCAGAAAGGGGAACTTCTACACAGTGAAGACGAAGGCCAATCCTGGACTTATCCCGATGCGTAAGCACTGTTTTTTCACTGCCTCATGGCTGACGCTAATGGTTGTGGGGCACGCCATGGCTGAGGACCGTCCTTTTTCAAGCGATACTCCTCAGCTGGAAGACGGAAAAAGAGTTTACCGACAATACTGTGCTAGTTGCCACGGTACACAAGGCGAAGGCATGCCCAACTGGGAAGAGCAAAATGCTCTAGGCGAGTTACCTGCTCCACCACATGGGCCAGAGGGCCATACCTGGAAACACTCTGATGCCATGCTCTACCGAATTATTGCCGAGGGTTGGCGCGACTCCTGGAATAAAACCGATAGGCTAACGATGCCAGCGTATCAGGAAGTTTTGGCTCCCAGCGAGATACGAGATGTGGTGAATTATCTCAAGACATTATGGACACAAGAGCAAAGGCGTCACCAAGCAGACGAAAGTATTGAGAACCCCTTTCCAATACAAACTGGAATACCCCCAGAGTAAATAATAGTGTCTATGCCCTATAACAAATTTTCTTAGTCACCTTATGGGTCACCACACTGTTAGCTACCGTCTCAACCGCCCACTTGTGTTATTAAGTAGAAAACAACCTCTTGGTCCTTTTAACTCCGACAAACCTGCTCCCGGCGAATGCTAGCCCTTACTTAGAAAACCAACTTCGCATTGTCAGCGAATAAATATACACTTTAGCGAATCTCAAATGTTTATGTTGAGACATGGAAGTTAACAAATTTCATATAAAATAAACTTATTACCTAACGACTGAGGCGCCTTCAGGCTTAGTAAGATCGACTGGCTCACTTCACAATAAAGTTTTCGTCGCGCCACATATTTGATCTGAAGGCTGTGGAAGGGAGTTAGATTATTATGTTAGGTAAGCAATATAGTGTTAATAAACAACGGGTAAGCGGATTAAATGGTTGATCTTACCTTTGCATGAGAGTGAGACAGACCGGCATCTCATCGGATTATCTGGTTGATGCTTCACCTACTGCTGGTGCATGTTTCCTTCGCTAATTCCA
>NZ_JABWCV010000003.1 GCF_013371085.1 Vreelandella maris | reverse complement strand
AAGTACACCTGGCTGCCCTTGAGTGCCTATCTCTCGTTTGAACGTCTACATGAAGAGGTACACCGCTTACTCGGTGGTTACGGAACTGATCACGCGATTAATTTTGAATAGGCACTTAGCAGTTTTAATATCGACTTAAATGACGGCGTAAATGATCGTTAAAATCACTGCTTAAATGGCAGCGCTTGATGGGCCGCTTCGCGATAGGCGCTGACATGCTCGCCCTCTTCCTGGCAAAACTGGGCGACACCGGCAGCAAGCCCCGGATGGCGAATATAGTGCAGCGAGCGCACTCGTTGAGGGGCAAAGCCACGCACCAGCTTGTGCTCACCCTGGGTGCCTGGATCAAACAGCGTTAAGCCATGCTGCAAACAGTACTCAATCCCCTGGTAGTAGCAAGCCTCAAAGTGGAGACAATCAGCGACGACCTCGCTTCCCCAATAGCGGCCATATAACGTGCTACTGCCACGAAAATAGAGCGCTGCGGCTACCGGGCGGCCTTCACTATGGGCCTGTACCAGCACTAGCGCGTCCGGCATGGTTTGGCGTAGTTGTTCAAAAAAATCATGGTTTAAATAAGGCGGACGACCACGCTCATGGTAGGTAATCGCATAGCAGCGATAGAAATGTGCCATATCGGCGGAGGTAATCGCCTCGCCTTCCAAACGCGATACCGTTAAGCCTTGCTCAGCGACTAAGCGCCGCTCGCGCTTGATCATTTTGCGTCGCTTTGAGGTCAGGCTGGCCAAGAAGCCATCAAAGTCGCCAAAACCACGATCACGCCACTGAAACTGGACGCCTTCACGGGTGATAAGCTCGGGGCACTGTGCCTGCCAAGCGGTGACATCCGCTTCATTGGCAAACAGCAAATGCCAACTTGAAAGGGCTTGGCTTGTGCACTGTTCACGCCATGCCTCGGCAAGAAACGCTCGCACTGCCGTGGCATCGGCGTGTTCAGCGATCAGCGTGCGCACGCCGGGTACCGGTGTGAACGGCACCGCGCTAAGCGCTTTAGGATAATAACGACCACCGGCGTGTTCTAACGCTTCCGCCCAGCCCCAATCAAACACATACTCACCGTAGGAGTGATGCTTGCGGTACATGGGCATCGCCGCGACTAGCTGCTCGCCTTGCCATACACTCAGATGACAAGGCTCCCAGCCGGTAGCCACGCTGACCGAGCCGCTGGCTTCAAGTGCGTGTAAAAAAGCATGGCGTAAAAAGGGCTGATCATTATCGACGAGTGCATCCCACTGGCTTGCCGTGACGGCCCCAATGGTGGGTAGAATAGTGAGCGACAGTGGATCTAACGGCATAGCACCTTCCAGGGAGTGTGGGGCTAACGCAATATAAGTTGCCAGCACCACTTTACACTAACTGACTGCATTAACCGTTTACATTAATCATTGTCGTCAGCCGTTTATAGCGACCATCTCTACCGACCAACTATACCGACATTGATACCCACGCTTATCACTCGCGCCGATAGCGGCGTACAAGGAGAGGCCATGAAGCGCGACCTAACGGGTGACTTCCAAACGCAGCGTCATGCTGCCGATCAAATGCCCTACCCGACGCTAACGGTGCGACGTGAACGACTAGCCCGCCTTGCGCGCATGACCAAGCATCACCAGCTAGAGATTATCCGTGCGATTCAAACCGATTTTGGTCAGCGCAGCGACGTGGAAATACGCATAGCCGAGATCAGCGCGGTACTACACGCCATTCGTCACGCAAGACTCAATCTATGGCGCTGGATGCGCCCTTGGGCGATCAGCATGCCCTGGCGGCTACTGCCAGCAAAGGCTCGCATTGCACCTCAACCACTGGGCGTTGTCGGCGTGATATCACCCTGGAACTACCCATGGTGTTTGTCGTTAATGCCGGTGGTTGACGCCTTTGCAGCCGGTAATAGGGTGTTGCTCAAACCTAGCAAGCACTCCCCCGCTACCAGCGCTCTATTGAAGCGATTAGTGCCGCAATACTTCACCCCTGAAGAGTTCAACGTGGTGGAGGGCGATGAGGAGGTCGCGCGTCGCTTTAGCGGCTTACCGTTTGATCACTTGATATTCACTGGCTCTACCGCGGTGGGACGGCAAGTCGCCCAAGCGGCGGCGGCGAATTTAACTCCAATCACGCTAGAGCTGGGCGGTAAATCGCCTGCTATCGTGGCGGGCGATGCCGACCTGGATCAAGCGGCCGCAGCGATTATTTTCGGCAAAGGCATGAACGGCGGACAAACCTGTATTGCCCCTGACTATGTGCTAGTAGAGAGCCGCCATATTAGCGGCTTGGTTAAGGCGTTAAGCCACGCCATTCAACAGCAGCGGCCCGACGATCATGCAGCCACGTCTGCCATTGATGCAGCTCATCAACAGCGGCAAGAGGCCATGCTAAAAGAAGCCCACGATCATGGCTGTAGAATCATTGACCACGGCCCGTATGCGCCTGCTCTGATTATCGACCCCCATCAAGACCTTCAGGTGATGCGTGAAGAAACGTTTAACCGCTGCCTACCGGTGATTGGTGTCAGTGATATAACGGCAGCTATCAACGTTGTGAATGCCCGCCCCCACCCATTAGCCCTTTACGCATTTACTCACGATAAAGGTTTACAGCAACAGTTGCTGGAAACCACTCGTTCTGGGGCACTGGTGTTTAATACGACGCTGCTGCATCACGCAGTGCCATCGTTACCTTTTGGTGGTGTAGGAGAGAGTGGCATGGGCGCCTATCACGGCCGCCACGGCTTTGAGCGATTAAGTCATTTACGTAGTATTTTTTATCAATCAAAACGCACACCTAGCCACATGCTTTATCCGCCTTACCGGCGCTGGCTAATGAAACTGATTGGGCTTGGTTAAAGCTTACGGGTTAATGTCCGATATTTAGTTATACATTGGCATAAAACCCTTATGGTATGTTTTATTAATTCTCAGCTTTGGAATAGTCATGCAAGCCACAGAAACACCTGATAATGAAACACAGCGTTTGGCGGCCTTGCATGCTTTACAGGTACTCGACACCCCTCTCGATACGGCTTTTGAGCGTATGACGCAATTGGCCCGTGACCTGTTTGATGTGCCTATTGCGCTGGTTTCATTAGTCGATCAAGAGCGCCAATGGTTTAAATCGCACCAGGGACTTGATACCTGTGAAACCAGCCGGGAAGTCTCTTTCTGCGCCCATGCCATTGCACTTGATGCGCCACTGGTGATCGAAGATACGCTTCACGACGAGCGCTTTAGAGATAACCCACTGGTCGGCGACCTGCCACATATCCGCTTTTACGCAGGTTACCCACTACGGCCATTAAATGGCATGCCGGTAGGCACACTGTGCATCATTGATCGCCAGCCTCGCGACTTCAGCGAACGTGACTTAATGTTACTCGGTAGCTTGGCCGGTCAAGTAGAAGAGCTATTACACCAGCATAAGTTGCAGGTGGACCTTACCCATACCGCGCGCCGTTTTGAGGCGCTGTTCAACAAAAGCGCCACCGCCAAGATACGTATTGATCACGCGGGCCTGATTATTGGTATCAACCCCTTCGCCCTGAACCTTCTCGGTTATGAAGAGAGCGAGCTACTCGGAAAAAATGTCGCTGTACTCACGCCCCCAGACATTAGCTCACAGCACGATTCGTTTATCGCCCGCTATATTGCTGGTCATGAGCCCAAAGTCATTGGGCGTGGCCGTGAAGTCGAGGCATTACATAAAGAGGGGCATTACATACCGGTTCATCTCGCGATTAATGCCATCCACGATGATCACGGAAAAGTGGTCGAGTTTTTAGGCGTACTCACCGATTTAACCGATGTTTACAACGCCAACCGCAGAATACGTAAAGAGCAGAACTTGCTCAAAGTGCTCCACCAGGGCGTTACCGACTATCAAGCATTAATGTCGGGAAAACGCCTATGGACCTTCTTAATGGAGGCGCTTCGCGACCTTACCGACAGTGACTACGCGCTGATCGGTGAAGTAATGCCCACCACGACCACCAATGCGCTTAAAATCCATGCGATTACCGACCTGTCCTGGAATGAAGAGTCTCGCCACCTGATGGAACGACTGCGTAGCGGCGATATGACGCTTACCAACCCAAAATCGCTACTTGGCCGCGTGTTTGCGTTTGGCGAAGTGATCATGACCAATGACGTTTATAGTCACACCAAACGCGGCGGTTTCCCCCCGGGCCACCCACCGCTGCATAATTACCTCGGTGTGCCGATATTCAGCGGCGAGCGGCTGATCGGTATGTTTGCCATCGCCAACAGTAAACAGCCGCTCAATCAGGCACTGCTGGATTGGTTGCAGCCGTTTACCGATACCTGTGCTCTGCTGATCAACCTTTACAGCCAAATGGCAGAGCGCGAAGAGGTCACCAAAGATTTGGCTAACGCCAGAGATCAAGCGGAAATAGCCAATCAGGCTAAAAGCGAATTTCTCTCCTCGATGAGCCATGAGTTGCGCACCCCGCTCAATGCCATCATTGGGTTTTCTCAATTGCTAGCCAAAGGACGGCGCGACCCACTGACTGAAAAGCAGCAGCGCCAAGTAACACAAATTGAGAAAAGCGGGCTTCATTTACTGAGTTTAATTAATGAGGTACTCGATCTCGCCAAAATAGAAGCAGGTCATCTGACGCTATCCATTGAGGCAATCGTAGTGGCCAACGTGATTGACGATGCTTGCAGTACGCTTGAGGCCAACATTGAAGCGGCGGGTATTACGTTACTTCGCACACCCCACCCTCCCCACTGGCAAGTCAGCGCAGACTACACCCGCACCAAACAAGTGCTGCTTAACCTGCTCTCCAATGCGATTAAATATAATAGTCATTACGGCACTATCGAAATCGCAGTAACGCAAGAGAGCGATGAGCTATGTATTAGCGTTACCGATTCGGGAAAAGGGATTGCTGCCGAGCGCCAACATGAGCTATTTGAACCGTTTAATCGCCTCGATGCCGAGCAGAGTACAACGGAAGGCACGGGTATCGGCTTAGCCATCACCCGCGAACTCATTGGTCGGATGCAAGGGCGCATCGGTGTGGAAAGCGCACCAGGAGAAGGATCCAGCTTCTGGTTTACGTTACCTATCAACGAACAGAGCCTACCGCAAGAAAACGTGCTGCCTAGTGAAGTCTCAGAAACCGCCAACGAGACTGAGCACATCTTCCAGCTGCTTTATATTGAGGACAATCCAACTAACCAACGGTTGATGGATGACATTATAGAAGACTATCCCAATATTGAGCTTCAGACGGTGTCCAGTGCAGAACTAGGGCTTGAAATCATGCGTCACTCGCCGCCTGATTTAGTGTTAATGGATATTCATTTACCCGGTATGAATGGCTATCAAGCGTTAGCGGAGATACAGAACACCCCCGAACTCCAGCATATTAATGTGATTGCCCTGTCGGCCAATGCGATGGATCGCGATCTTCGCTATGGTTTAGCCGCCGGTTTTGCTGATTACCTGACGAAACCCATCGATATCGAGAAGCTAAGCCGTACGCTTCACCAGTTTTTACCGACTGTGTTAAGGAAGGTGCCATGAGCCTTACCGAAAAACACCTGTTAGTTATTGATGACAACACGGTTAATATCGAATTATTGCTCGACCTACTTGACGAGTATGGCTTCGAGAATGTTCACGGTATCAATGATTCACGGGAAGTGCTTGGCCACTGTCAGTTGCAGATGCCTGACCTGCTACTGCTGGATATCCGTATGCCCTACTTAGACGGCTACGCGGTTATTGAGCAGTTGAGTGCCCACTTTGAAGAGCAGATGCCCCCGATCATTGTGCTCACCGCGCAAATCGATGATGCCACCCGTCAACGCGCTCTCGCTTTGGGCGTTCGTGATTTTATCACCAAGCCCTTTAAGCAGGATGAAGTCCTGCAGCGTATACGCAATACGTTGAACATTGAGCACCGCTATCAAATACGCGATAAGCAGGTCGATACGTTAGAACTGACGGTCGCTAAACGCACCCAAGAGCTTGATAGCCAGTCGCGCACTGACTCAATTACCCAATTACCCAATCGCCGCGGATTAAACCAGGCATTGCAAGCGGCAGCCCTTCAAGCCTCCGGCACAGGGGTATTGTTTATTGCGCTCGATAAATTAGATGATGTGGTGCGCCTGCACGGCTACCAGGTCGCCGACCAATTGCTGCGTCACATTAGCCAGCAGCTGCGACAACAGCTTAGCGCTGATTGCCTGCTCGGCTTATGGGGTGGCAGCGAACTCCTGGTTATCACACCAACGGCAGATTCAGCCAAGCTGACGCAACTGGCTGAACAGCTGTTGAGCTGCTTTGAGCAGGATCAGGCGTTGGATGAGCTGCTGCTTCCCCTTAGCGCACGTATCGGGATTAGCGGTGAAACGGGCCATTTTGAGACTGAACGCCTGGTGCATATGGCCGCCTTAGCGTTGCCGCCCCAAGGGTCGCTACGCATCCAATGCTATACGCCAGCGATTGAGGAGAAGCAGCGCCATCAGCTACACATTCAGCAGGCGATACGCGGTGCCACCGAACGAGGTGAAATGTCGCTCGCTTTCCAGCCCAAACTATCGCTGGCCGATCACAAAATTATAGGCGCAGAAGCACTCCTACGCTGGCACCATCCAGAGCTCGGTCTTATCTCCCCAGGCGAGTTTATTCCACTGGCAGAAGCCAGCGGTGATATTCTTGCCATCGGTGACTGGGTGCTCAATGAGGCGATGCGCTACATCAACCTTTGGCGGGCGCAAGGACTGCTCAATGACGACTTCCATATTGCCGTCAACGTGGCCGCACGCCAGCTAACGCGTAAAGACTTTGCCCAACAGCTACTGGCACGGCTTGAAGAGCAGCAGATTCCCCAGCGCTTCTTTGCCCTGGAAGTAACAGAATCCGGTTTGATGAGCGATATGGACCACGCTCGCCAACAGCTCGCGCAGCTGGCCAAAATGAATATAGCTGTTGCTATTGATGATTTTGGTACGGGCCAGTCGTCGCTGGCGTATATTAAAACGCTGCCCTTTTCGACACTCAAAATCGATCGTGCCTTTGTGATGGATCTGGAAACCAGCGCCATTGATCGCCAACTGGCGCAAACGATCACCCAGCTGGCACATAGTGTAGGTTGCGATGTGGTGGCAGAAGGCATCGAAAATTCCGCCCAAGCGGCGTATTTAAGCTCGATTGGCTGTGAGGCTGCACAAGGTTACTTTTACGCTCGCCCGCTGCCTGCCGAGGCCTTTGTGACCTGGTGCAGCGAATGGCAGCCGCTTCTTTCAACTTCTCCTAGGGAGGCCGTTAATGGCTCATGACTTACTTGACCGCTTACGCGAACGTTTAGAAGAACTCAATCGCTCGGAGCGTAAAGTCGCCAATGTAATTCTTGAGGACCCAACGGTCGCTACCAGCCTTAGCATTGCCAGCTTGGCTCAGGCGGCAAGCGTTAGTGAGCCTACAGTTAACCGTTTTTGTCGCAATTTTGGCGCCAAAGGCTACCCCGATTTCAAAATCAAGCTCGCTCAGAGTTTGGCTGGAGGCACACCTTATGTGACCCGGGCCGTGGAGCCTGGCGACACCGCCACCCAGTACACCCAAAAAATTTTTGGCGCCACCATAGCCGCACTAGACGAAGCACAGCGTGAAATCGACATGGCCGCCATCGAGCGCATGGTCGACTACCTCACCCAGGCAAAACAGATCCATATTTTTGGTTTGGGCGCTTCTGGCGCAGTGGCCCAGGATGCCCAACACAAGTTCTTCCGCTTCAACCTGCCGGTGATGGCCTACATAGACGTGCTGATGCAACGCATGGTCGCCGCCGCCTGCCATACCGGTGATGTGGTAGTGATTATCTCCTACACCGGCCGCACCCGGGAACTAGTGGATATTGCCCGCTTGGCGAGGGATGCCGGCGCCGTGGTTCTGGGCATCACCGCGCCCAATTCACCGTTAGCGCATGAGTGTACTGCCACGCTTGAAGTGGCCACGCCCGAAGACACCGACCACTACATGCCGATGACCTCGCGGGTAATCCAATTAACGCTGATTGATGCGCTGGCCACCGGGGTGACCCTGAGGCGTGGCGAAGACTTCTTACCCCACCTCAAGAAAATCAAAGACAGCCTACGCGACACCCGCTTTCCGGTGGAAAAGCCCGGCAAGTGAGTGGTGAGTGTTTACTCACTGACGGCGGCGGTCACGGTAACTTCCACTTTCAGCTCATCAGATGGCAGCGGTGCGCACACGCAGGTGCGCGCCGGGGCGTAGCCTTCTGGCACCCAGGCGTCCCATACCTCGTTCATGGCAGCAACGTCGCTGCCGTCTTTTAGATAAACCGTCGCGCTAAGCAGCTGCTCGCGGCTTGAACCAATCTCTTTCAGTAGCGCATCCACCCGCGCCAGCATGCTTTCCGTTTGCGCGGTAATATCGCCATTACGGGCCTCAGGGCCAGCCACTTGACCACACAAATAGGCAACCCCTTGGTGAATCACCGCACGGCTCATGCGGGCTTTCGTATCGTGGCGCTGAATCGTCATAGTGCAAACTCCCAATAAGTAGAAAAAAAGCAGTCTAAACCGCTTAGCTTACCTTTGACCATGCCAAAAGCATTAAGGCTATCAAAGCCGATCGGTAGGCACCGGGCGATGTTCAAAGACCCGCCGCAGGACAAAGCTCGTGTGCGCCCCCGTCACGCCTTCAATCCGGTTGATCACGTGCAGGAGCAGGTGCTGATAGTCGTCCATATCGCGCACCAGAATCTTGAGCTGAAAATCCGCCGCCTGACCGGTAATAATCAAACACTCAATGACGTTGGGTATCTCGCGAATATGGCGCTCAAAATTATCGAAGCGCTCCGGCGTGTGCTGATCCATGGAAATATGTAAAAGCGCCATCAGCTGATAACCCAGCTGGCGGGAATCTACCTCGGCACGGTAATGCAGGATTAAGCCATGCTCTTCCAGTGCCCTCACCCGGCGCAAACACGGCGAAGGCGAAAGCCCAATGCGATCGGCCAACTCCTGATTACTGATACGCCCCTCCTGCTGCACTATATCCAGGATATGACGATCAAAACGATCCAACACCAATGGCGACACGGACATAATAGGCAGCTCCTACCAAAATAGTTAATCATAACGACATATTATGCCAATTATGTTCTTGTTAACCCTATCTTCGCAAGAACCTAGCGCGGCAAACCTTTTACACTAATGAAGCTGCCAAAAGCAGTGAACAAGTTAACACGGTCGCCACAAGCAGCCGACTCAATCACTCAGCTACGATTAGGAAACCACCATGTCTGCTTTTGATCATCGCAAATATCGCCCTGCGCCCCGTGTGCCTGCCTTCAATCGCCAATGGCCGGATCGTGACCTTGATCACGCGCCGATCTGGGTGAGCGAAGACCTACGCGACGGTAACCAGGCGTTACTTGAGCCGATGACCGTTGAGCAGAAACAGCGCTTCTGGCATCAGATCGTTAAAGTAGGTATCAAAGAAGTCATGGTGGGCTTTCCTTCGGCCAGCCAACCGGACTACGACTTCGTGCGCTGGCTGATCGAAGAGGAGCAAATTCCTGATGACGTCACTATTGCGGTGCTGGTGCAGTGTCGCGAACACCTGATCGAAAAGACCTTTGCCTCACTGGTAGGCGCCAAACGCGCCATTGTTCACCTCTACAACTCCACCTCAACGGTTCAGCGCGAACGTGTCTTTGAGATGGATCGCGCTGGTATTGTGGATATCGCGGTACAGGGCGCCACCTGGGTTAAGACCTACGCTGATCGTTACCCGGACATTGACTGGCGCTTTCAGTACTCACCGGAAAGCTTTTCCAGCACCGAAATCGATTTTTCCCTGGAGGTCTGCGAAGCAGTCTTGGATGTCTGGCAGCCAACGCCGGACAACAAATGCATTCTCAACCTACCCACCACGGTGGAAGTGGCTGGGCCGCACCATCACGCCGACCAGATTGAGTACTTCTGCCAGCACATCAGCCGCCGCGACAGTGTGATTATCTCGGTGCATACCCACAATGACCGCGGGGGCGCAGTCGCCTCCGCCGAGCTTGCCCTGCTGGCCGGTGCCGAGCGAGTAGAAGGCACCCTGCTGGGCAACGGGGAGCGTACCGGCAATATGGATATCGTCACCCTGGCGATGAACCTTTATAGCCAAGGCATCGACCCTGAACTGGATCTTTCCAATCCTGATGAAATCATTCAGGTCGTCAACGAGTGCACCGGGATTGCGATTCACCCACGTCACCCCTGGGTGGGCGAGATGGTCTACACCGCTTTCTCAGGCAGTCACCAGGATGCGATCCGTAAATCACTCAAGCACCAGAAGCCCGACGAGCCGTGGCAAGTCGCCTATTTGCCCATTGATCCCCATGACATCGGTCGCGACTATCAGGCCGTCATTCGCGTCAACAGCCAGTCCGGTAAGGGGGGCATGGCCTTCCTGCTGGAACGCGATTACGGCATTAACCTGCCGCGCTGGATGATGCTGGCCTTGGCGCCTTACGTGCAGCAAGAGAGCGAAAAACGCGCCAGCGAACTCTCCAGCGAAATGATTCGCCAGGTGATGTTTGACCACTTCACCCAGGAAGCGCCGCTCTCACTAGTCGACTACCGGCTTTCCAAGGGTCAGCAGGAAGGCATTGAAGTCACGCTGCAACTAGGTGACGAAACGCTAAGTCTTTCAGGCAAGGGTAATGGCGCGATGTCCGCGTTTACCGATGCGTGGCAACGTCACTCCGGCAGCAGCGTAGGCATTATCGATTACAGCGAGCACTCCCTTGGTGCCAGCAGCGAGGCCAATGCCATTGCCTTCGTGCAGCTCAATATCGATGGTCAGCGGCTCTGCGCGGTAGCCGAGGATAGCGATACGGTAAGTGCATCGCTCAAGGCGATCATCGCGGGTATCAATTTCGCCGCTCAAACAGTGGCAAAGGAATCATCTTCCAAGGAAGCAGAGCTGACGCTGTAACCGCCGCTGCCACCTAAACCTCAACTGGCGATGTAGCCTGACTCAAGCAGGGATTCATCTACGTCGCCAGCAAACGTATCGAAGACAAATATTGCACACCCAACGCTACTTTCGGTATTTCTCACATGGATTAGCGCAAAATCAGCACCGGCAGCTGCGCTTTGCGCAACATCGTGGTGGTAGTACTGCCGACCAATAGGTGGCGAATTCGCGAGTGGCCGTAGGCCCCCATCACCAACATATCAATGCCGTTCTCTTGTTTGTAAGCACGTAGCGTTTTTTCTACTTCGCCTGCGCGGATGGCCCCTTCGGCAGTGTGACCGGCCTCGCGCAGTGTTTCTAATGCCCAGGCTAGCTGCGAGCGGTTTTCTGCGATTTCCGCACCCACAATCACCACGTGGCAGGTGGCGCCCTCAAATAGTGGGCTTTTAGCCAGCATTTCCACGCCTTTACGCGCGGTGTTACTGCCATCGAATGCCATCATCACGTTATGCGGCTGGGTAAACTGTTTCGGCACCATAAGAATCGGCCGGTGCATTTCCCGCACCACACGCTCAAGGTTGGAACCTAAATGGCCGCTGGCTTGGTGCGCCGTTTCGCCCCGCTTGCCGACTACCAGCAAGCGCACCTCTTTTTCGTTCTCGACTAACGTTTCCACCAGCGTACCGTTGCGCTGCAAGCACTGCGGCTCGGCAACGCCCGCGCTTATCGCACGCTCTTTGGCGGCGTCTAACAGTAGTCGCCCGCGTTCACGGGAGACTTTGGCATGCTGCTCTTCTATACCCGAGAGTTTTTCCAGCAGGTGCTCTCGGGTACCTAATCCTAGGTTACCGGTTAAATCCGGCTCGGTTACCTGGGCGTGATGATTATCGACGGTGTGGATAAAACTAAGCGGCGCATTCAGCGCTTTAGCGGCCCAGGCCGCATAATCACACACACCTTCTGAAAACTGAGAACTATCGATAGCGGCCAACACGCGATCTGACATGGAGTACTTCTCCTTGAGCGGGTGCATCAACATTGTTGTTATATTCTCGACCTTTTCTACACCAACTGATTGACGTGCGACACCCTAAAACGCTCTTGCGTGCTTCGGACGCTATAAAACGCACATGCTAAACTGGGCGGCCTATTTATTGAGCGCCTAAGGGGGAAGCATGAGTGATGGCTTAACAAGCGTACTGTTAGTCGCACTCGGCGGCGCGCTGGGTGGCATGGGGCGGTTTGCGGTTTCCAATCTACTGGCCCGCTATCTCGGTAAGGCCTTTCCCTGGGGAACCCTGGCGGTTAATGCCAGCGGCGCGTTTCTAGCGGGATGGCTACTCGGCAGCCTAGGTAGCGCCAACGCCCCCTCACCTTTATGGCTGTTCACTGTCGCCGGTTTACTGGGTGGCTACACCACCGTTTCTTCTTTTAGCCTGCAGACCATCGAGCTATGGCAAGGCGGCCAGCAACTGCGAGCCAGCGTGAATGTGGGGGCCACGCTGCTGTTTGGCTTAGCCATGGTCACCTTTGGCTGGTTGTTATCAGGCGCTTCTCTGTCAGGAGCGAACTTATGAGTGCCTGGAGAGCGTACCTTGCGGTGGGCATCGGCAGCGGCGTCGGCAGCGTGCTACGTTACGGCGTTTCGCTGTTATCGCAGGCGGCATTAGGGGGTTATTTCCCGTGGGGAACACTTATCGTCAACGTGCTGGGTTCTTGTTTAATCGGCTGGTTGGCTGCCACCTTCTCGCGCTCACCCCACAGCCCACTCGCGCGTTTGCAACCGTTACTGGTCGCCGGGTTTTGCGGGGGCTTTACCACCTTTTCGCTGTTTAGCTTAGAGACGCTGTATCTGGTGCAGGTGGGCAAACCAGCTATGGCGCTGGTTTATATAGTGGTCAGCCTGCCGCTTTGGCTGGGTGCCGCCGTGATGGGTGAACGCATGGCGCTTTCTCGTTAGCAAAAGTGTCAGCCAAAGGACGAGCCAGTATGCGCGATCAAATGGAAAAGCATCAGTCTTGGCTCTACCTGCTATTCATTGGTTTGGGATTAGCACTGGGCATCGGGGCGCCGGGGTTTGTCGAGCGGCTAGCGCCGTTAGTATGGCCCCTATTAGGCATGCTGCTGTATGCCACCTTTACCCAAATCCCCTTTCAAAACATTGCCCGCGGTTTCACTGACAAGCGCTTTATGGCGGCGTTACTGACCGGCAACTTTATCGCCATTCCCGCTTTTTTAGCGCTTTTCGTTTTGTGGCTACCGCTTTCTTCCGCAGTGCTGGCAGGCGTTCTGCTGGTACTACTGGTGCCCTGCACCGATTGGTTTATCACCTTTACGCATTTAGGCAAAGGCGATGCCGCCCGGGCGATGGCTGCCACCCCGCTACTGCTGCTGGTGCAGATGGTTGCGCTACCTATTTATCTTTGGCTGTTTTTAGGCAGTGAATGGTTTCAGTTAACGCTTTCTAAAGAGCTACTGAGTGCCTTTACCGGCCTTATTATTACGCCGTTAGTGCTCGCTTGGCTGACTGAATACCTAGCCCAACGCCGCCGCAGCATTAAACGCAGCGTTGCCTGCCTGGGGCTGCTGCCCGTGCCGCTATTGGCGCTGGTGGTGTTTATGATTGCCGCTTCGCAGGTTCACACTGTGATCGAGCTTAGCGAGGTGTTGGCTCAGGTCGTCTTTATCTTTATCGGTTTTTTACTCTTCGCGGCACTGCTGGGCAAAGGGCTAGGCAAGCTGTTTGCATTGCCCACCGCTAGCGCCCGAACCCTGGCCTTTAGCTTTGGCACGCGTAACTCCTTTGTAATGCTGCCTATCGCCCTGACGCTACCCAGCGCTTGGCAGGCCGCGGTAGTCGTGATTGTGTTTCAATCACTCATCGAACTCTTTGGCATGGTGGCATTCTTACGCTGGGTGCCTAGCAAGCTATTGCCAGAGAAAATACATTAACTGATGCGGTGATAGCCCCCCAACACCCCCTGCTTGCTCATCACCAACTGCCAGAGATGGATTTCCCGGGCGCGGAAAGCACCAGCGCAGCTTAATAAATAGTAGCGCCACATGCGATAAAACCCCTCGCCATACTGGTCTTTAAACGTCGGCCAGTGAGCCTCAAAGTTTTGATGCCAAGCCATCAGCGTACGGTCGTAATCAGCCCCAAAGTTATGTACATCCTCTACCACGAAAAGCGCTTCAGCAGCGTCCGTGACTTGCCCCATGGTGGGCAGCTCCCCATTGGGGAAAATGTACTTATCAATCCAGGGGTCGGTGACCGTATTACTTAGATTTTTGCCAATGGTATGCAGCAAAAACAGCCCGTCATCTTTTAAGCAACGGTTGGCGACACTCATAAATTCACGATAGTTTTTATGCCCCACGTGCTCAAACATGCCGATGCTGACAATGCGGTCAAACTGCTCGTGCTCATTACGGTAATCCTGCAAGCGAAACTCAACCGGCAAGCCTTTTTTGATCAGCCGCTGCCCGAACTCGGCTTGCTCCTTAGAGATCGTAAGGCCCACGCATTCAACGCCGTAATGCTCGGCAGCGTAGGCCATAAAGCTTCCCCAACCGCAGCCGATATCCAGCACGCGCATACCTGGCTTCAATTGAAGTTTTCGACAAATGAGATCTAGCTTGGCTTCCTGGGCTTCATCCAACGTTTGAGCATGTTTCCAGTAACCGCAGGTATACGTCATGCGTTGATCGAGCATGGCAGCATAGAAGTCATTACCCAGATCGTAATGCTTTTCGCCCACTTCCCATGCGCGCTTAACGGTTTGGCGATTTAGCAGGCGCGAACGTAATGAGTAATACACCAGTTGGGTAGGCTTGATACGCTGCCCAAGCTGGGCACGCATTAAGCGGTAAAACAACTCGTCTAGTTGCGCAGCGTCCCAATCCCCTTTCATATAGCTTTCGCCAAGCCCGAGGTTACCTCGCGAAAGGGCGCTATCGATAACACCGGGTGCTTTTAGCTGTATGTCCCAGGATCGTCGGCCATCCAACTGAATATCGGCTTGGGCCAGCAACTCGGCGACAAAACGATGGGAAGGAGAGGCTTCATCGAAGCCAACAGGGACTGTTCTCTCTAAGGTAGGCATATTCAAGGCAGGCTCCTCGCACTATTCCAGTGTGTGAATAGATAACAACCTGACTATCAGCATAGAACCGCATTGCAACATTAGCATTGTTAAATAAGCCACCTTAACGCTAATTAAATACAAAAAAACCGGCCACTCAAATTACGAGGGCCGGCTGCAGAGAAGAAGTCGCAATGCGAGCTAAACGGTGATGCGCTGCTGTTTAGTGAGCCTTAGCGCAAAATCAGTACCGGTATGCGGCTACCACGTAGCATGGCCGTGGTTGTGCTACCTACCAGCAAGTGGCGAATACGCGAGTGCCCGTAGGCGCCCATCACCAGCAGGTCAATGCTGTGCTCTTTTTCGTAGGCTTGCAGGGCTTCATCTACCTCGCCAGCACGAATGACGCCTTCAGCCTGGTGGCCCGCTTCGCGCAACGCAGTTAACGCCCACTCTAGCTCTGAGCGGCGCTCAGCCGTTTCTGCACCGACGATAAGCACATGGCACTCGGTGCCTGCAAACAGCGGTGAACCGGCGAGCATCTCGACCCCTTTACGGGCGGTTTTACTGCCGTCAAACGCCATTAAAATTTTTTCTGGCCGCTTGAAGGCTTTCGGCACCATCAGGATCGGGCGGTGCAGTTCACGCACCACCCGCTCAAGGTTAGAACCCAGATGCCCACTGGCTTGGTGGGCGGTTTCACCGCGCTTGCCCACTACCAGCAAACGTATGTCTTTCTCAAGCTCTAACAGGCTTTCCACCAGGGTGCCATTGCGCTGGCGCGTGGCGGGGTCGCTGACCCCATCTTCTATTGCGCGCTCTTTGGCGGCTTCCAACATCAACTTGCCTTGCTCGCGATTCACCTTCGCGCGCTGCTCATCAAGTTCGGAAAGCTCTTTCATCAGCCGTTCGCGGGCGCCGAAACGCAGGTTGCCGGAAAGGTTCTGCTCTTCGGGTACGCCTGAATGATTGTCGACCACATGCACAAAGGTTAACGGTGCATCCATGGCCAAGCTTGCCCAGGCGGCGTAATCGCAGACGTCTTCTGAAAACTGGGAGCCGTCAATAGCGGCTAATACTTGATCTGTCATGTTGCGCTCCTTGCGTTGGTTAGTGGCCGCCCATCAATTTTTCAACCGCTTCGGGGTCGTTATGAACCGCATAGCGATCCACTACCGTCGCGCTGGCCTCGCTCAAACCAACAAGCTCTACTTCAGTACCCTCACGGCGAAATTTAATCACGATCCGGTCCAGCGCTTGTACGGCAGTCACATCCCAAAAGTGTGCACGGGAAAGATCAATCGTCACTTTCTCGATACTTTCCTTGAGATCGAAAGCGGCCGTGAAACGCTCAGAAGAGGCGAAGAACACTTGGCCGACTATTTGATATTCACGCTCTTTGCCCGCTTCGATCTCTTTTGAACCGATGTAGAGAATGTTGCCCACTTTATTAGCAAAGAACAGTGCGGCAAGCAGCACACCGACAAATACGCCGATAGCCAAGTTGTGTGTGCTAACCGTTACCGCCACGGTAGCCAACATGACGATATTGGTGCTTAGGGGGTGTTTTTTCAGGTCTCGGATCGATTCCCAGCTAAAGGTGCCGATTGATACCATGATCATTACCGCCACCAGCGCCGCCATGGGTATCTGCGACACCCAATCTGACAGGAAGACCACCATCATTAAGAGCACAACGCCAGCAATCAGCGTCGATAATCGCGTCCGGCCACCGGACTTAATGTTAATAACTGATTGACCGATCATGGCACAGCCAGCCATGCCGCCCATCAGCCCGGCACCTATATTGGCAACCCCCTGCCCTTTACACTCGCGGTTTTTATTACTCGGTGTATCGGTCAGGTCATCCACAATGGTGGCGGTCATCATCGACTCAAGCAGGCCCACCACAGTCAGCATCAACGCGTAAGGTAAAATGATCCATAGCGTTTCCAGGTTCAGCGGCACACTGGGCCACAGAAAAACAGGTAGCGTATCGGGCAGTTCTCCCATATCACCGACACTGCGGATATCCATCCCACTAATCATATAGACCGCGGTTAGCACCACAATGCAGACCAACGGTGAAGGAATCGATTTACCGATGACGGGTAAATAGGGAAACAGATAGATAATGCCCAAGCCAGCCAACGTCATGGCATAAACATGCCAAGTCACGTCGGTCAGTTCCGGCAGTTGCGCCATGAAGATCAAAATCGCCAGCGCGTTAACGAACCCGGTGACCACCGAGCGCGAAACAAAGCGCATCAGGTCGGCAAGCTTTAGATAACCAGCCACAATCTGCAGCACACCGGTAAGCAGCGTTGCCGCCAGTAGATATTCAAGCCCATGTTCGCGCACCAGCGTCACCATCAGTAACGCCATAGCGCCGGTTGCCGCTGAAATCATGCCGGGACGACCACCGGTGAAGGCAATAATCACCGCGATACAGAATGAGGCATAAAGACCAACTTTGGGGTCAACGCCTGCGATGATTGAAAAGGCAATCGCCTCGGGAATCAGCGCGAGGGCGACCACGATTCCCGAGAGCGTGTCGCCTTTAATATTGGAAAACCACTCTTGCTTACTATAGAGAGACATTCAGGGAGTCCATGGCTGGAGGTTAAAATAGTACAAACCCTCGACGCGACACAGTGGCGCACGCAAGACGCGCGGTATCAGACTAATGAGCCAGTGCTGGAGCAATCTAAGGTTCGGCCCGCCAATCGGCGGAAGAATGGCAATAGCATGCCGTAACGCCATGACAACGCAATTAACGTGTCTAGACGTATCGCTTGGGGAGGGGGAAACCTAGGGCGGAGTCATCAGCCCTGAAGTGGGTAATGCTTGTGTTGAATTTGAAAAGGTCATTGCCGTTATGCCTTGCTGTCAGAAGAACGCTATATTTAATCGCGTTGTAATAAGCCGCCGCATTCTAGCAGCAATTATTGCGGACTGCACCCGTCCTACACCCTTTGCAGGGTGCCCTCTAGGTTCAATTTGGCGTACCATTGCGCCGCTAAAAGAGACATTTAATCCCAACTTTTCACGTTGAAGCGGCACGCCATTCCTTGCCACATAAGCATGCCGAATAAGCCTGCCGATTAAAGAGGAGCAGCACATGAGCCAATCTATTGCAGTCATCAAAGGCGACGGTATCGGCCCCGAAATTATGCAGGCCACGCTACGAGTACTCGACGCGTTAGATTGCGGCTTGTCCTACCAACATATTGACGCCGGCCTGGGCGCGCTTGAAAAGCACGGCACGCTGATTCCCCAGGAATCGCTGGATGCCATCGAAAAATACGGCATTGCCCTTAAAGGCCCGCTGACGACGCCGATTGGCAAGGGCTTCTCCTCAATCAACGTACAGCTACGCCGTCACTTTGATCTTTACGCCAACGTGCGTCCGGCGATTAGCTTCCCCGGCACTAAATCGCGTTACGACGACATCGACATGATCACCGTGCGCGAAAACACCGAAGGCGCCTACCTTTCCGACGGTCAGGAAATGATCGATGACGGTAATACCGGTATTTCGGTGATTAAAGTCACCCGCAAGGGCTCTGAGCGTATTGTGCGCTACGCTTTTGAGCTGGCCAAAAACAAGGGCCGCAGAAAAGTCACCGCGGTACATAAAGCCAATATCATTAAAACCAGCTCTGGGCTGTTCTTGGACGTGGCGCGTGAGATCGCCAAAGAGTACCCCGAGATCGAATTTCAGGAGATGATCGTCGATAACGCCTGCATGCAGCTGGTGATGAACCCGCATCAGTTCGATGTTGTGGTCACTACCAACCTGTTTGGCGATATTCTCTCTGACCTATGTGCTGGCTTGGTCGGCGGCTTGGGCCTGGCGCCTGGTGCCAACATCGGCGAAAAAGCGGCAATTTTTGAGGCCGTACACGGCTCCGCGCCGGATATCGCAGGTAAAAATATTGCTAATCCCTGTGCCCTGCTGCTGGCTGCCGCGCAAATGCTCGATCACCTGGGCATGAACGAGAAAGGCGACGCTATCCGCCAGGGTATTCGTACCGTGCTGGAAACCCGCCGCGATATGGTGACCCCCGACATGGGCGGAACCGGCAGCACCGATTCCTTTGCCCAGGCGTTGGTCGAGTACGTACAGGGCTAGTTCATAACTAACCAGGTGGTTTGTCTTAAACGTCGTTAAAGCGGTAACGTAATAAATGCAACGCATTGAGGGTGACCAGCACGGTCGCCCCGGTGTCCGCCATTACCGCGACCCACATCCCCGTAATTCCCAGCGCGGTAGAGACCAGAAACAGCGCTTTAAAGCCAAGCGCCAAGGCCACATTGGTTTTAACATTACGCATGGTCGCCCGGGAGAGCGCAATCATTTCGGCAATGCCCGCTACGCGGTTTTTAAGCAAAGCGGCGTCGGCGGTTTCTAGCGCCACATCGGTGCCGCTGCCCATCGCAATACCTATTTCCGCTGCCGCGAGCGCCGGTGCGTCGTTAATACCATCGCCCACTTTACCTATCGGCCCAAGACCTTGTGCCTGCCACTGGCGCACACGCTGGGCTTTGTCTTCGGGCATCAGCTCGCCTTCGGCTTCAATGCCCAACTGCTCACCAATGGCGGCCACGGTGCGGGCGTTATCTCCACTAAGCATCAGGGCCTGTACGCCTAGGCGCTCAAGCGCTTGGAGTCCTTCGCGAGCATCTTCACGGGGCTCATCACGCAAGGCAATCAGCCCTAACGGGCGCTCATTTTCTACCTCTATTTCTATCAAGACGGCCACGCTTTTACCCTGCGCTTCCAGCGCGGCAATGCGCTTATCGCCGTCACTGGTGGGCCAGTTGAAACGTTGCAAGTAGCGCGGACTTACCAGCATTAACTCACGCCCATCCACCCGCCCAGCAACGCCATGCCCTGCTAGCGCATGGGCACCTTGCACAGTAGGCAGCGGAGCATCCTGCTGCCGGTGAAAATACTCACTAATCGCCACGGCGAGGGGGTGGCTCGAGCCCTGCTCCAGCGCAGCGGCGAGACGCACTATTTCATCCCGCCTGTTTTTATCAACACTGCCGTCAGTTTCAAAGCTCTCAACATCTGTCACCGTGGGCATGCCCGCGGTTAGCGTGCCGGTTTTATCCAGCGCGACCCGTTTAAGCTTGCCTAACTGCTCTAATACCGCGCCGCCTTTCATTAACAGGCCGTGACGAGCGCCCACCGACAAGCCTGCTGCAATGGCCGCGGGGGTCGAGATCACTAGCGCACAGGGACAAGCGATCAACAGCAGCGCCAGGGCGCGGTAGATGGATTCCGACCACAGCATTGGCGACACCAGCGGCGGTATAATAGCGACCAGCAGCGCTACTGCCACCACCGCAGGCATATAGTAAAAAGCAAAGCGGTCGATAAAACGCGCCACCGGTGCTTTCGCCGCCTGGGCCTCCTCCACCAGCTTGATCACTCGGGCAATTGTATTGTTTTCAGCGCTTTTGGTTACCTCGACCTCCAGCACGCCGTCCAGGTTGACGGTGCCCGCAAACACTCCCTCGCCTTCACCACGCTCACTCGGCACCGATTCACCATTGACTGGTGATTCATCAATTGAGGAGCGTCCCGCCATAATAAGTCCATCGCAGGGTAGCCGGTCACCAGGGCGTACCTGCACCCGCTGGCCGGGCTGAAGTAAAGCGGCAGCGACGTCACGAATGCTGCCTTGCTCCATTAATCGCGCGGTAGAGGGCGTCAGCTTAGAAAGCGCGGAAATACTGCGGCGCGCCTGGGCGGCGGCAACCCCTTCCAGCATTTCCCCCACCGCAAACAAAAACACCACGACCGCGGCTTCGGCGGCGGCGTTAATCGCCAGCGCCCCAATGGCGGCAATGCTCATCAGCATCTCAATGGTGAATGGATTCCCCATCTTCAGCGCCTGCCCAGCACGCTGAACAATCGGCACAAGGCCAACCACCGTTGCGACGACAAACGGCCAAGTGCCCAGGCTAGGCCAGGCAAATTTAAGCGCCCAAGCAAGCGCCAGCAATACCCCACTCACAAGCACTAAACGCCCTTTAGGCGTTTTCCACCAAGGCGTATGAGTGGTCGCTTCAACCGTGTCCGCCGACTCATCAATTACCTGGTAACCCAGCGCAGTGATGGTCGACTCTATCTCGGAATGGGGCAGCTTTTTCCCAGGCGGCGCGGTCAATCGTACCGAGCCGGCGACAGAACTCGCAGAGACTTCTTCGACATGGTTTAAGCGCGTTAGCGCCGCTTCGACCTTACGCTCGCAGCCGCCACAATCCATGCCCTGCACTCGCAGGGTGGTGGGCGTGTTCGTCGCTTGAGGGGATTTGTCTTGTGTGGTTTTAGCAGGGGTCGTGTGACTCATCGCATGGAGCTCCCAGTTCGACTATCTTAAGGGAAGCGTAATACCTGTAGCGACTAGAGGTTCAAGCAATGAAAGAACATTCCCCAGCGCTCTCCCCCGCTGAGCGCTATATTGGCATTGGTGAATTGGCACGTGAGTCCGGCTGCAAACCGGAAACAGTGCGCTATTACGAGCGCATTGGTCTACTGCCTTCAGCACCGCGCAACGAAGGCAACCAGCGCCGCTATACGGCGTCGGCTGTCCGTCGATTAACGTTTATTCGTCATGCACGGGATTTTGGCTTTTCGGTTGAGGCGGTACGAGAGCTTTTACAAATGGCGGATTATCCCGCCATGCCCTGTGAAGAGGTCGACACCTTGGCCAAACATCACCTAGCCGAAGTAGAAGCACGGCTTGCGCGGCTAACCGCGGTGCGCGATGAGCTACAGCGCATGATCAATCAGTGCGCGGGCGGCAATATTGGCCAGTGCCATATTATTGACGTGCTGAGCGACCATCGCCTGTGTCATCAGGCGGGGCCTCACGGCGGCGCGGATGTCATCGGTTAACGTGAAGTTAGCCCAGCCACACATCCAGAAACAGCATAATCACCAGCCCCATCGCCAAACCAAAGGTGGCTTTCTTCTGATGGCCGGATCGGTGGGTTTCAGGAATGATTTCGTGGCTGATCACATACAGCATGGCGCCAGCGGCAAAGGCTAAGCCCCATGGCAGCAGTATTTGTGAAACGCTGACAATACTGGCGCCAAACAGCCCACCGATGGGTTCGATTAGGCCCGTTAGCGCAGCAATCGACCAGGAGCGCCACTTCGAGTAGCCCTCGCCCATCAATGCAACCGCGACGGCCAGCCCTTCCGGCATGTTCTGCAGGCCAATGCCAATCGCCAACGGCATGCCGCCTGTTAGCCCATTGGCGCCAAAACCGACGCCCACCGCCATGCCTTCTGGCAAGTTATGAATAGTGATGGCAAACACAAACAACCATACCCGGCGCAGTGATGCGGCCGCTGGCCCTTCACGCCCCTGGGCAAAATGCTCATGGGGAAGATGCTCGTTCAGCAGCGCAATCGCGCCCATGCCCAACAAAATAGCGGTACACACAATCGCGGCGGGCACGGGGCCACCGGAATAATAGATTTCAGCGGCATCCAGCGCGGGAATAATCAGCGAAAAGAAAGACGCCGCCAGCATCACCCCAGCGGCAAAACCCAGCGCCAAATCGCGAAAGCCACGACTGGGCGCTTTGCCTAGCAGCACTGGTAATGCGCCTACAGCCGTTAGCAGCCCGGCCGCTAAACTGCCCAAAAACCCTAATAACAACGTATTTTCCATGAACAACATAAACCCGGTTAGCAATTAGCAAGACATAAAACAGAACGACACGTTGTTGTCTAGGTTTTGTACGAAAAGTCACTGGAGAAAGGCCAAGCTAAGCCAAAGCCAACGATCATCACTTCGCCCGCCTCACTCTGCATTGCGCATCGCCAACGAGTCAATTAACACCGTGGCCCGGCGGCCTTAATAGCCAAGCCCCTCTTTTCCGCTATATGTGAAATTTCACTTACATTGTATTAATAACATTGTGTGCTAAATCGCTACAAAAAAGTGATTTTACACCGAATGTCCATTATGATTTGCGTAACTATACAAGCCCTATACGACCGAGACATTTTATAAATGCTAAGCCTTCACCGCCATTCACCTCAACATAGCGCCCTATTGCAACATACTGCCTGTATTTCATTCACCCCTACTGGTGAGATTAAAGAGGCAAGCCCTCTATTTTTGAACACGGTGGGCTACACGCTTGAGCAGGTTAAGGGGCAGCATCACCGTATGTTTTGCTTTCCTGAAGAAACCAACCAGCCCGAATACGCCGCTTTTTGGGAAACACTCGCCGCAGGCTACAGCCAGCAGGGGCGCTTTCGTCGCTTAAACGCTGAAGGGAGAGAAATTTGGCTTGAGGCGACCTATATACCCATCAAAAACCGGCGTGGAAAAGTTATACAAATATTTAAAGTCGCTAGCGACGTTACAGAGAAACATCAAAATGCGGCACGGGAGCGAGCTATTCTTCAGGCTCTGAATAGCTCTATGGCAGTGATTGAATTCACTCCAGATGGGCATGTGCTGGATACAAACAGTAATTTTGAACAAACAATGGGCTACGCAGCCGAACAAACAAGAGGCGTCCATCACCGCCAATTTTGCCCTGATACGTTTTACCAGCAGCACCCTGATTTTTGGGAGCGGTTAAGCCGGGGCGAATTTATGCAGGGTAAATTTGAGCGCATTGATGCCCGTGGCAACACTATCTGGCTGGAAGCCACTTATAATCCAATCCACGATGAGCAAGGGCAAATCATCAAAGTAGTCAAATTTGCCACGGATATTACCCGCTCAATTCAAGCATCAGAAGCAGCGCATATAACGGTTAATACGGCGCAAACATCGTCAACACAGACTGAAAAAATAGCCCAGAGCGGTTTAACTCACCTCAAACAAATACTCAAGGATTCAGAACAAGCCACACACACGCTCAACGAGGCACAGAGCTTAATAGCCGCCCTTAATCAACAAGCTGACTTAATTAATAAAATCACCGCCTCAATCGCGCAAATTGCCAATCAAACCAACCTGTTGTCGCTCAATGCGGCGGTAGAAGCAGCGCGAGCCGGCGAACAAGGCCGCGGATTTGCGGTGGTCGCGCACGAAGTACGCCGTTTAGCCAAGGGCTCCAGCGAAGCGGTTGAAGAGATTACCCGAGTGCTTAAAGACAACAGCGCATTGGTGGAACGCACTACGCATGCTATGCAGCAAGTGGTGGAACAGGGCAAATCAAGCCAAGCCAGCGTGGGTGAAATTGAGGTCATTGTGAATGAAATACTGATTGGTGCGCGCAGTGTGTCAACATCGATTGAGCAGCTAGCGCTGGAATCTCCTCGCTGATCCAATAAAAAAGCCAGCACTGATGTACTGGCTGTTGTAGCTTATACCACGCTGTTAACGCAGCGGCGTTTTGCGCAAATAGGGCAGAATCGTTTCGTATTCGCCATATTTCTGTTTGGCGTCTTCATCAGAAACGCTAGGTGGAATAATAACGTCTTGCCCTACCATCCAGTCAGCCGGAGTGGCAACACCGTGCTTCGTGGTGGTTTGCAGTGCATCCAGGGCACGCAGAATTTCAGCAAAATTACGCCCCACGGTCATGGGGTATGTCATTGAGAGCTTCAACTGCTTATCCGGTCCGATAATAAATACCGAACGTACCGTGGCACTGTCTGCTGGCGTGCGGCCATCAGGTAAATAGGCATCTTCAGGCAGCATATCGAACAGCTTGGAAACAGTCAGGCTATCGTCAGCGATGATAGGAAAATCAACATCGCTGCCGGATGCGTTCTTAATATCGGTGCCCCAGCGTTTGTGGTCTTCCACACCATCAACCGATACACCAATCACCTTGGTACCGCGCTTTTTCCACTCTTCGCTCAGAGTGGCAACAGCACCAAATTCCGTCGTGCAGACCGGGGTAAAGTCTTTCGGGTGTGAAAACAGGATAGCCCAGCTATCGCCAATCCATTCGTGAAATTGAATCGGCCCCTGGCTAGTCTCCGCTTTAAAATCAGGCACGACTGCATTGATACGTAATGACATTGCTTTCCTCCTTAATGGACGTTGAACGCCCTAATACCTTATTTGTCTTTCAACACCTTCACTATAGATCATTTAGTGCTAAGACAGCCAGTGGCAAGGCAACGTTCACTCTGTAGAGCCAAGCCCAGTATAAAGGCGTAAAAGCCTAACTATAAAACGTACAACGGCGCCTTAAGGCACCGTTTTATACCAATAAGCTGTAAAAGGTTTACTCAGCCGCTTTGGCGTTTTTATCATCCCGCTTAACGCGCTTGATCCACTGCTGTTTCGCGTAGTGGCGCAAATTAGCTACATTGTCGGTCTCATCGACAATATCCTGCCCAAGAATGGTTTCGATAATGTCCTCAAGCGTAATCAAGCCGACAAAAGTGCCGTGCTCATCATAAACCACCCGCATGTGCAGGTGATCTTTGAGCATCGAGGTAAACACCTGCTCTACATTATTTGAAACATCCACGCTACCAATCGGGTGCATCAGTTCACGCATCGTTTTGGCATCGTCTGCATGGTACATATCGGCTTTATGCACATAGCCAAACGCCTGCTCGCCGTTATCCATCACGGGGAACCGCGTGAACGGCGCTTTGCCATACTGCTTATCAAACGCGGAGACGGTCATATCAGGCAGCACCGTTACACACACGGTACGTGGCGTCATCGCTTTGCTCACCAGGATATCGTGCAAGTTGAGCATATTGATGATGGTGCGTGATTCATCCGCATCCAGCACGTTCTCTTCCAGGCCCACGCGCGCGAGGACTTTGATTTCATCGCGCAGGTCGACATCATGCTCTGACTTGCCTAAGCGGCGCGTAATCTGTTCTGACATCCAGATAAAAGGCAGCAAACCCATAATCATAGGATTTAACAGGCGTGGCAGAAACGGCGATAAACCGCGCCAGTACGTTGCGCCAATGGTCTTTGGGATAATTTCCGACAAGATCAAAATCAGCATCGTCATCACCGCCGACACGATAGCGATAGAGGCTTCACCAAATACCACGGCCGCCTGAGCCCCCACCGCCGTTGCCCCAACGGTATGGGCGATCGTATTAAGCGTCAAAATAGCCGCCAATGGCCGGTCAATATTGGCTTTTAGCTGCGTAAGCGAGGCATGCAATTTGGGATTATCTTCTTTCTGTTTAGCAATATAGCTGGGGGTAATCGAAAGCAGCGCCGCTTCAAGGATGGAACATAAGAATGAGAACGCGATTGAAAGGGTAGCAATCGTGATTAAGAGGAGCATGAGAGCCTAGGGTGATGGATTATTTCGCGTTTATAGGGGTAAGGCAGACGAATGTCAATATCAGCTATCTCCAAAGCAGCCTAAACTGTCAGTTGGCTTCTTTTACCACCCCTAAATCACTTGAGCTCTTAATAGTTTACTTTTGTTCACAGTTGAAGGGTTACAAATCTAGTGTAAAGAGGATCATATTATTAAAAATGAGTGCAGATTCAACAACAAATAAGCAGTTACATTAATTAATCTCAATTGATGATAAAGCCTCCTTTCACTTAGGTGCCTCCCCTTGTGCCTGCTCCCAGTATTATTCGACTGAATACAGAGAAGGCCAAAATGTATAACAATTTTTTAACGCATCTCTCTATGTAGTACGTCGCAAATTGAGCAAACTGCTAAAGACAGCCTGGGTCACTTAGATGAGATGGTGAAAGGCGCTGCGCAGGCCGCGCAAACGCTCGCCCAAGCGCAAGAACTGATTGATGAACTGCATAAGCAGTCGCAAAGTATTCACAAAATCACCGAATCAATCGCAAAAATTGCCAGCCAAACTAACCTTCTCTCGCTGAACGCTGCCGTAGAAGCCGCCCGCGCGGGCGAACAAGGCCGTGGCTTTGCCGTGGTGGCCAACGAGGTACGCCAACTCGCCAAAGGCGCCACCGAGGCGGTAGCGCAAATCACCCAGGTACTTAAAGACAACAGCAGCTTGGTAGAACGTACGACGCAATCCATGCAGCAAGTGATTCAGCATGGCAAAGCCAGCCAGTCCAGCGTTAGTGAGATTGATACCATTGTGAATAAGATTCTTCACGACGCCCACAATGTCGCCACCTCTATCGAACAACTCGCCGCCGATACGCATATTTAGCCAAACCGATTTCATGCACAAGGAAGTGCACCCTTTACATAGGCACACTGACTGCTAATGGCGCCGAAGCGAAGGCGGCACCCCTTCCCAATGCTCACGCCCTTAACGGCAACGCAGCCCCGATAGCAACAAAGATACCGCCGCAGGTGCGGTTGAATCCGCGGCCCACGCGTTTTAACCAGTGACGAATGCGGTTGGCCATATTGGCGAGCAAGCCTTCCACGATGCATTCGATAACCACAAAGGTGCCTGCCAGCACGAAGAATTGCAGCATCAAACTGCCTTGGGGGACGATAAACTGAGGCAGGAAGGCGCTAAAGAACAGCAGTACTTTGGGGTTAGTAATTGATGCCAGTACGCCTTGGCGATACAGGTGCCACCCGCTCGCTCGGCTTGTATTTACATCAATGTCGCCCGTAATCGGCGGCGAGCGCCATACCTGAATACCCAACCAAATAAGATAGGCCCCGCCGACCCATTTCAGCACGGTCAGCCATACCACCGAGGATTTAAGCAGCGCACCAATCCCAAACATGCACAAGGCAATAATCAGCATAAACCCTGTCGCACCGCCAACAATGGTAAATAGGGTTTTACGGCTGCCATGCATGGCGCCGTGGGTCAGCGCTAACAGGCCGTTTGGCCCTGGAGAAAGCGATAGGCCAATGCAGGCGATCAGATATAAAAGCCAAGTGTCCAATAGCATCTTAATGCCTCACCCAGGGAAAAGTGCGTGGTGCCAGCATGTCACCGTTGCTTGGCGTTTTCCATTCGTAAATGCACGACTATAAAAACGCCTCCTGGGCGTATACCCAGGAGGCGTTCGGCTTCTTACTTTATTAATACGTTCGCGCGTCGCTGATGCAGTTACATAACGCTTAGGCGAAGACTTCCGTCCACTCGTTGCGCTTGGCCAGCAGGTTGCGGGCCAGCTCCTGGGCGCCTTCCAGGCTGTGGCTGGCGGCCCAGCCGCACTGCATTTCATTGCAGGCAGGTACTTCGGTAGCGACCAGCACATCGTTCAGCGTTTGTTCGATGATGTTCAGCACGCCGTCATAGTCGTCGTGATTGATCATCGCGATGTAGAAGCCGGTTTGGCAGCCCATGGGGCTGATATCGACCACTTTATCGGTGTGATTGCGCGACAGCTCAGCCATTAAGTGCTCAAGGGAGTGCAGCGCTGGCATTTCCATGTGATCTTTATTGGGCTGGCAGATCCGCAGGTCGTACTTGTGGATACGGTCGCCGTTCTGGCCTTCTTTGATGTCGGCTAAACGCACGTACGGGGCTTTTACCTTGGTGTGATCCAGGTTAAAGCTTTCGACGTTCATCTTTTTATCGGTCATGTTGGCTCCTTTTTGCTTAAACCTATTCGCTTAAACCGTTTCGCTTACACCTTGGGCGCGTCAAAATTCCATGGCTCATCGGTGTAAACACACACGTTGGCATCTTCAATATCGCCATCGGGTGACTCAACGTGCTTGGCGAAGAAGTCTTGAATCTCTTTACGCTGGCAGTGGGCTTCAAACTCTTCACGACTGGCCCAAATTTCATGAAATACGATCGGATAACCGGTGCCCTGGGCAAAGGGATTGTCGATCTGGCGCGTTACCGTGTAGTGAATGCAAGCATCTTCCCGGTGCGTATTCGGTTCTAAGGTCTGAAGTGCTTTAAATACGGCTTCTTCCTTGCCTGGTTTGGGCTTAAAGCCGGCAACACAGTAAATTTTTTCTGACATGCTCATATCCTAAGTCGTTAAGCGTGCGTCATTATGCGGCTTGTCTACGCAGGTTCACAACCTAGCGAATAATGCGTTCGGCCAATGCGCCTAAATCAGTGACCGTCATATCGGGCTCAATGCCCCAGGGGTCAAACGGCGCATCGGAATTACGCCGTATCCAGGCGCTGCGTAACCCGGCGTGGGTGGCGCCAATCACATCAAAGGGATTGCTGGAAATTAGCCAGGTGTGTTCTGGGCGGGTTTCCAGGCGGCTACGCAGATGGGAATAAACGGCGGGGTCCGGCTTGAAGCGCTTGACTTCATCCGCGCTAATGACGTCATCCATATGGCTCTCAACGCCCGCACGCGTCAGTAGCGTCGAGACGGCATCGGCAGTGCCATTCGAAAATGCCACACAGCGGATGCCCGCATCGCGCAGTTGATCCAAGGCGGGCACGACATCGTCAAACGCAGGTAGCTCACCATACACTGCCATTAAGTGATCGTGATCGTTATCGGAAAGGCCGGTTTGTAGCGCCCGGTCGATAAAGACCAGCGCTTCGCGGGTACATTCAGAAAAGGGCACATAGGCGCCCATCAAGCCGTGGCGGAAGCTGTATTCAAGCTGCTTCTCCCGCCAGCGGCGGGCAAATTCGCCTGCTTTGGAAGCATCGGCCAAGCGTCGTTCCAGCTCAACGGTCACTCCCTGGGTATCAATCAGCGTGCCGTAAACATCGAAGGCTAATACCGGCTGCATCGTGGGCCTCTCCTTTACTGTCAATTGGCTAACAACTGTATTCAGCATAGTCGTGGCCTACAAAAACAAAAGCGCCGCTGCACAGGCAGCGGCGCTCAAAAGGCTAAAACAGGTGATTAAACTGTAAAGGCAGCCTCCTGCTGGCCAGTTTTAAGGTCGCCGGAGCGCACTAGTTCATCCGTCACGCGGTCGATGGCGCGTTTGGCGCGACCAATCATATCGTCCACTTCACCCCGATTAATGGTCAGCGGCGGTGCAAAGCCGAGAATGTCGCCTTGGGGCATGGCGCGGGCAATCAGGTTCTCTTCCATCGCGGCTGCCGCAACACGCGGGCCGACTTTCAGCGCTGGGTCGAAGTGCAGGCGCTGCTTGGCGTCTGGCGAGAACTCCAGCGCTGCCATCAGGCCTACACCGCGCACGTCGCCCAATAGCGGATGACCTTCAAAGTTAGCTTTTAGCTGCTGCTGGAAGTAAGCACCGGTTTCCGACGCGTTACCCACCAGGTTTTCACGCTCGATGATATCCAGGTTGGCAAGCCCTGCCGCACAGCCCAGCGCATGGCCTGAGTAAGTCCAGCCGTGGCCGATGGGGCCGTATTCGCCGGTGCCTTGCTCAAGCACTTGCCACACTTTCTCACCGACAATCACGCCGGAAAGCGGTTGGTAAGCACTGGTTAAGCCTTTGGCGATGGTGACCAGGTCAGGCTTCATGTTGTAGTGATGGCTGCCGAAATCAGAACCGGTACGGCCAAAGCCACACACCACTTCATCGGCAATCAGCAGCACGTCATACTTCGCCAGCACGGCTTGGATGGCATCCCAGTAGCCTTCCGGCGGCGGTACGATACCGCCCGTACCCAGCACGGGCTCGCCGATAAAGGCGGCGACGGTATCCGGGCCTTCTTCCAAAATCATCGCTTCCAGTTTCTCGGCGCAATACGCAGAGAACTCAAGCTCGGTCATGCCGTGCTGCTCAGCGGCACGCAGGTAGTAGTGCGGCGCTTCGGTATGGCGAATAGTGTCAATCGGCAGATCGAAGTGGTCGTGGAACGCTTTCAGGCCGGTCAGCGAGCCAGAGGCAATACCTGAACCGTGGTAACCACGCATACGCGAGATGACCTTTTTCTTCTGCGGGCGACCCAGTACGTTGTTGTAGTAGCGCACGATCTTGAGCTGGGTTTCGTTGGCGTCTGAACCGGACATACCGTAGTAGACCTTGGACATGTTCATGCCCGCGATCTTCAGAATACGCTCGGAAAGCTCGATCTGCGGCTCGTTAGAGTGGCCTACGTAGGTATGGTAGTAGGAGAGTTCTAGCGCTTGCTTGTAGATCGCCTCGGCGACTTCGGTGCGCCCATAGCCGATGTTGACGCAGTAAAGCCCGGCAAAGCCGTCGATAAATTCGCGGCCGTCTTTATCTACGATGTTGATGCCTTTACCGCCGGTAATCACGCGGCCCGGCAGGTCGCCGTGGGCAAAATCGCGCAGGTGGGTAGAGGCGTGGAAAGTGACTTTACGGTCGCGTTCGATCAAATCCTGATGCAAGCTCATAGCGTTCTCTCTGTACGGTAAACCTCCCCGCATTGCGGGGAGGATGTTTTAAATTATTGTCAACTTGGCGATTAGCTGCCTGAGACTGAACCCAGCGCACCCAGGCAGTAATATTTCGTTTCCAGATATTCATCAATACCGGTGGCACCACCTTCACGGCCAAGGCCGGACTGCTTCACGCCGCCAAAGGGTACCGGCGGGCCGGTCATTTTGACGGAGTTAACGCTGACCATGCCGTATTCCAGCGCGCGCATCAGCTTCCAGATACGGCGGATATCGTGGGTGTAGATATACGCGGCCAGTCCGTACTCGGTGTCGTTGGCCATTTCGATCACTTCGTCGTCGGTGCTGTAGGCGGTGATACCGGCTACTGGGGCAAAGTTCTCTTCCCGCCATACTTTCATCTGCGGCGTCACGCCGGTCAGCATCACCGGCATAAAGAAGTTTTCACCCGGAGCCTGGCTTTGGTCACCACCAATCATCTTGGCGCCTTTGGAAATGGCGTCATCGACAATCGACGCCGCTTTTTCCACCGCCTGACGGTGAATCAGCGGGCCCAGATCAATTTCACCCTGCAAGCCATTACCCACAGTGAGTGCGGCCATGCGCTCGGCGAACTGCTCGACGAATTCATCATGAATGGATTCGTGTACCAAAATGCGGTTGGCGGCTAGGCAGTCCTGCCCGGCGGTTTGGAACTTGGCATCGACTGCTGCATAAGCAGCCTGCTTCGGGTCCATGTCCGGCCCAACGATAAACGGCGCGTTGCCACCCAGCTCCAGAGAGAGCCGCTTGACGGTGTTGGCGCTCTGTTCGATCAGCAAACGGCCCACGCGGGTGGAACCGGTGAAGGAGAGCGCACGAATACGTGACTCGCCGCAAAGAATTTTTGAGACTTCCGCCGGGTCACCCAGCACGACGTTGAAAATCCCTGCCGGAATCCCCGCCCGCTCGGCAAGCTCCGCCAGCGCCAACGCAGAGAACGGCGTTTCGTTGGCAGGCTTCACAATCACCGGGCAACCCGCTGCCAATGCCGCGGCGGCTTTGCGGGTAATCATTGCTAGCGGGAAGTTCCAGGGCGTAATCATCGCCGCGATGCCGACCGGCTCTTTAATGGTGCCGAGTGACGCATTCGGGATATGACTGGGAATAGTTTCGCCGTAGGTACGCTTGCCCTCTTCCGCGAACCAGCGCACGAAGCTGGCACCGTACTCGACTTCGCCACGGGCGTCGGGCAGTGGCTTGCCCTGCTCCAGCGTCATGATGGTGGCGAGGTCTTCACGGTTGGCTTGAATCAGGTCGTACCAGGCCAGCAAACGCTCGCAGCGTTCATCAGCGCGCAGTGCCCGCCAGTGTACAAACGCCGCTTCGGCAGCATCCACAGCGGCAGTGATCTGCTCGGCTTCCAGCAACGGGATATGGCCAATGGCTTCATTGGTGGCGGGGTCATACACCGCTTCTTCGCGACCGCCTTCCCCATGGGTCCATTTACCGTTCACGTAGGCGTACTGCCGGAACAGACGCGGATCTTCCAGGCGCTTGGCCAGCGTGGTCGATAGTGTGGTCATGGAAACCTCCCTCAAATGCAGTCTGGCTAACCGAGCGCTGCAATAACTGTGTGGCATTGTCAGCAAGCTCATTGCCTTGCCGTCGAATGCACATAGGTTAACGGAGAGGCGCCACGAAGTGTTTTTGAAAACCGAGGCTTATCACGCGACTTTTTTTGTCAGCGGACGTTTGGCAGTGCTTTTTTTTGGTTGTACTTGGTAATAGCTTTTGGTGGGGCTTAAAGAATGTCGTCGGTATCGATGCCGATAGGAACCCGCTTGACGGTTTTGGTCACGATATAGGTGAAGTAGCGCTCGATACCGGCTTCGGACACCAGCCACTTATCCATCAGGCGCTGGTAGCTATCGATCGTACGCGCTTCAAACTTCACCAAATAATCCACGCCGCCCCCTACCGCCACACACTCGGTGACTTCGGGGGTTTGCATTACCAACGCTTCAAAACGAGAGAAGCTTTCGGCATTGTGCTGTTTGAGTTCAATCTGCACCCAGACGGGGTTGCGCGGCACCAATACTTCGCTATTGATGCGCGCGCTGTAGCCTTGAATGATGCCAGCATTTTCCAGCCGTTTTACCCGTTCCCAGCAGGGGCTGACCGAGAGGTTGATCGCCTCGGCCAGCTTCGATTTAGTGATCCGCCCATCGCGGGAGAGGATATCGAGGATTTTGAGATCAAAACGGTCAAGTTTCATCATGCCGGGGGTTACGCCTCCAGGCGTTCGACAACATCGGCAATCACCGCCAGGGTGTCCCCCATATTGATCAGCGAGGGCGCACGGCGAGCCATTAAGATGCCATCGCGCTCGGCTTTGTAGGCCACTGGTGCAGTGCCACTGCGAGTCATGTCATACACATAGGCAATCGTCTGGCCTTTTTTCACCTCGTCGCCCAGCGCCACCAACAGCTCCAACACGCCGGAGTGCTGGCTCTGCACGTAACAGCTAGCGTCGGGCATATCGAGATACATCTGCCCGCCTGCGGGCATTTCGACTTCGCCTTTGACTAGCCCGTAGTGAATCAGGAAATTGCGCACGCCGCGTTCGGCAATCGCAATGCTCAGGGGCGTCGACGTGCCACCGCCGCCAAGCTCTGTGGCCACAAACACTTTGCCCTGGCGCTCGCAGGCGGTATCGAAGAGCTTTTCCGCATCCAGCTCAAACATCACCATGGCGTAGGGGGCGCCGAACGCTTTGGCGCCTTCCAGCGCGGACTGCTGCTGCGCTTTGTTATCCAGTACGTGAGACGCACCAAACGGCAGAATATCCAGCGTACGGCCGCCAGAGTGCAGATCAAGCACCACATCACTCATCGGCACCAGCACACGGGTAAAATAGTCGGCAATCTGCGGCGTGACACTGCCGTTAGGGTCGCCGGGGAAACTGCGGTTGAGGTTGCCCTTATCCATCGGCGAGGTGCGCTTGCCCGCCATCACGGCTGGGGTGTTCATGCATGGCACGATAATCACCCGCCCTGTTACGTCTTCTGCTTTAAGCGTTGAAGAGAGCTTCAGCAGCGAGGTAATGCCTTCGTACTCATCACCGTGGTTGCCGCCGGTCAGCAGTGCCGTGGGGCCGTCGCCGTTCTTGACCACGGTCACCGGAATCATCACCGCGCCCCAGGCAGATTCGTCAGTGGAGATGGGCAGTTTTAAAAAGCCGTGCTGCACGCCATCGGCATCGAAATCAACGGTGGCGGAAATGGGGCTTGGCCGCAATTGGTTCGCTTGATCAGTCATTGGATATTCCTTTTTTACAAACCACTACTTAACAAACAGCTGGCGCGGAAAATTGGCCAGGGTTTCGCAGCCGTCTTCGGTAATTAAGATGCTTTCGGTAATTTCCAAGCCCCAGTTTTCCTCCCAGAGCCCGGGCATAAAGTGGAACGTCATGCCCGGCTCCAGAATAGTGTCATCGGAGGGGCGCAAACTCATGGTGCGCTCACCCCAGTCGGGCGGGTACGAAATACCGATGGGATAACCACAGCGGGCGCCGCCGCGGTCAAAACCGTATTTATCCATCGCCGCACCCAGCGCCATGGCAATATCCGCCGTGCGGTTACCGGGTTTGGCCACTGCCAAGCCGTTTTCAATGCCTTCCAGCAGCGCCGATTCGGCACGGATAAAGTCAGTGGGCGGCGTACCCAGGAAAACCGTACGCGACATGGGCGCATGGTAGCGCTTAAACACCCCGGCAATCTCAAAGAAGGTCCCCTCGCCTTTGCGAAAAGGCGTGTCGTCCCAGGTCAGGTGCGGTGCAGCGGCGTCTTTACCGGTAGGCAGCATGGGCACAATGGCGGGATAGTCACCGCCAAAAACCTTGCCATTCCCATCAACAAAGCCTTCAATGCCTACGCGGTAAATTTCCGACACCAGCTTGCTCTTCGGCAGGCCAGGTTCGATCACTTCCAAGATACGCGTATGCATGCCTTCCACGATTTTGGCGGCAATGCGCATATAAGCCACTTCCTGGGGCGATTTGATCGCCCGACACCAATTGACCAGCGCATTGGCATCCATAAAGCGTGCATGGGGCAGCTCTTTCAGCAGGCTCAGGTAGGCCTTGGCGGAGAAGTAGTAGTTATCCATCTCCATACCCACGACACCCAAGTGCCAGCCGCGATCAGGCATGATCGACTGCGCCAGATACTCCATCGGGTGCATATCCGGATTTTGCACATAGTAATCCGGGTAGTAGGTAATGTTGTCGGGATCAATCCAGCAGGTGCGCAGGGCACCGTTGGCATCCATGCGCCGACCAAACCATACCGGCTCGCCTTCGAGGCCCACCAGGACACACTGATGCACATAAAACGACCAACCGTCGTAACCGGTTAGCCAGGCCATATTGGAAGGGTCACTGACGATTAATACGTCAATGCCACGACTGGCCATTTCAGCACGCACTTTCCACAGGCGGGTAGCATACTCTTCGCGTGTGAAAGGTAGGGAAACCTGAGTCATCGGGCAACTCGCCATTAAGGATCACCAAGAACCAACGTGCTGCCTACTGTTAGGCACAAAACGCTGGGCCACAGGATCGACCTGGCCACCACCGATCAGGCGTCGGGGTTGCATCTGCTGCGGTTGCAGCAGGCCCGCCAATGTCGTCTTAAGGCGATACTAGCACCGACCCTTGGTTAGCGGTCAAAGGCTTTGTGACAAAAAGTGCATAGAACATCATTATTTAGGCTGAGCGAGCTTGCAACACCCCCCATCGCTCACCATGATAACGGCAGTGAAGACACTTTTAGCGAGAGGAGGCGGGATGAAAATTATTGTCCATATTGACGAAGCTACACAGTGGCAGGAGGCGCTTTCACAGGCACTGCCCCAAGCTACCGTGCTAACTAGCGAAGCACCCGCGGAGGAGCGAAAGCAAGCTGACTACCTCGCCATTTGGAAAGCCCCTGCGCATTTGCTGCAAGAGCAGACTCAGCTAAAAGGCATTATCAACTTAGGCGCCGGGGTGGATTACCTACTCAAAACGCCAGGGCTGCCTAGCGATGTACCGATTGTGAAGTTACGCGATGCGGGCATGGGCGAGTTAATGGCCGATTACGCCCTGTATGGTGTGCTGCATTTTTACCGCAGCATGGACCGTTACCGGGAACAGCAGCAAAGCGCCACCTGGCAACCACAGGCCGTGGTAGAGAAATCGCAGTGGCCGGTGGGTGTACTAGGCCTGGGGGCGATAGGTGGTTTTGTGGCCAGCGCTTTGCAGCAAGCTGGTTTTCCGGTGCTGGGCTGGAGCCGCTCGCCCAAGCAAATTAGCGGCGTACACTGTTTTCACGGCGATAACGGGCTAACCGAACTGCTAGGACAGGTGCAAAGCTTAGTCACTATTTTGCCTGACACGGAAGCGACCCAACACATTCTTAACGCCGAGCGACTGGCCCAATTACCCAAAGGCGCCAGCGTGATCAACCCTGGCCGGGGCAGCTTGATTGATGAACAGGCATTGCTGGACGCGTTGGGCAGCGCTGACCAGCCGGGCCACTTGCGAGGGGCACTACTGGATGTCTTTCAGGAGGAACCGCTGCCGACAAATAGTCCGCTATGGCAGCATCCCCATGTGATTGTCACGCCGCATATGGCGGCGCCTACGCCGCTGAATGATGCCATCGATCAAGTAATTTCCTACTTACATGCCTTCGAGTCGGGTGAAAAACTCTCTACCGTCAACCCGGACGCGGGCTACTGAAGCCCTCCTCCACCGCGGTTACTAGCGCACGGGGAACCAAGCGCTGGCTAAAGGCTCTTAGGAAGACACCATTTTTGGAGGAACGGCCTTGGCCAATGTTTTTGCACGACAGCCTAGTCGCTCGCTTGCAGGGGTAGGATTGAGCCTTGCCGCCTTCTGGTTAAGCGGCATGGCGTTAGCAGCAGACACACTCAAAGACCCACGCCCCTTTGAGGCCCAATACCGGCTTGAAGTGCGCGGCTGGCCTGGGGCCACCATCACCCACCGGCTCACTAACGAAGGTAGCCACTGGTTAAGCGACATGCGTTTTTCCATTACCGTGGCACGCGGCCAGGAATTCAGTCGTTTTGCTGTCAATGGCGATGAGACCCAGTCGCTGCTCTTTAATAGCAGCTATTCAGTGTTAGGTGTCGGTGATAGCTATGAATTGAACGAAAACGATATTCCTAGCTTAGATCGGCAAACGGCGCTGTTTGATTTATCTCGCCGGGCGGGACACGAAAACTGCATCGAGAGCGCTCCTTGCGAGATTGAATTCGTCAATCAAAAGGGGCGTGATGAGCACTTTCAGTATTATGTTACAGAAAAAAATACCAACGCCCCTGACACCATTCGCGTGCCTGCCGGGGAGTTTGAAGCGCTGCAGGTATCCTTGATTGATATTGAGAAACCTGACCGCCTGCTGCAACTTCACTTTCACCCCGACTGGCCCGGCTTGATTCTGTCTGCGGTGTACCAAAAAGAGGGCAGCCGCGAAACGCAGTTGACGTTAACCAACTTCAACCCAGACGGGGGCACGGCACCCTAAATGTTTTCAGGTTTATTGATTGTTTTGCTACCGCTGGTTCTTGGCTACTTGGTACCGGTGCCTTCCACCCGCTTACAGCAGTTAATAAACCGAGCCGTTAGCGGCTCGGTTTATTTGATTTTACTGTTCATGGGCGTCAGTTTGGCGGGGCTAGAAAACCTAGCTAGCCAATTTTCACGCTTAGGTGGCAACGCCCTACTACTATTTAGCATTACCACCGCCTTTAACCTAGCAGCGCTTTGGTGGTTATCATGCCGCTTGCCCCTTAAGGCAGGTCACTCGCCGGTGGTTAAGAATGCACCCACCAGTAAATTGGCCGCCATGCAGGGCTCACTGTTGCTCGTTGCTGTGGTGGCAGGTGGCGTTATCGCCGGCCTGTTGTTAGGGCCTCTTGTGGGCGAAGGGCTTTTCAGCACCGCCGATTTACTCGCCGAATGGGTGCTGTACCTATTATTAGCACTGATTGGCTGCCAGCTGCGCAACTCAGGCATGCCTCTTAGACAAATCCTGCTTAACCGTATGGGGCTGGCGATTGCAGTTACTCTAGCAATCAGCTCATTACTGGCGGGCCTGGTTGCCGCCCCGCTGCTTTCACTTAGCTGGAACGAAGGATTGGCGATGGCCTCGGGCTTCGGCTGGTATTCGCTTTCGGCGATTCTAATTGGCGATCAATTAGGCCCACTAATGGGTGGCGTGGCATTCTTCAACGACCTCACCCGCGAGCTGCTGGCGTTTATCCTGATTCCGTTGGTGATCCATCGCCATACCGCGCTGGCGATTGGCTACGGCGGGGCGACCTCTATGGATTTCACCTTGCCCGTCATTCAGCAACATGGCGGCGTGGCCTGCGTCCCTATCGCCGTGGTCAGCGGGTTTATTCTTTCGCTGCTATCCCCCCCGCTGATCCTGTTTTTTCTTTCACTATCGGCTTAAATGCGGCGAGGCCATGCTTTTTTTCACAATGGCCTCGCCCCCTGCCCTAAGCGATTAATAAGCAAGCCAAAGTTACTATTTACTTTTGTTAAAAAAACAGCCCAGTTCACTAAAGATACAGGGAAATTCAACAAACAAAAATAGAAAAAACCCTCTTATCTTTTATTAAATTTTAAACATAACCCTTTAAAGCCAAAGCATTTAACGGACTTAACCGCTCTTCCATTGTGCCTCTTTAGCTCTTCCAATACTTATTTAACACGCTTATTGATGTAGGTTATGGTCGCCCCCCATTTAGCTAACCTATGATTTCTCAACTATAGTTTTTAAGTAGCGCCTGTTCTTAAGTAGCGACTTCCGATGCAACGCCTAGAAGCATGGTAGCCGAGGGTAAGGAAAGGAAGTCATTAAGGAGTAATGAGCTAGGTAGTTAAATACTCGATAGTTAAATATTAGATAGTTAAATACGGCCTGACTTAAGGCCATCTAGTTAAAAGCTATCAGTTAAACAGTGTTGACCATGGTAATCCAGGGAGGTAGAACATGGGCGATGTGGCTTTGAGTGAGGTTGCTAACATTAAAAGCATGCCGGACGAGAGCATGGTAGAAAATGACGAACAAGAGGGGCCTAGACTGAAAGAGGTTCCTTTTACCCATAACCAAGTAATCCCCCGGCACCATTTAAATCAAACTGTTACCGATCGCCGTTATGACATTATCGATCGAAGCCATAACGATAAACTCGACTCTCCACAGCGCATTCTATTTGTTACCACTGAAATTACCGATTTCGTTAAGGTCGGCGGTCTGGGCGATGTCTCCTCGGCACTTCCCCGCGCACTGGCAGCGCATCACGATGTACGAGTATTAATCCCCGCTTATCGGGAAATGGTTCAGTCCAACTATGACATTGTAACGGTTGGCCATTTGCCTTCTTTTGCGGGATTGCCAGCGTGTGATATTGGCCAGCTAACCTGCCGCGATGGGCTGATCGTTTATGTACTGCTCTGCCCAGAGCTTTATGAGCGTGAAGGCACTCCCTATGGCACCGGCTCTAGCGGTTATGGCGATGGTCAAGATGAAGGCTGGAAAGATAATGATATCCGCTTTGCTCGCCTGTCACGGGCAGCTGCCGATATCGCCTTGGGCAAGGCAAATCTCGATTGGCAGCCCCAGTTATTGCACCTCAACGATTGGGCCTGTGGCTTGGCACCGGCGTATTTGCACTGGCAAGGCCAAGGGCAACCCATCCCGACTGTTTTTACCATTCATAATCTGGCTTACCAGGGCGTGTTTGATGCCTCGCGCCTTGAGGTGCTCGGCATTCCTGACGAGGCGTTTCATATTGATGGCGTCGAATACTATGGCGACATTTCCTTTATGAAAGCGGGAATCGTCTATGCCTCGCAAGTGACCACCGTTAGTGCGACCTATGCCCAGGAGATCACTACACCGAAATTCGGCTGTGGGCTCGACGGGCTACTTCGCTGCAAAGCCGAACAAGGTTGCTTAAGCGGCATTCCCAATGGCATTGACGACTCCTGGGACCCACGCACCGATAGTCTTTTGATCCAAGCGTTTTCCTCTAACGATTGGCGCGGTAAGCGTGCCAATGCTGATTATGTGCGTCGTCACTTTGGGCTAACCCCCAGCCAAGGCCCCTTGTTTGCGGTGATATCACGCATGGTGCATCAGAAAGGGCTGGATCTGACCATCGAGGCCGCGAAGGCCATTGTCCATGCGGGCGGCCAAATCGTCTTTATGGGCTGCGGTGAACACCACGTTGAGGAAGCCCTGCGTAAGCTGGCCATTCGCTTTCCTGGCGCCATCGCCGCTTACATCGGTTTCGATGAGTACCAAGCGCGCTGCCTTTTCGCGGGGAGTGACTTTCTGTTGATGCCATCACGCTTCGAACCCTGCGGGCTGAGTCAGATGTATGCCCAGCGTTTCGGCTCCCTGCCGATCGCTCACCGCACCGGCGGCCTGGCCGATACGATTGAGGACGGCGTGACCGGTTTTTTGTTCGACGACATGCAGTTCGGCAGCTACATGCATGCCATTCAGCGCGCCTTTGCCGTGTACCGCTCAACCGACCTGTTCAATGCCATGCGCGGCGCGGCGATGGCGGGACGTTACCACTGGAAGCAGTCAATCGTCCCCTACAGCAAGCTGTACCTGCAGGCCCTTGAGCAGGCAGGTAACGAGGCGTCCCTGGCCCAGTAAAAAGGTCCTGGTGAGAAGTGAGAACGCCCCTGTGAAAGCGACTGGTGAAAGAGGTGGCAAGCGATGTTTGAAAGGCCTCAGCTGCAAAAGCATAGGTTTCAACCTGCCTTCGGCGCGCAGATCGTCAAGGAAGGCTTAACTCGGTTCGTGCTCTGGGCGCCAGGCGCTCGACGGGTCGATGTAGAGGTTGAAGGACTGCCCAGTGTCACCATGGACCAGGCCGATGACGGCCGCGCAACGGCCGAAGTGGCTTGTGAGCACGGTGCTCGCTACCGCTATCGAGTGTTCGACGATGAGAACGATGAGCAGGGCAGCCTAGTGCCCGACCCTGCCGCCCGTGCCCAGGCCGGTGATATCGACGGCCCCAGTGTGGTGATCGACTCCAATCACTACCAGTGGAAAAATGCCCACTGGCAGGGGCGCCCGTGGCACGAAACCGTGCTTTACGAACTGCATGTCGGCACCCTGGGTGGCTTTAAAGGCGTGCGCCAACACCTGCCCTACCTGGCCGAACTGGGGGTCACTGCCATTGAGTTGATGCCGGTCTCTGAATTTCCCGGTGCGCGTAACTGGGGCTACGACGGCGTGCTGCCCTACGCGGTGGAAGCCTCCTACGGCAGCCCTGATGACATGAAAGCACTGATCGACGAGGCCCACTCCTACGGACTGATGGTGTTTCTTGATGTGGTCTACAACCACTTCGGCCCCGACGGCAACTATTTGGCTAACTATGCTGGCGCCTTCTTCCGTGAGGATTTGGTCACGCCCTGGGGGCCCTCCATCGACTTTCGCCAACCAATGGTACGCCGTTACTTCATCGATAACGCCTTGATGTGGCTAGAGGAGTACCACCTGGATGGCTTGCGCTTCGATGCTGTCCACGCCATTAGCGAGCAGGATTTCCTGGTCGAGTTGGCCGAAACAATACACACCCGAATACCCCCGGAGCGGCATATTCATCTGGTGCTAGAGAACGAAGGCAATACCGCCAGCCTGCTCAACCAACAGCAGTTTACCGCTCAATGGAATGACGACTGGCACAACGTGATGCATGTCTTGCTGACCGGCGAGCAGGAAGGCTATTACAGCGATTTTGTCGATAACGCTACGCCCCGGCTGGCCCGCTGCCTCAGTGAAGGCTTTATATTTCAGGGCCATACATCGCGTCATGGCCACTCCAGAGGAGAGCCCAGCACCCATCTGCCGCCGACTGCCTTTGTAGCGTTTCTCCAGAATCATGACCAGACCGGCAACCGCGCACTCGGCGAACGGTTGAGTATGCTCGCCGATGCCGACTCACTGGCAGCCGCTGAGGTTTTACTGCTGCTGTCACCCATGATTCCACTGCTGTTCATGGGCGAAGAGTGGGGCTCCACCCGGCCCTTTCTATTCTTCACCGAACACAATGAGGAGCTCGCCCAAGCGGTTCGCGAAGGACGCCGGGCAGAGTTTGCCGACTTTAGCGCTTTTCTTGACGAGAAAAGCCGCGAGCGCATACCCGACCCTAATGCGCTGACCACCTTCGAAGCCTCCATCCCCGACTTCGCCGCGAGGGAAACCTCTCCCTTTGCCGCCTGCTTGCAGCGCTATCGCACGCTATTAGCACTTCGCCACCAGCATATTGTGCCGCGCCTGCCTGGCGCGGAAGCACTGGGGGCAAAAGTGCTCGGCGAGAAGGCAGTACTGGCCCGCTGGCGAATGAATGACGACACCCAACTGGTGATAGCACTCAACCTTGGGCAGCAGGCGGCAGCCACGCCAGGGCTGGGAGTAGGTCAACTGCTTTATGAAACCACCGAAGGGGCCGCAAAGGCCGCCGAGAGCGGCCGGATGCCAGCCCGCACCGCGGCTGCCTGGTTGCGTCACAACCCCGGTGATGAGGAGGTCAGTGCATGAAAGCGCCGTTGAAGGAACTCGCCGAAGCGGCCGGTTTACTGCTGGAGTGGGAAAATAGCGACGGCGAGCCCTGCCAATTGTCTGAGCAGGCTCAGCGTAACCTACTGGACGTACTCGGCTATTCAACGGCGAGTGAGTCCGCCATAGAGGAAGGCTTGCAACGCCTGAAACATCTCCATGCACCGTCAAGCCCTGCAGAATGGCCACCGCTGCTTACCGCCGACTGTGACACACCGATCACGCTGCCCTCGCCGTTGCCTCCCAGCACCGCGTTTACATTGCAGCTTGAACAAGGCGGCTCTCAAAAAGGTTACCTCGACGATAATGGTGCGGTGCCCAGCGTTACCGAGATCGGCTATCACCAGTTGCAGATAGCCGATACCGAACTGACCCTGGCCATCGCGCCACACCAGTGTTATTCGCTTAGTGACGCCAGCGGTGAGACCACACCACGGCTATGGGGCTTGGCAGCGCAGCTTTACGCCTTGCGGCGCCCCGGTGACGGCGGTATTGGCGACACCTTGGCGCTGGAACAGTGCGTTTTGCATGCCGCCGAGCAAGGCGCGGATGCCCTGGCGATTAGCCCGACCCATGCCATGTTCAGCGCCGACCCTGAGCGCTACAGCCCCTACTCCCCCTCCACCCGCCTATTCTATAACGTGCTTTACAGCGCTGCGGAAACCCTGCTGGGCGACGCCAGCGTTCATGACGCTCAGGCCCGTAATGGGCTGCAAGCTGAGCTGCGACGCCTGGAAGCCGATGACTACCTCGACTGGCCCGAGGCAGCACGCGCCAAGCTCTCCTGGCTGCGTTATCTCTACGATGACTTCATGGCGCGTGAAGATGATGAAGCAAAAGCCCTACACCGAGAGATGCAGGCATTTCGCCGTGCGGGTGGTGCCTTGCTGGAAGATCATTGCCGCTTCGAAGCGCTGCAAAGAGAACTCGGCCCCGGCGACTGGCGAGAATGGCCCGCGGAGCTACGCGACCCCGCCAGCCCTAAACTCGCTCACTTCGCCGAAACCCGCGCCGATGAAATAGGTTTTCATGCTTTCTTGCAGTGGATAACCGCTGAGGGGCTCTCCCGTGCCCAGCGCGTCGCCCGTGAGAGCGGCATGGCGATTGGGTTGATCGCTGATCTGGCGGTAGGGGCAGATGCTGGAGGCAGCCAAACCTGGAGCCGCCCAACGGATATGCTGGAAGGCGTCTCAATCGGCGCCCCACCCGACCTGTTTAATGCCCATGGCCAGGATTGGGGGCTTGCCGCTTTTTCTCCCGATGGCCTAAAGCGTTCAGGCTTTCGTAGTTTTATCGACATGCTGCGCAGTGCCTTCGCCCATGCCGGCGGGGTGCGGATCGATCATATCCTTGGCTTGTTGCGACTATGGCTCATCCCTCGTGGCGCACCGCCCACTGAAGGCGGTTATCTCCGCTACCCGCTAGACGACATGCTGCGCCTGGTGGCACTGGAGTCCTGGCGACACCGCGGCATCGTGATTGGTGAAGACCTGGGCACCGTCGCCCCCGGCTTTCGCGAACGCCTTACCGCCCGCGGCATATTAGGCATGCAGGTGCTGTGGTTCGAGCAGGACGAGGCGCATAACTTCCTTGCCGCCAGCGATTGGAACCCACATGCCATGGCAACCTCCTCAACCCATGACCTGCCCACCGTGGCGGGCTGGTGGGCGGGGCGCGATATTGAATGGCGCAGCCGCCTGGGGCTACTCAAGGAAACGCAAAGTGCTGAAAGCGAACAGCTAGCCAGGCGCAAGGAACGGGCCAAACTCGCCACTACGCTGGGCTTACTGGGTGTAAAGCCGACGACCGAGACACTAGAAGCGGCCGATATACCCGCCTCGCAGGTACTCGATGCGTGTGCGCGCCACTTAGCTGCCACGCCCGCGCCGTTACTCCTGCTCCCAGTTGAAGACGCCCTGGGGCTTGAGGAGCAAGCCAACTTACCAAACACGGTGGATGAGCACCCTAATTGGCGTCGGCGCTGGGCATCCGATGCCAACGATTTACTGACATCGGATGAGGTTCGTCAACGGCTCGTGGCGCTGACACGTGCGCGCAAAGCCACCTCCTCTAGCAAACCATCACGATCCGCCCTATTTGGGAAATCGACTCATGAATGAAATCCTCGCGACTGTGCGGTTGCAGTTTCACCGCGACTTTACCCTAGAGGATGCCGAACACTGGGTAGACTATTACGCCAGCCTGGGTATTAGTCATATTTATGCCTCACCTCTACAGGCATCACGTGCCGGTTCGCCCCATGGTTACGATGGCATCGACCCAACACGCATCGACCCTGATTTAGGCGGCGAGGCGGCGCTGGAGCGCCTAGTATCGCGGCTTCGCTCGCGTGGCATGGGGCTAATTCTGGATATTGTCCCCAACCACCTAGCGGTGGGGGGCTCCCAAAACCGCTGGTGGCAGGATGTGCTGACCTGGGGGAAAGATAGCCCCTATGCCGACTTCTTTGATATTGACTGGCACGCTGCTGATATTAATAACGCCGCCCCCTCGCTTGCCGGAAAGCTGCTAGTGCCGTTCTTGGGTGATCCTTATGCCGAAACCCTGCATTCCGGTGAATTAGAACTGAGCTACGACGCCGATAAGGCGGGCTTCCATGTGGATTATCACGAGCACCGTTTCCCCATCGATCCTCGTCATTACGGCGACATACTACGCTTTGCTGAGCACAACGTGCTGCACGAACAGGCGGCCTTTTTCGATGCCCTGCAGCAACGCGAAGACGCCTATACCGCTGCTGACGAGGCGCGTTACCAGCTAAGCAAGGTGATGGAATCCCCCGCTGCCCGGCAGTCGATCGACGCTGTTCTGCCCCTGTTTGACGGTGCAAACCCCAACGGTGCCATTCGCCTGCATAACTTGCTTGAACGCCAGCATTACCGCCTGGCGTGGTGGCGCACCGCCTCTGATGAGATCAACTGGCGGCGCTTCTTCGATGTCACCGAACTGGGCGGGCTACGCGTTGAAGTGCCGGAAGTGTTCGAGGCCGTTCATGCCCTGCCGTTACGGTTGGTCGAAGCGGGCTGGGTCGATGGCTTACGGGTCGACCACGTTGATGGGCTTGCCGACCCACGCGGCTATTGCCTAACGCTACGCCAGCGCCTGGATGCCTTGCAAGCCAAGCGACCGTCCGATGTGCCTCGCCACGTCGCTCTCTATGTAGAAAAGATTTTGGGTGATGGCGAAACGTTACATGACGACTGGGGTGTGGACGGCACCAGCGGTTATGAGTTTATGAACGAAGTCTCAGGCATACAGCACAGCCCGGCCAGCGCCGCACCACTGCGCAAGCTTTGGCAGGAAATCAGTGGCCGAGACATTGATTTTTCAACCGAGGTACGGCTGGCCAGGCGCGAGATACTGACCTCACTACTAGCCAGCGAATTCAATGCCTGTGCCAACGCCCTGCATGCCATTGCCCGCGCCCAGCTTGCCAGCCGTGATATTACCCTGGCGGCCATCAGCCGGGCACTGGAAGCGTTAATCGTTCACTTCCCCATCTATCGCAGCTATGCCGACGAGGCCGGACGCCCCGAAGCCGATGCTCCTTTTTTCGCTCAGGCGATGCGCGGGGCTCGGCAAGCGCTAAATCCGCCAGACATTGCAGTGCTCGAAGCGTTAGAGCGCTGGCTGGGCGGCGAAGCGCCTCGTGACATCGCAAAGGATGACGAGCGCCGACTGCGCCAGCGCGCCATCGTACGCTTCCAGCAGCTCACCTCGCCGGTGGCGGCCAAGGCAGTGGAAGATACCGCGGGGTATCGCAGCGCCGTATTGATCTCGCGAAACGATGTGGGCTTCGATGGCGAGCACTTCAGCCATTCTCCCAAACACTTTCACGAAGCGAATGCCCGGCGTGCCCGCCAATTCCCCCGCAACATGGTGACCACCGCCACCCACGACCACAAGCGAGGCGAAGATGTTCGCGCGCGATTAGCAGCACTCAGCGAGCACGCCACCCACTTTGCGACGCATGTTGAGCATTGGCGGCGGTTAGCCGCTCCGCTGCGCCGGTCGTTGCCCAACGGGGTTGCTCCCTCACCGGGCGATGAACTGATTCTCTACCAAATTTTACTAGGGGCCTGGGCACCAACGCTTGACCCGCTGGACAACGATGAGATGCAAACGTTTACCCAGCGACTCGCCCAGTGGCAGCAAAAAGCCCTGCGCGAAGCCAAGTTACTCAGCCATTGGCTATGGCCAGATGATACTTATGAGTCCGCTTCACAAGCGTTCCTTGAGGACTTACTGACCACACCGCCCCTGCGCGATTCCATTGCAGCGGCGGCACGCACTGTTGATCTACCGGGCGCCCTTAATGGCCTCGTACAAACGGTGCTGCGCCTGACCGTTCCCGGCGTACCTGACCTCTACCAAGGTGGCGAATTCTGGGATTACAGCTTGGTCGATCCTGATAATCGCCGCCCCGTCGACCATGCCGCGCGTCAAGCGGCGCTTGAAGCGGCCTTAACGCCTACAGAGGCATTGTTAACGTGGCGGGATGGACGGATAAAGCAAGCGTTCATCGCCCGGTTGCTGACGTTGCGCCATCGTCATCCGCGGCTATTTACCCACGGTGATTATCATCCTCTCTCGGCAACTGGTGAGCAGGCCGACCACGTGATGGCATTTACCCGGCGTTACGCTGGCTACCGATTGTTGGTGGTAGTACCCCGGCTGACGACAGCGCTACTAGGCAACGCTGAGCTACCGCATATTCCCCCGACGCACTGGGGAGATACTTTGCTACAGCCAGATGCTGGCGTTTGGCAGGGGATTTTGACCGAGTCTTCTCTGGAGATAGGCGACCACGGACTTCCTATCGCCTCCTTGCTGGCGGAACTCCCCATCGGTGTCTATCTGCGTAACAACGACACGGAGAGCAGCGGCGCTTGGGTTACTTCTAGATGACTTCCACACCCTGTCACATCGAAAACGAGCGTCGAAAACGAATTGTGACATAGCACATAGGATGAGCTGACATGACTGACGAAGAACGCGTGCGTCAACTGGCCTACAGCATCTGGGAAGCTGAAGGACGCCCCGAAGGCCAACAGCAACGCCATTGGGATAGGGCATTAAAGATCGTTGCCGCTGAGCAAGCAGCCGGTAACGACGCCGACTTGGAAGAAGTCGGTGAGCCTCTGGACGAAACACCTATCTTGGAGGAGGACTTGCCGCTAGAGGATGACGAGGTAGGCATCCAGGAGAACCGTTTACCGCTGGAAGACCCGGACGGCGACCCCGACTTCGATGAAGCTCCCTTTCGCGACGACACCTTAGTCGGGCAGGACGTGCCGGTACAGGATCGTGGCCATCCGCCCCAGGCGCCTACCGCCCCCGACGCTACAGCGAGTTCGATGGAGCCTCTGCCTGAGGACTCCGCCACGGTGGCGCGTACCCGCCGCCCGCGGCGTAGCAGCAACCCGCTGGCCGCTAGCAAAGAGACGAGCACAGCTAAGACAGCTAACACATCTAAGAAAGCAGGTAAGACGGCAACGGCTAAAAAGACAGACGCCAAGACAACGAAAAAAGCGACGCCAAAGGCGAAGAAAACCAATACGCCTAAGACAAGCGACCCCGAGAGTTAAAAGCTGTTTTTAAAAACGGTCGTTAAAAAACGTTTGTTAACAAACAGACGTTAAAACGTTAGCTAACACCCAAGTGCCCGAATGGCCCAAGGACGAATGCAATGAATACAAGCCACGCCTCGCGGGACAGCGATAAGTCCGTTGCCGCCGACGAAACCCCAAGCGTTATGCGGCAGACACGTGTTCACGAAGGATCATCGTTTCCTTTAGGGGCGACCTGGGATGGACTAGGCGTTAATTTCGCGCTGTTCTCGGCGAATGCCACGAGGGTTGAACTATGCCTGTTTGATGAAACCGGCGAACAGGAGTTGGCACGTGTAGAGCTGCCCGAATACACCGACGAAGTTTGGCATGGCTACCTACCCGACGCCCGCCCCGGCCAACTGTATGGTTACCGTGTGCATGGTCCTTATGCCCCCGAGGAAGGCCACCGCTTCAACCCCAACAAGCTGCTGCTCGACCCTTACGCCAAACAGATTGTGGGTGACCTGCAATGGGATGAAGCACTATTTGGTTACACCATCGGCCATCCCGACGGTGATCTAAGTTTCGATGATCGGGACAGTGCACCGTTTATGCCGCGTTGCCGCGTGATCGACCCGGCCTTTACCTGGGGTCGCTCTCGGGATGTGCAGTTGCCTTGGGATCACACCATTGTTTATGAGACCCATGTTCGTGGGTATACCATGCGCCATCCTTCGGTACCAGAAGCGCTACGTGGCACCTTTGCCGGGCTGATGGTCAACGATGTGGTTGACTATATTCACTCCCTTGGCGTGTCGTCGGTTGAGTTACTGCCGATCCACGCCTTCGTAGATGATCAGCGCCTGTTAGAGCAAGGGCTGCGCAATTACTGGGGCTACAACACGCTCGGTTTTTTCGCCCCCCATTCGCGCTATATCTCTGGCGAAAGCATCAATGAATTTAAAGAGCTGGTGGCGCGTTACCATGCCGCCGACCTGGAGGTCATTCTCGATGTGGTCTACAACCACACGGCCGAAGGTAACGAGCTAGGTCCCACCCTTTCGCTTAAAGGCATCGACAACGCCTCTTACTACCGGCTGATGCCCGAAGAGCCGCGCTACTACATCGACGATACCGGCACGGGTAATACTCTTAATCTTAGCCATCAGCGTGTGCTGCAAATGGTCACCGACTCGCTGCGCTATTGGGCCACAGAAATGCGCGTCGACGGTTTCCGCTTTGATTTGGCGACCATTCTTGGCCGCGAACCCCACGGCTTCGACGAGGGGGGCGGCTTTCTCGATTCCTGTCGACAGGACCCTATTCTCAGTCAGGTTAAGCTAATTGCCGAACCTTGGGACTGCGGCCCCGGCGGTTATCAAGTCGGTGGCTTCCCTCCTGGCTGGGCAGAATGGAATGACCGCTACCGGGATACGGTACGCGCTTTCTGGCGCGGCGATGAAGGGCAGTTACCCGAGCTTGCCACCCGGCTCATGGCGTCAGCGGATTTCTTCAAACGGCGTGGCCGGCGGCCATTCGCCTCGGTCAACTTCGTGACGGCCCACGACGGCTACACCCTTTTTGATCTGGTGGCCTACAACGATAAGCATAACGAGGCGAACGGCGAGGACAATATGGATGGCCATGACCACAATTTATCGTGGAACCATGGCGTCGAAGGCCCTACTGACGATGAGGATATCCAGGCATTACGGCTGCGTCAGATCCGTAACTTTATCGCCACCACGCTGTTCTCCCAAGGCACGCCGATGCTACTGGCGGGCGACGAACTATTGCGCACCCAGCAAGGCAACAATAACGCCTACTGCCAGGATAACGAGATCAGCTGGGTGGACTGGAATCTCGACGGTGACGCCCACGCCATGATCGAGTACCTGCGGCGCGTGATCGCACTTCGGATGCGTTACCCCATCCTGCGGCGAGGTCGCTTCCTTTCAGGTGAATACAACGAAGAAATGGGGCTCAAGGAAGTGACATGGCTGGCCCCGGATGGCGCCGAAATGGATGTTGAGCGCTGGGAAGATACCGAGGCGCGCACACTCGGTCTTTTACTCGATGGTCGCGCGCAGCCTTCCGGCATACGCCGTGCGGGGGCCGATGTCACCTTGCTGCTAATTTTCAATGCGCACCACGAGGCCGTCGCTTTTCAACTACCGGCCGCCCCAAGCGGTAGCGGATGGTTATGCCGCCTCGACACCAGCCAAACCTGTGAGGAAGCCCCGTTCCAGCGCGCCTTTGGTGAAGAACATAGGATGGAAGGTCGCTCACTGGCCCTGCTAGAGCTAGTGCAGCACAACGAAGGCGCCGTTACCTAGACATAAGGCGGCGCGGATACCTTCGCTGTCGTTTTCGCGCTGCAAGGAGAAGCATGCGATGAGTTCACCTGTCTATCCCACGTCCGGGGCTTTCCCGGCACAGAGTCAACACCAGAACCATGGCCTAGCGGCCACCCATGCCCCGCGCATTGCCATTGAAGCCGTCACCCCTTCCCTGGATCAGGGGCGCTTTGCGACCAAAGCCATCGTTAACGAAACGGTAGTGGTGAAAGCCACCATCTTCGCCGACGGTCACGATGCGCTGGCAGCGGCTATCTGCTGGCACGACGATGAGGGGCAGCAACAGCGCGCGCCCATGAGCCAGGTCGAACCCCTCGGCCTGGATGTATGGGAAGGGAGTTTCACGCCTCACCGGGTGGGCCGCCATGGTTTTATTATTGAAGCCTGGTGGGATGTTTATGCCACTTATCACTACGAACTGGCCAAGAAACACCAGGCAGGAGTGCCCATCGGGCTCGAACTGGAAGAAGGCAGACAACTGGTGGAACAAGCCGCCGAGCGTAGCGAAGGAACGCTTTATGAATCACTGGCTGACCTCCTCGAACAATTTCGGCTAGCGCAGAATGATGCTGACCGCGTCGCGCTGCTATTAGATGATGAAACGACTAGGTTGATGCACGAAGCGGATACTCGCCCGCATCTAACCAGAAGCGACGCCCTTTATCCGCTTGAGGTAGAGCGGCTTAAAGCAGGTTTTGCCAGCTGGTATGAGCTGTTTCCTCGCTCGGAAACCGACGATCCCAATCGCCACGGCACGTTCAAGGATGTACACAGGCGGTTGCCGTTAATCCGCGACATGGGCTTTGACGTACTCTATTTTCCGCCTATCCATCCTGTCGGTCGGGCGTATCGCAAAGGGCCTAACAACAGCCTTGAAGCCGGGCCGAACGACCCAGGCAGTCCTTACGCCATTGGCAGCGAAGAAGGCGGACATGACGCCATCCATCCTGAGCTTGGCACCCGCGAAGATTTCCACGAGCTGGTCCGTGTTGCCGCCGAACACGGCCTGGAGATAGCGCTCGATTTTGCCATTCAGTGTTCACCGGATCACCCCTGGCTCAAGGAACACCCAGGCTGGTTCTCCTGGCGGCCCGACGGCTCAATTCGCTATGCCGAAAATCCGCCCAAAAAATATCAGGATATTGTCAACGTCGACTTCTACGCCGAAGAGGCCATCCCTTCGCTCTGGCTTGAACTGCGTAATGTGGTTCAAGGCTGGGTCGATGAAGGGGTAAAGATATTTCGTGTAGATAACCCACACACCAAACCGCTGCCCTTTTGGGAATGGTTAATTGCCGATATTCGCCAACGTGACCCTGATGTGATTTTCCTGGCTGAAGCGTTTACCCGCCCGGCCATGATGCTGCGCCTGGGCAAACTGGGTTTCACACAGAGCTATACCTATTTCACCTGGCGCCATACCAAGGCGGAGTTAACCGAATACTTCACGCAACTCAATGAATCGCCCCTGCGTGACGGCTATCGGCCCAACTTTTTTGTCAACACACCGGATATCAATCCCTACTTTCTGCAATCGTCCGGACGGGCAGGTTTCCTGATTCGCGCGGCGCTGGCCACCATGGGTTCAGGATTGTGGGGCATGTACTCCGGTTTTGAACTCTGCGAAGGCGCACCGGTACCCGGCAAGGAGGAGTACCTCGATTCAGAGAAGTACCAGATTCGCCTGCGCGACTATAGCGCCCCCGGCAACATCATCTATGAGATCGCCCAGCTCAACCGAATCCGGCGCGAGAATCCGGCGTTGCATAGCCATCTTGGGCTGACCTTCCATGCGGTACACAACGACCGTTTATTGCTCTTCGCCAAGCGCACCGAGCAAAGCGACGAGGCCATCTTGGTCGCGGTCAACCTTGACCCGTTTGAGCCTCAGGAGGGCGCCTTTGAGTTGCCCATGGCGCTATTCAAACTTCCCGACGAAGCGGCACTGCATGTGGAGGATCTCATGAGTGGCCGTCAATGGACTTGGCATGGCAAATGGCAATCGATGCGCTTAGACCCCGCCGTTATGCCGTTCGCTATTTGGCGACTTCGCCCGGTTCACTAGCTATCGGTTTACTAACAACGGTATTGGCTTGGAAGCCGCTAGTTCATGTCAATTTTGACCTAATGATCAAAGCAGAGAGGGTAAGCCAATGATGGATGCCAGCAGCGAAACACACGCCGTCGAGGCGATGGATTTCCTCGATGACCCACTCTGGTACAAAGACGCGGTGATTTACCAGGTACACGTGAAGGCCTTCTTCGATGCCAACGACGATGGTATCGGCGATTTCGAAGGTTTGATTCAGAAGCTGGACTATATCGTCAGCCTGGGCGTTAATACAATTTGGATTTTACCGTTCTACCCCTCGCCGCGTCGCGACGATGGTTACGATATCGCGGAATACACCAGCGTTAGCCCCGATTACGGCACGCTAGAGGATGCCCAGCGCTTTATCAACGAGGCACACCGACGCGGCCTGCGCGTTATTACCGAGCTGGTCATTAACCACACGTCCGACCAGCACGAGTGGTTTCAACGCGCCAGACAGGCGCCAGTAGGATCACCAGAACGCGACTTCTATGTCTGGTCGGACACCGACCAAAAGTACCCCGGCACACGGATCATCTTTCTCGACACCGAATCCTCCAACTGGACCTGGGATCCGGTGGCTGGCGCCTACTACTGGCATCGTTTCTACTCCCACCAGCCGGATCTCAACTTCGACAACCCTGTGGTACTCGACGAGATTCTCAAGGTCATGGAGTACTGGCTCGATATGGGGGTGGATGGCCTGCGCCTGGACGCCATACCGTATCTGGTTGAGCGCGAAGGCACCAACAACGAAAACCTGCCCGAAACCCACGTGGTACTCAAGAAGATCCGAGCGGTGCTCGACGAGCGCTACCCCGACCGCATGCTGCTCGCCGAAGCCAACCAGTGGCCCGAGGACACCCGGCCCTACTTCGGCGACGGCGACGAGTGTCACATGGCGTTTCATTTTCCTTTGATGCCGCGCATGTACATGGCCCTGGCTCAGGAAGATCGCTTCCCGATTACCGACATTCTGCGTCAGACGCCTGAAATACCGGCCACTTGCCAGTGGGCGATCTTTTTGCGTAACCACGACGAACTGACCCTTGAAATGGTCACCGATAAGGAGCGCGACTACCTCTGGAATCACTACGCCGCCGACCGCCGGGCGCGTATCAACTTAGGCATCCGCCGCCGGTTAGCTCCGCTGCTGGAGCGCGACCGGCGACGTATCGAGCTGCTGAACAGCCTGCTGCTCTCCATGCCGGGCACGCCGGTGCTCTATTACGGCGACGAAATTGGTATGGGCGACAATATCTATCTCGGCGACCGTGACGGCGTGCGTACACCCATGCAGTGGTCGGTGGATCGCAACGGCGGCTTCTCTCGCGCCGACCCGGCCAAGCTGGTGCTGCCGCCCATTATGGATCCGCTCTACGGCTATCAAACGGTGAATGTGGAAGCACAAATTCGTGACTCGCACTCGCTGCTTAGCAATATGCGGCGGCTACTGGCGGTACGCAGTCAGCACCGTGCTTTCAGCCGTGGCACCATGCGCCCACTCTACCCCTCCAATCGGCATATTCTCGCCTACCTGCGTGAGATGACGCTCGACAATGGCGAAACAGAAACACTGCTGTGCGTAGCCAACGTGGCCAGTACCGCTCAGGCGGTGGAGCTCGATCTTTCCGCATTCGCGGGTCAAGTGCCCGTCGAGATGGTTGGAGGTAGCGCTTTCCCCCCGGTGGGCAAACTGGCGTACCTGCTGACGCTGCCTCCCTACGGTTTTTTCTGGTTCTTGCTGGCCCCGGCTACCGCCATGCCGGAGTGGCATGTTCCTGTACCAGAGCCCATGCCGGATTACGTCACGCTGATTATCAAAAAACGCCTTGAGGAGATTTTTGAGGAGACGCCCAGACGGCTACTCGAACGTGAAACGCTGCCCAGCTACCTGCCCAAGCGACGCTGGTTTGCTGCCAAGCAGTCCCGTATCGAACACGTCCACCTACACCCCACCGGCCGTCTGGAGCACAGCGGGCACTCACTGCTGTTTAGCGAGCTGGAGGTCAAAAATGGCCAAGGTAGCGAGCGCTACCAACTGCCGCTGGCTTTCCTGGGCGAAGACGAGCAAAGCAATCCGCTACCCCAACAGCTCGCCATGGCACGGGTGCGTCGTTTCCACGAAGTCGGGCTGCTCACCGATGCAGTCACCCTGGATGCCTTTACGCTGGCGGTACTAGAAAACATGCGCCTAGGCACTGTGCTGCCTTATGAGAAAGGAGAAATCCATTTCTTGCCCACCGCCGCCTTCGCCGAACTGACGCTTCCCGAGCACCCCGAGGTAGTGCAACAGAGTGCCGAGCAGTCCAATAGCTCGGTGATCATCAATCATCAATTAGTGCTCAAGCTGTTCCGACGCTTGGAGCCGGGCATTCACCCCGAAGCAGAGATCGGCAGCTACCTGACTGAGCGGGGCTTTATGCATACCGTGCCCCTGTACGGCGTGGTAACCCGGCTTGAACAGGGCTCCACGCAGACGCTCATGATTCTGCAAGGCTTCATCGACAACCAGGGCGATGCCTGGTCATGGACGCGCAATAAGCTGGAACGTGCCATTCGTGAAGCGGTGGCGGACGACGAACGCGCAAGCGAGCCAAAAGCCGAATCCCGCTACGGCGCCTTCGAGGAGTTGGAAGAATTTGCCACCACCTTAGGGCGCCGGCTGGGTGAGCTGCATATGGTGCTGGCGACGCCCAGCGACGACCCAGCATTCGCGCCCGAAGTCGCCGGGTCATCCCATGTACAGCACTGGACGCAACGCGTGACGCAGCGTGTTGAGGAAGCGCTAAACGTGCTGGAGCAACACAAGAATACTGCCAACGAAGCCGAACAGCGGCTTGCCGACATCATTTTGGCTCGCCGCGCCACGTTGATAGATGCCATCAAAAAGATGGCGGAACTTGCCCAAGGCAGCCTGCTCACCCGTATTCATGGTGATTTACATCTCGGCCAAGTTCTAGTGGCTCATGATGATGCCTACATCATCGATTTTGAAGGCGAACCAGCCAGACCCCTGGAAGAGCGTCGCGCAAAAGATAGCCCGCTGCGCGATGTGGCTGGCATGTTGCGCTCCTTCGACTATGCCTATGCCAAGGTGGAGGAAGCCCGGCCCGGCGACAATGAAGGCGCCGATACACATACCGATACTAGCCATTCGGTGGTGGAGCAGTATCTGCTTAAAGGCCGCCAAGCCTTTCTCAACGCTTATTGGCTGGCCACCATGGAAATACCCCACGAGTGGAAGCAAGCCAGCGGAGCCGCCGCGGCGGTGGACCTGTTCGTGCTCGAAAAGACAGCTTACGAAATTGCCTACGAAGCCGCCAACCGCCCCGAATGGTTGGGTGTGCCGCTGCACGGCTTAGCTGCCCTCATCGAACAACTCAACCCAGGAGAGCCACATGAATAATGTTATTCACACCCGACCCCTTCTGGATCGCAGCTTGTGGTTGACTGAGGAAGACGCCAGTGCACTAGCGCAAGGAACCCATCGCGATCCCTTCGCCATTCTTGGCATTCACAGTGATGGCAAAGGACAGTTTTTGCGCGTATTCCTACCCGGCGCGGTAGGGGTTGATGTTCTCGACCGCGACGGCGGCAATGTGCGTTGCTGCCTCACGAGCATGCAAATTCCTGGTCTATTCGCCGCCCGGCTGCCGCATGCGGCTCCCTATCTGCTGCGTATTCGCTGGCCCCAAGGCGAACAGCTAACCGAGGACCCGTATAGCTTCGGCCTGCTGCTGGGCGAAATGGATCTTTACCTGCTGGGCGAAGGCAATCATCGACAGCTGGGGCACTGCCTGGGTGCCCAGCCCATGACAATAGATGGCGTCAACGGCGTGCGCTTTGCGGTCTGGGCGCCGAATGCCCAACGTGTTTCCGTGGTCGGTAATTTCAATAGCTGGGACGGCAGACGACACATAATGCGCCTGCGCATCGCTGCTGGGGTGTGGGAGTTATTCGTACCGCGCCTTGGTCCTGGGGAGGCGTACAAATATGAGGTGGTCGAAGCCCACGGTGCAATTGGCCTGCGTGCCGACCCGGTCGCTTTAGCCACCGAAGCACCGCCCTCTACCGCCTCGGTGGTAGCCGACACCACGCCCTTTACCTGGCATGACGACGCATGGATCGCCCAGCGGCAAAAAATCCATGACCCGACCCACCCAATAAGCATTTATGAAGTGCACGCCGCCTCCTGGCGCAAGCATGGCGGCGACAACGGCGAAATCTATAGCTGGCGTGAGCTGGCCGAGCAATTGATTCCCTATGTGTTGGATATGGGGTTCACCCACGTTGAGCTCTTGCCCATCATGGAGCATCCCTTCGGCGGCTCCTGGGGTTATCAGCCGCTGAGTCAGTTTGCGCCCAGCGCCCGCTTCGGCAAGCCTGCCGACTTTGCCTACTTCGTTGATGAGTGCCATCGCGCAGGGCTGGGCGTCATTCTCGACTGGGTGCCGGCCCACTTTCCCACCGACCCCCACGGCTTGGCACGCTTTGATGGCACCGCTCTGTACGAATATGAGCATCCTTTTGAGGGGTTCCATCAAGATTGGGACACCTATATCTATAACCTGGGAAGGCGCGAAGTACATGGCTTTATGCTCGCCTCGGCACTGCACTGGCTGCGGCATTTCCATGTCGATGCACTGCGTGTCGATGCCGTTGCCTCAATGCTCTATCGCAACTACTCCCGTAACGAAGGCGAATGGATTCCCAACCGATTTGGCGGTCATGAAAACCTGGAAACCATCGACTTCCTGCGCCACCTCAATGACGTTATCAGTGAGGAAGTCCCCGGCACCATCGTTATTGCCGAGGAGTCAACCGCTTGGCCGGGTGTCACCCAGCCGACCAAGGAGGGCGGGCTGGGCTTCGCCTATAAATGGAACATGGGCTGGATGCACGACACGCTGGAATACATCGCCAAGGACCCGGTGTATCGCACTTACTCCCATCACGATATGACCTTTCCGATGGTCTACGCTTTCTCTGAGCACTACGTGTTGCCGATTTCTCACGACGAAGTAGTCCACGGCAAAGGTTCGCTGATCGGTAAGATGCCTGGCGATGAGTGGCAGAAGTTCGCCAATCTCCGCGCCTATCTCGCCATCATGTGGTCACAACCCGGTAAGAAGCTGCTGTTTATGGGCTGTGAGTTCGGCCAGTGGCGTGAGTGGAGCCACGACCGCGAGCTGGATTGGTCGCTGCTCGCCGAAGCCCGGCATGCCGGTCTCCACCGTTTACTTAGCGACCTTAACCGCTGCTACACCGAGTTACCCGCCCTGCACCAATGCGATAGCGAACCACGGGGATTTACCTGGGTCGTGGGCAATGACAACACCAATAGCGTGTTTGCCTGGCTACGCTGGAGTGCCACCGGTGAGCCGTTGCTGGTGGTTGCCAATATGACCCCAATTCCACGTATGGGTTATCGGCTGGGCGTGCCGCTGACTGGTGGCTGGGAAGAACGTCTTAACAGTGACGCGGAGTGCTATGGCGGTTCCAACATGGGCAACCTGGGTCGGCTAACGGCTGAAGACTCCCCCCTACATGGGCAAATCGCCAGCCTGGAGTTGACGCTACCGCCACTCGCGGTATTGCTGCTACGTCCGGCCGGCATGCCCAACACTGACTGAGGTGCTCAGCCAAAACACGACCTAAACCTGGTGGCAGTATAAGAATATGCACGAATTTAATATTGGATTATTAGTCGTTGCAGCTAGCGCCTTATTGTTAGGACTATTATCAACACCGCTGAAGCGCGTCGGCTTGCCCGACTCCGTCAGCTTGCTGCTGGTCGGGGTGGTGTTGGGGCCTACCGGGTTTGGGCTTCTTGACCCAGCGCAGTGGGGGAATGAAATGGCCATTTTAGAGCAAGTGGCCCGTCTAGCCCTCGCCATTGGTTTGATGGGTATCGCGCTGCGGCTCCCCAAATCCTATATTTTTCACCACTGGCGATCGCTCTGCGTGTTATTGCTGGTGAGCATGCCGGTCATGTGGCTGTGCAGCAGCGTTATAACCGGCTGGGCGCTTGGTCTGCCATTAGGAGCGGCGTTACTCATCGGTGCTGTGATTACCCCCACAGACCCGGTGGTTGCCTCTACCGTGGTGACCGGGCCAGTAGCAAAAGAGAACCTGCCCGCTTATCTACGCCACATTATTTCGAGTGAGTCGGGCGCCAACGATGGACTGACGTTTATCTTTGTCATGTTTGCTGTTTTTTTGCTGACGCTACCCGCGGATCAATCGATCACCACCAATATATTGGGGGTGCTGGGAGGCGATATTTTAGTCGCACTAGTGTTAGGAACGATGATCGGTTATTCGGTCGGCTTTGCCATACGCAAGGCTGAAGAAAAAAACACCATCGACCAACCGTCGATGCTAATGGTAACCACAGCGCTTGCGCTCACCACCCTTGCCGCGGTGAAGCTGGTGGGCAGCAATGGAATTCTCGCTGTGTTCGTAGCAGGGTTAGCATTTGATCAACAAGCCAACGCCTCAGAAAAGCAGGAGGAAGAAAGAGTGGTAGAAGGCGTGGACCGCTTTTTCACATCGCCCATTTTTCTCTTGCTCGGCTTGATGATCCCCTGGCAAGCGTGGCTCTCCTTGGGGTGGCCCGCGCTGCTGGTGATTGGTGTGCTTTTCCTGCGCCGCTTACCCATTCTGTTATTAGTAGGTGGTCATATTAAAGATCTTCCCAGCAAGCTGGATGGCAGTTTCACTGGCTGGTTTGGGCCGATTGGGGTCGCCGCGCTTTACTACGCGGCATTGGCCCATCATAAAACCGATGTTGCTGAACTCTGGCCCGTGGTGAGTTTGCTGGTGGTGTCGTCCATCTTGGTGCACGGGCTAACCGCCATGCCATTTTCGCATCTCTATAGACAAATTAAGGGTTCCAGCGCTTCATCGTAAGAGTGCTCTCAGCGTTCTATTCGCTACTGGTTCTTTGGTTAACGCCATAGGCCACCTGGAGCGCTTTCGCATATCGGGATCAGCGTCTACTTTTAGGTGGCAAGATTAGGGTTTGCAGGTAGCAGACCAAGAGCATCATTAAGCAAAGGGAATGCGTGCAAACACCTATTACTCCTAGGTGTTAACGCTCAAGGACGAAAGGTGAAATATGGCAGGTGCCAGCAGTATGTTGATCGCGCTCGCGGCCTTCTTCTGGGGTATTTCAGGGGGAATCGCAGGCATTCTTTTAGACGGCGGCTGGGATGCCTCTGTCGTCTCTTTTTATCGTGGTTTTGTAGGGCTTCTCTGCGCGCTGGCGTGGCTTCTACTGCGACGCAGCCATAGCGGCTTAGCTAGTCGACAGCTGTGGTTCTGGTCGGTGGTGGCGGGCCTTGGCGTAGCGGGCAACTTCACTTTCTATTTCATCAGTATTGATCATGGCAGCGTGGCGGTCGCGGCTACCTTGATGTACTGCGCCCCAGTATTTGTTTATCTGATCTCCTTTGCCCTTAAGCTTGAGCGCCCCACCGCTGCCAAGTGGCTAGCCATCGTGCTAGTAATGGTGGGTGTGGTGCTGTTAACCAAACTGTATGCCATTAGTGCTAGCGGCCTCTCGTTGATGGGCGTAGCTACCGGGCTGCTTGCCGGGCTCTCTTATGCGGCCTTCATTTTTGGCTTTAAATACGCTGCACCCCATGGCAGCCCCCAGGCAATACTGACGATCGCCTTCGCGGTACTGGCCATCATGCTCGTTGTGCCAAGCGATACGGGGCAGATTGTGAGCGTCCTGGGCTCATCGGATTGGCCTCTATTTGTAACACTCGGCCTCTTAGGCGCAGGCGTGTCTTTTGTGCTTTATATCGCGGGGATCAAACGCACAACGCCTGCGCTCGCCTCCATGGTGGCCATGGTCGAACCTATCACGGCCACTCTCTTTGGCGTTGCTGTGTTAAATGAAAGCCTGGGTGTTATTCAAATGGCAGGTATGGGAATCATCTTGATAACCGTTACCGCGCTGAGCATTTCTTCACGCTGATTAGCTTAACGGCTACGTTCACCGCGCATGGGTGCACTCAATGCCTTGCGCAGCGCTGGCCCCACCAGCCCTTGCCCAATTAGCACGGTTAGCTTCGCGATGGCGGCTTCCAGGGTGATATCGCTTCCGGCAATCACGCCCGCTTGATTAAGTGCGGCACCGGTGGCGTAGGCACCCTGCACTACTTCGCCTTGGGCACACTGGGTGACGTTAAGCAGCGCTACGCCCCTCTCGTTAGCCGCCTTCAAGCAATCAAGCAGCTCGCCTTCAAAACTAAGCGGGTTGCCAACTCCATAGGTATAAAGCACCAGCCCTTTTAGCGTTTTATCCGCCAGCAGCACCTTTGCTCGGCGCAGCGACATCCCTGGATGCAGCGGCAGTACCGCCACCGCCTCGTCGTCCACCTCAATAGGTGCAAAATTCGGTTTTCCGATCAGCAGCGCCGAGGGTTGGGGAAAACGAATACCAATACCAAGCTCGGCAAGCCAGGGGAAGTTGGGTGAGTCGAAGGCATCTAAGCCTTGGGTGCGCACCTTACGCGCGCGGTTACCGCGCAGCAGCCGGTCATGAAAGGCCAGGCTGACTTCGCGAGGAGTGTCTGGATGTGCTGCTAGTTGCAGCGCGCTAACCACACTGTTCAACGCATCGCTTCTTGGCTCACCTAGTGGAATTTGGGAGCCGGTGAAGATCACCGGCTTGTCTAGCGCACCGAGCATAAACGAGAGCGCTGACGCGCTGTACGCCATGGTATCGGTGCCGTGCAGCACCACGAATGCATCGTAGCGTGGCCAATGGTTTTCCAGCTGCGCCGCCAAGCGGTTCCAAGCCTCTGGCATTAGTTCGGCGCTATCAATCAGCGGCTGCATTTCAATCACATCAAACACTGGCAGCCGGTAAGGATCGCCCAGAGCCAAGTGCGCCGCCAGGCGCTCGCCCACCCCTGCACAGGGCACGTAGCCTTGTGACGATGGCTGCATACCAATAGTCCCGCCGGTATAGAGCATCAGTACGCTGGGCATGGGCGCTCCTTTCCTTATCGATCCATTTTAGAAGACTACTTACTTCGCAGGCGCGCTTTCCAGCCGCTGTTTTAAGGCTTCGGCCTCTTCGGGCTCCAGCTCCCAGGCTTTCGGGTCCAGGTCGAGATCTGGATGCTGGTTGGCATCAAAAATCGGCTGTTTGATCCCTTGCCGACGCTGAACATCGAAGTCTTTCAAAATGCGAAGACCACACTTGAACAGCAGAATCAGCGCCACCAGATTGACGACTGCCAAGAGCCCCATGGTGACATCCGCAAAGCCGAACACGGTACCCAGATCGGTGGTCGCGCCCCAGCACACCAGCAGCACGATGGCGATGCGAAAGGCGTTAAACAGGTTCTGGTTGTCGCGGCTAAAGAAGTTAAGGCTGTTCTCACCCAAGTAGTAGTTGTAAAGAATGGTGCTGAAAGCAAACAGCAGCAGCGCCAGGCTGACAAAGGTGCGTCCCCATTCGCCTACGTGGTCAGCCAATGCTGCTTGAGTTAGCGCGATACCCTCAACACCAGCGCCCGCAGCAGGGTCATATACACCGCTGAGCAGAATCAAAAACGCCGTGGCGGAACAGATAATCACCGTATCAATAAATACTGAAAACGCCTGCACGATGCCCTGGTTGGCCGGGTGCGGCACGTAGGCCACCGCCGCTACGTTAGGTGCACTACCCAGGCCCGCTTCGTTAGAGAACAGGCCACGCTTCAAGCCCATCATAATCGCCGCGCCAATCCCGCCACCAATCAGCGGTTCAAGGCCGAAGGCGCTCTTTACAATCAGCACAATCACGCCAGGGATTTCAGTAATATTCATAGCGATGACCAGCAACGCAATGGCGATATAGCTCACCGCCATAAAGGGCACCAAAACCTCAGAAATACGCGCAATACGCTTAATACCGCCGAAGATAATCAGTCCTACCAGCATCGCCAGAGCAATACCGCTATACAGCACCGGCACCCCGAAAGCGTCGCCAAAGGAAGTTGCCACCGCATAGGATTGCAGCGCAGTAAAAGCGAAGCCGAAGGTCAACAGCAGTAGTACCGAGTAGAACGCTGCCAGCCAGCGCCATTGCTTACCCAGCCCTTTAACAATGTAATACGCCGGGCCGCCGCGATAAGTGCCGTCACCTTCGGCTTCTTTATAGGTCTGTGCCAGGGTGCATTCCAAAAAGCTGGTGGCCATACCCATTAAGCCCACCAACCACATCCAAAAAATCGCCCCTGGGCCGCCCAGTGTAATCGCTACGGCAACGCCTGCGATATTGCCGCCACCTACTCGCCCAGCTACTGAAAGCACCAGCGCCTGAAACGAGCTTAAATGACCGTGCTGGTTGCGTTTAAAGGCTTGACCGGACCCGAGGATACGAAACATCTCACCGAAATAGCGAAACTGCACAAAGCGGGATGCAACGGTAAAACCGATACCAACACCCACCAGCAGCACTAGTAATACCTTCCCCCACAGAAGGTCATTGAGCATATCGAGCATGTGATTCTCTCCGCGTTTTTGTATTAGCGTTATGTTTGAATTCGCGTCGTTTGCTATCGCGCTTGTGGAATTCACGCCGCGGAGAATGTTTTACCAAGCATGGGGGAGCATTAAATTTGGCGCAGCGGTGCAGTTGTATGCACCCACTGCACCAGCAAGTGCACCACAGTGCATCAGGCAAGCCGTCAGATCTTCTCGGCAATGCGGTGGGCTAATTTATGAATAAAGGGACCGCTGATAAATGCGATGATCCCTGCGGCTGGCCAAGCTAACAGCCATGCATGCATCCACATGCCAACAAAGTCAGCATGCGTACCAATATTCACGTAGGTCACCCAGGCAGACATAATCGGCGATAGCGTAAACGACAGGAGAATTGCGAAGATAATTCTATGTTTCGTAAAAGTCCTTAACTACCGTTTCACGTACATCAAAGCCATTCCGCTGGTGCCGTCGCACCAGCAGAGATGAACTTTCATTGATCTTGGTTAACGCTTAATTACCCGCTTTCGCTGCCCGTGCCGCATGAAGCTTCTTATAGCTTTCGATTAAGCGTTGGTGGCGCTCAAGGCCCTCTAACTGCATGTTAGTCGGCGTTAGGCCATGGAAGCGCACTTCGCCACTCACCGAGCCCACCACGGCCGCCATGGTTTCCTCACCAAACATGCGCTGGAAGCTGTGCAGATAATCGTTCAGCTTCAACTCGTCATCCAGCGCGATTTCCAGCACTGCGTTCACTGCCTGATAGAACAGGCCGCGCTCGACGGTGTTGTCGTTGTACTGCAGGAACATCTGCACGCAGTCGAGCGCTTCTTCATGGCGCTGCAACGCCAGGTAGACCAATAGTTTTAGCTCTAGGATCGTCAGTTGCCCCCAGACGGTGTTCTCGTCAAACTCAATGCCGATGAGCGTGATAATGTCGGCGTGGTCGTCCATCTGGCTCTCTTCCAGCCGCTCGACCAGATCGGTGAGTTGATCGTCATCCAAGCGGTGCAGGTTGAGAATATCCTCGCGGTAATCCAGCGACTTATTGGTGTTATCCCAGATTAGGTCTTCAATCGGATACACCTCGGAGTAGCCCGGCACCAGAATGCGGCAGACCGGCGCACCTAAGTCTTCGTGTACCGCCATATAGACTTCCGCGCCTAGCTCTTCAAAGATGCCGAACAGGGTCTCGGCCTCTTCATCATTGCTGCCAGAGAAGTCCCACTCGCTAAACTCGAAGTCGGGCTTAGCACTAAAGAAGCGCCAGGAGACCACGCCCACCGAGTCGATAAAGTGCTCAACAAAGTTATTCGGCTCGGAGACGGTTTGTGAGTTAAACGTCGGCAACGGCAGGTCGTTCAGGCCTTCGAAACTGCGGCCTTGCAGCAGCTCGGTTAGGCTGCGCTCCAGCGCCACTTCAAAGCTTGGGTGGGCACCAAAGGAAGCAAACACGCCGCCGGTGCGCGGGTTCATCAAGGTGACGCACATGACCGGGAACTGCCCGCCCATGGAGGCATCTTTTACTAGCACCGGGAATCCCTGGGCTTCCAGGGCGTTGATGCCCTCTACAATGCTGGGGTATTTTGCCAGCACCTCCTGCGGCACATCAGGCAGAGTTAACTCCTGCTCGAGGATTTCACGCTTTACCGCCCGCTCGAAAATTTCCGACAGGCACTGCACCTGGGCTTCTACGAGGGTGTTGCCCGCACTCATGCCGTTACTCAGGAACAGGTTTTCGATCAGGTTGGAGGGGAAGTAGACCGTTTCGCCGTCGGACTGACGCACAAACGGCAGCGATACAATGCCCCGGTCTTCACGACCCGAGTTGGTATCAATCAGGTTCGAGCCGCATAGTTCGCCTTCCGGGTTATAAATCGCCAGACAGTGCTCGTCGAGAATCTCGGCGGGCAGCTCGTCGTTCGGGCCCGGTTTGAACCATTTCTCATTGGGGTAGTGAACAAACGCGCTATTAGCAATCTCTTCGCCAAAGAATTGGTCGTTATAGAAGAAGTTGCAGCTCAACCGCTCAATAAACTCGCCCAGCGCCGAACACAACGCGCTCTCTTTGGTCGCGCCTTTGCCATTGGTGAAGCACATCGGTGAGGCCGCATCGCGAATATGCAGCGACCACACGTGAGGCACGATATTGCGCCAGGAAGCGATCTCGATCTTCATGCCGAGATTAGCCAGGATCGCGCTCATATTGGCGATGGTCTGCTCCAGCGGCAGGTCTTTGCCCTCGATATAGGTGCTGCCGCCTTCAGGCGCGCCCATCAACAGCGCCTGAGCGTCCTCGTCTATGTTTTCTACCGTCTCAATCTGAAACTCGGGGCCGGTTTGCACCACTTTCTTGACCGTGCAACGGTCGATGGAGCGCAGAATGCCTTGGCGATCCTTTTCAGAAATATCTTCCGGCAGCTCAACCTGGATTTTGAAGATCTGCTTATAGCGATCTTCCGGGTCGACGATATTGTTTTGTGACAGGCGAATATTTTCGGTAGGAATATCCCGGGCGTTGCAGTACACCTTCACAAAGTAGGCGGCGCACATGGCAGAGGACGCCAGGAAGTAGTCAAACGGCCCTGGTGCCGAGCCGTCGCCTTTATAGCGAATCGGCTGGTCGGAGATAACCGTAAAATCGTCGAACTTGGCCTCCAGACGGAGGTTGTCGAGATAGTTAACTTTGATTTCCATGAGCGGGCATCCGGGGTAATGAGTGTGCCTAGGCTTTTGCAAACATAAGGCAGTAGGCGAATTGCGGCCCATTATCCAGTTTTTTACCCGCTTCGTCTTGGTCAGTCTTCCGAATCGCCTATCCGGCGTTGAGAAGAAACGGCAGCGTTTGCTCTAACAATATCTCAGAACTCCTTTCAGAAGGTGCCCAAATTATTGTGCTTGCATCATACGTTCTGCCTCAGTTTCGCTGACCCCGAGCATCAGCAAAATCTGGCGCTGGGTGGCTATTAACACCTGCTTTCGTTCCGCCTCTCCCGGCAAACTTTTGGCAATGGCGACAGCCCCTACCAGGGAGGCCAATATAACGCGGGACTTATCAGCAATTGCTTTGCGGTCATTGGCAAAAGGAAGTTGTTTCAACTTGCTCAATGCTATTAACCGGGTTTCAAGCATCTTTTTCATACTCATATATGACGCTTCAAACAGGGTGCGGATTTCGGCTTTTTCACTGCCTATTTCGTTGAACAATACCGCTTCCGGCCCCGGTTTATGCTTAGCTTCCAATTCTTGGAGATTGCAGTAGTTGGCGACTAGCTCGGTTAGGTGTTGTAACGAAAGGGGTCCTTTTACCAGTCTAGCCGCGCGGCTGTTATCAATGGTCAGGCGAACCGACTCATTGTATAGGGCCTCTTTTGATGCGAAATGTGAATAAAAAGCGCCATGCGTCATCTTGGCTAGCGTCATGATCTGGCCAATCGACACCTTTTGAAACCCCTTGCGGCTGAATAGCTCTGTCGCCGAAGCCAAAATGCGCTCTTTGGTTTTCGATTTATGGCTCTTAGGATAAGGCATGTCTACCTCGTCATACGTCAGCTAAATATTATCTTGATCATATAGTGCCTATTGCTAGGGTGACCACATCAATAACTCTGGAGTCGCTATGCAATCACCAATTGTGATTACCGGCATGGGTATGGTCAGCCCCTTAGGAAACAGCATCAATATAAGTTGGGATCGACTGGTTAAGGGCCTGTCTGGCATCAGCACCATTGACCGCTTCGATACAAGCGATATTCCGATCAAAATTGCCGGGGTAGTGCCGAGCATTAACCACGACCCCACCGGTGGTATTGACCTGGATGTGATAGCCGATCCCAAAGAGCAGCGCAAAATGGATTTGTTCAGCCTGTACGCATTGGCAGCAGCTCAAGAGGCACTGTCACAGGCCAACTGGTTCCCCGTTGAGCAGGCTCAAAAGCGCAGAACAGCCACCATTATTGGCTCTGGTATTGGCGGCTTTCCGACCATCACTCAAGCCCAAAAAACCCTTGTTGAGCGCGGCTATCGCAAACTCTCCCCCTTCACAGTGCCCGCCTTTCTAGCCAATTTGGCTGCTGGCAATCTGTCCATTCGTTATGGCTTTCAAGGCCCACTGGGGTGCCCGGTAACAGCTTGCGCGGCAGGCCTACAGGCAATTGGCGACGGTATGCGCATTATTCGCAGTGGAGAAGCGGACGTTGCCCTAGTCGGTGGCGCTGAGGCGTGTATTGACCCTCTTTCACTCGCCAGCTTTAACGCTTTAAAGGCCGTTTCGACGGAAGCAGACGCCCCTGAACGTGCTTCCAGGCCGTTTGATAAAGCCCGTAACGGTTTTGTGATGGGAGAAGGTGCGGGCGTTATGGTGATCGAAACGCTTGAGCATGCGGTCGCGCGGGGAGCAACGCCGTTAGCGGTGATTAGCGGCTACGGCACCAGCGCGGATGCCTACCACCTAACGGCAGGCCCAAAGGATGGGTCCGGGGCAGCAGCAGCGATTCAAGCGGCGCTAGGCATGGCGAACCTTACCACTGATGCTATTGATCATATCAATGCCCACGCCACTTCTACGCCGGTTGGCGACCGGGCTGAAATTGCCTCGCTGCGTAATGTATTCGGTGAGCGCTTGCCCGCCATACCTATTTCGGCCACGAAAGCGGCCACAGGCCACCTGTTAGGCGCAGCGGGGGGCATCGAGAGCATATTTTCAGTATTGGCACTCAACACTCAGCACCTTCCGCCCACCATCAATCTTGAGCAATGCGATGATGATATGCAGGACTTAACCTTCGTCACGGCGACTTCTCAGAAGCACGTCACAAAGCATGTATTGTGCAACGGATTCGGTTTTGGTGGCGTCAATGCGGCGCTTATTGTGAGCAGTATTGAGCATTAAAGACGGGAGCAGATAAACCGTTCCACCATCAATCTACCTTGCTTAGAAACGGCAGCGCTTCCTCAAGCAATATTTCGGGGATCTCTTCGGCGATATAGTGACCACAAGGCAGCGCCTTTCCGTCTACCTGCGTCGCTACCTTCCGCCACTCGCCCAGGGCATCGAAGCAGGCCTCAATCGCGCCTTGGGCGCCCCACATCACTTTAATGGGGCAGGTCAGCTTCACACCCGCGTCGATATCCGCCTGATCGTGCACGAGATCGATGGTGGCGCTGGCGCGGTAGTCGCCGCAAATGCCGGTGGCCGTGCCCGGGAGCGACAGGCAGCGCTCGTATTCGGCCAGCCCTTCTGGGGAGAAAGGCGCCATGCCCGCGCTGCGGGCGCCTATCACGCTTTTAAGGTACTGGGCTGGGTCGGCTTGAATCAGTATTTCCGGCAGCGGCTGGGGGCGAATCAGGAAGAACCAGTGCCAGTAGCTACGCGCGAACGCTTCCGTGGTGCCGCGATACATCGCCAGCGTCGGGGCGATATCCAACAGCACCATACGGTCTACTCGCTCAGCGTGGTCAACGCCTAAACGATGGGCGACTCGCGCCCCACGATCATGGGCCAACACTTTAAACCGATCAAAGCCCAGCGCGCTCATCAGCTCCGCCATATCCTTCGCCATGGCGCGCTTGGCGTAATTTAGGTGCTCTGCGTCGTCGTCGGGCTTACTGCTGTCGCCGTAGCCGCGCAGGTCGGCGGCAATCACGGTGAAATGCTGGGTAAGCGCACCTGCCACTTTGTGCCAAATGAAATGGGTTTGCGGATGGCCGTGAAGCAGCAACAGCGCCGGACCGCTGCCGCCCATTCGATAGGCGATATCGACGCCGTTGACGTGGCGTGTCTGTTTTTCAAACCCATGAAACATGGTGAGCTCCTAGTCTGCTGCCATGAAACTAACACAACGTAATTGTGTAGCTCTGTTATAAACGCCTACATCAGGGATTCTCAATACAAGCTGATGTTAAGCACTGTTTTCAGGCGCTAGCGGCTGTAACCTTTTAGTCGCTCAATAAGAAAGTCTTTTAACGCTATCACGGCAGGCGTCAATGAAAGGCGATGCGGGCATACAAGATAGAGCGGCGTTGGCTCGCTGGGAAAGTCTTCCAGCATTGCCACCAGGCAACCATTTCGAAGATCTTCTTCAACATCTAGCCGGGATTTGTAAGCGATGCCTTCGCCAGCCACTGCCCAGCGGCGCACACACTCAGCATCGTCGCTCACCCGATTGCCTTTTACGGTGATGTTGTCACTACCGAACTGCCACTGGTTATGGACACGCTCGCCGAGCACAAAGCAGAGGCAGTTGTGCTGACGTAAATCGTCAGGGCAAGCGGGACTGCCGTGACGGGCAATATAGTCAGGAGAGGCACACACCACGCGGTCATTATCGCTTTTAAGCGGCAGTGCGACGAGACTGGAGTCTTCCGGCACCCCATATCGCAGGGCAATCTCTACTGGTTGACGGAACAGGTCACTCACGCGGTCACTTACCCTCAAGCGTAAGTGTAGTTGCGGGTGCTGGGCCATAAAGGTGTCCAACCACCCCAGCAACACATTGCGGCCCAGGTCGGAAGGCATGGCAAGACTGAGTTCCCCAGCAATCTCTTGGCGCTCGCGGTGAAGTTCTTTCTCACCTTGGGTAAGGGCGTTGAGCGCCGCTTTAGCGTGTACAAGATAGTGCGCACCTGCGGTGGTTAATCGCAAACTGCGGGTGGAGCGCACCAATAGCCGCGTGCCAAGCGCCTCTTCCAAACGCTTGATAGCCACACTGGCCACCGCTGGGGTAATCGCTAACTCCCGCGCAGCGGCAGAAAGACTGCCGTGCTCGGCGGCATAGATAAGCACTTTTAGATCATCGACACGCATAAGAACGCTTGGCGCCTGCTATTTTCAAAATTTATTAGAAACTGTTAGCAAGATTACCCCTCTTTTTAGCAAAACAACATCCAGGCATGATGGTGCCACTTATCGTTAACTTGAGAGCCACTATGAAAGCAATTGCCTTTACCCAAAGCCTGCCCATCGACCATCCAGATGCGCTTCAAGCAATTGAGTTACCTATCCCAACCCCTGACGCCCACGACATTCGCGTTGCAGTCAGCGCGATTTCCGTAAACCCTGTTGATGCCAAAGTGCGCAACAGCGCCTTGCCGGAAACCGGTGAGCCGCGCGTACTGGGATATGACGCGGTAGGCATCGTGGATGCCGTCGGCAGTGCGGTCACCCGCTTTCAGCCGGGCGATCGCGTCTGGTACGCGGGCAATATTGCTCGTCAGGGCTCTAACGCTGAGTTTCAACTGGTCGATGAGCGCATCGCCAGCCTAGCGCCGAAAAGCCTTTCTGACACTGAAGCCGCTGCGCTTCCATTAACCGCCATTACCGCTTGGGAATTGCTGTTTGACCGGCTAGAGCTGGGCATGCGCGATACCCAAGGCAAAAGCCTATTGGTAATTGGCGCCGCGGGAGGCGTTGGCTCGATCCTGGTGCAACTTGCCAAGCAGCTCACCGATATTACCGTGATTGGTACGGCGTCTCGGCCCGAAAGCCAAGCCTGGGTGAAGTCGTTAGGTGCGGACGCAGTGATTGACCACCACAAGCCACTTGATCAGGCGCTTAAGGCAGCGGGCTTTGACGGGGTGGATATGGTGATCAGCCTTAACCAAACTGGCCACCACTTTGATGCCATTATTGAAGCCCTTGAGCCCCAGGGGAAACTGGCGCTTATTGATGACCCCGAGCTGATTGATGTACGTAAGCTCAAAATGAAAAGCCTGTCGCTGCATTGGGAGTTGATGTTTACCCGCCCGTTATTCACTACCGACGATCTTGCCAAGCAGCACGACCTGCTCACAAAAGTAGCGGCCATGGTTGATGACGGCCGACTAAAAACTACCTTAGGCGAGGTGTTAGGCCCTATTAACGCCGAGAACTTAACGCGCGCGCACGCGCTTATTGAGAGCAACCGCACGATTGGCAAACTGGTCTTGGAAGGCTTTTAAGCAGGATAGAAATTGATTGACGCAACGGCCCTGTCACAGGGCCGTTGCACTCTGAGGCGTGAACCATCACATTAGGCAGCCACGACACTAAGAGAATCGAGTCACCCCATGCATGACGATTTTGTGGCCAACCTGCGCCTGCTCTGCAGCTACTACCCGTCTATTGCTGAGGTTTGTCGGCGCTTAACGATCAACCGTGCTCAGTTTAACCGCTACCTGAGTGGGCGCTACCGTCCCAGCCACGCAGCACTTCAGCGAATTTGCCACTTTTTTGGCGTCACCACTGAGGATATCGCACTTCCTCACCACGATTTTCGCGCCCTGGTGCAAACCGGCCAACTAAAGTCAGAAGCAACCCCAGCAGCATTGCCTTGGCCAAACGCACTGGTTCAGCGCGGCAGTGAAGGTATGGAGCGCTACATTGGTCGTTACTTTGAGCTTTATCACTCAATGTCGCGACCGGGGCAGTTAATGCGAACCTTGGTGTGCCTGGAAGCACGTGAAGGTGGCGTGATCTATCAGCGCACCGAGCGAATGCAGACCACACCTGGCGTCCGCCCGTGTCACAATCGCTATGTAGGCACCGCGGTTAAGCTTGCTGATCGGCTCTTTTTGGTCGACCACGAAACCCTTAACGGCCACGAAATCACTCAGACGATTCTATTTCCGAGCTTTCAGAGCCAAGTGACGCGTTTGACCGGCTTAAAAATGGGCGTGGCGGATAACAGCGAGCGCATGCCCTGCTGTGTACGGGTTGTGTATCAACGTTTGGATGAACAGGTCAGCCTGCGCGAAGCGCTGGCACAGTGTGGCTTGGTAGCGCTGAATGACCCATCACTAGATGCTGCCCTAATAACCGCGACTCGAAACGATGTGGCCACTGATGAGCATCACTTCCGCGCCAGACATTAATCTTTAGCGACTAACACCTGCTGGAACAAAATCGCTTCAAAATGTTCCATGGGCTCAACGGATTTAAGCGTCTTAGCACGTAGAATAGCCCCTTCCCAGCCGCTTAGAATAAAGCTGGCAAGCGATGCTGGGGCGGTATGAGTAGCAATATCTCCCCGTCTTTGGGCATCCTGCAAGCAGCGTATAAAGCGCTGCTCCCAGCGCTGAAACACAAGATTTAGCGCATCGCGGAAGGTGTCATTCTGGCCTGAAAGCTCTTGGCCAAGATTACCGATCAAACAGCCCGTGGCGTGATCGCACTCGTGCATATGGTCACGGCCTGCCGCGAAGTACCGTTTCAGGCGCTCAAGTGGCGGCGTCTCACTATCTTCCAGCAGTGCCACCAGCGTTTCGTCATAAGCAGCCGCAAAGCGCTCAATCACCGCCAGCCCGAAATCCTCTTTGCTGGAGAAGTAGTGATAGAAGGAACCTTTGGGTACACCGCAGGCCTTTAAAACGGCGTTAATACCCGTCGCGTTGTAGCCTTGCTGACTAATCAGCTGGGCGCCACTATCAATTAATTTGTCGCGGGTTACATTGTTTTTCATATACTTAAAGTAGACCAGTCAGTCTATCACTATCAAATGAGTGAAAGCCAAGTAAGTAAAAGCCAAAGGATTGAGTGCCAAGTAAATGTTAATTACATGTTATTTGCACATTGCTTGACTAATCGCTGCTTAACAATGCGTGATGCTAGCATCATACGCTTATTTTTCTGGAATTTTCGCCCTAGCCAACGGATGACGCGCGGTAATGACACCAAAACGCTCCCACTCTTCCCCCCAATCATCTTACCAACGAGGCCGCATTCGTATAGGCGCTGTGGTGGCATTATTGATTCTTATGGGCACCCTGGCGCTCGCCTGGTGGATTATTACCCAACCGCCCCGTATTGAGCGAACCCCTCCGCCGGAGCCTCTATCTACTATGGTAGATGTCGTCACGGTAAACGCGAGTGTTCAGGCACCTAATCTTTACGGCTTTGGGCGCGTTGAAGCAGAACAGGAGGCGATGTTAGCCAGCCGTGTGGCGGGGCAATTGGAGCGGTTTGCCGATGGTGTTGTGCCTGGCCAAGTCGTTGAACAGGATGCCGCCGTGGCGTTTATTGATCAAGCCGACCTGGCGCTAAGCCTGGAAGATGCCGAAGCGCAGCTGGCCACTGCGCAAGCGTTACTTGCTTTAGAGCAGGCGGAACAGCAGCGCGCCCGCAGTGAGTACGAATCCTTTGGGCGTCAGCTTTCTGCTGAGCGACGTTCGCTGGTACTGCGTGAACCACAGCTGCGCCAAGCACAAGCCGAACTCACCCAAGCACGCGTGGCCCGCGACCAGGCAGCACTGAATGTTGAGCGCGCAACCCTCACCGCTCCCTGGCGGGCCATGGTACAGGAGCGCTTGGTCGGCGCTGGCAGTCTGCTCAGTCAAGGAACCGAGGTATTGCACCTGGTGGGCGTCGAGCAGTTTTGGGTGCGCGCCTCACTACCCGGTGAGTGGATGGAGTGGCTGGAAGCGGGCAGTAGCGTGACGTTAACCAGCCGCGGCTGGCCCGAAGGCTCCACTCGAGAAGGCACGCTGGTGTCGATGCTGCCCAGCCTGGAAGAGAATGGCCTGCAGGCACAGCTACTTATCGCGGTGAACGACCCGTTAGCGCTCGAGACCGATGGTCCTGCCCTGCGTTTGGGCGATGTGCTGCGGGCCTCCTTCCAACCTTCGATTCAAGAGCAGCTCATATCACTGCCCTCTTCGGCGCTTCGCCCCGGTGACGTCACTTGGCGGGTCGACGAAGAGAATCGCCTACGCCGCACGCCGGTCACCCTGGCCTATCGAGGGGAAGACGACGCCTTAATTCGTAGCGGTCTTGAAACAGGCCAGCAGGTCGTCACCGCGGGCTTGGCCCAGCCTAGAGAAGGCCAGCTAGTGCGCATTCGCCGGCCCAACGACACCCCGGCCCAAGCAGGAGATGAACCGGGAGATGAATCATGAAGGTGCCACGCGGCCCATTGGCTTGGATGGTGGATCACGGGGTAGCCCCCAACTTATTGATGGTGCTGTTTATCGTCGGCGGCCTAATGGCGTCGCTGGCGATTAAAAAGGAAGTGTTTCCTGAATTCGACATCGAAGTCGTGCAAGTAACGATTAGCTATCCCGGCGCCACGCCGGAAGATGTTGAACAGAGCCTGCTGCTACCGGTAGAAGCCGCGATCGCCGATGTCGAAGGCATTGATGAGCTCACGGCTACGGCCAGCGAAGGCAGCGCCAACGTCAGCGCTACGCTGATTGACGGCATTGATGTCATGCGCGCCTATCAGGATATTCAGCAGGCAGTGAACGCTATCACCACGCTGCCCAGCGCCGCCGATCCACCGCGTTTCACCCTGGCGGGACGCTCTCGCAGTGTGCTCAGCCTGCAGGTTTATGGTCAGGTCGGCCTAGAGGCACTCCACGACGCAGCCGAAGATGTACGCGGCGAGCTGCAAGCCACCTCGGGCATTTCCCGCGCTGAGCTTTCCGGCAACCGCGAGCGGGAGATTCAAGTCCATCTGGATGAAGAGGCCATCGAGCGCTTTGGTCTCGACCATCAGGAGTTGGCTAGTCGCATAGCCGAAGAGGCGCTTGACCTTGCCAGCGGTCAGCTAACGACGGCCGAAGGCGAGTGGCTAATTCGCTATCAAGGGCGGCGCAATAGCGCCGAAGCCTTTGCAGAGCTGCCGATACTAACCAGCACTCAGGGCGCTCCGATTTCGCTGGGCGACATTGCCAGGGTCAGCGACGGCTTTGCCGAGACCGATCGCGAGGAGTTCTATAACGGTCAGCCCGGCCTCTCTGTGGATGTTTATCAGATTGGCGACCAGACCCCGACCAGTATCTCTGAAGCGGTCAACGGAGAGCTTGAGCGCTTGCGGGCAGGCATGCCGGAAGGCGTTAGCCTGGATATTTCCCGCGACAGCTCGGAAGTTTACGAAGACCGCCTGAGCCTGCTGCTTAAAAACGCCTGGATGGGGCTAGCGCTGGTATTGGTACTCATGGCGCTGTTTCTGGAAGCACGGCTGGCCTTCTGGGTCACCCTGGGCATTCCGACGGCGTTCCTAGGCGCCATGCTGTTTCTGCCCTGGATCGGCGTCTCGCTCAACATGATGTCGATGTTCGCCTTTATTATCGCCCTGGGGATCGTGGTGGATGACGCCATTATCGTTGGCGAAAATATCTACAGCTATCGGGAAGAGGGTTACTCACTGCGCGATGCAGCGGTGAAAGGCGCCAGCGAGATCGCCACGCCGCTTACGTTTGCCATTCTGTCTAATATCGTTGCCTTCCTACCGCTGCTTTTTTTACCGGGCTTTTTAGGGCTGATTTTTGCCACGGTTCCGGTGGTGGTGGTGACCGTCTTTCTGATCTCCTGGCTGGAAGCGCTCGTCATACTGCCCGCCCACTTAGCGCATAGCCGCAAACCGCGCCAAACCCCGGCGTGGCAGCGTCCGCTTGAATCACTTCGCCAACGCCTTCAGGGTGGCTTACACCACTTCACCTATCGTCAGTTCGAGCCGTTTCTGCAGCGCGCGCTGAACCAACGCCTGCTGAGTATTTCGCTGGGCATCGCCATTCTATTGATCGCCCTCTCCTGGGCAATGAGCGGGCGTTTGGGTTTTTCCCTGATGCCACGGGTCGAATCAGATCAGGTGCAAGCCACGGTCACCCTGCCCATTGGCAGCAATATCAGCGTTAGTCGCGAGCTTAGCCAACAGCTGCTCGACGCCGCAGATGTTCTCAGCGAGCGTGAAGAAACACTCAGCTTTAGTAGCTCACGCAGCCGCCTGGACGGCGAAAGCCTGGAAGTGCGTTTGGATATAGCCAGCGAGAGTTTAGAGGCTTGGCCACCGTCGCGCATCGCCCGGGAGTGGCGCGACCTATCCGGCGATTTGCTCGGTGCTCAGTCAGTGCGTTTTGAGGCAGACGTCGGCGGGCCCGGCAGCGGCGCGGCGCTCAGCCTTCGCCTTTCCCACCCGGACACGCAGGTATTGGAAGCCGCCGCCGAACGCTTGGCGGAAACATTGGGCGGCTATGGACTCACCGATATCGACAGCGGCCTGGGCGACGGCAAACCGCAGTTAGAGATGCGTCTTTCTGCCGAAGGCCGCGCGCTGGGGCTCACAGGTAGCAATTTAGCCGAAGCGCTACGCGGGCCTCTTCAGGGTGCCACGGCACTTGAACAGTACGTCGGGCGCAGTGAAATCAGCGTTGAGGTTCGTCTGCCCAACGACAATCGCGACAGCCTGAATGAGCTCTACCGCATGCCGGTGCGCACGCCTGACGGCCTCAGCGTGCCACTGTCGCGGGTAGCCGACATCACCATCAGCCAAGCCTCTAGCAGCCTTGAGCGCATTAACGGGCGACGGATTATTACCGTGACCGCCGACTCGGAAAGCGATCTGGCCATTAACCAGGTACTGGCAACGCTGCAGGAAGAGGTGTTCCCCAACCTTGAGGCAACTTGGCCAGGGCTTGAGGTCAGCATGGGCGGTCGTCAGCAGGACACCGCCGATAACTTGGCCACGCTCAAAACCTCCATGTGGTTAATGATTGCCGCCCTTTACGCCCTGCTCGCCATTCCGTTCCGTAGCTATTTGCAGCCGCTGCTGGTATTGGCCGCCATTCCCTTCGGTATTGTCGGTGCAGTAGCTGGCCATATGATTATGGGTTTCGGGCTTTCGATTATCAGTTTGCTGGGCATGCTCGCGCTCTCTGGCGTGGTAATTAATGATGCGCTGGTGCTGATCGACTACGCCAACCGTAAACGCCGCGAAGGCATGGATGCCCGGGGCGCTATCGTGGCAGCGGCTACCCGCCGTTTACGGCCAATTATGATGACCACATTGACGACCTTCTTGGGCTTGGCACCCATGATCTTGGAAACCTCGCGGCAGGCACGCTTTATGATTCCGATGGCGATTTCGCTAGGTTTTGGCATGCTGTTCGCTACGGCTATTCTGTTAATTCTGGTGCCCTGCCTCTACCTGGGCATGGAGAATGTTCGCGAACGGCTTAGTGCCCCGCGTCAGCCTAAAACTCTTCCCTCTACCCCTAGCCACGAGGAGGGCACTCATTAATGACCATGCTCACCGCGATACGCCAATGGCGGCCCTCTCGGCTGGGCCTGAAGCTGTTTGTGATTATCCTAAGCGTCAATGTGGCCATCTCAGCCAGTATGTTTCTGGCCGTCTCCTACAGTATTGACCGCGGCTTTCTCGACTATCTCAACCAAGCTCAGGAGCGCCGCGCCACGCTGCTGGCAGATGGTCTTGTCACACGCTGGGAAACCCAGCAGAGCTGGGAGTGGCTGGAGCAGTCACCGGAACGCTGGCCGTTTATTGTTCGTTTTGAACTGGGCCAGGAGCATCGCGACCGACCCTCACCGCTAGGTGAAGCGCGTGACTTTAGCCTGCGCGCGGAAGATGGACGCTTTGTCGTGCCGCCGAACAGCGGGCGCGAAAACTCGGGCAACTGGCATTGGCTAACCCTGCAAAGCGGTGAAACCACTATCGGGTCGCTGGGATTCCGGCCGCCGCGGGAAATGATGGAGCGCATGGAGAGCCGCTTCCTGGAGCGCCAGCAGCGTAATCTGGTACTTATCGTCATATCACTCTGCGTTGCTTCATTGCTACTGGCGGGCGGGCTTTCCTGGTGGCTGGGGCGTCGTACCCGGGCATTGGCCGGCGCCACATTGCGCCTTACCGAAGGCGACTACCACACCCGGCTACCGGAACGCGGCCGCGACGAACTCTCTCGCCTAGCGCGGGATTTCAATGTGCTTGCCGCCACGCTGGAAGCCAGCCGTGATGCCCGCGCCCGCTGGGTATCAGATACGGCCCATGAGCTGCGCACGCCGCTGGCGGTACTGCGCGGAGAGATCGAAGCCATGCAGGATGGCATCCGGCCACTCAACCAGGAAAATCTTAGCTCTCTCGCCCAGGAGGTGGGTCAGCTAGAGCGCTTAGTGGCGGATTTACGTCTGCTTTCCCAAAGCGACGCGGGCGCGCTGGATATACAACTGGCGCCGATGGATCTAAGCGACTGCCTGGCTAGCCGACTGGCTGACGCTGATCGCTGGTTAGTGGACAGCGGTTTAACGCTGACGGAAAAGATCGAGCCTGGCATTATGATTCGTGGCGATGCTCAGCGCCTGCGCCAACTTTGGAACAACCTGCTGGACAACAGCTGCGCCTACACCCAGCCGCCGGGAGAGCTGCGTGTTACGCTCACGACTCAGAAAGGGGAGGCAGTAGTCACTTGGGAAGATAGTACGCCGGGGGTACCGGAAGGCGAGCTGGCCCGTTTGACCGAGCGCCTCTACCGAGTGGAAGGATCACGCAGCCGCGCTAGTGGCGGCAGCGGTCTAGGGCTCTCTATTGCGAGTGCCTTGGTCAATGCCCATGGTGCAACGCTGACGCCCTCTCCCTCCACGCTAGGTGGGCTGCGCTGGACGCTGCGCTTTCCTTTGTTGGCCGCTAATTAATGTTTTTCAGAATTCGTGTTTAAAAACTGTTTTAAGCCATGCTTTCCCGTTCACTGCTAAGCGAGTCTACCGCTATGTCTCATGCTGCCTCTTTGCTCGTTGTTGAGGATGAACCGAAAATTGCCCGCCTGATGGCGGACTACTTAACCACTCATGGCTTTGAGGTGACCACCCTGGGCCACGGCGATGAAGTGATGCCGTGGCTTGAGCAGCACTCCCCAGCCCTGGTGCTGCTCGATATTATGCTACCGGGTAAAGATGGCCTTACTCTGAGCAAGGAAATTCGCCAGCTGTGGCCTTCCATAGCGATCATCATGGTCACTGCCAAGGTAGAAGAGGTCGACCGCCTGCTGGGCCTGGAGCTAGGGGCTGATGACTATATCTGTAAGCCTTTTAGCCCTCGTGAAGTCGTTGCTCGGGTTAAAGCCGTACTGCGCCGCAGCCAAGCAGCAGCAGAGGCGCCGAGTGAAGTGCAAAACGCCCCGGTAGTGTTAAACGAAGACGGCTGGCAAGCCCTTGCCCACGGGCAGGACCTGGGCCTGACCGCGGTGGAGTTTCAGTTATTGCGCGTCATGATGCAGGCGCCGGGGCGCATCTTCAGCCGCGAACAGTTGATGGATCACATGTACCGCGATAACCGCATCGTTTCTGAGCGCACCGTGGACAGCCACATCAAAAAACTGCGCAAGAAGATCCACGAAGCGCTGCCAGAACTGGAAATCATCCGCTCGGTATATGGCGTCGGCTATAAGTATCAGCCGGAGGGTTAAGGGTTAACCTGCCGATTGAGAAACGCGATGCCTGCATCAATAGCGCCACCGCGCAGCAGGAAGCTGGTGATGTGGCCGCGCCAGTGCTGCAGGTATAGTTCGCTTTCGATGTTGTTAGCCTGCAGGGCTTGATAGAAGTCCGTGGCGTGATCCACCGGCACGAGCTTGTCCCAGTTGCCGTGGAAGAGAAAGAACGGCGGTGCCTGGGGGGTAATTTGCCAAGCAGGCGACGCTAGCCGGTACGCCTCGGTCTTTTCTGCGCGGGTGCCGCCAATAAAATCCACCACCAGCGGCCCGTCATCGAACTTAAGCAAGTCACTGGGTAGACCACCCGCCAGCACCGCGGCCAGACGGCTCTGCTCACCGCCATAAGGTTCCGCCAGTGGCCCTTCGGCGCCCGCGAGTGCCAATAAACTCACCAAGTGCGCGCCTGATGAAAAACCCACACCCACAATGCGATCGGTATCCACCTGCCACTCATCGGCGTTAGTGTGAATCCAGCTCATGGCCTGCTGCAAATCGTGTAGCTGGTTGGGAAAGCGGTATTCCGGTGCAAAACGGTACTCAACATTCACCGCCACATAACCTTGCCCGGCTAGCTGTTCGGCAATGCCCTGCATATCTTGCGGTGTACGATTGCGCCAGCCGCCTCCATGCACTATTAATGCCGCGGGTCGCCGCGTATCTGTTGATCCATTGGGCAGATAAACAGTCGCCTTTAACGCCTGTGGCCATGCCTCGGGTGTGTAAGTAACTGGGGCTAAGCGCTCAAAAGGCTGGGGTTCATGCAACGGGTTATTCTCAACAGCAGGCTCGCCCTGGCTAATATGTTGGGAAGCGCTACAGCCATTCAATAGCAAGGCAAGCGCCCCCAGGCCAGTAACACGGCGTAGGGTGGTAAACGCATAACGCGGCTGAAACACGCGAAAGTATTCGATTCGCGACATTAAGTTGCTCCTTGATAACTAGGTGACCCCTCACCTACCGACTACGACCTGCCACGAGCTAATAAGATCATGATTGTTGCACACTATCTGCAAACGGTTTGCACGTCTCCTAGCGATACTGGCATCGTCAACTCACCAGGAGAGAACTTATGAACCATTCAAGTGCTAAGAAACTGTCAATTCGCCAACTGTTCGCCCCGGCCCTGCTGGCTATTGCTATTGCTCCGCTAGCGCTTACCGCTCAAGCGGATAGTCACGGTGACCATGAAGGTAAAGGCCCTGATCGCGAGCGTATGGAAGAACGCATGGAAGAGCGTCGCCAAGAGATATATCAGCGCGCCGAAATCTCTGAAGAGAAGCAAGCTGAGCTCAACGAAGCTCACGCTGAACACCGTGAAGCGATACACGCGCTGCGGGACGAGCATAAAGAGCGCGTTGCGGAAATTCTCTCCGAAGAAGAGCAGGAAGCACTGCGCAATGCCATGCACGAAGCTCATGAAGAGTATCGTGGTAAGCACGGCAAGCGCGGCCACCACGGCGATAACGACGACATCGCCGATAGTGAATAAGCGTTGATCACTTTTTAAACGTTAGCGTTAACGCCCGGCTTGCCGGGCGTTTTTGCGTCTGCCTTTGCGTTTTTCTCACCGCTCACTCCGCGCTTATTCACCCCACACAAGGGAGGTTAACTTGAAGGGGAAGGTTTAATCGCGTATTTTATTTGAACGTTCATTCAAAATAAAATATTACATCCACCCTTCAACGAAAAGGAGTCCACCTCGATGGCGAAAGACAATCCCGTCCTTCCCTCCCGCGACCGCCTCAATCCCGTGGTTTTCCACGGCAGCGTGGCGGGCATACTTATCTTTTTAGTGCTCACTATGCTGTTTACCGAGCAAGCTGGCGCCTTTTTCGATGCCGGGCTTGCCTGGGTGAGCAAAACCTTTGGCTGGTACTACATGCTCGCCATCGTGGCTTACTTGGTTTTCGTCGTCGCCATTGGTATGTCGCGCTTTGGCAGTATTCGCCTGGGGCCTGATCACTCTCGGCCTGAGTTCTCGCTACTCTCCTGGTCGGCCATGCTGTTTGCCGCGGGTATCGGTATCGATCTGCTATTCTTCAGCGTTGCCGAACCGGTAGCTCACTACTTAGCGCCGCCGGATTTAACCCCGGAAAGCCAGGAAGCGATGCGTAACGCCGTCGTTCAAACCTATCTGCACTGGGGGCTCTCCGGCTGGGGGCTGTACGTGTTGATGGGTATGGCGCTGGCTTACTTCAGCTACCGCCACCGCCTGCCGCTGGCAATTCGCAGTGCTCTTTACCCGATCCTCGGTAAACGTATCCACGGCCCGATTGGTAACGCGGTGGATATCACGGCGGTCATCTCCACCGTATTCGGCATTGCTACCAGTCTCGGCATCGGGGTGATGCAGCTTAACTACGGCCTCACCTATATGTTCGGTGTGCCGGAAACCCTCACCGTGCAGGTGATCTTGATTGTGCTGGTGGTCGTATTAGCAACGATTTCCGTGGTCACTGGGGTTGAGAAAGGCATTCGTCGCTTATCAGAGTTCAATATGCTGCTGGCGTTGGCGCTGATGCTGTTTGTACTCTTTTCCGGCGACACGCTGGTACTGCTGGATAAAGTAGTCAATAACGCCGGTGATTATCTCTCTGGGTTTGTCGGTGCCAGCTTTGACACCTACGCCTTTACCGATGAAAGCGCCCAAGAGTGGAAAATGTGGTGGACGATCTTCTTCTGGGGTTGGTGGATTGCCTGGACACCGTTTGTAGGCCTGTTCCTAGCGCGGATCTCCCGTGGCCGTACCATTCGTGAATTCGTCGCTGGTGCACTGTTTATTCCGCTGGCCTTTATGATGGTGTGGATGTCGATATTTGGTAATAGCGGTATTGAGCTAGTCGCCAATCAAGGCGTTGCCGAGTTGGGTGAACAAGCGCTCAATACGCCGCAAACCACGCTTTACACGCTGCTTGAGTACTACCCCTATGTGGGCCTTACCGCGGCGGTCGTGACCGTACTGGGTATCGTGTTCTTTATTACTTCAGCAGATTCCGGTGCGCTGGTACTTGCCAACTTCACCTCTATCCTGAGCGATGTGAACCACGATGCGCCGGTGAAGCTGCGTATTTTCTGGTCGGCGACGATTGGTTTGATCACTATTGCCCTGCTGATGGCAGGCGGTTTGAATGCGTTGCAGAGTGCCGTGGTCATCACCGCGCTGCCGTTCTCGCTGGTGATTTTCGCGGTCATGGTGGGCATGTATAAAGCCCTGAAAATGGAAGGCAGCAAGGCCGATGCACGCCGTATGATTGCCGGTAGCGCCCCAGGTGGCGATTGGAAAGAGCGCTTGGATCGCGCTTTGGATACCTCTAATCGCGCCGGTGCGGCGGCCACCATTGAGCATGCGATTCGCCCGGCAATGACCCAGTTCGCTCAAGAGCTTGAGAGCCGTGGCCAAACCGCCAATGTGACTGAAGAGCACGTTGAGGGTGAGGCGCTACCGAACTTGACCCTCCAGGTCGACTTCGGCGAAGCCACTAGCTTTGTTTACCAAGTGTGCCCGCACCGCATGCGTACACCGAGCTTTATCCCGGCGGATGATGACTTCTATGTACGCTTGGATGTGTACTTGGCTGAAGGCGGGCAGGATAAGGATCTTAACGGCTACACCCGCGGTCAGGTGATTGGTGATTTGGTCTGCGAATATGAGCGCCACCTGCACTTCCTCACTCTGGCGGGCCAGCAGATGGGCCATGTGCAGGCAATGCCCGGTACGATTGGGGAGCCGCCTGAAGATTCCCAAATGTAACGGCATTATTGTTTAACCCCACAGACAATCCCGGCCTGCGCGCCGGGATTGTCTGTGCGCGAACGGCTCTGAAAAAACGCTTTGTTGTGGGAACTCCAGGGTAGGCGTAGCGTAGTAGCCTGTTTTCCCTAACACTTAGGAGGCTGGCCACATGTCCCGCGCGCATCGACCCTCGGGGTACGTTTTCCCGATGCCTGGCAGTGCGTTACTCAACGCCTGGCGTGAAGGTTATTCGCTGGGTAAATTAAAGCGCGACGTGATGGCGGGGCTGACGATTGGCGTCGTTGCCGTGCCGCTTTCCATGGCACTGGCGATTGCCACTGGGGTACCGCCCCAGCACGGGCTCTATACGGCCATTGTGGCAGGGGCGGTGATCGCGCTAACTGGTGGATCGCGGTTTAACATCTCCGGCCCCACCGCTGCGTTTGTGGTTATTCTTTTCCCGATTGTTGCCAACCATGGCTTGGGTGGGCTGCTGATTGCCACCTTTATGGCGGGCGCTATTTTGGTCGCGCTGGGCCTTTCGCGATTGGGCAGTCTCATTCAGTACATGCCTTACCCGGTCATTCTTGGCTTTACCGCCGGTATCGGGGTGGTCATTGCGTTGCTACAACTGCCCGACTTTCTTGGCTTGGCTGGCGTAGCGTTAGGCGACAGCACCGTGCATAACGTGATGGCGATTGGCCGAGCACTGCCGAGCCTGTCGCTGTCGGAAATTAGCGTAGGACTTGTGACCTTGGCAACGCTGTTAGTCTGGCCGCGCCTGAATACGCCGGTTCCTGCTCCCTTGGTAGGTTTAGCGGCGGGCACGCTAGCCGCCGCCCTGCTGCTGATGGGAGGTATTGAGGTCGATACGATCGCTTCACGGTTTCGCTGGTCGTTCGAAGATGAAAGCGGTAGCGGCATACCTCCCTTTGCGCCCAGCTTTATCGCTCCATGGCATTTCCCTGGTGCCGACGGCTCACCGCTTGAGATTAACTTTGCGTTGATTCAAGCGCTGCTGGGTCCGGCACTGGCGATCGCCTTACTCGCTGCGATTGAATCGTTGCTGTGCGCCGTCGTCGCAGATGGCCTAACCCGCACCCGCCATGACCCCAATGCAGAACTGATTGGCCAAGGACTCGGCAACCTGGTGGTGCCCTTCTTTGGCGGTATTACCGCTACGGCCGCACTGGCACGCACCGCGACCAATATCAAAAGTGGCGCGTTTTCACCTGTCGCTGCGCTGGTGCACTCGTTAGTGGTGCTGCTGGCCGTCGTCGCGCTGGCGGGCGTGTTGGGGTATGTACCGATGGCTGCGTTGGCCGCGCTGCTGTTTATTATTGCCTGGAACATGAGTGAAGCGCGGCATTTTATGCACACGCTAAAAAGCGCGCCTGCCAGCGATGTATGGGTATTGGTAATCTGTTTCGCACTGACGGTTATTTTCGACATGGTGATCGCCGTGGCCGTCGGCATTGGCCTAGCCGCCGCGCTGTTCATTCGCCGAATGGCGCAGCTAACCCATACCCAGCGCCTTTCCTCACCCAGCACTGGCGAACAGTTCCCGCCAGAAGTAGCGCTCTACAAAATTAGCGGCCCGCTGTTTTTTGGCGCCGCAGAAAAAGCCATTGCTACGCTGCGGATCATTGATCACAGCGTGAGAATCGTCGTTTTGGATATGCGAGATGTGCCTAGCCTGGATACTACTGCGATGGTGGCGCTGGAGTCACTGCGCCGTGAATTAGCCGAGCAAGGCGTGGGAGTGATGTTTGTTGGGCTACCGCCGCGCATGGCGCTAAAAATAAAGCGTGCGGGTATTCAGCGCGAAGTGGGTAAATTAGCGGTGGTTAGCAACCTTGCCCATGCAGAGCGTATGTCACGCCGCTGGTTAGGAACGACTGACTAGAAAGGGCTGATTAGAAAGTGCTACCCAGGCAAGTCGGGGCTACAAAAAAGCCTCCCGGCAAACAGCGCCGGGAGGCTATTGAGTTACAAAACGTCAGGCGTTAAAAGAAGCCCAGCGGATTGATATCGTAGCTGACCAGCAGGTTTTTGGTTTGCTGGTAGTGCTCAAGCGCCATCTTGTGGGTTTCACGACCCACACCGGATTTCTTGTAGCCACCGAAAGCCGCATGAGCAGGATACTGGTGGTAGCAGTTGGTCCATACGCGCCCGGCTTGAATGCCGCGGCCCATGCGGAAAGCGACGTTCATGTCGCGGCTCCACACACCTGCGCCCAGGCCAAACTCGGTGTCGTTGGCAATCGCCAGCGCTTCCTCTTCGTCTTTGAACGTGGTGACCGCCACGACGGGGCCGAAGATTTCTTCCTGGAAGACACGCATTTGGTTTGTACCCTTCAGCAGCGTGGGCTGAATGTAGTAACCGCTGTTAAGGCTGTCGTCCATGGTCTCTTTATTGCCGCCAGTGAGGAACTCCGCGCCTTCGTCGCGAGCAATATCCATGTACGACATGATCTTGTCGAACTGCTCCTGGGAAGCCTGAGCCCCTACCTGCACATCGGTATCCAGTGGATTACCGCGCTTGATGGTTTTCGTGCGTTCGATCACCTTGGCCATGAACTCTTCGTACATGCTCTCTTGGATCAGCGCGCGAGACGGGCAGGTACACACTTCACCCTGGTTAAAGAACGCCAGTACCAGGCCCTCTACCGCTTTATCAATAAACGTCGGTTCGGCGTTCATAATATCAGCGAAGTAGATATTGGGAGATTTACCGCCCAGCTCTACAGTGGAGGGGATAATATTTTCCGCCGCGCATTTCAGAATATGCGAACCGACAGGCGTGGAGCCGGTAAAGGCAATCTTGGCGATACGCTTGCTGCTGGCCAGTGCCTGACCCGCTTCGGCGCCAAAGCCGTTGACGATATTGAGAACGCCAGGCGGCAGCAGATCGCCAATCACTTCCATCACTTTCAGAATCGATGCGGGGGTTTGCTCCGCGGGCTTCAAGACCACACAATTACCCGCTGCCAGCGCAGGCGCCAGTTTCCAGGCGGCCATCAGGATCGGGAAGTTCCAGGGGATGATCTGACCCACCACGCCCAGCGGTTCGTGGAAGTGATAGGAAACCGTATTGGCATCGATATCCGCTGCAGTGCCCTCCTGCGAGCGCAGGCAGCCGGCAAAGTAACGGAAGTGATCAATGGCTAGCGGAATATCGGCATTGATGGTTTCGCGTACCGCTTTACCGTTATCCCAGGTTTCAGCGACGGCGAGCATTTCCAGATTTTGCTCAATACGGTCAGCGATTTTCAATAGGATATTGCTGCGCTCTTGAACCGAGGTTTTACCCCAGGCAGGCGCCGCTTTATGGGCAGCATCTAAGGCCTTATCGATATCTTCTGCCGTCGAGCGGGGAATTTCGCAAAAAACATGGCCATTAACAGGGCTGATGTTATCAAAGTACTGGCCTTTGACCGGGGCAACGAATTCGCCGCCGATATAGTTGCCATAGCGCTTTTCAAATGACACCAGTGAACCGGTGTCACCAGGGTTGGCGTAGATCATTGTCATGCTCCTGAGTATTATGATTATTAAAGGTGCCTTTTTAAGATGCCTAAACAGTGTTGTTCACTAAAGCAAATGGCGATATAGCCCGATGGCAGGATTAGCCCTCATCCCTTGGTAGGAGACGCCATGTATTCCCTGTTAGTGGCCGATGATCACCCGCTGTTCCGTGATGCGCTGCAAACCGTGATTAGCGGGGGTTTGGCAGGCAGCCAACTGGCGGAAGCGGAGAGTCTCGCTGATGCGATGACGTTGGTGGAACAGCATGCGGAGTTGGATTTGCTGCTACTGGATTTAAGCCTGCCTGATGCCGAGGGGCTAGAGGGGCTGACCCGCCTGCGCGAGGTGTTTCCATGGCTGCCGGTAGCAATTGTCTCTGCGCATCAAGAGCGCCAACTGGTGCTGGATGCCATTACCCTGGGCGCGGTGGGCTATATCCCCAAATCTACGCCCCGGGAAGCAATGCTGGCAGCCTTAACGCAGATTCTTGAAGGCCAGCTTTACCTGCCGCCCGACATCATGCGACGGCCTGCGCCCCGCGCGTCATTGCCACCCACGACCGTCACCGCCACAACGCCCAGCGAGCGCCTGGCGCGCCTGACAGAAAAGCAGCTGATGGTCTTGGGCTGTATGGCCAAAGGCATGTCCAATAAGCATATTGCGCGAGAATTGTTGATTGCCGAAACCACCGTTAAAACCCATGTCTCAGCGATTTTGCGTAAATTAAATGCGACTAGTCGGGTACATGCGATCGTCATTGCCGGAGAGGAGGATTTAAGTTTTTATCGCGCCAACCGGGCTCACTAATGCTTATGCAACAGCGAGCCAAGCAGCATGCGCAGCCGCAGCGGTTTGAGCGGTTTTAGCAAACAGTGCATGCCCGCCTCACGGGTGGCCCGCTTAATCTCTGCCTCATGATTCGCCGTTATGACCACGGCGGCCAACCCGGGATAGCGCCGCTGTAAGCGCGCGGCCAGATCGATACCGGTTTCACGATGTTCCCCCAAGTGGTAATCGACCAGCAGCACCGCAGGGCGCTCACCGTCGCTGGCGGCCTCAAGGGCGCTCACCGTGGCGGCCGCACGTACCCGGCAACCCCAACTGCTTAGCAGTGCCTGCATGCCCTCAATAATGGCCAAATCATCATCGATCACCCAGACGATACAGCCCTGCAGCGGATCATCTATCTCAGATGAAGGTGAGGTATAGCGCGTGGGCAGTGCCGATGATGGGACCGCCGCGTAAGGCACGGTGATCGAGAACAGCGCCCCTACACCGGGGCGGGAAGCAAGGGATACCGGTTGCTCCAACATGCTACTGATCCGGTCAACGATGGCTAGCCCCAGCCCTAATCCACGGCTATTAGCACTATGGGGCTGGTTAACCCGCCGGAACTCCAGAAAGATCGCTTCACGCTGCTGCTCTGGAATACCGGGCCCGGTATCGCCCACCATAATTTCCAATCCATGAGGGCGTCGTCGGCAGCCCAGCAGCACGCGGCCATGTTCGGTATAGCGCACCGCGTTACTGAGGAAGTTGCGTATGACCCGCGCTAGCAGCGCCAAGTCTGATTCAATCATCATACTGGAGGGCACATAGTGCAACGCCAAGCCACGCACGCCCGCCACTTGGCGGTACTCTTCAGCCAGCGTATCGAGCAGTGTACTCACCGCGAACGGTGATTTATCGGCGCGCAGCACCCCCGCATCCAAGCGCGAGATATCCACCAGCGTGCCGATCAGGCCTTCCACATCTTTCAGCGAGCGGCCGATATGGCCCACTAGTTTTTGCGAGTTTTCAGGCAGTGAGTGGGTTTCTAAAGCGCTGGCAAACAGGCGGGCCGCGTTGAGCGGTTGCAACAGGTCATGGCTGACCGCCGCAAGGAATTTTGTTTTAGAGAGGTTGGCCGCTTCAGCCTCGGCTTTGGCCGCCAGTAATCGTGTGTTGACCTGCCCCAGTTCATCCAAGGTTCGGTGCAAGGTATCGGTGCGTTCTCGCACCTGCTCGGCAAGCAGCACTGAACGCTCAAAGGCGGCGTAAGGGGCGCCCTCGGCACTACCATCCCCTTCGACCCGCTCCATTAACGCTTGGCAGACTTTGCGCAGGCGACGGTTCTCTTCTCGCAGCGCGGCGACCTCGGCCTCGTCCTGGCTATTGGTGGCTTCAGTGGTTGTCGTTAGCTGGAAGAGATCCAAACGCCACCCCCGTAAACGTTTGATTCACATGCATGCCATGGTGCTGCTCACCGTAGGTATTGAACCCCACTACCCCAGCCTGGCGCAGTAGCTGCGACGCCTGATCTAGATGGGCTAGCGCTTCAAGCTCCATGCGGCGTAAAAAGCAGTCGCAGGCAATGATCACGCTAGGCGTACCCAGCCTGGCGCTCACCCCAGCAAGCATCTCTTCAAGGTTATCGAGTAGCGGCGTTGGTTGCATCGCCGTTAGCACGATGCCATTTTCTACTGCACAGTAAAAACTTAGGCTGCTATCGCTATTAACGCGCTGAATGGAGCGCACATAGTGCTGCCCACCGATGCGTACCGCCAATGGATGATGGGCAAAAATCGCCGCATTGAGCTGCGCAGGTGCCACGCCCACTAAGTCGGCATATACCTGCGCGGCGGGCAGACCATTGAGTTCGATTACCCGACGCTGCTCACGATTCGCCTCCGTCACCACGAGTTTGTGGGCCATTGGGGTCAAATGGTGAGTCGAAAAGACGTCAAAGGGCAGCTGGGTATTAATCATCACTACCACCGCAGCCCGGGTATGAAAGCGCCCGGCGGTGTACACGTGGGTATGGCTGAGATGATTATCATCGCCGGCAGAGCCGCCAAAGCTGGGTATACGCCCCAGCGCGGCATCCAAGGTGGCAAGCACTTGCTCTTCGCGACTCGATAAGCCATCCAATAAGGTGAGCGCAAAGCTGTGCTCATTAATGGGCGCGACGGCCTGTCGACGGCAACGCTCCAATAGGGTATCGACTAGCGGCTGAGCGTTGGTCAACTCAAAATGATCCAGGTCATCGATCAGCGCTGTTTCGATGGCAAACCAACGACGATCAAAGCCCATCGCCACGATCGAACCGCGATCATAACCAAGCGGCGTTATTTCCCCAGCGGTAGTGCAGCCGCTAAGCGGCGTGGAGGGAAAGCTTCGCTCTAAAGCGGCCGCCAGCCCCGCTAAATCATACTCCGCGCTGCAGAAGAACAGCACGAAGCCCAAATGCTCGTGACATAGGGCGCAAGCTAGCTCGACTGCAGCGTAGGAAGCGTCGGGATGCTGGCTAGCCGCCGTAATAATGCCCTTTTCAACGGGATAAGTGGTCACGACACCACCTCTCCAGTGCGGCATGGGTTTGCGCCGCAGAAAGCCTTAACGTGCTGAACACATCATTGAGTTGGCGGGCAGTGGCTTGCTTTGTCTTGGCCAATATCTCCAACTGCTTCGCCAATTCGGCTAGCTGGTCAGCGCCCATGCTCACTGACTCACCTCGCAGCTGGTGCGCCAAACGCATGACTTGATGGTGCTGCTCTGGTGTCAGTGGTGTTGACACCAGAGCAGCCAGTTGCTCGGTGTAATCGCTGACTTGCTGATGGTAAAGCATCGCCAGTTGGCTCAGGCTCGACTCTTCCAGTGACGTTTTCAGCATAGTGAGAGTGTCGGCATTCAGTAACGGCGGCTCCTCGGTTGGCGTTTGTGTTCCCGCTAATGCTGGTACAGGAGCCGTGTCGGGAGCGGCAAAAAGCTGTAACGCCAGCACATTACTTAACGCCGAAAGCGACAGTGGCTTGGTAATGTAATCATTCATGCCCGCAGCCAAGCAGCGTTGGCGATCATCTTCAACGCCGCCTGCCGTCATGGCGACAATAGGAACATTCGCCAGCCAGCCACCCTGTTCGCGTAAGCGCTGAGTGACCAACAAGCCATCTATATCGGGCAACTGGATATCCATAAAGACGAGTTGTACCTGCTGTGACTGGGCCATTGCCAAGGCGTCATGACCATTCTCTGCCCAGATCACATCGCAGCCTAGGCGCGATAACAAGCCAATGGCGACTTTGCGGTTGACCGCATTGTCCTCCACCAGCAGCAGCGTTGTGCCGGAAAAATCGCGTTTAGGCATCACGGGCAGTGACGCTGAAACAGGATCGACTGCTACCAAGGGCAACTGGCACCAGAAGGTACTTCCCTGGCCTAATTGGCTCTTGACCCCTAACCGCCCTTGCATGGCTTCGCTTAACCGCTTGCAGATCGCAAGCCCCAGCCCCGTTCCACCAAAGCGGCGGGCCACTGACTCATCCGCCTGCTGAAAAGGCTCAAAAAGCCGCTCTTGCTGCTGCTCGCTCAAGCCACAACCGGTGTCGATCACCTCAAATAATAGCTGTTCTACCGTAGAGGAGACCTTGACGCTTACCTCGCCATGGTCAGTGAACTTGATCGCATTGGCGATCAGGTTTAGCAGGATCTGCCGCAGACGGGCAGCATCGACCAACACCCAGGCAGGTACCAGTGGGTCGATGTTAACCGTAAACGTCAATCCTTTAACTTTTGCCCTGGGTGCAAGCAGTACCACCACACTATCAATAAGCGGCTTTAACGCAGTAGGCGATGTTTCCAGGGTTAAGTGACCGGCCTCGATTTTAGAAAAATCGAGGATCTCATTAATCATTGCCAGCAGTTGATTGGCACTATCGTGAATCGTGTGAGCGTAATCCTCTACCTGAGCGGGACTCGCCGATTCACGTAATAATTCACTCATTCCAATCACACCGTTCAGCGGGGTACGAATTTCGTGACTGACCATGGCGAGGAAGTCTGACTTTGCTTGATTCGCCGCCTGCGCCTGTTTGGCAGTAACTTCCAATTGCTGGCCTAATTGCTCCTGCTCGCGCCTGACCGCCGCACTTTCGCGCATTTCGCGCACCAGGAAAGCAATCACCAGAAAAGCCGCTAAGCTCATTCCGACGATTAGTGACATGAGGAGCTTGTAGAGCAGGCTGAGCTGGGCGCGCTCTTCGGTCGCCGACTCGGCCAAATAGCCATTAATCGCAATAACCAGACGCTCTGTTAACTGCGTTAGCGCCTGCAATTCCTCTTCCAGCACCGCCACCGGTAATGGATCAATTCTCCCATCGATTTCAGGCCCACCATAGGGATAAAACATACTATCCAGCACATCCAGCTGTTGCTGGATTTGGCCCAATAATTCCCGAGCAGTACCAATCTGTTGCAATAACGTGCTGACCTCACCCTCATTGAGCAGCGTAATGCGGCTATATAACAGCTCAAAGCGTAGGTTTAGCTCATCATGCGTCTCGGACGTAAGCGGCTCACGCGTCACTGCCAATAGATGGTTCAAGAGCTGTACCGCATCGCGGTCCAGCTTATAAACCACCCAGGCGGTATCTTCACGCAGGCTCTGAGTGAGATTTTCCTGCCGCCAAGCAGCCAGGGTAGCGACGACCAACGCCGCGGCAAATAGCGATACCGCAACGATGGCAACGAGCTTAAAACGGCGGGGATAACGCAGCAGGCTGGAAGCCTGTACGGTTGAAGCGCTAGCGGACATCAATATGCATAACCTGCCATACCGCCCTGAAGCGTATTTTTTCGCTTAACAGCGCTTCATCCTGGTCAAAGGGATAAAGCACCCATAACGGACCGTACTCACGAATGGGGATAGCTTTTTCATCCTTTTCGAGGGCTAAGATAACGTCATACTCTTCAAAATCGCTCACTGGTATTTCCGCTTCGTAGCCGTTCAGGGCGACGACGTGTACCGTATCGCTTTCCGCGTTTAAACGCGCCAGTAGGTCGCGCATTAAAGGTCCACGATAGTGGTTACTAGCTTCTGTCCAGGGTGTGGTGGTATCGAACTCGTGCTGTGGTAACGCCTCTAAAATGGCGCGGTCAAACTGCGCCTCACTACCAACGTTCGTAAGGCCAACATTACCGCTAACGGTCAAAATAACCGGCCCACTGGGTTCCTCTAAGTCATCGGCTGTTTCAGCGAGTCCCGCTAGGGGAATGCTGAATATCAGCACAACCCACCCCATTAATAACGCTTTCACAGTCAACACCTCACGCCAAAAGACCCGTTGGTTTAAATGCCCAGAAATAAAAGGAGACAGCATAAAGATTACGCTATCTCCTTAAATAGGTCAGGCTCAATACTGTTTTTGGGTAATGTTTTTTTCGTAATGGAAGCGCTATTCGCTATTCACAGTCGAGTTACGAGCTAATTTTCTCAATCGGGTCGAAGCGCACTAAATCTTCATAGGCATGCCAGCTAGCGTGACCTAATACTGGCAAGATTAGCGCCAAGCCAATATAGAATGTCATCACACCCACCAACACACACAGCGTTAAAATCACCGCCCACAACAGCATCACGCGAAAGTTCCGGGCAACACAGCGTACGCTGGCTTCAATCCCTTCCATAAAGGTTAAGTCTTGATCCATCAATGTGGGTATCGCCACGACACTAATAGCAAACGCGCCGAAGGCTAAAATGCCACCAGCGACCGTACCGACAGCGAGCATGCCCAACCCTTCAGACGTCGTCAGTAGCGCGGTATACAGTGTGGCAGGGCTGGGAACTTCGAAACCAAAAAACAGGGCAAACAGCAGAGTAGCCAAACGAATCCAGGCCAGAAAGAAGATCATCATCATGACCCCCATCATCGCCAATTGACCGGCGTGGGGTCTCCAGCTTCCGAATGCATCCCCCAGGTTAGGCACTTGCCCCCGTTCTAAGGCTCGGCTGATGCCATACGAACCTACCGCGACCAAGGGCCCAATAAACATAAAGCCAGCAATCATGGGTAGCAGCCAATACCAGTACCCCAGCGTGAATGCGCCCAGGGTGATAGCAATACTCAAGCCGACCCAAAACATGCCATACGAAAGACTGACCACCGTTGCGCGGCGAAAATCCTCTACACCCGCGGCCAACCACGCTCTAGGCCGATCCAATCCGACCTTATTAATAGTAATTTTAACGCTGGGCTGATCTGAATGGTGGTTTGTTTTTGTTGTAGCCGCATTCATGGCATCACTCCTGTTGTACCTGATACTAGGTCCTGAATTCAGGATTTACCTCAAAGCATCAGCGCTTGTTAGCGCTGCTGGCATTAATGCCAACTTAATGGCTTAACACTATTTTCAGTGCATTCTCTCAGTGCTTTCTTAATGCTCTCTTAATGTAGCTGACCTGAAGACACGAGGCGTTGACTGAAAGGTTATGCGTACAAAAAATCCATGAGAAGGTCTTAAAACGCCAATTTAATTGCTGCGTTAGCAAAAGCGTATGTAGCCAACTTTAGGTACCAGCCATAAAAAACTCCGGGCTAGCTGCCCGGAGTTTTTGGTTTTGCTACGTGACGCTTTGAATGTCTAGCGCACAATCATTACCGACATTTTGGCATGGTGCACAACGTGCTCTGCATTAGGGCCGAGCACATAATCGACAAACTTACGCTTATTGTGAGAGGCCATGACGATCAGATCCACATCCAGTTTCTTAGCGGCTTTGATAATGGCCTCCCAAGGCGAACCATCCACAATGACACTTTGCACCTGAATATCATCGGGCACATTCGTTTTGATGAACGCGTGAAGCGCATCGGTGATCGCGACATGCGCTTTTTGGGCGAAGTCCTTGGGGAAGTAGGAACCCACCATGGGCATGCGATAGTCCGGCAGTACCGTGACCACATGAAGCGAGGCGCCGAAAGTTCGGCATAGCGTCAATGCCGTGGGCAGCGCCTTCGTCCAGGAAGCCTCCTCGTTCAAATCCACCGGCAACATGATCTTACTGTACATGGCACTCTCCTTCATGCGGTGGCGGTCGCTTGGGTGTCATCACGACGCCGACGCTGCATCAACACAATCAACCCAAAGAGCAAGAAGGCAGGAATCCACATGATCTCTTTCGTCCAGCGGTTCACGGGGGCTAACACTTCGATGATTTCTTGATCGAAGTCGAAACCGAGTTCAGCCGCTTGGCTGCCGTAGGTCACCATATCAACGGTCGCCGTGCCATCTTCAATAAATAGCTCCATACCCAAGTTATCAAGCCGCTCTTGACCTGTTTCACCTTCAGGCACCGGCAATGTCATGTAAGTGGTCATGGGATCGCCATAATCATCAAGACCGGCAATCTGCAAGCGCAGCGTCGAGTCTTCATCGACACCACCCAATGCTTCGACAAATTGCGCGGGCGGGATGGACTCGTAGGGATCATGAATCATGTCCATCCAGAAGCCGGGGCGGAACAGCGTGAACGCAATCAGCAGCAGTACAATAGACTCATACCAACGGTTGCGCGTAATCATGAAGCCCTGGGTCGCCGCGGCGAAAATCAGCATCGCGATGGTCGACACCACAAAGATCAGCACCCCCTGAAGGAAGGTCACATCGATGAGCAGCAGGTCGGTATTAAAGATGAACAGGAACGGCAGCGCTGCGGTACGAAGGCTGTAATAGAACGCCTGAAAGCCGGTTCGAATAGGGTCACCACCGGATACTGCCGCCGCCGCAAAGGACGCAAGCCCCACCGGCGGGGTAACGTCGGCCATGATGCCGAAGTAGAACACGAACAGGTGTACCGCAATCAACGGCACCAGCAAGCCATTTTCAGCGCCCAAGTTGACGATGACCGGCGCCAGTAGTGCCGAGACGACGATGTAGTTAGCCGTTGTAGGTAGCCCCATGCCGAGAATCAAACTAAGCACTGCGGTAAGCAGCAAAATCAGCATCAAGTTGCCCATGGCCAGCGTTTCCACCACCTCGGCTAGCACCAGGCCCACCCCGGTCTGCGAGACGGCACCGACGATAATACCGGCGGTAGCCGTCGCAATGCCGATGCCGATCATGTTGCGGGCGCCGGTGACCAGGCCATTCCATAGATCCATCGCACCTTCACGCAGATCCGCACGCATATCGCTGCGTCCGCGAAAAATCGACGTGATCGGGCGCTGAGTAAGAATGATAAAAATCATGAACACAGTGGCCCAGAACGCCGACAACCCTGGCGATAAGCGCTCCACCATCAGACACCAGACCAGCACAATCACCGGCAGGATGTACTGCAAGCCAACCAGCACTGTGGGCTTGGTTTGCGGCAGCGAATAAATCGGTTCATTAGGATCATCGAGCTCAAGCTCGGGGTAACCGGCCGCCAGCTTGAGCAGAGCGATATAAATAACCGTAAGCCCAACAGCCACCACCCAGGGCGTCGCCTCACCCAACACCGGCTTGAGCCAGCCAAGACCATAATAGACTGCCAACGCGGTGACCATCATCAGCAGCAGACCACCAAGGAAGCCGATCACTTTATTGACCAGCGGCTTAGGTGGGTTACTGCTTTGCAGCCCCTTCATATTGGCTTTTAGGGCCTCAAGGTGAACGATGTAGACCAGCGCGATATAGGAGATTAGCGCGGGCAGGAAAGCATGCTTAATCACTTCGACATAAGAAATACCGACATATTCGACCATCAAAAAAGCGGCCGCCCCCATCACCGGCGGCATAATCTGTCCGTTGACCGACGATGCCACTTCGACAGCCCCCGCCTTTTCAGCGGAAAACCCAACACGCTTCATCATCGGCACCGTAAAGGTACCGGTGGTTACCACGTTAGCAATAGAGGAGCCGGAAATCAGACCGGTCATGGCCGAGGCCACCACGGCGGCTTTCGCTGGCCCACCGCGATAGTGACCAAGCAGCGAAAACGCCACCTTGATAAAGTAATTGCCAGCGCCCGCCTTATCGAGCAGAGCACCGAACAACACAAATAGGAATACGAAGCTGGTTGAGACGCCCAGCGCAATACCGAAGACCCCTTGAGTTGTTAACCACTGATGATTAATCAAACCAAAGAGACTCACCCCACCATGGGAAAGAATCCCCGGCATCCAAGGGCCAGCCAGGCTATAAAGCAGAAAAACTGACGCCACAATCATTAACGGCGGGCCAAGCGCTCGACGTGTCGCTTCGAGCAACAGCAGTATCCCGGCTATACCAATAATCACGTCCTGCAGTATCGGTGCGCCGGGGCGTTGCGATAACTGCTCATAAAACATGAACATATAAGCGCCACAAAAGGCCGCCGCCGCTGCCAGCACCCAATCCTGGATCGGCACACGGTCGCGCGGGGAGCGCTTGAGTGCCGGATAGGCCATATACGCCAGGAACAGCGCAAAGGCTAAGTGAATAGAGCGGGCTTCCGTGGCACTAAACACGCCAAAACCCAAAACGAAGGGCACTGGGGATGCGATCCACAATTGAAAAAGGGACCACGCTGCCGCAATGCTTACCAAGAGCTTGCCGGGCATACCGGCTGGTTTGCGGGCTCCCGTGTCGCTGGAGGCGACCATATCCTCCAAGTCTCCTCCGACTCCCGAAGGCCTGTTCTTATCTTCTGTCATATGACTGCCCTGCTCCGAGTCGATTGACGCATCATTGCCATATCGAAATGCCCTATCAACATTCTAAGTGCCCTATCAACATTCTAAACCAAAATGCGCGGCACCCTGGGGTAACCGCGCATTTCTTACTAAGGTAGCAACACCTCAGGCTGAAGGATTACTCAATCCAGCCTTGCTCACGGTAGTAACGCGCCGCCCCATCATGCAACGGTGCGGAAAGGCCCTGAGTTACCATCTCTTCTGGAACTAGGTTCTCGAAAGCCGGATGCAGCTGCTTGAAACGATCAAAGTTATCAAAAACCGCTTTTACAGTCTGGTAGATAACTTCTTCGTCAGCTTCAGCGGTGGTGACAAATGTCGCTGCTACACCGAAAGTTTCGACATCTTCGTCATTGCCGCGATACAGACCACCCGGAATGACCGATGCGGAGTAGTAGGGGTATTCATCGATGATGCCCTGAATGTCTTCGTCATTCAGCGGAATCAAACGAGCATCAACTGTGGTGGTGGCTTCTTGGATGGAACCGTTGGGGTGGCCAACGACATACACCATGGCATCGACGTTATTATCGGAGAGCGCCGCTGCTTGCTCGGCCGCATCAAGCTGAGATGCCAAAGAGAAAGTATCTTCGGTCCAACCCTTGGCCTCCATCACCACTTCCATGGTGTTGCGCTGGCCTGAGCCTGGGTTACCGATATTGACGCGCTTTCCTTCCAAATCATCGAGTGTCTCGATGCCTGAATCAGCACGTGCAAGCAGGGTCAATGGCTCACCGTGGACACGGAACACAGCCCGCAGGTCCTCATAGGGCTCGCCTTCGAAATTCCCGGTACCATTGTAGGCTTGGTACTGGACATCCGATTGAGCGACACCCATGTCCAATTCGCCGGACTTGATGCCATTGATATTGGCGACAGAACCACCGGTGGAAGGTGCGTTACACTTAATATCAGCGTCTTCAAGACGATTAACCAAACGACAGATCGACTGCCCTACGACGTAGTAAACGCCGGTTTGGCCACCGGTGCCGATGGTGATGAATTGCTCGTCATCCTGTGCCATCGCCGGAGAGGCGAAGGCAGCGGCGGCCAGTAGCGCACCGGAGAAAGCAGCGGTAGAAAACGTATGGCGTTTCATGAACACACCTCTTTATATTGATGTTATGAGCACTGCACGCTTTGGGCTCACCTAGTGAATTGTTCCCATAGGTGATTCTGCTCCAAAACGTTTTTCAAGACATTCTATTTTCAAGACAAACTGTTTTTAAGACAATCTGTTACAAGCACCCGTTGGATGCCTGCTAATACTACTTTAGCGAAAAACTAAGCCTTTAGCGAAAAAAGCGTGCTTAACGACATGCCGCAGTACCTATCGCTATTTAAAACGCATTTCAGCTTGGTAGATAGTAGTTTAGTGGTTGGTAACGTTTAGTAAGCGTTAATCCCTATACCGTTTTGGCATAGGGGATAAGGATATGCACTGCTTGTTAGACATGAGCAATGCCTTATGGTCACTAATTTCTGAGCCCACATCAAACGTTATAGCCCAACACGGTAGGCAGCCACAGCGCGATAGCGGGGAAAATAGCCACCAGCGCCAGCGCACACCCCATTGCCACCACAAACAGCAGCGCCCAGCCGAGCGTTTGCTCCAAACGAATTTTGGCCACCTCGGTCGTCACCATCAAATTCACCGCCACCGGCGGGGTAAACTGGCCAATAGCAATGTTCATTGCCAATAGAATGCCGAACCACACCGGGTTCCATTCAAAGTGCTGCATCACGGGTATCAAGATCGGCATCATAATCAGATAAATCGAGATCGCATCCAGCAGCATCCCGGCGACCAGCACCGCCAACATCACCAGAATAAGCAGCAGCACGCCGTTATCGGTCAGGCTAATGATCCACTCCGCCAAGTGGCGGAAGGTGCCCAGCATGGTGCCCGCCCAGGCAAAAATTCCGGCCAGCGCGATAATCAGCATCACCACCCCTGAGATAATCGCCGCCTCGCCTAACAGCTCCCACAAATCGCGTAGCGACAGTTCACGAGTAAGAAAAAGCCCGACAATCGCGCCATAGGCCACCGCCACCACGGCGGCTTCAGTGGGTGTAAACAAGCCTGAACGCAAGCCGCCTAAAATCAGCACCGGCGCAAACAGCGCCGGTATCGCCTGCTTAAAGGTGGTGCGCACACTGAGCTGTTCAGCGCCCTCTAACGGCGTGCCGCCCTCCCAACCATAGCGTTTGGAAACGATCATGGCAGGCACCAGCAGTGCTATCCCCGCCAACACGCCAGGAAACAGCCCCGCCGCAAACAGCGCCCGCAAATCAACACCGGGCACCACAACCGAGTAAAGAATCAGCGCCACAGACGGCGGTATAAGAATCGCCGTCGAGGCTGAGGCCGCAATCAGCGTGGCCGAAAACGGCTTGGGGTAGCCCGCTTTGGTCATGCTGGGCAGCATCACCATCGCCACGGCCGCCGCATCGGCAGGGCCAGAGCCGCTCATGCCGCCCATAATCATACACACCAACACCGCGACCAGCGCCAAGCCGCCGTGGCGAGGGCCAATCAGCGCCTGGGCAAAACGCACCAAGCGAAGCGCCACACCGGAACGCTCAAAGATAAGCCCGGTTAAAATGAATAACGGAATCGCAATCAAGGGGTACTTGGCGATGCTGTTATAGGTATTAGTGCCCAAGGTCGCCAGCATATCCGGCGACAAGCCAAGCAAGATGCCGACAGCCCCGGAAAGCGCTAATGAAAACGCCACCGGCACACCCGCAATCAGCAAGCCTGCAAAGGCCAGAATCATCCACACATCAGGGCTCATCGGTGAGCCTCCCCGTCAAACGGTCAGCGGTCTGCTGGAACAAGCGCCATAACATGGCCGCGGAAAGCACGGGCAGCCAAACCAAATACCACCACTGCGGCAACCCCAGCCCAGGCGAAAGCGACTCCCACTGATACTCCTGCCAAGCCAACTTGCCGCCATACCAAGTGATCAAACCCAGCACAATGGCACCGCACAGCGCTTGAAAAACAATCAGCGCACGGCGGTACTTGGGCGGCAGTGCACGCTCCAAAAAACCGATGCGAATATGCCTGTTGCGCCGCAGCGCCACCGAAGCACCGGCAAACGTCAGCACCACCAACAAAAACACCGAAAACTCCTCCGTAAACGAAAAAGAGCCACCGGTCAGATAGCGGGTAATGACATTACCTAGGCTGATCAATGAGATAATGATTAACGCCAGCGCGCCCAGCCAGCGCTCGGGGCGTGCATCAGGAAAGCCTTTCATGGCAGCCTCACAGCAAAAAACTCCCAGCCTTGAGGGCCGGGAGTTAGAACATCATAGGTAATTAACGTGCGTCGATAGCCGTTTGTGCGGCGTTGACCACCTCTTCACCAATGCGCGGCGCCCATTTCTCATAAACGGACTGTGTCGCATCGACAAACGCTTGGTACTGCTCATCAGAAAGCTCGGTCACCGTCACACCGCGCTCTTGAATCGCCGCTAAGCGTTCACTCTCCTCTTCACGGGTCATGGCGATTTCCCATTCACCAGCTTCCTTGGCGGTTTCACGCAGCATGGTTTGCTGCTCTTCATCCAGCGACTGCCAAACCTGCTGGTTAACGGCGAAAATCAGCGGATCATTCATGTAGTTCCAGAGTGTTAAATGCTCTTGGCCCACTTGATCAATACGCGCCACGTCAAACACAGAAAGCGGGTTTTCCTGGCCGTCCACCGCGCCAGTCGTTAACGCTGGCTGAGCATCGGTCCAGCTCATTTGGGTGGGGTCGGCGCCCAGTGCAGAGAAGGTATCCTGGAACAGCGGCGAACCCACCACACGAATTTTCAGACCGTCCAGGTCATCCGGCTGACTAATCGGCCCACGCGAATTGGAAACCTGACGGAAACCGTTTTCACCCCAGGCTAACGGGATAACCCCACGTGATTCGATTGCTTCAAACACTAGCTCTCCCGCTTCACCACCGGTGACCGCATCCACGGCGGCTTCATCGGGAATGAAGAACGGTAAGGAGAATAGATTGAGTTCCGGCACCTGGGGCGACCAGTTGATCGTCGAGCCCACCGCAGCGTCGATTAGCCCAGAACGCATAGCGGAAAATTCGCGGGTTTGGTCGCCGGAAACAAGCTGAGAGTTGGGGTAAACGCGCAGCGTGAGTTCACCACCGCTGCGTTCTTCCACCAATTCGGCCCACTTCTCCGCCGCCTGCCCCCAAGGGAAAGCGTCGGACAAAACAGTGGACACCGAGAGTTCACGAGCTTGTGCAGACAGGGAAGCGGAAAGCAGAGCCGCACCTGCCAAGCCGGCAGTGAAACGAGCCATTGAGCGTTTCAGCGTCATAGTAGATCCTTTTTTATCGATTTTTATGGTGACTTTATAAGGAGGTCTATCACTGTATCGCCTAAATAACGGTGCGCATTGCGTGCATGTTGGCGATAAGCACTCCATTGTAGGTATTCTTGAGGGGAAGGAAAGCCATTCTATCGGCTATTAACGACCGACTTTCGGCGTGTATCACAGCGGTGTGACGCTACTACCACCGCCGCCGTCATAGAAACGTCACGTATCCGTGTGGGCCAATCGGTTAGACTAAAACAGTTACCAATCAAGGAGTTTCCCATGCAGATGCTGGCGCTTTACAGTATCAAGGGCGGCGTGGGTAAGACCGCCTCCGCCGTCAATCTCGCCGCTGAAGCGGCACGCGACGGCAAGCGAGTGTTGCTGTGGGATATCGACCCCCAGGCAGCCACCACCTTCTACCTGCGCAGCAAACCCAAAGTGCGCGGTGGTGTCGACAAACTGGTCAAGGGCAAGGCCGACCTTGATCGGGCGATCCGCGAGACCGACATTGAGGGGCTCGACCTGCTGCCTGCGGCACTGGGCTCCCGCGACCTGGAAGCGTCGATGGAAACCCGCAAACCTAGTCGACTGCGCAAGATCCTCAAACCAGTAATGACCAGTTACGACCTGGTGATACTCGACTGCCCGCCGAGCTTGTCGGCACTCGCCGACCAGATATTCTCCAGCGTCGATGCCCTACTGGTGCCGGTGGTGCCGACGACCCTGTCTTTGCGCACCCTCGAGCAACTGGACGGTCATCTTGACGCGGTCGAGCAGGCTTGCCCAATCTGGCCGTTCGTAACCCTCGCCGACCGCCGCAAAACCCTCCACCGCGAGGTGATGGAGAGTCTCAGCGAGCGCTGGCCGAGGCGCTTGTCCACGACCGTGCCAAACGCTAGTGCGGTCGAGCGCATGGGTGTCGAACGCGCGCCGGTCGGGCATTTCGCCCGCAGCAGTCCTGGCGGTCGCGCCTACACCGCACTATGGCGAGAGATCGCGCAGCGTATGAAATGACGCTCGTTTTCATCTAGCAAAAAACATCAACGAACGGACATCAATGTGCCCCTACGCGACCTGCTGCTTGGCCTATTTGTTATCGTCATTTGGGCGCTGAATATCATTGTGATCAAGGTCGGTGTGGTGGAGTTGCCGCCGCTGTTGATGACCACGCTGCGCTTTATGCTGGTCGCGGTGCTGCTGGTGCCCTTCTACCCGGTAGCGCGGGCACAGCTACCGTTTTTGCTGCTGTTATCCATCACCTTCGGCAGTCTCCACTTTGCCCTGCTATTTATTGGCTTGGGGCAGGCCGAAGCAGGTACTGGCGCGCTGTTGCTACAAATGGGTACCCCTTTTGCGACACTGCTAGCCGTGGTATTCCTCAAAGAGAAGCTGGGACCCAAACGTATCGCGGGGTTGCTACTCTCGTTTGCCGGAGTGATCGTGCTCGCCGGAGGGCCCACACTGCCTTCGCCTCTGCCGCTCAGTATTTTATTAATGAGCGCTCTCGGTTGGGCGGTATCGCAGCTATTGATTAAACGCGGCCCACCCATCGCCCCCTTAGCGCTTGCAGGTTGGGTGGCGCTATTTGCAGTGCCCCAGGTAGCGCTGGGCTCGTGGCTGTTTGAAAGCGGCCAGTGGCAGGCGATGCGGCAGGCAAGCTGGATGGGCTGGGGGGCAATGGTTTACACCGCCGTGATGTCATCGATTGTGGCTTACGGGATCTGGTACGCCCTATTACGCCGCCATCCGGTCAACCGCGTGGTACCCATGACGCTGCTCGTACCGGTATTGGCGGTCGGCCTAGGCGCGCTGTTGATGGGCGACAGCCTAGGCGTGCATAAACTGGTGGGCGGTGGCTTAGTAGTCGCGGGTATCGCTTTGATTGTGCTGAAGTTTCACCGCAACCCTCGCCCCGCTTAATTCTCAGGTTGGCAGAAGCCGGCGTCTTCAGGGATGGAAACACAGTCGCCTACTTTGATGCCGCGCTCGGCAAAGTAGCCGCCATTAACCTCTAGCGCTGAATGATACGCCGTACCAGGAGGGTAAGAGGGGCAGTCGCTCGGTGAAGTGGACTCACAGGGCGGCATGGTATTAATCGCCACGATACGGCCATTTGCATCGATAAAGGCAATATCAAGGGGAATCAATGTCTTATACATCCAAAAAGCGTTATTGACCGATTGCTCATTCTCAAAACGAAATAGCATGCCCTGCGCTTCCGGCAGGCTCTCACGCCCCATCAATCCGCGCTGTCGCTGAGAGGATGTTTCTGCCACCTCAACGTCTAAGCGGTGCGGACCGCCCTCGCTATGAATAGCCAGCGCCAGCGTCTGCATCTCTTTCGTTGCCTGCCCCCAGGCAAACGAGCTGAGTAACGACATCGGCAGCAGCGCCGCCAGCGGTAACAGTAACGATGCTTTAAGCAGCGTGCGACGCGTGTGATCCATGCTTACTTCCTTTTGTCATGCGCATCTGCGCGAACTCGGTGGCCTGGCAACAGGTGTATTCCTGCCGCCAGCAGTGAAACATTCACCACTGCCCCGCGGGTTAACTGATTGCGACGTGCAGCATGGGTGGCAATGTCGAAACGTAACATATCACCGTGGCCAACGCTTAAGGAAACTGACGTAATGCCACCCAACACCACTACCTCACTGACCGTGGCAGTCAGCGGGTTTTCCCGCTCGCCTTGCGACGGCCGATCACGACGATGAAGCACAATATCGGAAGGCGGCAAATACCAGGCCACGGTCTCTCCCAGTGGTAGGTTGGTAAGTCCTTCCGCGACTTCCAGGTAAGTTCCTCCCCATTGCAAACGGCGCTGCCCTGCTACCTCTACAACGGTGCCTTCAAACAGATTATGGCGGTCCAGCAAGCGTGCTACTAGCGGCGTGGCTGGGCGGCTGAACAGTGCCTCGGGCGAATTCTGCTGAAGGCTTACACCGTTATGCAACACGCAGATTTGATCAGCCAGTGCAGTGGCTTCCTCCAGGTCATGCGTCACCAGCACGATGGGAATCTCGATTTGCTGGCGGAGCAGTGCCAGTTCGCGCTGCAAACGCCGACGGGTGACTTGATCCACCGCTGAAAACGGTTCATCGAGCAACAGCACTTTCGGATCGCGGGCCAAGGCGCGGGCCAGCGCGACACGCTGGCGCTGCCCACCGGAAAGTGCATTTGGGTAGCGGTTGCCCAGTCCATCTAAACGCACCTTGGCCAGCCACTGTTCCGCCTGTTCTCGGCGCTGGGGTTGAGGCAGGTGACGCAGTGGTAGTTGAATATTTTCTAACGCGGTTAAGTGGGGAAACAGCGCATAGTCCTGAAACACCATGCCGACTTGCCTATGCTGGGGTGGAAGTGAATGCTTACGTTCAGCATCAAACCAAACGTCGCCAGCGCATTCCACACGCCCATTTTGAGGGCGATAGAGCCCGGCAATAGTGCGCAGCAGCGTGGTTTTCCCGCTACCCGACGGCCCTACCAGCGCCAGCAGTTCCCCAGGTTGGCAGATAAAATCGGCGGCCAGTGGAATCGGCCCCGTTTGATTGACCGCCACACGCAGACTTGCGATACACGACTCAGCCACGTGCCCACCGCCTGCGCCCAGCCAGTCCATAGACAAGCCCCAAGGTAATAAACGACACCAACAGCAACAGCGCCGACATCTGTGCCGCGCCCTGTTCGTCAAAGGCTTGAACGCGATCATAGATGGCAATGGCAAGGGTGCGGGTTTCGCCATCAATAGCGCCCCCCACCATCAAGATGACGCCGAATTCGCCCAGCGTATGGGCAAAGGTGAGCGCTGCCGCTGACATAATGCCTGGCCACACCAAGGGCAGTTCGATACGCAGCAGCGTTTGCCTGGGGCTCAAGCCGCTGCACCAGGCCGCTTCCCGCAGGTTGTGGGGCACGTGCTCAAAGGCGCGCTGAATGGGCTGCACAGCAAACGGTAGATTGGCGATCAGGGAGGCCAGTAATATGCCCGAGAAAGTGAAATTCAGCCCGCTGCCGGTCATTCCTGCCCAAAACGAGCCCACCGGCGCATCGCGGCCAAAGCTCAACAGCAGATAAAAGCCCAGTACGGTAGGCGGCAATACCAGCGGTAGTGCAATCAGCGCTTCGCATAGTCCTTTACCCCGGAAACGCGCATAGGCCAGAGAGCGGCCTAACCAAATAGCGATGGGCAGGAGAATGAGGCAGGTGAACACCGCGAGGCGTAACGAAACCGACAGCGCCGACCAATCCATTATGCTCCTTCCATTATTCGACGCTAAACCCGTAGGTACGCAAAATCGATTGCCCCTCTTCCTCTTGCAGCCACTGATAGAAGGCAGTGGCGACATCTCCCGCCTGATTGGTCAACACCATGCGTTGTCGAAGCGGGCTATGCCAAGCCTCGGGGATAAGTACGTACTCACTTCGTTCACTTAACGCGGGGGCCAATGCCAAGGAATAAGCCACCAGACCACCGCGCGCATCATCGGAAAGCGCAAACTGCGCCGCTTGTGAGACATTTTCACCCAGCACCCGCAGTGCCTCGGTTTGCTGCCAAAGCCCGGCGTGCTCAAGAACCTGCTGCGCCGCCACGCCATAGGGCGCGTGTTCGGGATTCGCCAGGGCGATGCGTTCAGTAGTGCCGCTCACTTGCGCTTCAAGCGCGGCCTCTACCCCAGCCAGTGGCGCATCGGCACTGGGCAAATCACCGCGCCCTGCGCGCTGCAGCCACACTAACCGACCAATGGCGTAAATAACGCCCTCGTCTTGGGTGTGGCCCTCTTTATAAAGCGCCTGAACGTAGCGCTCATCAGCAGAAAGATACAGCTCGAAAGGTGCGCCCTGGGCGATTTGGCGACGGAAGTTGCCCGACGAACCAAAGTTGAGCCGCAGCGCGTGGCCGGTTTCTTGTTGAAACTGCTCCGCGGCCTCCGTCAGCGCAAACTGCAGATCAGAGGCTGCCGCCAAAATAGGAGGTTCCCCCGCTTTCACGGGGGAGCCTGTTAATAGCAAACACAAGCAGACCAGCAGCAGCCCGCGAGCTACATTAGCTGTTGCTAGGCTCAGCATGCTGATCGGTAATCTCCATCACCTTCATGGTATTGGTACCACCATGAGCATTCATATGGTCGCCGCGGGTAAGGATCACGTGATCGCCTGCTTTGGAGATACCGGTCTTCACCAACAGTTCCAGCGCACGGTCGTTTAGCTCGGTGGGTGTCATATCAGAGGTATCAAACGGCAGCGAAACGACCCCACGGTAAAGTGCCATACGGCGCTGAGCGATAGGGTTATGCGCCAAGCCCACAATCGGCAGACCGGAACGAATGCGCGACGCGATCAATGGCGTATAGCCCGACGATGTCATGCAGGCAATCGCGGTAATGCCAGTCATATGGTTCGCAGCATACATAGCGGAAAGCGCGATGGTTTCATCCGGGCGAGTAAAGCCTTCATGAATACGGTGACCAGACTCCTGGGCGGATTTTTCACGCTCAGCGCCCAAGCAAACTCGTGACATCGCTTCCACGGTTTCCAGCGGATAGTCGCCCGCCGCCGTTTCCGCTGAGAGCATGACCGCATCGCTGCCATCCAATACCGCGTTGGCCACATCAAACACTTCGGCACGAGTGGGTAGCGGCGCCGAAATCATGCTTTCCATCATCTGCGTTGCGGTAATCACCGCACGGTTAAGAGAACGCGCCCGCTTGATCATACGTTTCTGAACGCCAACCAACTTGGCATCGCCAATTTCTACGCCTAAATCACCGCGTGCCACCATGACCGCTTCGGAAGCTTCGATAATGCCGTCCAGGGTGGCGTCATCAGCGACCGCTTCAGCGCGCTCGACCTTGGCGACCAGGCCAATGTCCTTACCCGCTTCGCCCAGTAAACGGCGTGCTTCCAGCATATCTTCGGCATGACGAGGGAAGGAAATCGCGAGATAGTCGACGCCAATATCAACAGCGGTTTTGAGGTCTTCTTTGTCTTTCTCTGTCAACGCCGGGGCGGAGAGGCCGCCGCCCTGCTTGTTGATGCCTTTATGGTTGGAGAGCTTGCCGCCCACAACCACAGTGGTATGCACCTGTTGGCCGTCGACGCGGGCCACATCCAGCACCAAACGTCCGTCATCTAACAGAAGGCGGTCACCGGCGGCCACGTCTTGTGACAAGGTTTTGTAGTCACAGCCCACCTGATGAATATCGCCCGCATCCCCGTCGAGCTCCATATCGAGAATGAACGGCTGGCCTTCTTTAAGCACCACGGCGCCATCTCTAAACCGCGCAATGCGGATCTTGGGACCTTGGAGGTCGCCTAGAGCCGCTACGCTGCGGCCCAGTTTGGCGGCAATTTCACGCACCTCGGTTAACCGGCGGCGGTGATCATCGGCGGTACCGTGAGAGAAATTAAGACGCACCACATCAACACCCGCCTTGAGCATGGCCTCCAATACGCCTTCACGGTCGCTGGCAGGTCCAAGGGTGGCGACAATTTTGGTACGACGGATCGTAGAGAAGTGCAGTGCGTTCATAATATTCCAACCATGCTAATGAGCGTGTAGTGACTTTGTTTAATAACACTAGCTTATCAGTTTAACGCGTTCTATATGACAGCTCTGCAACACGAAATGTACGTATTATTCCAACGTAACGGTAATTGCCAGGGGAAACTCATCGCAGTTATTGCCATCGCCGCCCCGATCCACCACCAAGAACTCGCCCTCACGTTCTAGCACTGACTGGATGGCGTGCCAAGTGCCTGCGCGGTAATTCACGCCTTGGTGGCCATCGGTCACAAAAGCACGCACTTCGTCAGGATTGATATGTTCACCGGGCGGCGCCACTACAACGATAAAACGTTCCTGATGCAGCGGCATAAACGCTTGGCTGCCCTGGGGGTGACGCTCTAGAAACGTTAGCTCCAGCGGTAGTGTAATCGGCTGGCTCACGAAGATATTAATCAGCGTGCGGGCGTTTTCGCCCAAGGTTTCTACCTTGGCCAGATCATGATGGCGTTGGGTACGCCCGGCGTTAATGGGAAACGACGCAGAGGTTTGTGCATCCATCACATCGCCAAAAGGAGCGAAGGCTTCAGCCGTTAGCGGCTCGGCTTTTATTTCTAGCATAAAGTTTTCCTTGAAAGCTGCCCTGAAGATATACCTCAGTCGAGGGCAGGCCTACGAGGAGGCGCTGTGAACCCATCCTTGGGCGCTACCTACGCCATCCATGGCGTAGGACCTCCTCTCCGGCCTGCCCCCGCCTTTTTAGTGTGCACTTAGGCGAAGAGAGGCATGGCGATTAACATCTTTATACAACAGATACCGAAATGGCCCTGGACCAGCGGCGTAGCAGGCCTGGGGGCAGAAGGCGCGTAGCCACATGAAGTCCCCGGCTTCTACCTCTACCCAATTTTGATTCAGGTGATAAACGGCCTTGCCTTCAAGCACGTATAAACCATGCTCCATGACATGGGTTTCATCAAAGGGGATCACGCCGCCGGGCTGAAAGGTCACGATATTGACGTGCATATCGTGGCGAACGTCCGCAGGGTCGACAAAACGTGTAGTGGCCCAGCGCCCTTCTGTGCCCGGCATTTCGATGGGAGCAATGTCCTGCTCATTGGTGACAAACGCTTGTGGCACCTCGAGCCCTTCCACAAATTCATACGCCTTGCGTACCCAGTGGAAACGCACCGGCGCGTTAGATTCGTTTCGCACCTGCCAGTTACTACCAGGAGGAATAAACGCATAGCCGCCGGGCTGCATAACGTAGCGCTCGCCCGATAAAGTAAGCGTTAACTCACCTTCAACAATAAACAGCACGCCTTCCGCCTGGGGGTCTGGCTCGGGCTTATCGCTACCGCCCTGGGGCTGGACTTCCATAATGTACTGGGAGAACGTTTCCGCAAACCCCGACAGCGGCCGCGCCAGCACCCACAGCCGGGTGCTTTCCCAAAACGGCAGGTTGCTGGTGACGATATCGCGCATCACGCCTTTAGGAATCAGCGCATAGGCTTCAGTAAATACAGCACGGTCAGCGGTTATTTGGGTTTGCGGCGGGTGCCCGCCGGTGGGGGCGTAGTAAGTAGGTTGTTTCATTATTTTGCCTTTCAATGGGTTGGCGCCGGGTGGTGCTCTGCCCAATGACGGGCGATATCGACCCGGCGGGCCACCCAAACGCGGTCGTGGGTTTCGATATAATCCAAAAAGCGCTGCAGCGCGCGAAAACGCCCCGGGCGCCCCAACAAACGACAGTGCATGCCCACCGAGAGCATTTTCGGCGCCTCTTCCCCTTCTGCGTAAAGTACATCAAAGGCATCGCGCAGGTAGGTAAAGAAGTGATCCGCGGTGTTGAAACCTTGCGGTGCGGCAAAGCGCATATCGTTGCTGTCCAACGTGTAGGGCACAATCAGATGGTTGTGGTCACTGCCCTGACTATCGGTCACCTGCGTCCAAAAAGGCAAGTCGTCGCCGTAGTAGTCGCTATCGTAAAGGAAACCGCCTTCGTCCAGTACTAGCCGTCGGGTATTAGGGCTATCGCGGCCGGTGTACCAGCCTTGTGGCTTCTCACCGTAAAGACGCTGAAAAATTTCCATGGCCTGCTGTAGATGCTCCCGCTCAACATGCTCGGGCACTTCCTGATAGTGAATCCAGCGGTAGCCGTGGCAGGCAATCTCGTGGCCCAGCTCTTTAAATGCAAGCGCCACATCCGGGTTGCGCTCCAGCGCCATGGCAACGCCAAACACGGTGAGCGGTAGGTCGCGTTTCTCAAACTCGCGCAAAATGCGCCACACCCCGGCGCGGGAGCCATATTCGTAAATAGACTCCATACTCAAGTGGCGATCTGGATAAGCCGGTGCACCGATGATTTCCGACAGAAACTGCTCCGAGCCTGCATCGCCGTGCAGCACGCTATTTTCGCCGCCTTCTTCGTAATTAAGCACGAACTGGACGGCAATTTTGGCTTTATTGGGCCAATTGGCGTGAGGCGGGTTGCGTCCGTAACCGATCAAATCACGGGGGTAATGCACCATGGATGAGGACGACATCGTTATCTCCTTCGGTCATATTTCTGACCAACACTGGTTAGCTTCTATTCGATGAGCAATGCCAGTGCGGCAACTAATTATTTGTATACAAAATAGCGGCATTAATAGCGTACCGCAACGCAGCTTGCCGCTAATCCTCTGACACTAATAGCGTTTCTCAGTTTAAACGTCGTTAAACCTTTGAATCCTGAACAATTGGTCAAACTTTTAGGCTAGCATTTTTGTCGCTTATTGGCGCCTAGACCCTTGCGTCTCGCTAGAAACCGCCCTATTTTTGTATACAAGAAAAGTCATATTGTTTACATACGGAACGCTTAACGTGCATATACGAATTATCAATCCTAATACCACGGCGTCCATGACCGCTGCTATTCATCAGGCAGCACAGCAACAGGCAGGCGCTGGCACCACGGTGAGCGCTTCACAGCCGGATGCTGGCCCGGTTTCAATCGAGAGCCATTTCGACGAAGTGATCAGTGCGGTAGGGGTGGCCGAAGAAGTCCTCAAGGGCGAGCGCGAAGGCGGCATTGATGCCTATATAGTGGCCTGTTTTGGCGACCCTGGCTTGCTTGCCGCACGAGAACTGACCCGTGCGCCGGTAATTGGGATTGCCGAAGCAGCATTTCATCTGGCCACTCTGGTAAGCACCCGCTTTTCCATCGTCACGACCCTGGGCCGCACCGGCATTATCGCCGAGCATCTGCTTCAACAGTACGGCTTTAGTCACCACTGCCGTCGTATACGCGCCGCTGAAATCCCCGTGTTGGATCTTGAGCATCACCCTGACGCGGCGTTTACGCGCATTGTTGAAGAGTGCTGCCGCGCCCGGGATGAAGATGGCATTGGCGCTATCGTTTTAGGCTGCGGCGGCATGGCCAATTTGACCCAGCAAATTAGCCGCGAAGTGGGCCTGCCGGTAGTAGAAGGTGTCACCGCAGCGCTGAAACTGGCGGAGTCACTGGTCAGTTTAGGGCTGTATACCAGTAAACATGGCGACCTTGCCTACCCACGCCCCAAAGCCTTCACCGGTAAGTTTTCCGAGCTTTCTGATCTTGATCTACCGCTAAAGCCTTAACCATTTAGCACTAACAAAATAAATTTAAATAACAATAACTTAAAAAATAAACTCGATTAAAAACAGTAACGTCCATTAGCACGCCACGCCGCAAGCGTTGCTTGGGTACTCAACGTACTCAAGCTGCCAATAAAACCGATAATCTTGCGAGGACGACATCATGAGCGCTTCACCCTCGGCTCTTGCGTCAGAAGAACGATCCGATGCTGGATCAAAAGCACTCGGGGCAGAAAGCCTGGCCCCTCAACAGACCCGGATTATGGGGCGCGGCTCCTACTTTCTCGCGTGGTTCGGCGGCTGCGTTTCCATCGGCACCTTTGCCATGGGCTCCAGCGTGGTCGGCACCCTGAACCTGTTACAAGCCACCCTGGCGATTGCCATCGGCTGCTTTGTGATCGGCATAGCCCTCGCCATTAACGGGGCGGCAGGCTATAAGTACGGTATTCCGTTTATGGTGCAGGCGCGCAGCGCGTTTGGTTTTACGGGTACGCGCTTGCCGGGCTTGGTGCGCGCGGTACCGGCGGTAGTGTGGTACGGCTTTCAAAGCTGGATTGGTGCCGGGGCGCTCAATATGGTGTCGGCCACCCTGTTCGGTTTCGACAACCTGATCTTCTACTTCATTACCTTCCAGTTTCTGCAAATTGGCCTGTCCGTGATGGGTTTCCAGGGCATCAAATGGTTAGAGAATATCGGCAGCGCCTTTATCCTCGCCTCACTGGTGTATATGTTTTACGCCACGGTGCAACGCTATGGCGATGAGCTTTCCGCCAGTCTGCTCACCATGGAAGGCTCCTGGGGCATGCCGTTCTGGGGCGCGACCATGCTGTTCCTGGGCATCTACAGCACCATGATGCTCAACGTCAGCGACTACTCCCGCGAGCATAAAAAGGGCACCGCCCAGAGCCTGCTGACCACCATCTACGCCATGTCGATTCTGCCCTGCACGCTGTTTATGGGTTTGATCGGCTATATGGTCTCGCAAGCTACCGGCACCGCCGACCCTATCCAGGTGTTTGCCAACGCCGTTGATAACACTCCGCTGTTAATGACCACCCTGCTATTCATCGCCTTTGCCCAGGTCACCACCAACGTCCTTAACAACGTGGTACCGCCGACCTATGTGCTGATGGACATCTTCAAGATCAAGTTCTCGGTCGCCACCGTCATCGTCGGGCTGCTGGCCTTCGCCACTTTCCCCTGGAAGCTGGTTCAGCCGGGCTCTGCAGCAGGTCTCCAGCTGTTTGTACAAACTTACTCTGCTTTCCTAGGCCCCATCTTCGCCATTCTGGTGGTCGATTATTATGTGATTCGTCGTCGCACGCTGGATATCGACAAACTGTATGACGTTAACGGACCTTATCAGGGTATTAACTTGGCCGCTTTCATCGCCACGGCGGTGGGTATTGTGGCGGCGCTCTCTTTCTCGGCGATCTCGTGGTACGCCAGCCTGATCCCCGCCGGTGTTACCTACTATCTGTTGATGAAGTACTGGGCTCCCTGCCAGCGCTTTAGTCAGTAACTCCATTTGCCAACCGAAGAGCTAATAAGATGAAAGAGAGTAACGACGTTAGTGACCTGGATATTAAGCACATTGATCCCACGCTCTATAACGAGGATCTCGCGCCGCTTAAACCCCAGGATCGTAACTGGGGCGCGTTTGAGATATTTAACGTTTGGTCTAACGATATCCAGAGCCTGTTTGGTTACACCCTCGCCGCCTCGCTGTTTTTAAGCTACGGCCTGAACGGCTGGGCGGTGATGGCGGCGATTATTCTGGCGGGCGTGATCGTGATGTTTCTGGTCAACCTCACCGGTAAGCCCAGCGTTAAATACGGCATTCCTTTCCCCGTCATGGTGCGCGCCAGCATGGGCGTCCGCGGCGCAAACCTGCCCGCGATGCTGCGCGCCATCGTGGGGATTTTCTGGTACGGCGTGCAGACCTACTTTGCCTCCACCGCTGTCACCCTTCTCATTACCGCCTTTGTGGGCGCAGGCAGCGGCAGCACCTTCCTGGGGCTTTCCGGCGTGGCCTGGGTGTCGTTTGTGATTGTGTGGCTGTTTCAAATCGCGATTTTCTGGCAAGGCATCGAGCGCATTAAGCACTTCCTGAACTGGGCGGGCCCGTTGGTTTACGTGGTGATGTTGGTGCTGATGATCATTGTCTGGTATCAGGCGGGAAGTGAGCTGATTCCTGCCATTGGCACCATTTTTAGCGGTGGAAGTGAAACCAGCGGCAGCTCAATCGCCGCCTTTATGGCGATTGTGGGCACCATGGTGGCGTATTTTGCAGCGGTTGTGATTAACTTCGGCGACTTCACCCGCTTTGTGAAAACCGAACGCCAGATGAAGCTGGGTAACCTGCTGGGCTTGCCGCTTAACGTGGCGTTCTTCTCGTTTATCGCGCTGATTATTACCGCCGGTACCCTGGTACTGTTTGGCGAAGCGCTGACCAACCCCGCTGATATCGTTGAGCGAGTGGATTCATTGCCGCTGACGATTATTGCCGCCCTCACCTTCTTTGCCGCCACGGTGGGCATTAATCTGGTCGCCAACTTCATTCCCCCCGCCTACGACCTGGCCAACCTGTTTCCCAGCAAAATCAGCTTTAAGATGGGTGGCCTGATTACCGCGGTCATCGCGTTCTTTGTCGGCGCGCTATGGCTTTCGGTCATCAGCCAGATTGGCGTTCCCGGCTTTGTAAATGCGCTAGGGGCCATCGTCGCGCCCTTCTACGGCATTATCGTGGTCGACTACTACCTGATTAAGCGCCAGCACTTAAACATGCAGGAGCTCTTCTCATCAGCACCGGGCAGCGCCTACTACTACGTCAACGGCTGGAACACCCGCGCGCTTATTGCCTTTGGCGTGGCGGCGCTGTTCTCGCTTTCCACCGTGTTAGTACCCGCGCTATCCGCACTTGGCGGCTACGGCTGGCTGATTGGTGCAGGATTGGGTGGGCTGTTCTACTACGGTTTGATGCGCCAGTTTAAGGCTTCGCCTGCGTTGGCTGAGCAGAAGGTTAGCTAAGTCGGTAAAAATGTAACTGACTGATTTAAAATAAAACTTTCGCCATCGGCACACAACCGATGGCGCTTTTCTTGTTAGTAATACAGCATGCGTATGAGCAAACATTGATCCATGTCTAATAGCTTGCCCTAAGTCATCCATTGGATTACTCTATTCAATATGCTGACTACAATCACTGAGCTTCCAGAATACATTAAGCGGGCAGATGCACTACTCACTGATTTTGAGCGCAAGCCTGTCATCGACTATCTTGCCGAGCACCCGCTGGCTGGCGATGTGATGGAGGGTACAGGTGGGATTCGTAAGCTTCGTTGGAGCAGAGGTAATAAAGGAAAGAGTGGTGGTGTGCGCATCATTTACTACTACCATGACCAACGACTCCCAATGTATTTGCTAACGATGTTTGGTAAAGGTGAGCGGGCAAACTTAATAAAAGCTGATAGAAATGCGCTTGCTAAGCTGGTCAGCATTCTTATTCATACAGCATTGGAGAAAAATCATGGCTAGTGCATATGAAAGTATTGCTCAGGGCTTACAGGAAGCCATTGAGCTTAATCAAGGACGTAAAGTTGCAGCTAGGACTCATCGTCCTGAACCAGTCGATGTTGCTGGAATTCGCAAGAATTTAGGTATGACTCAAATGGAGTTTGCTTCCAAGTTTTGTATTAGTGTGGCGACGTTGAGGCACTGGGAGCGTGGAGACCGCACGCCCCACGGGCCAGCGCTGGCTTTACTGCATGTGGTTTCAAAGGAGCCTCAGGCTGTATTGAGGGCTTTGGGTTAACAAAACACATCATGCTGCCGAACGTCATTACGTGTCGCCAGCACTTCAGCTTCGACGGCTGCCCTTCACATCATCCGAAAGCCAAATCTGTATCAGCAACTGGTAGGACTTATGTCGCTTGTTTACTTCGATTTTAACCCTAGCAAGCAGGATTTCCGGCAAGCGGAGTGAGATAGTCTTGGTTGAGAGCTTCAGCTTGAGGTTGCTGCTCTCACTCCCCAAATATCTGCTGCAAATCCGGCACGTTCTCTTCTTCTTCGAACATCGATAGCGAGGCTTCGATAGCTTTTAGGTGGCGGCTCATAAAGGCTCTGGCGCGCTCGCCGTTGCCTGTTTCCAGGTAGCCGATCAGGTCATCATGGTCGTGGGATTCACAGCCTAAGTGGCCGCGATGGCCGTAGACGGCGAGTATTAGCGATGAGCGGGAGCAGAGGCGTTCGACAAACTCTGCCAGGGTGGCGTTGCCTGATAGCTGCGCTAGGCGCACGTGAAAATCGGCGGATAGGCGAATAGCCACGCTCTGCTGGCCACTGCGCAGCGCTTGGCGCTCCTGGCGGGCCATTTCGCGCAGCTCTGCCGCTTCTTTTTCGCTCATGCGCCGCGCCACATCGGGCATCAGCCCGCACTCGATTAACTGGCGGGCATCGAATACGTCTTTGGCTTCGTCGGCGGTGGGCCGGGTGACGCTGGCGCCACGGCGCGGTGTTAGCGTGACTAACTGCTCCAACGCCAGGCGCTGGAGGATTTTACGAATACCGGTGCGGCTAATGCCGAATACATCCGCTAGCGCATCTTCGCGCAGCCGTGCGCCGGGCTTTAAACGCTGCTCGACAATGGCATCGCTCACGGAGCGGTAGATGGCATCGTGGCGTTCATCGCCCTCTTTGCTATTTTTAACTTCTTTAGCAGGAGCGCGCCGTTTTTCCGGCGCCTGCGCATCACTCATAGCTAGCCTCTCTGATCGTTACTCCCAAGCGGCAATGATATCGCGCTCTTCATCGCTCATGTTGGTCATATTGCCTAATGGCATGTAGCGGCTGGCCACGACCTGCTGAATCTGCGTTTTCTGGCCCAGAATCTCATCCCAGCTATCAAAAGCAAACCCGGCGGGGGGTGCTGAAAAACCAGCATGTTCGGGGTTGCGCGCGTGGCACTGCACGCAGTGCTGCTCAATTAATCCAGTGATTTGCGCCTGGTCTGGCCCTTGCGCGCCTGCATCGCCGCTTGTGGATGAAGCACTCGGCGCAGCCACCCAAAACGCTAACAGGATAAGCCCTACCCCAAAGGCGGGATAGGCGGGCTGGGTTTTGCCTGCATGCATCAATACAAAGAACTGACGGATCAAGGCACCGGCAAAGATAAACAGCACCATCACCACCCAAGCAAGCTCATGGGAGTAGATGAATGAGTAGTGATTACTCACCATCAACAGCACGACCGGTAGCGTGAAGTAGGTGTTATGCACCGAGCGCTGCTTGCCGCGTTTGCCATCCAAAGGATTGGGGGCATCGCCCGCCTTCATGGCTTTTACCATGCGGCGCTGCCCGGGAATGATCCAGAAGAAAACGTTGGCCGACATCGCTGTCGCCATCACCGCCCCCGTGAGCAGGAAGGCGGCGCGGCCGGTAAACATCTGCGTGCTTAGGTAAGCAACGATCACCATCATCACGGCAACCGCAATGCTGAGCAGGCCGTCGCGATCCATATTGGGGCTAATGCGTTTACATAGCTCGTTATAAACCACCCAACCACCGAGCAGGAATGCCAGCGCCAGCACGTTGGCCTGCCAGCCGGTCATGTTGGCGGCCCACTCCCAGGGGCTATTGGGGTTTACCAGATAGAAGCCCGGATTGACCATGTAGAGAATCACAAACAGCGCAAAGCCGGAAAGCCAAGTGGTATAGGCTTTCCAGAATGACCAGTGAAGATCATTGGGGAGCTTGGCAGGCGCGGTGGCGTACTTCTGGTTGTGGTAAAAACCACCGCCATGCACTGACCACATTTCACCAAAGACGCCCTTCTCGCGGTCTTCCTCAGCCTTTGGTGTGCGCAGGCTATTATCCAGCATCACAAAATAGATCGACTCACCGATCCAGGCGATAGCCGCAATCACATGCAGCCAGCGAAGCAGCAAATTAACAAAATCGATTAGGTACGCTTGCATAACGGAACTCCCCTATCAACTACCGCGGTAAGTTGAGTAGCCATAGGGCGAGAGGAGTAGCGGCACATGGTAGTGCTGGCTGGCATCGGCAACGCCAAAGCGCAACGGGATTACGTCTAAAAAGCGCGGCTCATTAGCTTCAACGCCTTGGGCACGCAGATAGTCGCCGGCGTGGAACACCAGTTCGTACTCACCTGGCGTGAGCGCATCACCTTCTAAAATAGGTGCATCACAACGCCCGTCACTGTTAGTAATCACTGTACTCAGGTGTTGGCGCTCACTGCCTGTAAGGCGAAACACCTCAATAGTAATCCCCTGACCGGGCTGTCCTTTGGCGGTATCCAGTACGTGGGTGGTTAAACGGCCCATAGCCACTCCTTATTTATAACGTTGTTTGCTTTGCTTAACCTATTGGTCAAAGAGTACCGTTACTGCCATTTATTGTATACAGTAATTCCATCCACGCACCTTTTGAACCACCGTCGCTTTAACATTACCCGCTTTGGAGAGTGTCAATGCCAACATCTCACCCGTTACTGCTTTCACCCGCGCCTAGCAAGTGCAGCCTTGAAATGCTTACCCACCATTATGGGGATATTTATGAACACTCCCCCTGGGTGGCCGAAGCGGCCTGGCAGCACGGCCTGACGGAAGCCCACGACACCCCAGATGCACTGGCCGAGTTGATGGGGCTTATGTTGCAGCAGGCAAGCAGTGAACAGCAAATTAAAGTGATTCAGGCGCACCCAGATTTAGCCGGTAAAGCCGCGATGGCCGGTGAGTTAACCCAGGATTCCACCAGCGAGCAGGCAGGCGCCGGGCTCGACCAGTGCAGCCCTGAAGAATTTGCGCGCTTTGAGTATCTTAATGCGGCGTACAAGGAGAAATTTGGTTTTCCCTTTGTGGTTGCCGTGAAAGGGCTTGATCGGCATGGAATTCTAGCTGCCTTTGAAGAGCGACTGCATAACGATGCAGCCACCGAACGACAAACGGCGATTGAGCAAATTATCCGTATTGCACGTTTTCGATTAAGGGCGCGTGCCGAACAATAAGCTGAAGCGTTAAAGACTATTCGCCAATGGCTGCTTGCATTATTTCTTGTATACACTTTTATTAGTAACTGGATGCAATAAATAAACAATGCCACCCACTGCGAATAAAGGCTCCCTAATGTCTTCTCCGCCCGATGCCCAAACGCGGCCTTCGCGTACTATCAATCAAAATCCTGATGCGATGCCGCCGCTTTCCAAGGCGATTCCGCTAGGCCTGCAGCACATCATGGCCATGTTCGCTGGTAACGTAACGCCGCCAATTATTATTGCCGGCGTGATTGGCGCCAATCCGGCGGAGCAGATCTTTTTAATCCAGGTGGCGCTGTTTGTGGCGGGGGTATCTACACTGGTACAAACCATCGGTATCGGCCCGATAGGCGCCCGCCTGCCAATTGTGCAGGGCACCAGCTTTGGCTTTTTGCCGGTGGCGCTGCCGCTAGCCAAGGCGTTTGGCCTACCCGCGGTGCTCGGCGCCTCGTTCGTGGCCGGGTTACTGCAGATTGTGCTCGGCGCTTTTTTGAAGAAGATTCGACACTGGTTCTCGCCGGTGGTGACCGGCATCGTGGTACTGCTGATCGGTATTACGCTGATGCCGGTTGGCCTCAATTATGCCGCAGGCGGTGTGGGTGCGGATGACTTTGCATCACCCGGCAACTTACTTCTAGCACTCTTTGTGCTCAGCGTGACGATTGCCATTCATCAGTATGGGCGTGGCTTTATAAAAGCGTCTTCTATTCTGTTTGGCTTAGTGGCGGGCTATGCGGTTGCCATCATTCTTGGCAAGGTCGATTTTACCTCGCTAAGTAACGCTGCTTGGTTCGCGCTCCCTAAACCACTGGAATACGGCATGACGTTTTCAGGCACCGCGATCATCGGCATGACGCTGATTATGTTTGTGGTGGGGCTAGAAACGATTGGCAATATCTCCGCGATTACCACCACCGGGGCTGGCCGCCCCGCTAAAGACCGAGAGCTCTCTGGCGGCGTTATGGCCGATGGGGTAGCGACTTCATTTGCCGCCGTTTTCAACACCCTGCCCAACACCGCTTATGCGCAGAATGTTGGCCTGATTACCTTGACCGGCGTGGTTAGCCGCCATGTGGTGACTATCGGCGGGCTGCTATTGATCGCCATGGGGCTATTTCCCAAGCTGGGTGGGCTGGTCGCCGCCATGCCGCCTGCGGTACTTGGCGGAGCAGGCGTGGTGATGTTCGGCATGATTGCCTCAGCAGGGCTTAAAATCATCAAAGAATGCGAACTGGATCAGCGCAATATGTTGATCATTGCCGTTTCACTAAGCTTGGGTATCGGCCTACCCGCCGTTGAGGCAATTTCTGAAACAATGCCAGGGCAGTTGGGACTCCTGCTCAAATCCGGGTTAGTGCCTGCCGCACTCACTGCGCTGCTGTTGGATGCCATCTTACCCGGCAAACCTGATAGACGCGCCAAGCTGGCAAAAGCTGAAGCGGAGTCTCAAAACCGCTAATCTTTACGTCATGGCGTGCAGGTAGAAATAAAAAAACGCTGCGCCCAATCAGGGCGTAGCGTTTTTACGTCGTCTTGCTAGCTAAATTATTGCTTAGCTTTGGATACCGCACTCTTCGTATTTTCTTCAGCTTTATCTACTGCATTCTTGGTGGTTTCTTCTGCCTGCTGCTGGCTATCTTCAGCAAAACTTTTACTGATTGACGTTACTTTCTCAGTATCGCCCTTTACGCGTTCCATGAAATCACTTGCCGTTTTTTGCTGGCTTTCCATCGCTTTCTTGAAACTATCAGCGTCTTTAACATCAAGCCAAGTGCGCGCTTGTGAAATTGCCATATCAGAGTAGGCACGGAAAGCGTCCATTTGTGCACTGAAAAGCTGATCGTAGTAATCAAGGGCGGTTAACGTATAAGAACGCATGGGTGAAACAAATGCGGATTCAAACTGTTGCGTTGTCTTATCAGTAGCTTTCGTCATCTTCATATCTCCAGGTGTGAGCTAGCACATAAACACGCCTCATTAGGCGGTTGTTAGCCAGGCTGTTGCCTCTGCTGCCATTAAAGCTAGCAGTGCTTTTTGTGCAGCGCAACATGGTTTTTACTCATGCTGCGCCTGCTCACTTCTGGTTAGTGCAAAACGCTGTCGGCACCCCGACGACTAGCGGTTACCGAACAAATGTTTACGCGCTTGCTCGTCCATTTCCACACCCGCCTGGGGATTTACTTCTTCCACCAATGCGTACGCTCGGCGCACGGCTGGGCGTGCTTTGACCATCTCAAACCAGCGTTCTAGGTCCGGGAACTCTTCAATGGTTTGACGCTGTTTTTCCCAGGGCACAATCCAGGGGTAGATCGCCATGTCGGCAATCGAATAGTCATCGCCGCCCACATAAGTGTGATTCGCCAGGCGCTGATCCAACACGCTGTAAAGGCGATTGGTTTCACGCACGTAACGCTCGATGGCGTACTCAATTTTCTGCGGGGCGTAGTGGCAAAAGTGGTGGTTTTGGCCTGCCATCGGGCCTAAACCGCCCATTTGCCAGTGTAGCCACTGCAGCACGATGTAGCGTTCGCGGCCCGCAGCAGGCAGGAAAAGACCGCTCTTATCGGCGAGGTATTCCAGAATCGCGCCAGACTCAAACATCGAAAGCGGCTGCCCGCCATCCTTTGGCGCGTGATCGACAATGGCGGGAATGCGGTTATTTGGGGCGATGGTGAGAAACTCAGGGTCAAACTGCTCGCCGCGGCCAATATTGATTGGCTTCACTCGATACGCCAGTTTGGCTTCTTCGAGCATGATGGAGATTTTGTGGCCGTTAGGTGTTGTCCAGTAGTACAGATCAATCATTGCCATCTCCTTGTTGAAAACGTTGATTCACTCGCCATGAGTTTATCAAGCTTTCACTCTTAATCAGGCGGTACGTTAGCGTACCGCCCCTGTCAGCTATATCGCGCAGTTGGCGTTATAGATCGCGCACGGTCAGGGCCTTGCTAGCTTCTCCACCGTGTACGCTGAGCATACGCTTAAACCATTCATCGACCGGGTCGCCAGCCTCTACTAGCGTCTGTGTCGATACGACGTGCGCCCACATCATGCTGCCGAACAGTAGGTAATCGGAACCGGCAGGTGCATCGCCGTCTAAAAAGGCGCTGTCCCGTAGCAAGTCGCGCACAGGTGCTAATACCTGCTTGAGCTGCTGTTTGCCCTGCTCTGGCTGATGGAACTCTTCTAACGTGCAACCAAACCGCGCTTCACGAGCTTTGCGGAAATAGTCGCGATCGTTTGGGTGAATGGCCGCAAGCAGATCCATGGCAATAATGCGAAACAGTGCTGGTGTTACGCTACGTTCAACAAAGTATTTGAACAGTAAAACCCGCTGATAACTGGCCCCTTCACCCAGCATGGGGGCGTCGGGATAGGCTTTATCCAGATAGCGCATGATTTCAAAGCTATCGGTCACCACTTGATCGCCATCACAGAGCACCGGCACTTTGTCGTAGTCAGCAAACTCCAACGCTTTTTTGTCGAGGAATCGCCACGCCACGGTGGTGAATTCCAGGCCTTTGTGGGCGAGCGCCATGCGCACGCGCCAGCAGTAAGGTGAGAAGCGTAGCCGTTCATCTCGGCCGCACAGGTCATAAAGCTTTAGTGCCATCACTACCGCCTTTTTGTTGAGAGGATCGTTGGTAAAAAATTATGGGTAAAAGGGCTTAGAAGGCTCTCTTACACACTTAGCGTAGTTAACAATGAGCCCAACCATCTAACCGTGCAAGAGAGACTGCTTAGCACTGTCTATTAGTCTAATGGGCCAGCGGGGCATCCGCCTTAAAAATACATCTAAAAATATTTTAAAAACAATAAATTAGGAAAAAACCAGTAGCGTAATCTTACATTCAAAACAAGCGTTACACTGGTAAGACCAATTTTCCAATGTAGTCATCTGGTTAGCCTAAACGTATCTTTCCCCTACACCCGGCAAGCGATACAAATGCTGGGCGGTTATTGCGGAGCATACCAAATTAATAACAAGGGGCAGTTCCTTCCATGAATGAAACGATACTTGCACTTCTGGCCTTCTTGCCGCTGTTGATGGCCGGTATTTTACTCGTTGGGTTTAAAATACCTGCCAAGATAGCGATGCCTCTCGTCTTCCTGACAGCCGCCATCATTGGCTTAACCGTTTGGGATATGTCGTTTAGCCGTGTCGCGGCTTCCACCATTCAAGGCTTGATCCAAACCGCTGGCCTTCTATGGATTATCTTTGGTGCCATCCTGCTGCTTAACACGCTTAAGCACTCCGGCGGCATTACGGCTATCCGTAATGGCTTCTCCGGTATTAGCCCTGACCGTCGCGTACAGGCGCTGATTGTTGCTTGGCTGTTCGGCTGCTTTATCGAAGGCGCGTCTGGCTTCGGTACACCAGCCGCCGTGGCGGCACCGCTGATGGTCGCGCTCGGCTTCCCGGCTCTTGCGGCAGTCGTCGTTGGCATGATGATCCAGTCAACACCGGTCTCCTTTGGCGCGGTCGGCACACCTATTGTTGTGGGTGTCGGTAGCGGCTTGGATCGAGCGGGCATTACCACTGAACTTGACTCGGTAGGCTCCAGCTGGGATGTCTTCTTCCAACTGGTAACCAGCGAAGTGGCGATCACTCACGGCATCGTGGGTATTTTAATGCCGCTGATTCTGGTCACCGTCATGGTGCGTTTCTTCGGTGCTAACCGCTCCTGGAAAGAGGGGCTGTCGATTACTCCCTTCGCCATCTTCACCGGTATCTGCTTCGTGGTGCCTTACATGCTGGTAGGCGTGCTGCTTGGCCCTGAGTTCCCGTCGATGATCGGCGCGATGGTAGGCTTGGCGATTGTGGTTCCGGCGGCCAAACGCGGCTTCCTGATGCCTAAAGATACCTGGGACTTCCCTGAATCGACTTCGTGGCCAGACGAGTGGATCGGCAACCTGCAGATCAAGCTGGATGACGTTGTCGGCAGAGCCCCGATGTCCACCTTCAAAGGCTGGGTACCCTACGTATTGCTGGCGCTGTTCCTGGTCGCTTCGCGCACCATCGAACCGCTACGCGTCGCTCTGACCTCGATCAATCTCAGCTGGAACAATATTCTGGGTGAAGCGGGTGTTAGCGGCGGTGTTCAGCCGCTCTACCTGCCGGGCGGTATCATCCTGGCCGTGGTTATCGTGACCTACTTCCTGCATCGCATGAATCCGCAAAAGATGAGCGCAGCGGTGTCGGAATCCACTAAAACCATTTTTGGTGCTGGCTTCGTGCTGATCTTTACCGTGCCGATGGTACGTATCCTGATCAACTCCGGCGTTAACGGTGCGGACCTGGTCTCGATGCCGGTCATGATGGCACAGGCGGTGGCCGACAGTGTTGGCGGCATCTACCCCTTCTTTGCCCCGGCGGTCGGTGCGATGGGCGCCTTCATCGCAGGCTCCAACACTGTTTCGAACCTGATGCTGGCGGAATTCCAGTTCAGTGTTGCTGAAACTCTGGGCCTTTCCACCTCCATGATGGTGGCACTACAAGCAGTCGGTGCGGCGGCGGGTAATATGATCGCTATCCACAACGTGGTTGCGGCATCAGCAACGGTGGGCCTGCTCGGCCGTGAAGGGGCCACCATCCGTAAGACGATTCTGCCGACGATCTACTACCTTATCTTTACCGGTATCATCGCTCTCATTGCGTTCTACGTGATTGGCGTAACGGATCCGTTAATGTGACCATGAAGTAGCTCTGGCTGAAATAACGACGCTAGAAACGCAAACCCCCAGGCCAAGGCCTGAGGGTTTGCGTTTCTAGCACAGCGGGTTTTACGCGTTAATCGATGCGTTTTAGCTGCTGACTATGGAGTTTGCCGCGTTCAACATAGCTTTGAGCGTTCTTCTTCAGTCCCACAACCGCTTCTTCGGAAAGCTCCCGTACTACCTTGGCAGGCGAGCCAACGATTAGCGAGTTGGGCGGAAACACTGCGCCTTCCTTAATAAAGGCACCGGCACCCACCAGGCTATTCTCACCAATCACCGCGCCATTGAGCACTACGGCTTGAATGCCGATTAAACACCCATCGCCAATGGTGCAGCCATGCAGCATCGCCTGGTGCCCTACCGTTACGCCTTTACCTACTTTTAGCGGAAAGCCTGGGTCTGCGTGAAGCACCGCGCCATCCTGAATATTGCTCTCTTCGCCTATTTCAAGATGGTCGGTATCACCGCGTAACACGGCTTGATACCAGACGCTTGAGCGCGCCTTTAACGTCACCTGGCCGATAACATCGGCCGTTTCCGCAATGTAAACATCGTCGTGAACCTCTGGGCGATGCTCGCCGTATTGATAAAGTGCCACATTAACCTCCTGGGTTGTTATTGGTGTTCCGCCTTCAGGCTAGCGCTTGTTCCAGCAATCGAGCAACGTGAATCGCTTCGCGGCCACTTCCATCGTGAATCTGATGGCGACAGCTCGTGCCATCGGCAATCAACACGGCGTTGCTATCCGCTTTTCGAATCGCAGGTAAAAGCGAGAGCTCCGCCATTTTCAGCGAGGCGTCGTAATGCTCCGCTTCATAGCCAAAGCTACCCGCCATACCGCAACAGGAGGACTCGATAGTCTCGACGGTGAGGTCAGGAATCCAGCCCAGCACCTGCTCAACGGGGCGCAGCGCATCGAAGGCTTTTTGATGGCAGTGGCCATGCAGCATCGCCCGCTCGTAGTTCAGCGGTTTCAGTTCGAGGGGAAGCTGATCTTCGGCCCGTGCCTTGACCAGAAACTCCTCAAACAGATAGGCCGATGACGACAACGCTTTTGCCTCTTCGCCAAAGCCGTACTGCAGGAATTCATCGCGCATGCTGAGCAGGCAAGAGGGTTCTAACCCAACGACTGCCACGCCGCGCTCGACAAACGGCATCAGATGCTCAAGTGTGCGTTTGGCCTCCGCCTTGGCTTTATCAAACTGACCGGAAGAGAGGTAAGTACGGCCACAGCAGAGTGGCCGCTGGCCTTTGGTCACATTGAGGTGTACCCGGTAGCCCGCCGCTTCCAGTACCCGCTTGGCGGCTTTGGCGTTATCGCCTTCCATATAGTTATTAAAGGTATCCACAAACAGCAGCACTTCCCGCTCAGAGGTGGCTGGCTGCCGAGACGCCTCGGCACTGGCGAGAAAATTACCGTTGAACACCGGCAGCGAGCGCTGGGGTGCCAGCTTTAACGACTGCTTGATCTGCTTAGCCAGAAACGGCACCCGCTCAACGCCATTCACCAGGGCAGAAAACTTACTGGCCCAGGGCGCATAGCGCGGCATTTCGCCGACCATCCGATCACGCAGCGATAAGCCTTTGACACGGGCGCGGGCGGTGCGCGCCTCTATCTTGAATTTGGCCATATCCACGCCGGTAGGACAATCTCGCTTGCAACCTTTGCAGGACACACAGAGATCCAGCGCTTCTTTGACATCGTCGCTGGCCAGCCCTTCTTCACCTAGCTGCCCGGAAAGCACTAAACGCAAGGTGTTAGCGCGACCACGGGTCAGGTGCTGCTCATCCTTAGTAATGCGGAAACTTGGACACATGGTGCCCGCATCAAACTTGCGGCAGTGGCCGTTGTTGTTACACATCTCCACCGCCATGGCCAAGCCATGGGTCGCATCACCGCCGGAACCTAGTGCGGTTTGCTCGCCCGTTAACGGGTCGCGCTTCACATTCCAGGCGGACCAATCGAATACCGGGGTAAGCGGAATAGTGGTGTAAGACTTGGGAAAACGAAAATAGCGCTCGTCGTCCATTTTGGGGGTATCGACGATTTTGCCGGGGTTGTACAGATTTTCAGGATCAAACAGCTGCTTAATGTCGCGGAAGGCATTGTTGACCGTTTCACCAAACTGCCACGCCACCCACTCGCCACGGCAAATACCGTCGCCATGTTCGCCAGAGTAGGCGCCCTTGTATTCACGCACCAACGCGGAGGCCAGCTCGGCGATTTCGCGCATTTTCTCTGCGCCATCGCGGCGCATATCGAGAATCGGCCGCACGTGTAGCGTGCCGACACCCGCGTGGGCGTACCAAGTGCCTTCAGTGCCGTAGCGGTTGAAGACCTCGGTGAGCTTATTGGTGTACTCAGCCAAGTGCTCGAGCGGCACCGCGCAATCTTCGATAAAGGAGACCGGCTTACCGTCACCTTTCATGCTCATCATGATGTTGAGCCCGGCTTTGCGCACGTTCCACAGCGCTTTCTGCTCGGCTGCTTCGGGCATATCCACCACGCTGCCCGGCAGACCTAAATCACCCATCAATTCATTAAGCCCGCGCAGCGCCTCAAGCTGCGCTGCGTGATCGTGACCGGCAAACTCCACCAGCAAAATGGCTTCAGGTTTACCAATCAGCGTCTTCTCGATGACCGGGCGGAACGCTGGGTTCTCCAGCGACAGCTCTATCATGGTCCGATCAACCAGCTCCACCGCCGTGGGGCCCAGCTTGACGATATGCTGAGTGAAATCCATCGCCTGATAAAAGGTCGGGAAATTCACCACGCCCAGCACCTTCTGCTCGGGCAGCGGGGAAAGTCTGAGCTTAATACGCTGGCTTACCCCTAGCGTGCCTTCCGAGCCCACCAGCAGATGGGCCAAGTTGGCGCGACTATCAGGGTCATAGGGCATCGGGTTCTGGCAATCGAACAGATCCAGATTATAGCCACCCACCCGACGCAACACTTTGGGAAAGTGATCGCGAATTTCCGGACCCACTCGCTCCGCAATCGCCCTCACCTGCTGGGCGAGACGCTGCTCCTGCGAGCCTTCCGCGAAGCTGTCAACGAAACCAAAACTCGCCGCGCTGCCGTCAGCCAGTAGCGCGTCCACACCCAGCACGTTGTGCACCATATTGCCGTAGTAGATCGACCGCGACCCGCAGGAGTTATTGCCCGCCATACCGCCGATGGTGCACTGGGCGCTGGTGGACACATCCACCGGGTACCACAGCCCGTGAGGTTTGAGCCAAGCATTGAGGTGGTCGAGCACGATGCCCGGCTCGACCACCACCGTGCGTGCCTCGGCGTCGAACTCAACGATTTCGTTAAGCCAGCGGGTGGTGTCGATCACCAGGGCTTCGCCAACGGTTTGGCCACACTGGCTAGTGCCCGCACCCCGGGCCAAAATCGGCACCTTGGCATCACGGGCAATATCCAGGGCAATTTTCAGATCTTCCTGATGGCGCGGGAGAACCACGCCTACCGGGGTCACTTGATAAATAGAAGCGTCGGTTGAATAACGCCCCCGAGTGGCCAGATCAAACAGCACCTCACCGGCCATCTCGCGGGATAACCGCTCGGCTAATTCGCCGAGCGGTTTAATCTTGGCATCACGGGACGGGTGTTGGTTCGTCAGAGACGTCATGTGGCTCTCCCGTCGTTTAGCGCTCGCCTGCGTTAAGCGGGTTGGCAGCAAAGTAGTCCAAAGCAGCCGTTACGCCACTGCCTTTAAGGTTAACGCCCGACAGCTTCATACCGGCTTCACAGCCGCCCAGCGTGGCAATCAGCGTTAAATCGTTGCAGTCGCCCAAATGGCCAATACGGAACATCTTGCCCTTGGCCTTGCCCAGCCCCATACCTAATGAAAGGTCAAAACGCTCATAGATAATCTTGCGCACCGCATCCGCATCGACACCTTCCGGCATTACCACACCGGTCAGCACCGGCGAGTAAACCAACGGATCTAAACACTGAATCTCAAGCCCCCACGCCGCTACCGCCGCGCGCACCCCAGCGGCCCAGCGTTGGTGGCGGGCCAATACGTTGTCCATGCCTTCATCCAGCAGCATATCCAACGCTTCGTTAAGGCCGTACAACAGGTTGGTGCTGGGCGTGTAGGGCCAGTAGCCGTTCTTGTTGGCTTCGAGAATTTCATCCCATGCCCAAAAGCTTTTCGGCAATTTCGCCTGTTTGCTGACCTCAATGGCTTTAGGGGAGAGCGCGTTAAAGCTGATGCCCGGCGGCAGCATCAGGCCTTTCTGTGAGCCGGAGACGGTGACATCAACGCCCCACTCATCATGACGGTAGTCGGCACTGGCCAACCCAGAAATGGTATCGACAATCAGCAGTGCGGGGTGACCTGCCGCATCGATGGCTTTACGCACGGCGGCGATATCGCTGGTAACGCCGGTCGAGGTTTCGTTATGCACTATGCAGACGGCTTTAAGCTCGTGGTTAGTGTCTTCTTTCAGGCGCGCTTCGATCATGTCGGCCTGAACACCGTGGCGCCAGCCTTCGTAGCCAGGCAACCCCAGAAACTCAGGCTGGATGTCCAAACGCAGGGCCATTTTGTGCCACAGTGTGGCGAAGTGGCCGGTCTCGAACATCAGTACCTTATCGCCCGGTGACATGGTATTGGCTAAGGCAGCTTCCCAGGCACCGGTACCTGAGGCCGGGTAGATAATCACCGGGTTCTCGGTTTTGAAGATTTTTTGAATCTTGCTCAGCAGCTCAAGGCCCAGGGCGCCAAATTCTGGTCCGCGGTGATCTATCGTAGGCAGGCTCATCGCCCTTAAAATGCGGTCTGGCACCGGCGAAGGGCCAGGAATTTGCAAGAAGTGACGACCGGATGGATGAAAATTAAGTTTTAACATGGGGACATTCCTGTTTGTTGTTGTACGGCTTGTGGTTGGATCGGCCAACTAGCGTTATTGGAAATGGATAATGAATGCAATTTATCACATCAAAAAAGCGCTACTTGATACATCCTTCTGCGCGTAAGGCGTCAAGCTCAGCGCCAGAAAACCCTAAACTATCGAGCACTTCATCGGTGTGCTGGGCAAAGAGCGGCGCTGGACTGCGAATTTGCGAAGGTGTTTCTGAAAATTTGCTCGGAAAACCGATGGTTTTCATTTTGCCTATCACCGGGTGCTCCATCTCCTGCACCATGCCGCGCGCTAAATAGTGCTCATCCTGCATGGCCTGGGCGAAGTCGTTGATTGGTCCGGCAGGTACACCTGCGCTGTCACAGAGGGTTAGCCACTCATCAACGCTTTGATTCGCCATTAGCTCTTCGAGCAGCGCTTCCAGCTCTTCAACGTGCTGACCGCGGTCCTGATTGGTAATAAAGCGGGGATCCTGCATGAGTTCTTCGCGCTTCAGTACATCTTGGCAGAAGCGCTCCCAGGTGCGTTGGTTAGCACAGCCGAGCATCAAATAGCCATCACGAGCCTTAACAGCCTGATAGGGTGCAGAGACGCGATGGCGCCAGCCCGTTGGTCCAGGCACAGTGCCTTCAGAAAAGTACGCCGCCGCTTCCCAGGTAAACCAAGGCAGGCCACACTCGGTGATAGCGATATCAATATGTTGGCCAGCACCGGTCTTCATCTTGTGAATACAGGCCGCCAGAATCGAATACACCGCCGTCAGCCCACCGCCGATATCGTAAACCGCAATACCGGTTTTCAGCGGGCGCTTACCCTCTTCACCGGTCATCGACATTAACCCTGTCATACCCTGAGCGACCAGGTCGAAGCCCCCTTTATGGCTATACGGCCCGGTTTGGCCATAGCCAGAAATAGAGCAGTAAACGATGCCGGGGTTGATCGCCTTGATGGTGTCATAGTCGATCGCCAGAGACTTGGTCACGCCAGGCCGGTAGTTCTCAACGATGACATCGGCGTCAGCCGCCAAGCGGTAGAAAATTTGCCGCGCGCGCTCGTCTTTAAGATTGAGCGATATGCTCTTTTTATTACGGTTAATCTGTGAAAAGCAGGTCGATTCGCCGTTGACATAAGGCCCCATTTGGCGGCTGTCGTCTCCGCCGTTGAGCTTCTCGACTTTAATGACCTCGGCACCCATATCCGCCAGCACCATAGTGCAGTAAGGGCCTGCCATAATTTGCGACACATCCAGCACTTTTATATTTTGTAGGGGAAGCATGCGCTTTCCTCCCAGTTAGTAGTTTTACGCTCTGTCTGAAAACTAGTGGCCAGACCACTCAAACGGCGTTTTATTGACGAACTTATCCACCGCCGCGGCAAAATCTCGACTCATGTAGCAAGTGGTTACCCAGTCGTCCCCCGCCTCTAGTGACGCTCGACGCTGGGCCTGTACGCGTCCGACCAGCGCCTTGCTGGCCTGAAGCGTCAGCGGTGCTCGCGCCGAGAATTCATTGGCGATTGCCGTTACCTCGGCGGCAATGGTGTCGGGTGAAAAGACGTCGTTGACCAGCCCTGCCTGATAAGCTTCGTCGGCGGTAAGCAATTTCGCCTGCATCAGGACTTCCTTGGTGCGAGCGACACCCACCATGTCAATCAGCCGCGACACATTGGTGATGGAGAGAGTGTTACCCAGGGTCTTGGCTATCGGCACACCGAATTTCAGCGACGGCGTGCAGTAGCGAAAATCGCAGGCCATGGCCATCGCCGCGCCACCGCCAACACAAAAACCCTCGATCATGGCGATCGTCGGCTTGTTGAGGGTTTCAAGACCACTCACCACCCGTTCAATGCGTCGCTCGTAATCGAGGGCATCCTGCGGCTTGGTAAAGTGAGAGAACTGTGTGATGTCGGTTCCCGCCACGAATGCTTCGCCACCGATACCATGCAGTATCACGGCATGCACGGTGTCATCCTCGGCCAACTGCGAGCAGTTGGCCTCCAGGGCGTTATACATATCCCACGTCATAGCATTACGGCTCGCTGGCCGGTTGAAACCGAGCCAGACAAGGTGTCCCTCTCGCCTAAAAACCAGCGCCTCATCGGACATAAGCTTCTCCTCCTAAGAGTCTATCGGGCTCACCGGTAGAATAGCTCCACCAGGCCCATGGGGAAGAGTGGTACGTAAGTCACCAGCATCAGCAGCACGAACAGCAGAATGACGAACGGCACATTGGCTTTAGATACTTCCCAGATGTCCGCCTTGGCCACAGAGCAGGCGGTCATCAGCACGCTTGCAACCGGGGGAGTCTGCTGGCCGATCGCCAGGTTCAGTGTCACGATCATCCCGAAGTGAACAGGGTCGATGCCGACCATCATCACCAAAGGCATGACAATAGGGACAGTAAGAATGATCGCCGCCGCCGAGTGCAGGATCATGCCAATCAACAGTAGGAAGATGTTGAGCAGAGCCAGGACCATATATTTGTTACTGGTGAAGTCGCCGATCATCGCCGCCAGCATTTGTGGCAGCTGAGCGCGGGTGAGGAAGTCCCCGAGCAGTGCAGAACTCGCCACCAACAGCATGACCACGGCGGTCTGAACACCGCCCTCGACCATGGCAGCGCGTAGTTTCTTCCACCTCAACTCTCCGTAGCGGAAACTGATCAGCAGTGATGCCAGTACCGCTAGTGCGGCGCCTTCGGTCGCTGTCATGAAGCCACCGAAGATGCCACCCAGGATGATCATCGGCAGTAAGAAGGCAAGGCCCGCCGCCTTGAAAGTGGCCCACACCCGGCTAAGCCTGAAGGCCTGTTCCACTGGAAATTTATAGCGGACCGCGAAGAACCAAGCGAGTACCATCATCAACAACCCGCCAACCACACCGGGCACAATGCCAGCGACGAAAAGCTGCACGACGGAGGTGTCGGCCATGGCGGCATAGAGGATCATCGGAATCGAGGGCGGAATGATGATCGCCAGCGAAGCCGAGGAAGACGTGATAGCCGCGGCAAATGGAGCGGGATACCCCTTGCGCTTCATTTCTGGAATCAGGATAGAACCAAGGGCTGCCACGTCGGCCACGGCAGACCCGGAGATCTCGGCGAAGAAAAGTGATGTGCCAACGTTCACCATCGCAAGACCGCCACGAACGAAGCCGAGCAGTGCGGAGGCGAAATCAATCAGCCGTCGAGAGATACCGCCAGTGTTCATGATGGCACCGGCCAGTACAAACAGTGGAATGGCGATCAACGGGAACTTGGTTGAACCCTCGAACAGCACAAGCGGAAAACCGAGCAGGCTGTTCGTCCCTTGTAACACCAGCATGGCGACGATGGAGATCGCTCCCAGCGCCACTGCGATAGGTATGTTGATGAAAATCATGGCCAGTCCGGCCAGCAGGATCAAAGCCGTCGTCATTGCATTTCCTCCACAATATCCTGCTCCGAGGGTGGCTTCCGCCCATTCCAGGCTTCACGCAGTATGTCCGGCAGGTTTAGCAGCTCGGCGATCACATAAAGCGCCGCGCCAATGGGAATAGTCGACTGGGTGACAGCGATCGGGATCGGCACGCTGACCAAGGTAGAGCCGCCAAGCACACTGATCACGAAGACGCCATAGTATGCGAGCAGCACGAAGAAGGTGATGGTGATGAACTCACCAAGCACAACCAGCACCATGCGCATGGTCCGTGGACGCGAATAGACAAAACCCGGAACGCTGATGTGAGCGCGTTTCAGGGCGGCTAGAGCAGCACCGTAGTAGGTTACCCACGCCAACATCACGGCGGCGACCTCGTCATACCAACCCAGAGAATTGCCGGTATAGCGAAAGCTAACGCCGAGTAACACCACCACAGTCAAGGCAACCACTAAAAACATGGTAATGACCTCGAGCAGCCACTCGAAGCCGGATCGAAGTTTAACAAGAGACATTGAAGCCACTCCGTCGAGCAGAGGAAGAACCGCCCGTTCTGGGCGGTTCACGGGTTGGTTCAGGAGGTTCAGTCTTTAGAGAGACTTAGTCTTCTTCGCCAAGGGCCAGCACACGGTCGACTAGATCGCCGCCGCCTTCCACTTCTTCGTCGAAGAGCTCGTAAACCGGACCACTGGCATCGATGAAGGCCTGCTTGTCAGCCTCGTTGATCTCCATGCCGGCCGCTTCCATTTCGCCAAGCAACTCCTCTTCTTGCTTAGCGGCCGTCTCGTAAACGAAGTCCTGAACTTCCTGAGCGGTTTCCTCAAGCACTTCACGAACGTCTTCCGGTAGGTCTTCCCAATGGTTCTTGGAAACCACCACATAGGCAGGCGTATAGACGTGGTTGGTAATGGAGAGGTAGTCCTGCACTTCTTGGAACTTCTGAGAGTAGATCTGCACTAGAGGGTTTTCTTGACCGTCCATAGTGCCGGTCTGCAAAGCCGTGAATACTTCCGAAAGCGACATGGGCGAAGGGTTGGCGCCATATTCCTCGAACATACGCACCCGCCAAATGCCCTCTGGGGTCCGCAGCTTCAAACCATCCAGATCTTCCGGGGTATTGATGGGACGCTCATTATTGGTGATCTGGCGAAAGCCATTCTCCCAGACAGCGAGGATCTTGTAGCCCTCTTGCTCCACCAGCGGGTAGAGATCGGGCTCGATAACTTCCTCGATAACCCGCTTCATGTGGTCCCGATCCTGGATCAGGTAAGGCATCTCGAACAGACCAAACTCATCCACCACAGAGGACATCACGGTGGACGGCAGTGTAAAGGTCAACTGGCCTAGTTTGAGCTTCTGCATCATGGAGCTGTCGCCGCCAAGCTGGCTCGATCCATAGGCCTGCACCTTGTAGTCGTCACCCAGTCGCTCGTTAGCCCGCTTAGCGAATTCATTCACGGACATATCGAATAACGAACCGGGATTGCCTACATGACCGAACTGCAATTCGGTCTGAGCCATGCTGAGGCCGGGCGTCAGGCTTAACGCAAGTGAGGCGGTCACAAATGCTGTCTTGATCTTTTTCATTAGATACTCCAGTGCTGGCTTGTTGTTGTTGTGCACGTGCTGCCCAGGTCGATGCTACTTCGAGATAGTCTTGGTATCGGTGCGGTCGCCTGAGGTCACAACGACGAACCTACTCGTCTCCAACCGTTTGGCGAAGCGAAGAGTTAGACCGTCACACATTCAATTTGAATTCAAAATTCAAAATTAGGTATTAAACTTTCGTCTCGACCAAAAAATATCGCTGCAACAGCTTGTTTCCTAAGGAACAAAAAAAACCAATTGGGATAAAAAAACGGGCAGTGGCTTCATCAGCCATCTGCCCGCCTTAGATTGATGATTTCTCCTACTAACTTACTCGCTCGGTTCAAGCCCCCAATTCAGTCCAGCTAGCTCAATACCGGCAATCGCAGCCTGTTGATCCTCATCTGACGAGGCGCCGCTAATACCTACAGCGCCAATCACTTGACTCTGTGTATTGAGAATGGGCACCCCGCCAGCGACAGCCACAAAATGCCCCTGGGAGGCAGCGGCTACACTGGCAACAAAGGCTGTGCGCTCGACATTGCGCTCACCCAACACACCACTGGCAACCCCAATACCCAATGAGGAGTAAGCCTTACCTTTGGCTACCGGAAAGCGCAGCGGCGCACAGCCATCCTCGCGTTCAGCAGCGACTAGGTTGCCGCCGACATCTAGTACCACAATGGTCAACGGCGGCAACTTTGATTCGCGCGCCAACGCCATGGCACCATCGATTATCTTTCTGCCCTGTTCTCTGTTGAGCTGTACGCTGCAATGAAATACTTGTCCGGCCATTTGGTTTCACCTTTGTCATTGTTAGTGAGCAGTGGAGGCAAAGCGCCACCAAAGGAATATTGAATTCATAATTACTTTTGCAGATCATATCAACAATAGCCACTATATGAAGATGGCACCGAGCTCTTATTGGACCAGGTGGCCTGGGTAGCTTGGCAAACACTCAAGCGAGCCGCTGACAAGGAAATTACGAATGACCAAGATCTTGCAACGCAATTTATATCGTGAAGTGGCCGATAGAATTGGCGACCTGATTGAGCACGGTGAGCTCCTACCCGGTGAACGTATCTCTGAAAAGCAGCTGTGCGATCTTTTCGGCGTATCGCGTACGCCGCTGCGCGAAGCGCTAAAAGTACTCGCCACCGAAGGCCTGATTGAACTGCTACCCAATCGAGGTGCGCGGGTAGTACGGCTCACTTTGAAAAACGTGAAAGACACTTATGACCTAATGGCAGCACTGGAGGGGCTGTCGGGGGAGCTTGCCTGCCAATATATCAGCGATGCGGAAATAGCGGCCATTCGTCAGCTACACAACACGATGCTGGAACACTACCGCAACCGGGATTTAATCCCCTATTTCCAGGTTAATCGACAAATTCACGAAAGCATTCTGGCGGCGTCCAATAACGATGTGCTGCAGGAAATGTATAGCAACTTGAGCCAGCGCGTTAAGCGGGTTCGCTACTCGAAGCAGATGACCGAGCGCTACTGGAGCCAGGCGGTAAAAGACCATGAAAATATGATAGCCGCCCTTGAGCAGCGCGATAGCCAACTGCTCGGTCAGATTTTACGCGACCACCTGTGCAATAAGATTGAAGTGGCTACCCTAGCGGGCGTGATTGACACTGAAGACGATAAGAGTGTGGTCAATAACTAACGTCACTACTGCCACTCCTCAAGGCGCATGGAGGAGCGCTCCAGCCTATCATGCTCCACCTCCAGATCACGCAGCAGTTGGCTAATGCTGGAGAGATGCTCCAGCGCAACCTGTTTTGCCTGCGCCGCCTCGCCGCTGACAACGGCATCATGCAATTGGGCATGCTGCTGATTGATCATCGCCCGCGGTACCGGCAAATGATAAAGGTGTTTGACCGAAGCGAAAACCGAGCTAAGCAGTAAGTCGGTCAGGCTTTGCAGCGTGTGTACCAGTACCGGGTTGTGCGAGGCTTGGGAAACCGCTAAATGAAAAGCGTGATCGAGCCTGGCAAGACGTTCAACATCGATCGTCTCGGCTGATTCCACGTAGTCGGCCATTTCACGATAACGCCGCGTGATCAACACTCGGTCGGCGGAAGTGCCTCTGTTTGCCGCTAACCACGCCGACTCCCCTTCCAGTAGAGCACGCACTTCCAGTAGATCAAACAGCGTACGTGGATGGTCTTTAAACAAGTGCATTAAAGGGCTTTGATTGCTGACGGGCAGCAGCGTAGCTACCGTTGAGCCGTGGCCCTGCCGGGTATCGATAATTCCTTTGCTGCGCAGAATTCTTAATCCCTCACGCAGCGATGCGCGGGAGACGCCCAACCGGTCACACAGCCGTCGTTCCGAAGGAAGCAGCTGGCCGGGGCGAAAGACGCCATCAAGAATAAGCCGCTCAAGCCGGGTGGCCACTTGATCCGGCCTTCGCTGCCCGGGTGACAAGGCTTGATTTTCTGCTGCCATGGTAACTCTCCTGATGGGCAATATGACCAGCTTGCCAGCACTTCACCCAGTACTAAACAAAGAAGGCATCACTGTCGACCAATTACTGGTCAGACCAATGCACCACCACCTAGACAGATGGATAAAAAAAGCTCAAATTGAGGCCATGCCAGTTGGTGGTATGCGCCTAAATTTTCAACGTTTGCCTTTAATGATAATAAGCATGGGATGTCGTGATGAATATCCTCTTTGATGAGCGTCTGGACGGCGAATTGGTTCAGCGAGATAAAAGCGAGGTCTTGAACGACCTGCAGCAAGCGGTCCCGGATATGACGCTGCTGCACCGTGAAGAAGACCTCCGCCCCTTTGAGTGCGATGGGCTAGCGGCCTATCGCGTGCTACCGATGCTGGTGGCACTGCCTGAAACCCTGGAGCAGGTAAAAGGGCTGCTGAAGCGCTGCTATGCGCTGGGCGTGCCCGTCGTTACCCGCGGCGCGGGCACCGGCCTCTCTGGCGGCGCGCTGCCACTGGAGCAAGGCGTGCTGCTGGTCATGTCGCGCTTTAGCAAAATACTGAGTGTGGACCCCGATGCCCGCATGGCGCGAGTTCAGCCTGGCGTGCGTAACCTGGCAATTTCTGAAGCTGCTGCGCCTTACGGACTTTACTACGCGCCGGATCCCTCCTCGCAAATTGCCTGCTCGATCGGCGGTAACGTGGCCGAAAATGCTGGTGGCGTACACTGCCTCAAATACGGCCTGACAGTGCATAACGTGATGCGCGTCGACGTGCTCACCATTGAGGGAGAGCACATGACCTTGGGCGCCGAGTCTTTCGATGCGCCCGGCTTTGATCTGCTGGCGTTGATGAATGGCTCAGAAGGCATGCTTGGCGTGGTCACCGAAATTACCGTTAAGCTGCTGCCCAAGCCCGAAACCGCCAAAGTACTGATGGCCAGCTTCGACGATGTCGAAAAAGCGGGACGCGCCGTGGGCGACATTATTGCCGCTGGCATTATCCCCGGCGGCCTGGAGATGATGGATAAACTTGCCATCAAAGCCGCCGAAGATTTTGTCAAAGCAGGCTACCCCCTCGACGCCGAAGCGATTTTGCTCTGCGAGCTGGATGGCGTAGAAGCCGACGTGGACGACGATTGCGATACCGTACGGCGGGTACTTGAAAAAGCTGGGGCCACCAATATCCAGCAGGCCCGCGATGAAGCCGAGCGCGCCAAGTTCTGGGCCGGGCGTAAGAATGCCTTTCCTGCAGTGGGCCGTATGTCACCCGATTATTATTGCATGGACGGCACGATTCCACGCCGCGAACTCCCCCGCGTACTCAAAGGCATTGCCGCGCTTTCCGAGGAAAGCGGCCTGGCAGTTGCCAACGTATTCCACGCAGGTGATGGCAACATGCACCCGCTGATCCTGTTTGATGCCAATAAAGAGGGACAGTTGGCGCTTGCCGAAGAGGTGGGCGGCAAGATTCTTGAGCTTTGTGTCGCGGCAGGCGGCTCGATCACAGGTGAGCACGGTGTTGGGCGCGAAAAGATCAACCAAATGTGCAGCCAGTTCCAGCCGGATGAGATTAGCGTTTTTCATGCCCTGAAAGCGGCATTTGACCCTAAGCGACTGCTCAACCCCGGCAAGAACATTCCAACCCTGGCGCGCTGCGCAGAGTTTGGCGCCATGCATGTTCACAATAACGAACTGCCGCACCCGGATCTGCCCCGTTTTTAATAGTGACCTAGTCAAGATCACCACTAGGCAAAATAAATATTGGAATAGACCATGACCGAACTAGCGATGCATGCCGCCGACCGCGATATCGCTGACACGCTGTGTGAGCAGGTGCGCAGTGCGTATGACGCACGCACTCCGCTACGTATTGTAGGCGGAGATACCCGCGCTTTTTATGGCCGACCGGTGGAAGGCCAAGCGCTGCAGATGGCTGAACATAGTGGCATTGTCAGCTACGACCCGGTGGAATTGATCGTCACCGTGCGCGCTGGCACGCGGCTAAGCGCCCTTCAAGCAGCGCTGGCAGAGAAACACCAAATGTTAGGGTTTGAGCCGCCCATGTTTGGCGAAGCCTCGACCATTGGTGGTGCCGTTGCGACCGGCCTTTCCGGCCCACGCCGCCCCTGGGCGGGTGCGGCGCGGGATTTTGTGCTCGGCACACGGATAATCACTCAAGAGGGCAAGCTGCTGCGCTTTGGTGGCGAAGTGATGAAGAATGTCGCCGGTTACGATCTTTCGCGCATGATGGCTGGCGCCCAGGGAACGCTTGGCGTACTGACCGATATTTCGTTTAAGGTGCTGCCGATCCCCAACGCCACGCACAGCCTGCGTTTATCGCTCAACCTTAACGATGCGCTGAAAAAGCTGGCCGAGCTGGGCCGTCAGCCGCTACCAATCACAGCGGCTGCCTGGCATAACGGTGAACTCTTTCTGCGCCTAGAGGGGGGTAAAAGCTCAGTACAGGCAACCCAGGAGCGCTTAGGCGGCGAATCGCTTGATCCAAGCTTCTGGACATCCCTACGCGACCATAGCCATCCATTTTTCCAGCTAAACGACGGCCAAGCATTGTGGCGGCTATCGCTGCCGCCCAATACCGCGCCTCTGAACCTGGATATTGCCGAAACCGATATTTTTTACGACTGGGCAGGCAGTCAGCGCTGGGTAAAAACAGCGCTGGACGCTGATACGCTGCGCGCCGCCTGCAAAGCAGTAGGCGGCCATGCCACCTGTTACACACCCCATGCCCAGGGCGGCGCCGTTGAGCCTTTCACACCGCTGAATGCGGTGGTGGAAAAATATCATCGTAACTTAAAGGCGGAGCTGGATGCCCATGGCATATTCAATCCCGGTCGTCTTTATGCGGCGTTTTAATCAGGAGAGCTGACATGCAGACGCAATTTACCGATGCCGACCGTCAGAAGCCGCACATACAGGAAGCAGATAGCATTTTGCGCACCTGCGTTCACTGCGGTTTCTGTAACGCCACCTGCCCCACCTACCAGCTGTTAGGCGATGAGCGCGACGGCCCCCGCGGGCGTATTTATCTGATGAAGGAGCTGCTTGAGAGCCGCGACGATGACGACCAGGTCACCGAAGAGACTCGCCTGCACCTTGACCGCTGCCTGACCTGCCTTAACTGTGAAACCACCTGCCCTTCAGGCGTGGAGTACCACAAGCTGCTCAACATTGGCCGTGCCGAAATTGAGCGCCGGGTGCCCCGCCCTGCTGGCGAGCGGGCTCAGCGCTATGCGCTGCGTAAGATGATGGTCGAACCTAAACGCTTTCAGGCGCTGCTAAAGCTGGGTCAAACCTTTAAGCCGCTGGTGCCTAGCAAGCTACGCAATAAAATGCCCGCTGAACCGATAGATGCAGGCGTACGCCCTGATGCGCACCGTCATACCCGGCAAGTGCTGATTCTGGAAGGCTGCGTGCAGCCGGGGCTGTCACCCAATACCAATGCGGCTACCGCGCGGATCCTAGATCGGCTCGGCATTAGCGTAACGCCGGTGGCTGAAGCAGGCTGCTGTGGCGCGGTTGATTTTCACCTCAACGCCCAGGACGATGGCCGGGCTCGTATGCGCGCCAATATCGACGCTTGGTGGCCATATATTGAACAAGGCGCTGAAGCCATCGTTCAAACCGCCAGCGGTTGCGGCGCCTTTGTTAAAGAGTATGGCTATATGCTCAAGGATGATCCTGAGTACGCCGTTAAAGCGCAAAAGGTCAGCACCTTGGCCAAAGACATTGTCGAAATCTTGCGCGATGAGCCCCTGGAAGCATTGAACGTTAAAGGATCCAAGCGGCTGGCATTTCACTGCCCTTGTACGCTGCAACACGCGCAAAAGCTTAACGGTGCAGTGGAAGGCGTACTCACCAAGCTCGGCTTTTCGTTAACGCCGGTGCAGGATGCGCACCTCTGCTGCGGCTCGGCGGGCACTTACTCGATTACTCAACCGGAAATTGCCACCCAACTGCGCGACAATAAGCTCAATGCCCTGGAGGCCGGTAATCCAGAGATGATTGTCACTGCCAATATCGGCTGTCAAACCCACTTGGCTGGCGCCAACCGGACGCCGGTGCGCCACTGGGTTGAAATCGTCGATGCGGCACTTCCCTAGCGCTAGTGGTTACTCTTTAACCCCTACCGCCGCGCTGCTACTTAATAGCGCGGCGACTCACTCCCTGCCTTAAAAAGGATTACACCATGCAAACAAAAGCCATCCTCGCTCAAGCCGATGTCATCAATGTATTAGACGCGGCGCAAAAAGAAGCCGACAGCAATAACTGGCCGGTCACTATCGCAGTAACCGACGACGGCGGCCACTTATTGGGCCTGCGCCGCTTAGATGGTGCCGCCCCTTTCAGTGCCGATGTTGCCACGCAAAAAGCGCGCAGCGCAGCGCTAGGTCGTAAAGAGACCCAGGTATTTGAAGAGATGATTAACGGCGGCCGTACAGCGTTTATTTCTGCGCCGCTGCAGGGTCTACTTTCAGGTGGTGTGCCGATCACAGTGGATGGCCATGTGGTGGGTGCCGTGGGCATTTCCGGCGTTAAACCCGACCAGGACGTACAAGTTGCCAAAGCGGGTGTCAGCGCTATCGGCTAAGGCTAGCGTGCAGCCTATGGGCTGCACGCAATAAAAAAGCCCGGATCATTGATCCGGGCTTTTTTTGGAATTCGTTCGGCTGATGCCGATGTTACATTTTCAATCTAAGCGCTTAATGGCGGACCGGACGAGACTCGAACTCGCGACCTCCGGCGTGACAGGCCGGCATTCTAACCGACTGAACTACCGGTCCACGTTAAGGCGCATTACTACTACAACCATCGTATGCATAGCATTTTCAGCGGTTCAGAGGCGCTTTAAATGGTAGGCGATGGTGGGTGGTACTGGGTTCGAACCAGTGACCCCCAGCTTGTAAGGCTGGTGCTCTCCCAACTGAGCTAACCACCCAATCTGTCAATAAGTCCCACAGGCACTTACCAACCTTGCTTCGCAGTTATCGTGGCGGACCGGACGAGACTCGAACTCGCGACCTCCGGCGTGACAGGCCGGCATTCTAACCGACTGAACTACCGGTCCGAATAGCGATAACGTACTTTAATACTACTTGCTCATAAAGCAGATACTGATTTGATGTTGGCGGACCGGACGAGACTCGAACTCGCGACCTCCGGCGTGACAGGCCGGCATTCTAACCGACTGAACTACCGGTCCGTTAGGCACATCAAAGCTTAATCTTACTTTTTACTTCACGCTTCCAAACCATTTTAGCGATTACTAAATATGGTGGGTGGTACTGGGTTCGAACCAGTGACCCCCAGCTTGTAAGGCTGGTGCTCTCCCAACTGAGCTAACCACCCGCTGGTCACGTGGCGCTGCATTCTACAGAAGGTTGTTTCAATGTCAACATGCTGCGCTTAAAAACTGCTTTTAAGCTAGCGCGTTGCCCTCTTCTTTCAAGCCTTGTCTTTCAAGCCTTGGCTGTGAACGCGGACGAAGGATGCCGCAACCTGGGTGGCTTCGTCAATCAAAAACGTTTGCGTTAGCCCAGAAGAGCGCCGTGGCTTGAAATCGTGATCGCCATCTTTCAGCCAAGCCAGCTGTGCATTAGCGGGCAGCGTATAGCTTGTGACCTCCTCCTGAGTACCGAAAGGATCTCGCTCGCCTTGTATCACTAGCATGGGGCAAGTAATCGTCGGCCAGTGTTCCAAACGAAGCTTTTCCGGCACTTTGGTGGGATGAAACGGGTAACCGGCCACCACGACACCAGGGCACGGTTGTTGACTGGCTAACAGCGTCGCCACGCGGCCGCCCATTGATTTCCCCCCAACCCACAGCGGCCCGTCAAACAGGGAATCAAGTAGCGCATACCACTCGGCAAACTGGGCAAGCGTCTGCGCGATCGGCGGCGGTGGGCGTCGCTTGCCGGTTTCCTGCATTTGCTGCATATAGGGGAAATCAATACATAGAACTTGTATGCCCCGCCCAGCCAAAGAGGTGACAAATTGACGCATGAAAGCGGACTGCTGGCCGGCGCCAGCGCCATGGGCAAACAGCAAGCGTCCTATTTTGGCCTCACCATGAACTGCCAACGGCCCCATGCCCTGCACCAAATAACAGCCGTTTGAGTCGAGATGAGTCTCTTCGCTTAATGCATCTGGCGTTAGCGAAATGTAGTCAGACAAAGCGTAATGTGACATGCACCGCTCCTAATAATTCAATGATTAACCTATTGGCATGTTCAGCTTAAGCCTCGGCTGCGCTAGAATCCTCGTCGGATCTTGACCTGCATCATCAAGCGGGTGGCCGCATCCGTGCAAAATGCCACGGGTTACCCCCTAACCGCGTTCGATGGGAACATGAAATGAGCACAGCACTTGAACACCCGACCTACAACTACAAGGTAGTTCGGCAGTTCGCGATTATGACCGTTGTGTGGGGCATCGTGGGAATGACCGTTGGTGTCATCCTCGCCTCGCAACTGGTTTGGCCGCAACTGAACCTCGGCATACCTTGGACCAGCTTCGGGCGACTGCGTCCGTTACACACTAACGCCGTTATTTTCGCTTTTGGTGGCTCGGCGCTCTTTGCAACGTCCTATTACGTTGTCCAACGAACGTGCCAGACACGGCTATTCTCGGACAGGCTGGCGGCCTTTACGTTCTGGGGCTGGCAAGCCGTTATTATCTCAGCGATCGTGTCGCTCCCCATGGGCTACACCACGACCAAGGAGTACGCTGAGCTAGAGTGGCCGATCAATATATTGATTGCAGTCGTTTGGATCAGCTATGCCATCGTGTTCCTGATGACGATTAAAAAGCGCACCACGTCGCATATTTATGTGGCGAACTGGTTCTTTGCGGCGTTTATTTTAACCGTTGCAGTGCTGCATATCGTCAACAACGCGGCGATCCCGGTTACCCCGATGTACTCCACCTCGATCTACGCTGGTGCGGTGGATGCCATGGTGCAGTGGTGGTACGGCCATAACGCGGTAGGCTTTTTCCTGACCGCTGGCTTCCTGGGCATGATGTACTACTTCGTGCCGAAGCAGGCTGAGCGACCGATCTACTCTTACCGTCTTTCCATCGTCCACTTCTGGGCGCTGATCATGATTTACATGTGGGCAGGTCCGCACCACCTGCACTACACGGCGCTGCCGAACTGGGCGCAGTCGCTGGGCATGATCATGTCGATCATCCTGCTGGCACCCTCTTGGGGCGGCATGATAAACGGCATGATGACCTTGTCAGGCGCTTGGCATAAGCTGCGCACGGATCCGACTTTGCGCTTCTTGGTAGTGGCCCTATCGTTCTATGGCATGTCGACGTTTGAAGGCCCGATGATGGCCATTAAAACGGTCAACGCGCTGTCGCACTACACAGACTGGACCATTGGCCACGTTCACTCCGGCGCGCTCGGCTGGGTAGCGATGATCACTATCGGCTCGATGTACCACCTGATCCCGCGCGTATTCGGTCGCACTGAAATGCACTCCGTCAACCTGATTGCCGTGCACTTCTGGCTGGCCACTATTGGCACCGTGCTCTACATCGCCTCCATGTGGGTTAACGGCATTCTGCAAGGCCTGATGTGGCGTGCGATCAACCCTGACGGCACCCTGATGTACACCTTCGTTGAAGCCGTTGAAGCCAGCGCGCCGGGCTACTTCGTGCGCTTAATCGGCGGCCTCTTCTGGGTCACCGGCATGCTGATCATGGCATTCAACGTTTACATGACCGTTAAGCGTCGTGAGGCCATCAGCCATTCAGCGCCACAAGCTGCTTAAACCGGGGAAGTTGAGACCAATGAAACACGAGATTGTCGAAAAGAACGTTGGCCTGCTTGCCGTGTTGATCCTTGTCGTGATCAGTTTCGGCGGCTTGGCTGAGGTGGTGCCACTGTTTTTCCAGAAGCAGACCACCGAGCCGGTTGAAGGCCTGGAGCCTCTATCAGCGCTGGAACTGGAAGGCCGTGACATCTATCGCCGTGAAGGCTGCGTGGGCTGTCACTCACAAATGGTTCGCCCGTTCCGCGCTGAAACCGAGCGCTACGGCCACTACAACGTGGCGGGTGAGCAGGTTTATGAGCACAACTTCCTGTGGGGTTCCAAGCGTACCGGGCCGGATCTGGCGCGTGTAGGCGGCCGCTATAGCGACGACTGGCACCGTGCTCACCTCTACAACCCGCGGGATGTAGTGCCCGAGTCGATTATGCCGGCTTACCCCTGGCTGTTTGAAAACACCCTCGATGGTGACGCCACACCGAGAAAGATGCGCACGCTGCGTCAGCTAGGTGTGCCGTATACCGACGAAGATATCGCCAATGCGACTGCAGATGTCCGCGGCACCCAGGAAATTACTGCCCTGGTCGCGTATCTACAGCAGCTCGGAACCGTGCTCGAGGGCACTCGTTAAGTTATGGATACGGGAACTTTTCGCGGACTCATCACGCTGATCTTGATTTTCGCTTTTATCGGCATCGCCCTCTGGGCGTACTCCAAGCGGCGCAAGCCAGACTTCGACGAAGCGGCCAACCTGCCCTTTGCCGATGAAGATGAGCAACCGACCAGTGACAAGCACGCGTCGCATGAACGCGATAGCGAAGCGCATTCCCGCCAAGACAGGGGAGATAAGAAGTTATGAATAATTTATGGGGTGACTCCCTATCCGGCTTCTGGAGTGCCTGGATCATTATCATTACGCTGGGCACAATTGCGCTGAGCGTATGGATATTGCTCTCCAACCGTCGTACCGATAAAACGCCGGATGCTGAAGGCAACGTAGAAACCACTGGCCATGCTGCCGACGGTATTGAAGAGTATGACAATCCACTGCCTCAGTGGTGGTTCAAACTGTTCATTCTGACGGTGATCTTTGCGCTGGGTTATCTCGTTCTTTATCCCGGCCTTGGCAACTACGCCGGGGTGCTGGGCTGGTCGCAAGAGGGCCAGTGGGAAGAGGAAGTTGCACAAGCGGAAGAACGCTTCACACCGATTTTTGCCCAGTATCAGGAAGTGCCTATTCCTGAGCTAGCCGAAGATAACGAAGCGATGCAGGTGGCGGAACGCATTTTCCAGAACAACTGCGCGGTGTGTCACGGTTCTAACGCGCAAGGTGGCTACGGCTTCCCGAACCTGACCGATGACGACTGGTTATACGGCGGAGAGCCCGACAATATCGTTCAAACGCTGACGAATGGCCGTAACGGTCTGATGCCTTCCTGGCAGCAGCTGGGGCAAAACAATATTGAGAACCTGTCTCAATACGTGCTCTCACTGTCTGATGAAGCGCATGACGAGGCACAAGCTGAACAGGGCGAAAGCACCTTTACAGCAGTGTGTGCGGCTTGCCACGGCCCAAGCGGCACGGGTAATACAGCCCTCGGCGCGCCTAACTTGACCGACAATACCTGGCTCTACTTGGCGCCCGGCCAAGAGGTAGGTGACTCCATCCGTCAAACGCTACGCAATGGCCGTAACGGTCATATGCCAGCGCAAGCGGCTTATATTGGTGAAGAGCGTGTTCACCTGGTCGCTGCTTACGTGTATAGCCTGCGCTTAGCAGACTGATTGACTAGACAGCCATGCTAGCCAAGCAAGGGTGCGGCCTCAAACCGCACCCTTTCTTTATGCGCAAACCGATACAATATTGACCATGCACCGTCTTTACGAAACTGGGGTGCACTCTCTCCTGCCTTCTGAGCCGGGAATACTGCCATGGAAAAGATACCGACCCAAGACGTCACGCCGAATCCGGTGGGGCATCACACTCCTCCACAACAACCGGTTACTCAGGAAATGTACGCCAAACGGCGTCACATTTATGTGCGAGAAATTAAAGGTATTTTCCAGAAACTACGCCGCAGTACTAATTGGGCGTTAATGATGATGTTTTTCCTAGTGCCCTGGATTAACCTTGGCGGCCGGCCACTCATTCTATTCGACCTGCCTAATCGTGAATTCCATATCTTTACCGCCACGTTTTATCCGCAGGAGTTCATACTGCTGTCGTGGCTGTTGATCATTTGTGCTTTTGGGCTGTTCTTTATTACCGTTTTTGCTGGTCGGGTGTGGTGTGGTTATACCTGCCCGCAAAGCGTTTGGACCTTTCTGTTTATCTGGCTTGAACACCGCATCGAAGGCTCGCGTAACAGGCGCATCAAGCTCGACGATCAGCCGATGACAGCGGATAAGGCGTGGCGTAAAACTGCCAAGCACACCGCTTGGCTACTGATAGCGCTCGCTACCGGCATCACCTTTGTGGGCTATTTCACTCCGATTCGCGATTTAGTGGCGGAGTTACCGACATTTGAAGCCCATGGCTGGTCCTACTTCTGGGTGGGCTTTTTCCTGGTATTCACCTACCTGAACGCGGGTTGGCTGCGTGAACAGGTGTGCATTTATATGTGCCCCTATGCCCGCTTTCAATCGGTAATGTTTGACCGTGACACCCTGATTGTCTCCTACGATGAGTCCCGCGGCGAACCTCGCGGGCATCGCAAAAAAGGGCTGAGCCACCAGGAAGCGCGGCAATCTGGCTACGGCGACTGTATCGACTGCGACCTGTGTGTGCAGGTCTGCCCCACCGGCATCGATATCCGCGATGGGCTGCAGTATGAGTGCATCACCTGCGCCGCCTGCATCGACGCCTGCGACAGCGTGATGGACAAAATGGGCTACCCACGAGGGCTGATACGCTACACTACCGAAAACGCGCTTGAGGGCAAAAAGAGCCATATAATGCGCCCTCGCCTGCTAGGCTACTTTGCCGCATTGGTGCTAATGATAGGCACTTTTGCCTGGGCGATTAATGACCGCATGCCGCTTAACTTTGACGCTGAGCGGGAGCGCACCCAACTTTACCAAACGACCCGCGACGGCCTGATTAGTAATGTGTTTACCCTGACCATTCGTAACCTTGATGACCAGGATCACACTTACCAGCTGAGCGTTTCCGGGCTGCCCAGTTTAGCCTTAGAGAGCAATATGATTGACGTGCCTGCGGGTGAGTCGCGCTTAGAAGTCGTTACGGTGACCGCTAGCCCTGACGAACTACAGCAACCCAGTCACGACATTGTATTCACACTGCAGGCTCAGCAAGACGAACGTATTCGCCTTGAGCGGGATGCCCGCTTCCTGGGCGATATTAGGAGATAAACGACGATGTCATCCCTACCCTCTAGCGAGAAGGTGATCCCCTGGTACAAGCAGTTTTGGCCATGGTTTCTGATCGGCATTCTGCTCTCATCCATTATGTTCAGCATTACCTTTGCCGTTATGTCAGTTAAAAGTTTTGATGGCATGGTAGTGCAGGAGGATTACTACGAGCATGGCAAAGCCATTAATATGGTACTTGCCAAGCAGGAGCAGGCCCGCGCTCAGAACTTAAGCGCCGAGCTACGTCTTGATCCGATGACCAGCGACATCGTGGTTGATTTAAGCGGCGATGCGCGTCCCGACAAGCTCTATCTGGACCTCATCTTCCCTACCGAGGATGACCGTGATCAATCGTTCATACTTGAGCATGTCCGTGACGGCCGCTATATAACCCAGGGGCCCGACAACCTGCGCTACCGCTGGTACCTACAGATTCAGCCCGCACTAGAAGATGCCGACTGGCGCCTGACGGGTGAAGCGACGTTCCCGAATGAAAATAGCGTCGCGCTATTGCCAGGAGGGCGTCCAGAAAGCGAATGAGCAACGCCGCGCCTGCCTCTGACTGCTACCACTGCGGTAACCCGGTGCCCGCTGCGGCACCCTGGACGATTACCCTGGATGACCACACCCACCCGCTTTGCTGCCCCGGCTGCGAAGCGGTGGCTCATGCCATTGTCGACGGCGGGCTAGAGAGCTACTACCGCTACCGGACCGAACTTCCCGAACGCCCCGATGAACACCAAGCCGCCAAAGCAGACACGTGGTCGGTGTTTGACGACCCCGGCCTGCAGGCGCAGTTTGTTCACCCTGATGGTGATGAGGGCAACGTCAAAGCCACCCTCGCCATTGAAGGCATTACCTGCGCCGCCTGTGCGTGGCTGATTGAACACCGCCTGAATGCGTTGGAGGGAATTACCACCAGCGCGGTGAATTTAACCCACCACCGACTGCGCGTGAGCTGGGACCCGCAGCAGCTTAAACTCTCGCAACTACTAGCCGAACTGGCTGCAATTGGCTACGACGCTCAACCTTACGAACCGGATCAAGCCCAAGCACGCATGCAGCATGAAGAGCGCATGAACGTGCGGCGATTGATCATCGCTGCAGTAGGCATGATGCAGGTGATGATGTTCTCGATCCCCATTTATGTCTCCGGCCCCGGTGAAATCAGCGACGATTTCTACGCGCTGTTCCACTGGCTCTCGTTTGCCTTAGCAACGCCGGTAGTATTTTTCTCCGCCCAGCCGTTCTTTCGCAATGCCCTGCGCGACCTGCGCACCGGCGTACTGGGGATGGATGTGCCAGTGTCGCTGGCGATCGGTGGAGCTTATCTTGCCAGCAGCTATGCGGTGCTGTTTAACGTCGGCGAGGTCTATTTTGACTCGGTCGCCATGTTCACCTTTTTCTTGCTGTTTGGGCGCTACGTGGAAGGCCGCGCCAGGCGCCGTAGTGGGCATAGCGGCAATGCGCTGAGCGGTGTGCTGCCTATCTCGGCTACACGACTGGAAAGCGACGGCAGCGAACGCATTCTGCCTGCCAGTGAACTCGCCCCGGATGATCGTGTCTTGATCAAGCCCGGCCACGGCGTGCCTGCCGATGGCGTGATTGAGGAGGGTGAATCAAGCCTGGATGAATCCATGCTGACCGGCGAATACCTGCCGGTCACCCGTCGGGTGGGCGACCGCATTATCGGCGGCAGCCAGAACATGGAAAACCCGCTGGTGATCCGAGTTACCCACGCCGGGCGCGATGCCCGTGTGGCGGGCATTGTCGATCTCACCGATCGCGCCTTTGCCAGCCGTCCGCGGCTGGCCCAGATGGCGGCGCGCATGGCCCACCTATTTGTACTTCGCCTGTTAGTGGTGACCGCCTGCGTCACCATCGCCTGGTGGTTTATCGACCCCTCGCGGATGCTCTGGGTACTGCTTTCGGTGCTGGTCGTGACCTGCCCTTGTGCGCTGGCGCTGGCCACCCCCGCGGCCCTGACCGCAGGCCATGGTCAACTGCGCAAGCGCGGCGTGTTGATAACCCGTGCCGATGCCATGGAGACGCTCTCCAACGTAACCCGGGCAATCTTTGACAAAACCGGCACGCTCACCCGCGGCGAGATGCACCTGACCCAGACCAAACCGTTCGGCGAATTAACCGCCGAGCGTGCCCAGGCGATTGCCGCGGCGCTCGAAGCCCACTCAGAACACCCTATCGCCCGCGCCTTTCGTCCGTTTCGGGATGCAACGCTTCAGGCAAAAGATATTCATAGCCATACCGGTCAAGGACTAGAGGGCACGCTAAACGGCGCGCGCTGGAAGCTGGGCAAACCAGAATTTTCCACTGGAGAACCCATTTCGGCACCCGCCAGGGGGCAATGGCTGCTGCTGAGCGAAAACGGCGAACCCCGCGCCTGGTTTGGTCTTCATGATGGCATTCGTGATGACGCTGCTGCCACGATCAAAGCCCTACAGGCCCAGGGGCTAACCGTGGAGCTGCTCTCCGGTGATACCGTCGATGCTGTGGAGAGCCTGGCCAACCAACTCAACATAACGACGTGGCACGCAGGCACCAGCCCAGAAGGCAAACTGGCCCGGATGAAAGAGCTTCAAGCCGCTGGCGAAACCGTGGTGATGATTGGTGACGGCATCAACGACGTGCCGGTGTTAGCCGGTGCTGATGTGGCAATTGCCATGAACGGTGCGACGGACTTAGCCCGCACCCGCGCCGACGCGGTGCTGCTCAGCCCACGCCTGATGCGGATTTTTGAGGCTATCGAGATTTCCCGCGCGACCCGGCGTATCATGCGCCAGAACATGATCTGGTCAGTATGCTACAACTTTTCGGCGCTGCCGCTGGCGGCCATGGGGCTGGTGCCACCCTGGATGGCGGCCATTGGTATGTCGCTCAGCTCGCTAGTGGTGGTGGGTAACGCGCTGCGGCTGTCACGCTGGCGTACGACGCCGCCCGCCTCTTCGCCAAGCGCTTCAACACCGGTAACCGCATGACGATTCTGTATCTACTCATTCCGCTTTCACTTATTCTGCTGGGCCTCGCCGTCTGGGCATTCTTTTGGGCGGTGAAAAATGATCAGTTCGACGACTTGGAAGGCCCGGCGCACCGCATTTTGTTTGATGAAGATGAGAACGACCTAACCCCTGAACAGCGTCAACAACGTCAGCGCGCTAAGCAAAAGCCGACTATCCCCGCCGAAAACTCAACCGACGACCAAGAGCCCCGGCCATGAATCCAACCGGCCTTGACCTGCCGCCACTGCTGGCGGCGTTCGTGTTTGGTTTGATGGGCGGCGCCCATTGCATTGGCATGTGTGGTGGCATTATGAGCGCGCTCACTTTTGCAGTCCCCCCCAGCATGCGCCATCCGGCGCGTATGGGAGGCTTGCTGCTCAGCTATAATGCAGGTCGTATTACTAGCTATATGAGCGCAGGCGCACTGGTAGCTCTACTAGGCACACTGTTTTCCCTCTCAGCCACGGCGCGAATGCTGCTACAAGTGTTTGCGGCGCTGATGCTGATCCTGATGGCGCTGTATATCGCCAACTGGTGGAAAGGGCTGCTGAAAGTGGAAGCGGTAGGCCGCCGCCTATGGCGCTTCATCGAGCCGGTAGGGCGACGTTTAATGCCAGTGGTTCATTTACCCCAAGCCTTTGCGCTGGGGGCGATATGGGGTTGGCTGCCCTGTGGGCTGGTCTACTCCATGCTGGCCTGGAGCTTAGCGATTGCCGACCCGCTCCAGGGCGCACTATTGATGGGCGCCTTTGGACTGGGCACGCTGCCTGCGCTGCTGGCCACCGGGCTTGCCGCGCGCCAGTTAAGCCACCTGATTCGTCACCCAGCCACGCGCAGCGTCGCAGCCATAACGATCATTGCGTTCGCGTTGTGGCAACTGTGGACAGTCACCGCACACAACCTGCATTAACATGACTTGGCTCAATATTTATATCGGCGCCGCGCGTTAGGCTGGCTCTGGCTTTGAAAAAACAGCCTTTAAAACGCCCCTTTTAACGCCGGAGCCACTTCATGCCCGTTCATGCCCCCGCGGCTTCTTCTACGATGACTTCAACCATGGCCGGGGCAGCACCGGAGCAGAAAGAGTGGGATGAAGCCTTGCTACGCCGTTACGATACCAGTGGCCCGCGCTATACGTCTTACCCCACGGCGTTGTCGTTTCACGACCAATTTACCCCGAGCGATTTGACCCAGGCGTTAGAGCGCAGCAATGCCAGCCAACGTCCTCTTTCGGTGTATGTGCATATCCCCTTCTGCCGTAAAATTTGCTTTTACTGCGCGTGTAATAAAATTGCCACCAAGAACACCGCCCTGGCCGAGCCGTACTTATCCCGGCTCGACCGTGAAATGGTGCTGACTGCTCGCCACCTGGATACCACACGACCAGTGAAGCAGTTGCATTGGGGAGGCGGAACACCGACGTTTCTTAACTTGAACCAGATGGGCGACTTGATTGATCGCCTGGACGCGCGCTTTGGTCTCTCGTCCGCGTCTGATCGCGATTACGCGATTGAAATCGACCCACGCGAAGCGGACGTATTTACGCTGCGCCACCTGCAATCGCTCGGCTTCAATCGCATCAGTTTAGGCGTGCAGGACTTAAGCCCGCTGGTACAGAAAGCCATTAACCGTATTCAGCCACGGGTGCTCACCGAGACGCTGATGGATGAAGCACACCGGCTGGGCTTTCGTTCGCTCAATCTCGATTTAATATACGGTTTGCCCTTTCAGACTGAAAAAAGCTTTGCGGACACCCTGCGCCAAGTGATCGAGCTAAACCCCGCACGGCTTTCGGTATTTAACTACGCTCATATGCCCGAGCGCTTTGCCCCCCAGCGGCGGATTAACGTCGATGACCTGCCGGGCAGCGATGAGAAGCTGGCGATTCTGCGCACCACGATTGAGATGCTCACCGCGGCCGGTTATGTGCACATCGGCATGGATCACTTTGCTCGTCCTGATGACAGCTTGGCGATCGCCCAGCGCGAAGGCTCGCTCCAACGCAACTTTCAAGGCTATTCCAGCCACGCCCAGTGCGACTTAATCGGGCTTGGCGTGTCGGCGATTTCTCGCGTCGATGACGTCTATGCACAGAACCCTAGTGATCTGGCCCGCTATGAAGCAGCGCTGGATCAAGGCCAATTGGCAACCGTACGTGGGCTGCGCTTAAGTGACGATGACCTGATCCGCCGGGACGTTATTGAGCGACTAATGTGTGATATGCGCATTGATCTGGCCGCCATCGGTCAACGCTGGAACATTGATGCCCCGCGTTACTTTGCGCAAGCGCTTGAGCACTTACAGGGCGCCGAGCGAGATGGCCTGCTGACACGCAGCGGCGACCAACTAAGCGCGACGCCCATGGGGCGGCTGCTGATTCGTCATTTAGCCATGGCGTTTGATGCTCACCTGCCGCAGCAATCAGGCAAACACTACTCAAAGATTGTGTAAACAAACTATCGCTAACGAAATGAAGCTTCCATAATAAGAGAAGCATACCTCAGGACAGCGTAATGAATACCTGCCACTCACGACGCTACTCAAGGAGCTACGCATGTTGGAACCCATGAGCCGCCGACGCTCGCTACTCCATGAAGCTCGCTGCCAAACCTGCAGCTTGAGTTCACTATGCCTGCCACTTGCCCTTGAGATCGACGATATGGGCCAGTTCGATGCTATTATTCGTCGTCGCGCACCGCTGAAAAAAGGCGAGCCACTATTTCGCCAAGGCGATACCTTTACCAGCGTTTACGCGGTCCGTTCGGGCAGTTTGAAGCAGGTCACCTCAGAGGGAAACGGCAGCGAACAACTGACCAATTTCTACCTCCCGAGCGAGCTAGTGGGGTTGGACGGGATCGATGAAGAGCACTACCCAGGGAGTGTAATTGCCCTGGAAACAACCACCGTTTGCGAGATTCCCTTTGATAGCTTGGACTCACTCTCTGAGGAGCTGCCCGAACTGCGTGGCCAGCTGTATCGCAGCATGAGCAAAGAGTTGCGCGACGACCGGCGCATGATGCGACTGCTATCACGTAAAACTGCCGACCAGCGGCTAGCGAGTTTTTTAATCACACTTTCGGATCGTTTTCGTCGCCGTGGCTACTCGCCCTACAGTTTCCGCCTTTCCATGTCCAGGGCCGATATCGGCAACTATTTGGGTTTAGCGGTGGAAACCGTCAGCCGGATTTTAAGCCGCTTCCAGCAGCAGAGCGTAGTGGCGGTATCCGGGCGAGAGGTCAATATTCTTGATATGCAACGCTTAATCACCCTCGCCGAAGAGGAGCAAAACGCTAGCTGACGTTAAATGCCTGGATCCGTCCGGCCAGTAGTTCTGCCTGTTTGGCTTCTAGCCCTTCAAAATCAAAGAGATTGCGATCCGCTAGCTGGGAAGGCGCAATATTGGTAACGGCTTTAAACATGCTTTCCAGGCGACCGGGGAATTTTTTGTCCCACTCGGCGAGCATCTCTTTGACGACCTGACGCTGCATATTGGGTTGCGAACCGCATAGATTGCAAGGAATAATCGGGAATTCCATTAGCCGTGAAAACTCAGCAATATCGGCTTCTTTGCAGTAAGCCAGTGGCCGAATGACGATGTTTTTACCATCATCAGAAAGCAGCTTAGGCGGCATCGCTTTTAAGTTGCCGCCAAAGAACATATTGAGAAACAGAGTCTCGAGGATGTCTTCACGGTGGTGACCCAGGGCGATTTTATTGGCGCCAATCTCTTCAGCAAAGCCATACAGCGAACCGCGGCGCAGACGTGAACAGAGCGCACAGGTAGTTTTGCCTTCTGGGGTTTTCTCCTTCACCACCGAGTAGGTATCACGCTCGACGATGTGATACTCCACGCCCTGCTTATCCAGATACGCAGGCAGCACGTGCTCGGGAAAACCAGGCTGTTTTTGATCCAGATTGACCGCTACCAGTGAGAAATTGACCGGCGCGTTGCGCTGCAAGTTACGCAAAATCTCCAGCATCGTATAGCTGTCTTTGCCGCCGGAGAGACAGACCATGACCCGGTCGCCTTCATTGATCATCTGGTAATCAATAATCGCATTGCCTACTTCTCGGCGTAGGCGCTTTTGCAGCTTGTTAAATTCACGTTTCTGCTTTGCATCAGCCAGCTCTGGCGAGTCTTGCTCTACATCAGCGTGGGCGACTCCGAGGGAAGCCGGGTCAAAATGATCAAGAGATTGCATGGTATAAGCACTGCCGAGGGTGGAAGGCATTCAAGAAAAAGTGGCTACTATTCTAACAACACTCACCGCCCTGACCCAACTACTCGTATACAGCGCTGCCTATGACTAAGCAGCCTCCGCCATAATGCGCTGCAGGCGCATATAGAGCAGCGCGCTGGAAGTAGCCTCACCTAACACGCCCTGCATCCCCATCGCGGGTACTTGCCAGCACGCCAGCGCTTGGGCAAAGCTACTCGGCGCCTCTATCTCCGGATGCAAGCGCCGCAGCTGGCGCTGATGCAGCTTTTCTACGTCGACCTGGGCATTGGGCAGCGCGAAATCCAACCGCTTTCTCAGCAACGCATTTAACGCCCCAATCCGCTGGTCTAACTGCCAGCCGACAATAGGGCGATTACCAATAAACTCTACTAACGCATTTAAATTGTCGCGGTTTGGGGCAGCCACCTCCCCTGCCTGGCTCAGCAGGTGGTGGCGACGCAGCGATGCATGGTCAGCCTGCCCCGGTGCGCCTAGCGTCAGCACAAAAGCACGGCTGGTACGCACCTGCTGTTGGCTAAGCACTACGGCGGCCAAACTGGTCACAGGTGACGTCGGTGTAGGCGTTGATGTGCAGGCAAGCGCTACCAGTTCTTCGCCCATATAGGGCTGAAAGAGCCAGGCATAGGGAGAATCAGCACAGCGTCGCCGGTCGCTTTCGCGACGCAACAAGGTGCGTAAGGAACCGCTAAAAAGTGCCACGTGTCGATCTAACAGCCGCATTCCGCTCACGAATACTCCAGATGATAACGATGGGAAAGCCGCTGCTTAAAGTCTTTCACAATGTGCAGTGCTTCACGCAATAGGTCGCGTTCTAGCGAAGAGAGGCTTTGCACCACGACACGATTGGTGCGGTTCGCCTCTTGCGATGTGCTACTTGCCTCTAGGGCAGTGAGCTGCTGTTTGAGACGCAACTCGGAAAACAGCGCCAGGGCTTCGCCCAGGTCGTCAGCGAACCGTCGATCCAAGCGGCCATCGGCGGCCAGCGCGTCTAAACGATCCAGTGTTGAGGTCGCTTTGATTCGTCGCTCCAGCGCCATGGTACGCACGCCGTGGACAATGGGGAAAATGCCGCCTTTCTTGATATCGATACCGTGCTGGGGCTTTTTCAGCGAGCCAAACAGCGTTAGCGGTGTGGAAAAGCGTAGCGCCGTGCGAGCAAAGTACGAAAGCAGTAGCTCATCACGAGAACAGCGTTCAAATAGCTCTTCTCGTACGCTCTCAAGCAGATTGGGGTTACCGGCCACGGCATGAGCATCAAGCATAATCGCCAGTTTCATTAGGCTGTCGCCATCCCGCTCGCTGGCCCATTTGGCAATATTGCTCTTCCACTGCGACACCGTGGCCACCCACTCAGGGTTCGAAACCATAATATTGCCGGGGCACGGCGGGTAGCCAAGCTGGATGAGGGTATCGGTGAGCGTTTGCATGTGGCTCATAAGATCTGGCCACTGCGCGTCGTCGGCGAGAATCAAGCCATTATCCTGGTCGGTTTTTAGTATTTGTTCGCCGCGCCCTTCGCTACCCATCACCATCATGCAGCTCTGCTCGCGGTACTTCTCATCAATAGTGAATTCCCAGGCTTTACTCATGATACGGCCGTTCAGCGCAGCGAGTAGATCCATCGCAAAGCGTAGCTTTACGCCTTGAGCCATCAGCGCCTTCACCAGCTCTGGGGTGCGCTGGCTGGCCGCCGACAGTGCTTCCAAACTACTCGCCTGTTCGACTTGTAGACTCACCACGTAGCTGCGACTGGAAAAATAGCTAAGTACGTCGGTGAGTTCGACGACGCCTTTGAGAACGTTTTGCTCCAGCACCACTACACGCGTCACTTTATGCCGCGTCATCAGTACCAGAACTTCAAATAAGTATTGATCCGGCGCGACGGTGACCAGATTAAAATGGGCGATCTCATCAAGCGGTGATGACAACGCTCTACCGTGCAATACCAATCCATTGAGCAGGTCGGTTTTCGTCACCATGCCTAGCTTGCCTTGAGTCTCGACGAGCAGGCTGTCGGCGTGGCTGTCGTTGAGCTGCTTCACCGCGCTGGCAATATCAGTAGCCGCCGCCATTAACAGCGGCGCACGCATACATTCGCTTACCTTGGCCAACATAAAACCCGCCATGGTGACACCTCCTTCGGCACGCTTTTCAGTCAGTAAGCGTGCTTTATGCGTCAGCGATTGGCGAAAGAAATTACTGAAGTCCGGGTAATGACGGCACAACTGCTGAAACAACGCTTTGGGCAGCAGGTAACACAAGCACTCCTGCTCGGCCTTAAAACGATAGCGGCTTTTACCATTGAGAATGCTGATCGCGCCAAATAGGTCCCCGGCCGTGTAATGACCAATACGCGAGGTAGACGAGGGCAGCGTGGGGTCGATTTCTGCCACTTCACCTTTATGTATCAGGTAAACAAACTCTCCCGCCTGCCCGGTCTCTAGGATTATTTCGTCGCGGTCAAAATACGCAAGATCAATGCCACGGCGAATGTGGTCACGACCTTCATCGTCAAGAAGCGTGAACGGCAGTTGGGATAGATCCACATCGACCATTGTGCATGACCTCATTCAACTAAAGGCGAACTAGAAAATAAAGTAAATAAGCACTCCGCCCGACATTGATCAACGTCAAAGGAGCCTTTCCAACGCTTCAAAAACGGTAATCGATTATTATGTGAAGGTGGTGGTACGGGTATAAAGGATTCACTTCCCAACTAGCAAGTATAACGTCGTTATACCTTTAGCTATCACGCTAAGGTCGAAGCGACTTTTGACACACGACCAAAGTCTCAACATCTACTAATCACGATTAGCCTTAAAATTCTCTCCATGTATTTAAAGTAGCCAATAACCACTTATATTTGCTCACTAGACTATCGTCCTATAGCTCTGCAAACGCCTGTAAACTTCGCTTAAAAAATGCCTAAAAATACGTATTTTCAACCACATGTAAAACAAAAAGGGCACTTTAGCTGTTTATTGATACCAAAGTCTGGGATTTATTTTTTTGTGTTTATTGCCCAGTATTAACAATGAGTCATGCAGGGTAATCGCACGTCACTTACTAACTCGAAAGTCTATATCGAATAATAAGGTGACGTGCTGACGAAAGCTGGCTCACCACTCTATACGATTGAGTGGCTTTCGACGTGCGATTGCCCTGATGGGTCACACGCTATTCCTCGTGAACTTTCCCAACCTTAAAAATCACAAGTGGAGAGCAACACAATGGCAGACGACAAAACTAATGCTGCTGAATACTGGAAAGCTAACGTCCGCTTAATTTTCGGATGCCTAGCTGTTTGGGCATTTGTTTCTTACGGATGCGCTATCCTGTTTCGCCCACTGCTCGCCGGTATTCCGGTCGGCGGCACCGATCTTGGCTTCTGGTTTGCACAACAGGGCTCCATTTTAACGTTTATCGTGCTGATCTTCTTCTATGCCTGGAAGATGAATAAGCTCGATGAAAAATTTGGCCTTGGGGAGTAAGCCGGTATGAGCCAGTTTGCAATTAACTTACTGTTCGTCGGCGCCTCCTTTGCCCTCTATATCGGCATTGCGATTTGGGCACGAGCAGGCTCGACAAAAGACTTCTACGTCGCGGGCGGCGGCGTTCATCCGATCACTAACGGTATGGCGACTGCGGCTGACTGGATGTCAGCGGCGTCGTTTATTTCAATGGCGGGCCTGCTGGCCTCTGGTGGTTACGCTAACTCCACCTTCCTTATGGGCTGGACCGGTGGCTACGTTATCCTTGCGATGCTGTTAGCTCCTTACCTGCGTAAGTTTGGTAAGTTCACCGTGCCTGACTTCATTGGTGACCGCTTCTACAGCAACACCGCTCGCCTGGTGGCGATTGTGTGTTTGATTGTAGCGTCAGTCACTTACGTAATCGGCCAGATGACCGGTGCGGGCGTGGCGTTCTCACGCTTTCTTGAAGTCAGCAACACCTGGGGTATCTGGCTAGCTGCGTTGATCGTTTTCCTCTACGCCGTGTTTGGCGGTATGAAAGGCATTACCTATACCCAGGTAGCTCAGTACATTGTTCTGATCATCGCTTACACCATTCCTGCGGTATTTATTGCCTTCCAACTGACCGGCAACCCGATTCCGATGTTCGGCATGTTCAGCACGCACACTGAATCCGGTGTACCGCTGCTGGAAAAACTGGATGATGTGGTCAATGCGCTTGGTTTCCAAGACTACACCGCCGATGTGGACAATAAACTCAACATGGTGCTGTTCACGCTGTCGTTGATGGTCGGTACCGCCGGTCTGCCCCACGTTATCATTCGCTTTTTCACCGTACCGAAAGTGGCTGATGCACGCTGGTCTGCCGGTTGGGCGCTGGTGTTCATTGCATTGCTTTACCTCACCGCACCAGCGGTAGGCTCCATGGCACGCTTGAACCTGATGACCACGGTCTACCCAGAAATGGCTGGCCAAACCGAAAACTACGAAGAAGCAGCAAACAATCCAATCCTGTACGAAGAGCGTCCTGACTGGTTCCGTACCTGGGAAGAGACAGGCCTGATCAACTTTACAGATACTAACGAAGACGGCCGTATTCAGTTCTACAATGATGCAACTGACTACACCGACCGTGGCTGGGAAGGCAACGAGCTAACCGTTAATAACGACATCCTGGTACTCGCCAACCCGGAAATTGCCAATTTGCCCGGCTGGGTCATTGGCCTGATCGCAGCAGGGGGTATCGCGGCAGCACTCTCTACCGCAGCAGGTTTGCTCCTAGCGATCTCGTCGGCGATCAGTCACGATTTGATCAAGACCATGATCAATCCGAAAATCACCGAAAAAGGCGAAATGTTAGCGGCTCGAATCTCCATGGGCGGCGCGATTCTGCTGGCCACCTACTTGGGGCTTAATCCACCGGGGTTTGCGGCACAAACGGTGGCACTCGCCTTTGGTATCGCCGGTGCATCGCTATTCCCTGCGCTGATGATGGGTATCTTCTCCAAGCGGATGAACAGCCCAGGCGCCGTTGCCGGCATGCTGGCGGGCTTGGTTTGCACCCTGCTGTACATCTTCACCTATCTAGGCTGGTTCTTTGTGCCGGGCACCAACATGCTGGCCAACACGCCGGATAACTGGATCTTAGGCATCTCGCCGCTCTCCTTCGGTGCGGTGGGCGCGATGATCAACTTCGCAGTTGCCTTTGCAGTTTCCAGAGTGACCGCGGCACCGCCGCAGGAAATTCAGGATCTGGTGGAAAGCGTTCGCTATCCGAAAGGTGCTGGTATGGCGGTAGATCACTAAGTCATACTACTTCCTGATGCGTTATCGCAATACAGCGATAACGCTTTGGAATCGACCTCACCATCGGGCTTCCTAACGGAGGCCCGATGGCTTTTATAGATAGCTCTTATAAACGGCTTTTGGAAAGGATATTTTATGATATGGCATTTGATCGCCGCCGTTTTTGCGGGCCTTGCGGCCGCCGGGATTGGCCTGATACTGCGTAACCTGAGTGGCAAACGTCTGCCCAAGTGGATCGTACCGGTGTTTGGCGCGCTGGGTATGTTGGGCTATCAAGTTCAGGTAGAGTACAGCTGGTTTGAACACAAGCAGGCGCAGCTTCCCGAGACTGCGACGGTTATTTCAACCGAAAGCACCACCGCCGTATGGCGTCCCTGGACTTTTGCCTTCCCGATGACCACCAAGTTCAGCATGGTGGATAGTGAAAGTATTCGTTTCAGTGAGCAGGATGGCACCCGCTTAGCAGAATTTATTCTTTATCAGTTTGAGCGTCACCACACCGACATATTGATTACCCAGCCTTATCTACTCAATTGTGAGAGCCGTGAGCTAGTGCCCTTAGATCAAGACTCCCGCGACCCTATCCTTGAAGAGATACGCACGCTACGCGAAACATCACCGCTACTCAGCAACGTATGTGCATAGATAAAGAAAGCCGAGGTAACAACAGGCCTAAAGATAACAGTAAGTCTAAGTAGTGGTCGTACATGGCCCCCTATTTCGCCTAGAATAAAGCATTTTTTATTAGCGCACGTTTAGCGCACATAATAAGTGGGTAGCACACTCTGGCGGGGAGAAAGGCATGTTTCACGGCGGGCTACTGGTAGCGGTATCGTTGCTCTATATTGCCGTTTTGTTCGGCATTGCTTGGTACGGTGACCGCCGCGCGCGTACCCATGGCGCTACTCGGCGGCGCCCGATCATCTATAGTCTGGCGCTCGCGATCTATTGTACATCGTGGACTTTTTACGGCGCTGTGGGCCAGGCAGCCACTGCGGGCTGGTCGTTTGCGAGTATCTTCGTTGGCCCGATATTGACGTTTTTACTGTTCTGGCCGGTATTGGCAAAGATGATCCGCGTTGCCAAACACCAAAACGTTACCTCCATTGCCGATTTTATCGCCTCCCGTTACGGCAAAACCCAGTCGCTGGCCGCCTTTGCCAGCCTGGTCGCTCTGGTCGGCACCCTGCCCTACATCGCGCTACAGCTAAAAGCCGTTTCTACCACCTTCAGTGTGCTCACCGATGCCTCCGATGTGACCCATACGCCGCTGTTTGGCGATACGGCGTTCTACGTTGCCATTGTGATGGCTATCTTCGCGATTCTCTTTGGTACTCGACATACCGATGCCACCGAACACCACGAAGGCTTGATTCACGCCGTCGCGTTTGAATCGCTGGTCAAACTGTTGGCCTTTGTGGTGCTTGGTGTCTTTGTCACCTGGGGAATGTTTGATGGCCTGGGTGAGTTAATGGGCCACGCCGAAAGCCAGCTTGAACTCCAGCGCCAGTTGGCCAACCAGGACTTTGGCCAGAGCTTCTGGGCACAAACCTTGCTCGCCATGCTCGCAATTCTGTGCTTGCCACGCCAGTTCCATGTAGCGGTGGTTGAGAATATTCACCCCGACGACGCTACCAAAGCCCGCTGGCTGTTCCCGCTCTATCTGTTGGCGATTGCCTTTTTCGTGGTGCCTTTGGCCGCTGCCGGGCTGCTGATGTTTTCCGAAAGCGGAGTCGAGCCGGACACCTATGTATTGGCGCTATCCATGGCGTCGGGGCAGCAGTGGCTGACGCTGCTTACCTTTATCGGTGGTTTCTCCGCAGCGACCGGCATGGTGATCGTTGCCGCGGTGGCCGTGTCGATCATGATCTCCAACGAGATTGTAATTCCGGCGCTGTTCCGGCTGCGCTGGTTTGACACCAAGGCCCGGGATTATGGCCGTCTAGTGCTTCGTGCGCGGCGTTTGACTATTGTCGCCGTACTAGCCATGGCCTACGGTTTCTACCAACTGATAGCCGAATTCACCTCGCTGGCTTCGATCGGCATGTTGTCATTTGCCGCCGCCGCGCAGTTTGCCCCCGCGGTGATTGGTGGGCTTTACTGGAAGCGCGGTAATCGCCTCGGGGTCATTGTCGGCATGAACGCTGGCTTTGCCATCTGGGTATATAGCCTGTTAATGCCCGCCATGATCAATGCCGGTGTACTGCCGACAATGTGGCTTGAAGGCGGCCCGCTGGGGCTTAACTGGTTATCACCCACGGCGCTGTTTGGGCTCAACTTGGGCGACAGCTTTACCCACGGCGTCATGCTCTCACTCGGGATCAACCTGTTCTGCTATATCTTTGTCTCTCAGGTCACTTCACAGCGCGTGGTTGAGCGTATTCAAGCCTCGCTGTTCGTGGATAGTGTGGAAACACGCCAGACATCGGTCAACCGCCCCTGGACAGGCGCGACGACCGTGGGTGATTTAAAAGTTCTTTGCGAGCGCTTCCTCGGTGCCGGCCAAGTGGATCGCGCCTTTGAAGATTACGCCCGTCGTGCAGGCAAGCCCCTGGACAACGGCACCCGCGCCTCAATCGATATTATCCAGTTTACTGAACGTTTTCTGGCCTCGGTGCTCGGCGCTTCATCGGCGCGTATCGTGGTTAACTCGGCGCTGCAGGGGCGCGGCATCGGCATCTCGGATGTGATTTCGATTGTCGATGAAGCTTCCCAGGTACTGGAGTTCAACCGGGCGCTGCTCCAAGCCACCATCGAGAACATCAACCAGGGCATCAGCGTGGTCGACCAGAACCTGCGCTTGGTGGTGTGGAACCAGCGTTACCTGGAGCTTTTCCGCTTCCCTGATCACTTGATTCGTGTGGGCGCGCCCATCGACCGCATCTTCCGCTACAATGCCCACAACGGCGAATATGGCCCAGGAGACCCGGAAGAGCACGTACAGTTGTTGCTCGACAATATCCGCGAGGGCCAGCCCCACCGCTACGTGCGCTACCGCCAGGATGGCAGCGTGCTGGAAGTACAGGGCAACCCGATGCCCGGCGGCGGCTTTGTGTATACTTATCAGGATATTACCCAGCAAAAGCGGATCGAAGAGGCACTGATCCGCTCGGAAAACAATATCCGTATCTATACCGATAATGTGCCAGCGCTGATTGCCTACTTCGACAAAGAGTGCCGCTATTTATTTACCAACCGCGCCTACGAGCAAGCGTTTAATATTGACCGCAACGCCGTTATTGGCCGTCGTTTTGAAGACGTGCTGCCGGTCAAGCAGGCGGAAGAGCGCACACCATGGGTCGCCCGTGCGCTGAATGGCGAGCGGGTCAGCTTTGAAGTCTCGCTGCGGGTGAATGAGGCCATGCGCTACATGCTGGTCACGTATACGCCGCACTTTGGCGACAGCCAGGCGATTCTGGGCTTTTTCGCCCTTTATCAGGATATTACCGAGCGCCGCCAAGCTGAAATTGCCCTGAAAGAGACCAACGAAACCCTTGAGGAGCGCGTGCGTGAACGTACTCAGGCGCTTTCCGAAGCCAACTCGGCGCTACGCCAGGAGAACCGGGTCCGCGCCGAGGCCGAGTTAGCGCTGCGTCAGGCCAAGCAGTTGGCGGAAGACGCCAACGCCTCCAAGACACGCTTTTTGGCCGCGGCCAGCCATGATTTGCTGCAGCCGCTTAACGCGGCACGGCTGTTTACTTCTGCACTGATGCAAAACGTTACCACCACCGATACTCAACGCATCGTCGGCCATATCGATAACTCGCTGCAAGCCGCTGAGGAGTTGCTCAGCACCCTGCTGGATATCTCCAAGCTGGACGCAGGCGCCCTGACGCCGCGTCGCAGTCACTTTGCCCTGGCGGATATCGTTCGCCCGTTACGCGCCGAGTTTGAGGTGATGGCGGATGATCGCGGATTGGACTTAGAAGTGGTACCGACCCACTTGTGGGTCGACTCAGACCCGCAGATGCTGCGCCGAATCGTACAAAACTTCTTATCCAATGCGATTCGCTACACCCAAGAGGGACGCGTGCTGCTGGGCTGCCGCCGTCATAATGGCTGGCTCTCGATTGAAGTGTGGGACAGCGGCCCCGGCATTCCCGAATCCAAGCTCACCGAAATTTTTCAGGAATTCCGCCGCCTGGATCAGGTGTCACGCCACAAAGAGAGCGAGAAAGGCCTGGGGTTGGGGCTATCGATTGCCGACCGCATGAGCCGCGTGCTGGATCACCCCATCAAAGTACGCTCGACAGTGGGCAAAGGCGCCGTTTTCTCGGTCAGCGTGCCGATCGTTACCGCTCGCGAGCCAAGCAATAGCGAGCTTGAACCTCAGGCACGGCGCGGCAGCCACAAGCTGAGCGGCACACGGATTGTGTGTATCGATAATGAAACGCTGATTTTGGAAGGCATGACCGCCATGCTAAGCGGCTGGGGCTGCGAAGTGTTTACGGCTACCAGTATCGGTGGGGCTAAATCGATTCTACGCAATATGGATGGCGACCCGGACGCTATTTTGGCGGACTATCACCTGGATAACGAAGTCACCGGTCTAATGGCGCTAGAAGCGCTCAGCGAGCGTTTTGAGGGGGCGGTACCGGGCATTGTCATCACCGCTGATCGTACCGAAGCGGTGGCTGAAGAGATCAAGCGGGCGGGCTATCAACTACTGCTGAAGCCCGTAAAACCCGCGGCGCTGCGGGCGCTATTGACGCGCACATTGCAGGCCAATCGCGCGGCGCGTTAAGCGCCGCGGTTCAGGTGCTAATTACTTAGATGCTAAGTATCAAGAAGACAGGTAGTTAGGAAACGACTTTTGGCGGTTCGACTTCCAGTTTCTGAGCCGCGATAACGGCCTGTGTACGCGAGTGCACGCCCAGTTTACGTAGAATCGCGGTTACGTGGGCTTTGATCGTCGCTTCAGAAACGCTCAGTTCGTAAGCGATCTGTTTATTCAGCAGCCCTTCGGTCAGCATGTTCAACACGCGAAACTGCTGGGGTGTCAGCGACGCAATCGCCTCAGCAAAGCGCGATTCTTCTTCGCTGGTCTCTTCCAGCACGTTGGCCAATGCCTCTGGCAACCACACTTCGCCCTGCAGAATTTCACCGACGGCTTCAGCAATTAGTTGTAGAGACGATGATTTAGGGATAAAACCCGACGCGCCGTAGTCAATAGCACGACGCACCACGTAGGGCTCATCACTGCCTGACACCACCGCCACGGGGATATCGGGCATCTGGCCACGCAGTTGAATCAAGCCGGAGAAGCCGTGGGCTCCCGGCATGTGTAGATCCAGCAGAATCAAATCGGCGTCTGGGTGGCGATTAACCACGTCAGTGGTGGCTTCCATGGTATCCGCTTCGACAATTTCCGCCTGGGGGGCCAACTGGCGTAACGCTTGGGTCAGCGCTGCACGAAACAGCGGGTGATCGTCAGCGACGATAAACTTATGAGCTACTGCCATGGATATTCCTCCGGTTCCTCGAGCAGCGGGGTTGTCTGCCGCCGCGACGCTAGGCTCTTACGGTTGTGAAGCATGGTACCCCATGGGCTTCATCATGCCCAAGCATCACATGCACAATTTGTAATAGATAGATCATACCAACAAAAACAACAGTGCCGACCTACACGGGTCGGCACTGTTTTCTAGGTAAACAGCCCTTATTAGGCTAAACAGCCTACTGCGGTGTCGCCGTTATTGATTGGCGCGATGCTCAATCAGCTCATCGACTACCGATGGATCCGCCAGCGTGCTGGTATCACCCAAACCATCGCACTCGTTAGCGGCAATCTTGCGCAGGATGCGGCGCATGATTTTACCCGAGCGGGTTTTCGGCAAGCCGGGTGCCCATTGAATAACATCCGGCGAGGCAATCGGGCCAATATCTTTGCGCACCCACTGGGTCAGCTCTTTTTTGAGCTCGTCAGACTCCTCAATACCGTCATTCAGGGTGACATAAATATAGATGCCTTGTCCCTTAATATCGTGCGGGAAGCCAACAACGGCTGCTTCAGCAACGGCGCTGTGCGCTACCAAGGACGATTCAATTTCAGCGGTCCCCATCCGGTGACCGGAAACGTTCAGCACGTCATCCACACGGCCAGTGATCCAGTAGTAGCCATCCTCATCGCGGCGGCAGCCGTCACCGGTAAAGTACATACCGTCATAGGTTGAGAAGTAGGTCTGGATATAGCGCTCGTGGTCACCCCAAATAGAGCGCGCCTGCCCCGGCCAGGAATCGAGAATCACCAGATTACCTTCGGTGGCACCTTCTAGAATGTTACCTTCGTTATCCACCAGCGCGGGCTTGACGCCAAAAAACGGCACGGTCGCAGAGCCGGGCTTGAGCGGTGTAGCGCCCGGAAGCGGGGCAATCATGATACCGCCGGTTTCGGTCTGCCACCAGGTATCTACAATCGGGCACTTTTCGTTGCCGATCACACGATAGAACCACTCCCAGGCTTCCGGATTGATCGGCTCACCCACAGAGCCCAGCAGACGCAGGCTATCGCGCTTGCTGGAGTCCATGACGTTGTCGCCATGGGCCATCAGGGCACGCACCGCGGTGGGCGCAGTATAGAGAATATTGACGTTGTGCTTATCAACGATATCGCCCAAACGGCCATGAGTGGGATAGCTGGGAACGCCTTCAAACATGACGGTGGTCGCACCGTTCGCCAAAGGTCCGTAAACGATATAACTATGACCCGTCACCCAGCCCACATCGGCAGTACACCAGTAAACCTCACCCTCTTGGTAGTCGAACACGTACTGATGCGTCATCGCAGCGTAGGTGAGGTAACCGCCGGTGGTGTGTTTCAGACCCTTAGGAGCACCGGTAGAGCCTGAAGTATACAGAATAAACAGTGGGTCTTCGGCGCCCATAGCTTCTGCTTCACACTCGCTGGACTGCTTATCCACCAGCTCGTCAAACCACACATCACGGCCATTTTTCCACTCAATTTCACCGCCGGTACGCTTCACCACCAGAACGTTTTTGCAAACATCGGTGCCGTCACGGGTCAGCGCGGCGTCCACGTTCTCTTTTAATGGTACGTGTTTACCACCACGCACCGATTCATCGGCGGTAATCACTAGCTTGGAGTCGGCGCCAATCACCCGCTGAGCAACAGCGTCTGGCGAGAAGCCACCAAAAACGACCGAGTGCACGGCGCCGATGCGCGCACAGGCAAGCATCGCCATGGCAGCTTCGGGAATCATCGGCATATACAGCGTAACGGTATCGCCTTTACGAATGCCCAGCTCTTTCAGCGCGTTGGCCAGCTGATTCGTACGTGCGTAGAGCTCACGATAAGTAATGTGCTTGGAGTCATCGGGATTATCGCCTTCCCAGATAATCGCCGTTTGATCACCGCGTTTCTCTAGATGACGATCCAGGCAGTTGGCGCTGACGTTAAGCAGCCCATCCTCAAACCAGCGAATATCGACATTATCACGCGCAAAAGAGGTGTTTTTGATTTTAGTGGGCGCTTTAATCCAGTCAAGACGCTTGGCCTGCTCGGCCCAGAAGCCTTCCGGATCGTCCATCGACTGCTGATACATGGCCTCGTACTTAGCTTTATCGGCCCAGGCATTGGCGGCGAAATCGTCGCGCACCGGATAGACGTTGTGTTGATCGCTCATAAAATTGCCTCTGTCCGTGAAAATGCACTTTTCTATAAAGTGCCATCTAAAGAAACTGTAGTCGATACACTAATTGAAGGCATTGCTCGAAGACGCTACTTGAAGACTTTGCTGGGTGTTATTGGCCATTATCAGGGGTATCGACTGCCATGAGTGTTCCCCTAGCATAAACCTCCTCGCCCTGGCTTCCCTTTAGACATTGGTATTATCATTTTTTATTTAAAAAACAAACATTTATAGTTAAATCAAAGCTTATCTTCTGGCCTGTAGACCAAGGTCTTAGCACAGTGACGGCAACGGTAACGACGGCCGTTTGCCACTAAAGCATGACGCCTGGGAGTAAATTGATGAATCCGGCAATCGCACTGGTAGCGATAAGGGGCTGGTTGCGCCTGCTGAATATCAAACTGATGGGTCACATTGGGCACTAAACCGAAAAGATCGCGCATCACCGTCTTCCATTCACGGCCATGGGGTTTCAAGCGGGGACCATTATCTAAATGAAAGACCAACCAGTGGGCCACTTCATGAGGAATAATATCCTCAAAAAAAGCCGTGCGGTTTTCACTCAACAACACCGGGTTAAAACGCAAGCCGCCGTGCCCCAGATGCGCCTGCCCGGCCGACGCACCGCGCAGGTTAAACCACACCCTTGGCGCTGGCAGCGTAGGGCATACTTCACAACAGCGTTGCCACGCCTGCTCCACGCGAACCCGCGCGGCGTGGTGCAACTCTGTTTCCGTCATGTCGGCCAGTTCAGCAGCTGGCCAAGGGGGCAGTGGAGACGTCTTCATTAGTGATAAACTAGCCGTTATGGTTTCCTAGTGACCGATGATTACCGATTCGCATTGATGAGGCTTTACTCATGGCAGAGCGCAGCGACACGCCCGACACAAACACGCCCCCGCAGCCACTGCTCGAGGATGAGCAACTGGACAGACTGGATGACTTCCTCGACTCTGATCAAGTGGATGAAGACGCCCTCGATCTGATTTCCGCTCATGGCTTTTTAGTGGCGCTTGCCGTCGCCCCTAGCGAAGCGCCGCCCGCCCAGTGGTTGGCAGAGCTTTTTCAGGGCGAGCCACGCTATGCTGACGACGCCGAGCGCGATGAGATTATCACCCTGCTCACGCTGCTGCGTGACAATGCGGTGGCAGTACTTGAACAGGGTGGCTTACCCGAACTCCCCTTTGAGCTAACGCTTGGCGGCGAGCCTGCCGAAGAAACACCTATAGGCGATTGGTGCGCGGGCTTTATGGAAGGCGTCTTCAGCGATGAAAGCGCTTGGTTTCAAGACGATGAAGAGGCCGCCGCCACGCTGCTGCTGCCGTTTATGCTGCTTTCTGGGCTGTTCGATGATGAACCCGACATGGCCGAGCTCGCTAAGGACCAAGCGCGCCAGGAGTCGCTGGTGGTACAGTTGCCGGAACTCGTTTTGGACCTTTACCTGCACTACCGCGTCCCGCCAGAAACTTCCAAGCCCAAGCCGCGCAAGAAAACGCCTGCCAAAGGCAAGAAACGCTAACGCTACCCGCGACCCTTATTTAAGCCGCATGATGATCCCATCCAACACCCCGTAGATCCACTCACGAGCGCGCTGCCCCCAGGGGCGCGCCGCCCAGGCAGCGGCGTCAACTTCCTGACTTGCGGCAAAGTTACGTACAAAAAGCTCACGCACATCCTCCGCCAATTGAGGGTCTAGTGCCTCTTGATTTGCCTCCAGGTTCCAGTGCAGGTTCCAGTGGTCAAAGTTACACGAACCAATGCTTACCCACTTATCGGCGAGCACAAATTTGGCATGGATAAAGGTCGGCTGGAACTCAAAGATGCGCACCCCCGCTTTCAGTAGCGAATGGTAAAAGCGTTGACCAGCAAAACGCACGCTGGGATGGTCATGCTTTGCCCCAGGCAGCAGCAGGCGAACATCGATCCCCCGCCGTGCGGCCCGCACCAAGCGACGCCGCAACGCGAAGGTAGGCACGAAATAGGGTGTACATAGCCACAGCCGCGTTTCCGCCTGGTTGACGCGCTCATGCAGTGAATGGCGTATTGCTTGGTATCGATAGCCCCGCGCCGACATCGCCCGCCCCGGCTGGCCATCGGCATGCGCTTGTGGCTCACGCCGTTCAGGCAGTGTACCCGCGCTATTATCACCCTTCTCAGCGCGAGTTAGCCGCGAGCTCCAGAGTCGTCTAAACAGCTGCTCCCAGTCCGCCACCACCGGTCCATCAATACGTAGCGCAATCTCATACCAGGCATTCAGGAACTCATCTACCGCGCCAAAGCCACCGGTAAATGCCCGTTCGCCGTCAATAACGACAATTTTGCGATGGTCGCGGCTTAAGTTAAGCGCTAAGGAGTGAAAGCCGATGGGATTAAAAAAGCGCAGCTTTACGCCGCCTTGCTTCAATCGCTGGCGGTCTTCGCTAGACAACCCCATCGAGCCATATCCATCCAGCAGTAAACAGACCCTGACTCCGCGCTGTGCAGCGTCAATCAGCTCAGCAATAACTTGATCGGCAAGCTCCCCTGACTCCATCAAATAGAGCTCGACCAACACATAGTGACGAGCACTATGTACAGCTTCAAACATGGCTGGCAGAAAGCGCGAGGCCTCTGGCAGCAGCGTAAATCGATTACCTTCTCGCCACGCATTCTGCATGGGTGCTCCTTGCATGATCACCGCGCGAACGCACTAACGCACTAATGAGCGATGGACATATAAATCATAGCGGCTGGTTTTGCCTTCAAGCGTGTGCTGCGGTGCCGGGCCCTCGATAGGTGGTGCCTTGCGGGGCCGCTTGACTACCACTCGGTGGGTGGCTACATCCAGCGCCGCTTCAAGCAGGCGCGGGGCATCGTCGTCATCCCCAGCCAACTCACGAAACAGGCGCATCTCTTTTTTCACCAGCGCCGATTTTTCGCGGTGGGGAAACATCGGGTCCAGATGTATCACCTGCGGCGCAAAATGAGCACTGGCAACAAGCGCCGCCAGAGATTGAGCCGCATCGCCATTGCGCAGCGTCATTCGGGCGGCTATATCTGCCGTATCGCTATGTCTGGACGCACGTTTTAAACCGTCTTCCAGCAGGGCTGCTATCGCGGCCACACGTTCAATTAACAGCACCTGGGCGCCGAGGCTTGCCAACACAAACGCATCGCGGCCTAGCCCTGCCGTTGCATCAACAATGCTAGGTGACACGCCCTTGGCTAGCCCACAAGCCTTGGCGACTAGCTGGCCCCGTCCACCGCCAAAGCGTCGACGGTGGGCCGCTTTGCCCGCCACAAAATCGACGCTAAGCGGCTTGCCATAGCGTTTTTCATCACCGACCAGCGCCAATCCATCATCGCTTTGTACTAAACGCAGCCCGTCAGGCAGAGCAATGCACTCAACGTCGCTCTCGACATTGGTCTCAACTGGGCTCTTCACAAAGCTCATGCGGGCTTTTTCCAGGCGACGTCATTACGCAGATAAACCGGCTGAACCAAGTGTGCAGTCTGCCCCAACCCAGCGGCAAAATCACGCGCTGCCAGCCACGCCATCTCTTCAGCGCGGGGCTCTAAATCATCCAAATGCTGGGGCATGCTTAGCTGTAAATCGACAGTGAAGCGCTTCCACAACGTAAAGCCGCTGCCTACGCCGACCCAGTCGGTTTCGTCGCCGGGCAAGCGCAGTGCCTCTGGGGCCAGCACGGCTTCGGCGCTCATCGGCGTAATCGTGTCTTTCAGGCAGTGCCAGGTCGCGGCGTACACCTCGCCCATGCGGGCATCTAAAGCCGTCACCACGTGGCGAAGGTGATAGCGGCGGTGAGCCTGAAGCGCCAGTGCTTCCAACGTTGAGATACCCAATAGCGGGCAATCGAGGCCAAACGCCAACCCTTGAGCAGCGCCTGCGGCGATACGCAGCCCGGTAAACGAACCCGGGCCACGACCAAACGCGACGGCATCAAGCTGGGAAGGCGTCACCTGCGCTTCGGCAAGCACTTCATCCACCATTGGCAGCAACCGGCGAGTATGGGCGCGGGGCGTCATCTCAAAGCGCGCCAGGCAAGTAGCCCCCGTCTCGTCTTGGCGCAATAGGGCTGCAGAACACGCGCTAGAGGAGGCGTCCAGGGCAAGCAGATGTAACGGCATAGCAAGTGGCCACTCGAAAGAAAGATGGCAGCATTATACCTTTGTCACGCCATCACGACGATGGCCCGCCGAAGCGGGCCATCGTTGGCAGGTAATAACGATGCGATTAAACAATAGCGTTTATTAACTTAGCGCTTCTTTCACCTGACGGGTGATGTCGGTCACGCTGCCTACGCCTTCAATGCGATGATATTGGGGAGCGCTCTGCGGATCCTGCGCGGCCCACTGCTGATAATATTCAACCAGCGGGGCTGTTTGGTCGTGATAAACCGAGAGGCGATTGCGCACCGTAGACTCCTGGTCATCCTCACGCTGAATCAGCGTTTCGCCAGTCACATCATCCTTGCCCGGCTCTTTAGGCGGGTTGTGATCAACGTGATAGACACGGCCCGAGGCTTGGTGAACACGTCGTCCCGCCAAGCGGCTAACGATTTCTTCATCGGGTACGGCAATTTCCACCACGTGATCAAGCTTAACGCCGCCCTCTTTCATGGCGTCAGCCTGGGGAATCGTGCGCGGGAAGCCATCGAATAAAAAGCCATTTTCACAGTCTGGCTGGCTGATACGCTCTTTGACCAGATCGATGATGATGTCGTCAGACACCAAACCACCGCTGTTCATAATCTCTTTTACTTTCAAGCCCAGCTCAGTGCCATCTTTAATGGCCGTGCGCAGCATATCCCCGGTGGAAATCTGCGGAATCTTGAATTGCTCGCAAATAAACTGAGCTTGAGTCCCCTTGCCCGCGCCGGGGGCACCCAACAGGATTAAACGCATGGCTCTGCTCCTTGAAATTCTTAGTATGAAGAATGAGTATGAAAAATCTGTTAACTGACAATAACCGCGCCTCTCAGGCGACACAACTCCCCAAAAGCCTGAGAGACGCGCTTTTATTTCAATTTTTTTAAATTAAAACAGCCAAGTGCCGTAAAACTACCACTTTGGTCGCGCTGCTAGCCATTTAGCAAACACAAGCGGCGCCCCGAGGGGCGCCGCTTGTAAGACTCTATCGCTACCAATTACAGCAGTAAACGACGGATATCGGTCAACACATCTGCCAGGAAGGCGGTGAAGCGAGCTGCGTCAGCGCCATTGATGGCACGGTGATCATAGGAGAGCGACAGCGGCATCATTAAGCGCGGCTGGAAGGCACTGCCATCCCATACCGGCTTCATTTGCGCTTTAGACACACCCAAAATAGCCACTTCCGGCGCGTTAACGATTGGCGTAAACGCCGTGCCACCGATCGAGCCGAGGCTCGAAATAGTGAAGCAGCCACCGGTCATCTCGTCACGCTTGAGCTTTTTGGTTTGTGCTTTCTTACCCAGATCCGCCATTTCCTTGGCAATCTCCACCAAGGACTTTTTATCGGCGTCGCGCACCACCGGCACCATCAGGCCATCGGGGGTATCAACCGCGATACCGATATGGACGTAGTTCTTCCATACCAGCGTTTCGCCATCGCCCTTCAGGCTGACGTTGAACTGCGGGAACTTACGCAGCGCAAACGCACAGGCTTTGACCATAAACGGCAGCGGCGTCAGCTTGGCGCCTTGGGCTTCCACTTCGGCTTTCATCGCCTTACGGAACGCTTCCAGCTCGGTAATGTCCGCTTCGTCGAATTGCGTGACGTGGGGAACATTGAGCCAGCTACGATGCAGATTGGTCGCGCCCATTTTGAGCAGGCGACCCATCGGCTTCTCTTCCACTTCACCAAACTGGCTGAAGTCGACTTCCGGAATGGGCGGAATACCCGCACCACCGGAGGCCGCGGCTGTGCCGGGCTGCGCTTTGCCTTGATTGGCAATGGCTTGTTTAACGTAGGACTGTACGTCCTCTTTAAGCACGCGATCTTTCGGGCCGCTCGGCTTTACCAGTTCCAGGTCGACGCCCAGCTCACGGGCCAGCATACGTACGGCGGGGCCAGCGTGAACCAATTTGCCGTCACGTGGCTTGTGGGCCGCCATCTGCGCTTCCGGGCTGGGGGTGCCCGCTGGCGATTCAGAAGGCTTGGCACTGGTTTTGCTCTGCTGGGCCTTTTCGGGCGCCGCTTTCTCAGGGGCCGCCTTTTTCGGAGCGGCTTTTTTACCACCGCCGCTGGCAGCCACTTCGATATAGCCAATGACATCGCCTTCCGAGACGGTGTCGCCCTCTTTGACGGTTAGCTCAAGGAGCTTACCTTTGTAGGGGCTGGGCACATCCATAGAGGCCTTGTCGGACTCTAAGGTGATCAGCGGGTCTTCTTCGTTGATCTCGTCACCGACCGCTACGCCGATTTCGATAATCGGTACGTCGGAGGCGCCAGAAATATCCGGCACGCGAATTTCTTTGCGCTCCGGTTCGCCACTAGCGGCTTCTTCCTGATCATCTTCTTCAGCGGGCTCTTCCGGCTCGTTGCTGGCTTGGCTAGTAGCCTGCTCTTCAGAAGCTTCTTCTGCGTCATCGCCGCCTTCGCCCGCAATCTCCATCTGGCCGATCACATCGCCTTCAGAAACCGTGTCGCCTTCTTTCACAGTGAAGCTGACGATTTTGCCACTATGAGGGCTGGGCACGTCCATAGAGGCTTTATCAGACTCTAGGGTAATGAGCGTATCTTCAGCTTCAACCTCATCGCCTTCACTCACCGCGACTTCGATGATCTCAACGTTATCCGAGCCACCCAAGTCGGGCACCTTGATATCAACGGTTTGCTTACCACCGGCTGATTTCTTGGCAGCAGGCTTCTCGGCCTGCGGCTTTTCTTCTTGAGGCTTTTGCTTTTCTTCTTTCGCTGGGGCTGCTTCTGGCTCAGCGTCTTCGCTACTGCTGTCGCCGCCGCCTTCCACTTCCAGCTCAACGATATCGTCACCTTCGGAGACGCTATCGCCTTCCTTGACCAGCACTTTAAGTACCTTGCCGCCTTTCGGGGCCGGTACATCCATGCTGGCTTTGTCAGATTCCAGAGTGATCAGGGTGTCTTCCGCTTCAATGACGTCGCCTTCTGACACCGCAATCTCGATGATTTCGACATCGGTATCGCCACCGATATCGGGAACTTTGATGATTTCGCTACTCAAGGTCGCGCTCCTTCCAAATCGGATCGAGCCGGTGAGCATTCGCCCACCGGGCAGCGGTTTAGCTAGTCAGCGGGTTAGGCTTATTAGCGTCAATGCCGTACTTCTTCAACGCTTCGCCGACAAGCTTGCGATCAATCTCACCGCGATCAGCCAGCGCACGCAGCGCGGCTACAGTGACGAAGTAGCGATCCACTTCGAAGAAGTAGCGAAGCTTCTCGCGGGTATCTGAACGGCCAAAGCCATCGGTACCCAGTACAGTGTAGTCACCCGGCACCCAGGCGCGCACTTGGTCCGCATACAGCTTCATATAATCAGTTGACGCGATCACCGGGCCATCGCGCCCTTCCAGGCACTTAGTCACGTGAGGCTTATTGGCCTCCGCATCTGGGCTTAGGAAGGCTTCACGGTCAAGCTGTAGCGCTTCACGACGCAGCTCGTTAAAGCTGGTCACGCTCCAGATGTCGGCGCCGATGCCCCAATCGTTCTCAAGCAGGGTGGCAGCTTCTTCGACTTCGCGCAGAATCGTGCCAGAACCCAGTAGTTGAACGCGGCCTTTGTCACCCTTGGTTTCGCGCAGCAGGTACATACCCTTGACGATATCGTCGGCCGGTACGTTCTCCAGTGCAGGATGCTCGTAATTCTCGTTCATCACCGTCAGGTAGTAGAAGCAGTTCTCCTTGTCGGTGAACATGCGCTTCAAACCATCCTGCAGAATCACTGCCACTTCATGAGCGTAGGTGGGGTCATAGCTGCGGCAGTTGGGAATGGTGGAAGCCTGAATCAGGCTGTGACCATCCTGGTGCTGTAAACCTTCGCCGTTGAGCGTGGTGCGCCCCGCCGTGCCGCCGACCATAAAGCCGCGCGCCTGCAAATCGCCTGCTGCCCAGGCCAAATCGCCAATGCGCTGGAAGCCGAACATCGAGTAGTAGATGTAGAACGGCAGCAGAGTGACGTTATTGTTGCTGTAGGAAGTCGCGGCAGCGATCCAGGCAGACATTGCCCCGGCTTCCGTAATGCCCTCTTCGAGAATCTGACCTTTCTGATCCTCGCGGTAGAACATGATCTGGCCTTTATCGACCGGCTCGTACTTTTGGCCTTCCGAGGTGTAGATACCCAATTGGCGGAACATACCTTCCATACCGAAGGTACGCGCTTCATCAGGAATGATCGGCACCACGTGCTTACCGAGTTTTTTATCTTTCACCAGTCCGTTCAGAACACGCACAAACGCCATGGTGGTGGAAACTTCGCGCCCTTTCGAGCCACCCATTTGCGAGGCAAAGGTTTTATCTTCGAGGCTAGGAATCTCCAATGCCTCAAAGTCGCTTTGACGGCTGGGCAAGTAACCGCCCAGGCGCTCGCGCTGCAGGTGCATGTACTTAAGCTCGGGAGAATCATCTTCCGGCTTGTAGTAAGGAACGTCTTTGAGCTGCTCATCGGTGATCGGAATACCAAAGCGATCGCGGAAAGTCTTGAGCGCTTCGTATTCCATGCTCTTAACCTGGTGCGCTTCGTTGGCCGCTTCACCATCGCCGCTACCCATGCCATAACCTTTAACGGTATGGGCCAGAATAACCGTAGGCTTGCCGTTAGAGGTGTTAACCGCCTCGTGGTAGGCCGCATAAACCTTGAACGGATCGTGGCCGCCGCGGTTGAGCTTCCAGATATCTTCGTCAGAGAGGTCTTTGACCATCGCTTCGGTTTCTGGATATTTGCCAAAGAAGTGCTCGCGAGTGTACGCGCCACCATTGGCTTTGTAGTTCTGGTATTCGCCGTCGACCGCTTCGTCCATGCGCTTCTGAAGGATGCCTTTCTTGTCCTTCTCGAACAGCGGATCCCAGTGGCGGCCCCAGACGACCTTGATCACGTTCCAGCCAGCGCCACGGAAGACGCCTTCGAACTCGTCCATCACTCGCGAGTTGCCGCGCACAGGGCCATCGAGGCGCTGTAGATTACAGTTGATGACGAAGATCAGGTTGTCGAGGTTTTCACGACCCGCCAACGAAATAGCGCCCAAGGATTCCGGCTCGTCACACTCGCCGTCGCCCATGAAGCACCAAATCTTGCGGTCATACATATCTTTCAGCTCACGGTGATGCAGGTACTTCATCACGTGCGCTTGATAGATCGCTTGAATCGGCCCAAGACCCATAGAAACCGTGGGGAACTGCCAATAGTCCGGCATCAACCACGGGTGCGGGTAAGAAGAGAGACCATCGCCATCGACTTCCTGGCGGAACTTGTCCATCTGCGCTTCACTCAGGCGACCTTCCAAATAGGAACGGGCGTAAATGCCTGGTGCCACATGCCCTTGGATATACACCAAGTCACCAGCAAAATCGCCTTGGGGCGCGCGGAAGAAGTGGTTAAAGCCTACGTCGTACAAGGTGGCAGACGACATGAAGCTGGCAATGTGCCCGCCCAGACCCGGCTTGGCGCGGTTGTTACGAATCACCTGTGCGATGGCGTTGTAACGGATCAAGGAGCGGATACGGCGCTCCATGAACAGATCGCCAGGCATCGGTGCTTCGCGGTGAACCGGGATCGTATTACGGTGCGGGGTTGTCACCGAGAAGGGTACCTTCATCCCGTCCCGGCGCAGGCGATCCGCCAGGCGGGTCATCAGGTAGCGGGCACGATCTTCGCCCTCACGATCCAATACCGACTCTAGGGAATCAATCCATTCCGTAGTTTCGATCGGATCGAGATCTTCTCTTGTCTCCAGACTCATAGAGGTCTCTCCGAATGACGATAAATGACAATTAGCCCCGCTACCCTAATGGGCCTGGGGCGGCGGTGTGGAAGTCCACCACGCGCCAACATTCAGCCGGTGAATAAACGCCGGATAGGGGTTTTAGCTCTACATTCAACAAGCTACGTGCCGTTTTATGTAGTAAAGCTACACAAATGTCGTAAAAGTTAGCCTTTTGTATAGGGGAAGATACCGCAAAGTCGTCACGCTGCCAATTCTGTCGGGGCGGAAAAGCCTATCGAAAACAAACTATTGCACTGCAACATAAGCAAATTACAGACCTCATTCTTCAGTATCAAATAAGCCAACAATTGTAATTAAACTACTGTTTTATTGCTTTGTTATTGAAGCACTTAGTTATTAAAACACCTAATCTAACCACTACTTCTCAGCCTGTGACGTTAACCGCTGCTGGAAATACACCCAGTCAAATGCTGGGCCTGGATCTGTTTTGCGCAGCGGCGCGACATGGGCATGGCTGGTGATACGACGGCTATTCAGCCGTGGGTAGCGCGCCATTAGCCAGATCGTTACTTTTACCAAGGCGTTGTACTGAGCTTTGGTGTAGGGGGTAATGTCGTCCCCTTCAAGCTCAATGCCTACCGAGAAGCTGTTAAGCGCTGTTCGCCTTTTCAGCTGGTGGGCATCCCACCAGCAGGAGCGCCCGGCGTGCCATGCGCGCTGATCCGTATCAACAAATTGAACGCACTCTCCATCGCGACGTATTAGCAGGTGCGCAGAGACTCTCAGATGGGTTATTTCAGCGAAAAAGGGATGTTCATCGGCTACCAGCTGATTGGTAAACAGCGCTTCGATAGCATCACCGCTAAACACGCCTGGGGGCAGACTGATCGCATGCAGTATCAGCAGCGAGACTTCGTCGCTTGGGCGAGCGTCGCAGTTGGGTGAAATCACGTGCCGAGCGCCTTCCCACCAGCCACTTAACGGTTGCTTCTCTTCCACGCGCACGCTCTCCTCTATGTTAGCGCTCTCTTTCACTGCTCATTTTCACTATAATACTGATCACACTTGACGACGTTCTGAGAACTCACTGCCATGCATTATCAATCCGCTCTTGCAGAAGAAATCCGCGCCAGCGCTGCTCGTCTGCTAGCCGAAGACGTGGGCCCAGGTGATATTACCGCGCAATTGATCCCTGAACACCAGTGGGCCAGCGCCGATGTGATTACCCGTGAAGCCGCGGTGTTGTGCGGTGCACCTTGGGTGGATGAGCTGTTTCGCCGCCTGGATAACCGAGTAAGCCTGAACTGGCACGCCGCTGATGGCGATAAACTTGAGGCTGGCCAGTGTTTTTTAACCCTGGAAGGCCCCGCCCGCATCCTGCTCACCGGTGAGCGTGCGGCGCTTAACGTGCTGCAAACGCTGTCTGCCACTGCGACTGCCACCCGTGCTTATGTCGACCTGATTGAAGGTACTGGCGTGCGCCTGCTCGATACCCGCAAAACGCTACCCGGCATGCGCTTGGCGCAAAAATATGCGGTCACCTGCGGTGGCGGCCATAACCACCGCATTGGTCTATGGGACGCGTTTTTGATCAAAGAGAACCACATTGCCGCCTGTGGGGGCATTCAAGCAGCCGTTGCACAAGCACGCAAGCTGGCCAGTGACCTCCCAGTGGAAGTGGAAGTAGAAACCTTTGAAGAGCTGGATCAGGCGTTGGCAGCGGGTGCCGATATTATTATGCTCGACAACTTCGCCATTGAAGACCTGCACGTTGCGGTAGAAATTAACGGCGGCAGAGCCACCCTGGAAGCATCAGGCAATGTGGACGACGCTACGCTACGGGCAATCGCCGATACCGGCGTTGACTGTATCTCTAGCGGTGCGCTAACCAAGGATATCGCCTCAATCGACTTATCGATGCGCATAACCCGCAGCTATAGCGTGTAGCTAGACTTACGTTTCCACGGCGTTAAGTGCCTTGGAAAGTCGATACCGCTTGAGCGATTCACCACTGCGCTCCACCCACTGCTCGCCGTGGTTTTCCCAGCCGCGGCGCATTAGACGCTCGTAAAGCACCGAACTGGCCTCAATCTCCACCTTGCCTTTGCCCTGTTCGAGCAGCATACGCTCAGCGTGAACCAGCAACGTGGTGCCAATGCCGCGACCAGCAAGAGAAGGCCAGACATAGAGCGTTTCAATTCGCCCGGCATCTAAATCTACTTCCAAAAACCCCACGCAGCGTCCATCACAGGTAGCAATTAACGTGGTATACAGCGCTTGCCGCACTGCCCAGGCACTGCCTTCACGGGGTAGCGCTTGCGCCCATGCCCGCCGCTCATCCAGCGTATAGTGGGTAGCAGCCCCTTGCATGACGGCGTGGTAAAACACTTCTGCCTGATCGGCGGCATCGCGTGCCAGTGCCGCGCGATACATAACCCGCGCACTCGTTGGCGCTTGCTGCTCATCGCTATTACTCATGCGTCACCTCTGCACTGTTCAGCTAACATTTGGTCAATGCCTATTCAAGCAAGACCTCTTCGATCACGCCGCTTTAGATCACACCCTATTGGGTCACGCTGAAGCCATCGGCTGCTTTATACTGTTTTATACTACGCCAATAAATCCTAGCAAAAGGCAGTGTGATGGACGATGCCCCTAACAGCGAGCACTTTACGCTATCGCCCATTGGCCACATGGTCAGCGACTACCCTGACAAATTCGGCATTCCGCGCCAACCAGGGCTCGCACCCGCGGCTAACGCCAAGCTTGTGCTCACCGCACCCTACAATGACCCTCTCGCCGTGCGTGGTTTAGAAGACTTCAGCCACCTGTGGTTAAGCTTTATATTTCATCAAAGCCCGCAACGCTGGTCGCCGCTGGTGAGGCCGCCACGGTTGGGCGGTAATAAAAAAGTGGGCGTTTTTGCCAGCCGTAGCACCCATCGCCCTAATCGTCTGGGGCTATCACTGGTAAGGCTAGTCGGTATCGACACTCAGCAAGGCGTCGTTTTGGCGTTACAGGGCTGCGACTTAGTGAGCGGCACGCCGGTGGTTGATATTAAACCCTATCTGCCCTGGGCTGAATCTCAGCCTGATGCACAGGCTGGTTTTGCGCCGCAGACGCCGTCACTGTTGGCGGTGTCGTTTCACCCAGCGGCACTGGACACCCTCACCCAACGCTCAGACAGCGCCACGCTGCATGCATTAATTGAGCAAGTACTAAGCCAGGACCCACGGCCCGCCTATAAGCAAAAAGAGTTAGCGTCTGATCGACTTTACGGGGTACGCCTGCGCGATGTAGACGTTAAGTTTCGTCAGCGCCAACAAGGCGAAGCCACCACCTTAGAGGTGATGGCTATCGAACCTTACGACGAGCGATAAAACAATGATGACGTTTTAAGCGGGAAAGGTAATACCCAGGCGGCGACCAACTTCTTCATACGCCTCAATCACGCCGCCCAACCCCTGGCGGAAGCGATCCTTATCCAGTTTTTCACGGGTGTTAGCGTCCCAAAGGCGGCAACCATCCGGCGAGAACTCATCCCCCAATACCACCTCACCCTTGAAGACACCAAACTCAAGCTTGTAATCCACCAGCAGCATATCGCCCTCGGCAAACAGCGCTTTGAGGATATGGTTAACCTTGAAGGTCAATGCTTTCATTTTGGCGAGCTGCTCGGGCGTTGCCCAACCGAAGGTCTCCGCCAACGACTCGTTAATCATCGGGTCGCCCTTCTCGTCGTTCTTCAAGAACAGCTCGAAGGTAGGCGGTGTTAGTGCAATACCCTCTTCCACACCTAACCGTTTTACCAAACCACCGGCGGCGATATTGCGCACTACGCACTCCACCGGGATCATCTGCATTTTTTTGACCAGACTCTCCGTATTGGAGAGCTGCTTTTCAAAGTGGGTGGGAATGCCCGCTTCCTGCAGCCGCTCCATAATGAAGGCGTTAAAGATGTTATTGACCATTCCCTTACGGGCCAGCGACTCCACTTTTTTGCCATCGAAGGCGCTGGTGTCATCACGAAAGTTAAGCACCAACAAATCCGGATCGTCGGTGGTATACACAGATTTCGCCTTACCGGCGTAGAGTTCTTGGCGCTTTTCCATGGGGGCTCCGTAAGGGATCAAGGGTCAATAAATTAACGTAAATAACCGGAGACACGCTCAAGCAGCTCGAGCTGATCATCGGCGCTGAATGCCCGTTCGCTGGCGTTGATGGCACGCAGGATCGTCTTGTCGCCGTCAGGCTGTAGGGCAAGGCGGATCTCTTGGGACATTTTGCGTACGTCCGCGCTGAATACAATTTGCAGCGGGTTACGATTGCGCTCGGTTTCGGTCATATATTCAACCAGGAACTCGTGGCTACTGGGGTCAGAGGCAAGCAAGTCGCGCTGTCCTTCCTGAGCAAAATCCAGTTCAAGGTAGTGGTTCAGTTCAGCCCATACGCGGTCCACCGGCTGCGGAATAACCACTTCCCACTCTTCACCCTGCTGGCGAACTTGTAACGTTTGCTCATCGGTAAGGCGCTGAGCGGTCCAGGAAGATGACACGCTGGCAGAAGCGCTGCGTGCACTTAGATGGCTTTCCAGTGCGTCCAGACAGCTAGTCATGGTTTGCCCACCGCTTTCACAGCGAACTTCGCTACTGCCTGCGCGCAGCGCACTCTGCAGGCGTATTTCCCCCTGGGACGTCACGATAACGCCCTGAGAAGCGCTGCTCTGCAGCACATTCAGCTGCCGGCTGCGTACAAACTCTTCCAACTGCGGCCACACCGTACCGGTGTCGGCGGCCACCACTAGCCAGGTTTGATCACCGACTTCGCGGCGCTCAACGTACTCAGGCTCTAAGCCACTGCCAATAGCCAGTGATTGGGGCGGACGAATTTCTGCCGCTTCGTCAAGCGTCCCTTGGGTGGCGGCTTGAGGAACCGGCAGCGCATCGCGGTAACGTTGGGTATTACGGGTCTCTGGTAACACCAACGGAGGCGCCGGAGCAGCCTCGGTGTAGTCCAGGTTACGGTCGTGGTAAAAACCATCCCGTGCGCAACCAGAGAGCGCGACAGCCGCTGCGAGTGCCAGCGGAACCCATTTAAGCGCACGTATTTCAAGCACAGAGCTCATCAAGCCACCTTAAGTCAACAAATCAGGTACCCAGCTCAACTTATCGCTGAGCTGGGTAGCAAAGGGTATTGCGCCAGGTTACTCCTCTACGACGCCTGCCATCTGCAGCGCTTCGCTCACCGTGGCGTGGTACTTTTCAGACAGCCAGGTTAGCGGTAAACGAAGGCCTGCGTCCGCATAACCCATGCGATTAAGCGCCCACTTCACGGGAATAGGATTCGACTCTATGCCCAAATTGGTGTGTAGCGGCATCAGACGGGTATTAATCTGGTGGGCTTTATCAGCATCACCGGCCACGGCAGCGGTGCACAGATCATGCATCGCCCGTGGGGCAACATTCGCCGTCACGGAGATATCGCCATGGCCACCCATCAACATAAAGTCACAGGCGGTCGCATCGTCGCCGGAGTAGAGCATAAAGCCACTGCCCTTTAGACGTGAGATTAGATCTTCCGCACGCTCCAGGTTCCCTGTTGCGTCTTTCAAACCAATAATATTATCGACATCGGCCAAGCGTAAGACGGTCTCGTTGTAGAGGTCAGAGCAGGTACGGCCCGGCACGTTATACAGAATCACCGGCAGTTTGCTGCCTTCCGCGACCGCTTTAAAGTGCTGATACAGGCCTTCCTGGGTGGGCTTATTGTAGTAAGGGCACACTGACAAGCAGTAATCGGCTCCGACTTCCCCGGCGTAACGCGCCAGCTCAACCGCCTCAGAAGTGGCGTTAGCCCCAGTCCCTGCGATAACCGGAATACGACCATTGACCTCTTCGACAACGCTGCGAATCACATCAAAGTGCTCCGCGAAGGACATGGTAGTGGGTTCGCCCGTCGTGCCAGCAGCCACAATGCCATCGGTGCCATTTTCGAGATGGAAGTTCACCAGACGACGAAGCGCCTCCCAGTCGATGTCGCCATTGACCTTCATAGGCGTCGCCAGGGCGACAATGCTGCCTGTGATCATCCGTTTATTCCTCACCAGCCAAAGTGTGATATCAACTATCTATGTATTTTACGTGCTATGTCTTTAGCAAACTGGGCGCCATCGCGATACTTTGTATAAGACGCTGGCGTTCCACAGAGAGCAAATGGTACTCAGGCGATTCGAGCCTGTACAGCGTAAAGCGGTGCAAGTTTGTCACCGGCCTGGTTTGAGCTTTGACAACTGCCCCTGGCTTTCGTGTAATCGCGCGTGACTACTAATCTTAACACCCACCCTCAAAAGGACGCCTTATGTCTGTTGAAATTGGTCAACCCGTTGCTGACTTTTCCGCTACTGCAACTGGTGATTCCACCGTGACGCTATCGGAACTGCGCGGCAAACAAGTGGTTATTTATTTCTACCCCAAAGCCAGCACCCCAGGCTGCACCACCGAGGGGGGTGACTTTCGCGACCGTAAAACCGCCTTCGATGCTGCCAATACGGTCATCCTCGGCGTCTCTCGCGACGGCCTACGTGCGCAGGAGAACTTTAAAGCCAAACAGGATTTTAATTTTGATCTTATCTCTGACAAGGACGAAAACGTCTGCACGCTGTTTGACGTTATCAAGCTCAAGAAAATGTACGGCAAGGAGCATCTCGGCATAGAGCGCAGCACCTTCTTGATTGATAAAGAGGGCAAGCTCGCCAACGAATGGCGTGGTGTTAAGGTGCCTGGTCATGTTGATGAGGTACTCGCCGCGGCTGAACAACTTAACGCTGCCAGTTAACCCCTATGCCCGCGCTGAGGATACCCAGCGCGGGCCGTGTTTAAGCGCTACGCTTACTCTTTTGCTGGGGCTTGCAAGCTACGACGCTCCTCTCGCTCCTGCATACTACGCGGCCAAGCGTAGATCAGCGCTTTCAGCAGCGTCGCTAATGGAATAGCAAAGAAAATACCCCAGAACCCCCAAATCCCGCCGAAGAACAACACCGCCACAATGATAGAAACCGGATGGATATTGTTAGTTTCAGAAAATAATACCGGGGCTAATACGTTGCCATCCAGCGCTTGAATCACTCCATAAGCTACTAGCACATACACAAACTCCTCGCTGAGCCCGAAGTGAAACCCAGCGACCGCAGCCACCGGCAGTGTTGCCACCGCCGCCCCGATATACGGCACCAATACAGAAAACCCCACCAGAACGGCTAACAACGCGGTATAAGGCAATCCAAAGAAGGCAAAGGTAAAGAACGTTACGGTGCCTACGATAATGATTTCAATAAACTTGCCGCGGATATAGTTGGCAATTTGATCATCCATCTCACGCCAAATACGCGATAACAGCGTGCGTTTTTGGGGCAGCAGTGAAAGCATAAAGCCAACCAATACGTCGCGATCCTTGAGCATGAAGAAGACCAGAATCGGCACCAGTACCAGATAGATAATCAGCGACATAATGTTGCCTAGCGATGCCAGCGAAAGCGTTAAGGCACGCTGCCCTAACTGGCTGATCTCGCGGCTCGCCACGCCTATCCAGTTCTGCATCTGGTCCGGCGTAATAATGTTGGGGTAGCGCGCTTGCAGCTCATCCAGCCAGCCTTGACCACTGGCGAACATCCTCGGTGTTTCTTGTACCAACCCCACTAACTGATTCCAAATCAGCGGCATTAAAATAAACGCCAGGGTTAACAAGACACTAATAAACGCCAGGAATACCATGATCACCGCCAGCAAATGCGGCAACCCACGGCGGGTAAGTGCGCTCACCACGCCTTGCAGTAGAAAAGCAATTACCAGTGCAGTGAAAAACGGTGCCAGCATACGGCCAAACCAAATGATCGCCGCAAAACCTGCCACCAATACTACCAGCAGAATCAGCGCCTCTTCGTCGGAGAAGTAGCGCTCAACCCAGCTTTTTAAAATCGTACGCAGGGTCATGAGTGACCATCCCCGGCTTTACGAATCCAGTACACATAAACATCGTCACGCTGTTCACGGCCTTCCAGGGTATGCGCACTTTGATCGGTAAACGACGCGATATCCCGCCACGAACCGGCGTCCGTTGAACGCACCTCCAGCAACTGACCTGCTGCCAAGGTAGCTAAGGCTTGCTTAGCTTTCAGTAGTGGCAATGGGCAATGCAGCCCACAAGCGTCAAGCACCGTATCGGGTTGAAAGCCCCCGGTTTGCTCAGACATACACTCTCCCTCAAAATGACCTGCCTATTCACGGCATAGATTTGTCAATGTTGCTGCATATACATTGTGTAATAGACGCTGCCGCATAAACTGTCTTGTTAGCGATTGATTTCACTAGGTCGTCGATTTAACGGCACTTCCCCGTCTTTATCAATGTCATAGTATTAATCAATGTCATACCCTGACTGTAGCGTTTAACCATTACCCATGAGGATGCCATGCCGACCTTTCCTACCGCTTACCCTGGCTGGATATGTGCGTTCGCTTGTGCCTGTGGCAGTTTACTTTTTAGCCCCCCAAGCGTTGCCATCAACGATTACGGCCTGCCAAGCCTGGGGGCGGCGTCTACCTCAGTCAGCAATGAAGAGTACCGCCTGGGCCGCGCGTGGTTACGACAGTTTCGTGCTCAAGCCCCCCAGTGGCAAGATCCTATTACCAGCGACTACCTGGAAAGCCTGATTGCCCGGCTCGCCCCCCATAGCAAGATTAATGGTCTACGCACTATTACCGTGATGGTGGATAACGAATCGCTTAACGCCTTTGCCGTGCCTGGCGGGGTGGTAGGCATCAATTCAGGGCTGTTCGCCTTTGCCGAAGATGAAGGTGCCTTCGTTTCAGTGCTGGCGCATGAGTTGGGCCATCTCTCTCAACGCCACTACGCAAGGGGAAGCGCACGGGCAGCACAAACCCAACTGCCCGCCATGGCGGCCATGCTAGCCGGCATGCTAATTGCCGCGAGTGGCGGCGGTGACGCGGGCATGGCGGCCGCCATGGGCTCCCAGGCAGCGCTCATACAGGATCAGCTCAGCTATTCACGTTTATTTGAACAGGAAGCCGACAACTTAGGCCTCCAGGCGATGGCCGACGCGGGCTACGACCCAGAGGCCATGGTGCGCATGTTCGCCGCCATGCAGCGCATGGCCCGGCTGCAGGGCGATACACCGCCGGAGTTCCTGCTTAGCCACCCGGTCACCGATAGCCGCTTAACCGCTGCCCAAGATCGCGCTGCCCAGCTCAATGTCGCCGATGCCTATACCAGCGACCCCCTTTACGACATGATGCGCGCCCGCGCCCTGTTGAGCATTTATGCCAACACGCCTGAGCAAGCGGCTTCGCGCCTTGCCCAAGAAGGCGCTGACGAGACTGCCCAGGGCTACCTGGACGCCTTGATCGCTGCCCGTAACGGCCAGACTGATAATGCCTTACAACGCCTTGATCAACTTGCCAGTCAGCAGCCTGACTTTGCCATGCTCCCTGCCTCTGCCGCGAGCGTTGCCTTAGAGGCCGGTCAGTTCGATGAGGCCATCCAGCGCAGCCAGCGATTGCTGCGCTTTATGCCTAACTACCTGCCTGCTCAACTGATATTGGCCGAAGCACAGCTACAGCGTGACCCTCAAGCGGCTTATAACGTGTTACGGGACATGGCCGATCAGCACCCAGAAAACCCTCAGGTCTTCAATCTATTAGCTGAAGCCGCCGGACGCAGTGGTCATGATGGCTGGGGGCATTTGGCTCGCGCTGAGCACCTGCAATTGACGGGCCGGGTAGACCGCGGCATTCGCCAGCTCTCCATTGCTCGCGATGCTGCGGAACGTGAAAATGATCAACAGGTAGTAGCCAGGATTGAACAGCGCCGCGAGGCCTTTATTGAATATCGCGAAGCGCTGGAAGATTTCAACTAAATCTAGGTCAACAAAACCTGTGTCATTGCGAGGAGCGCAGCGACGCGGCAATCTTAACCAGCGGCTGCAATAACCCTAAGATTGCTTCACTTCGTTCGCAATGACATTCGGTTAATCTTTTCTCGCTAGGCGTTAAAATTAAGCATCCGCTCCAGGGGCATCAAGGCCTTCAAACGCATCGACTCATCGACCTGAATCTCACCACTTCCCTCGCGCAATGCACCCGCCAGGTTATCCAGCGCGTTCATGGCCATCCAGGGGCAGTGCGCGCAGCTGCGACAGGTAGCGCCGTTACCTGCGGTGGGCGCTTCAAACAGGGTTTTATGGGGCACCGCCTGCTGCATCTTGAAAAAGATGCCTCGGTCCGTCGCCACAATCAGCTTATCGTTAGGTAGCTCTTTAGCGGCCTTGATCAACTGCGAAGTGGAACCGGCCACGTCGGCCAGTTTCACCACCGGCTCGGGCGACTCGGGATGCACCAGTACCGCTGCATCGGGATAGATTCGCTTAAGGTCTTCAACGCCTTTGGCCTTGAACTCTTCATGGACGATACAGGCGCCGTCCCACATCAACATGTCGGCGCCGGTTTTCTTCTGGATGTAGCCGCCTAAATGCTTATCAGGTGCCCAGAGAATTTTCTCGCCTTTGGCCTGCAGGTGCTCAATCACCTCTACCGCAATCGATGAAGTCACCACCCAATCCGCTCGCGCCTTAACCGCCGCGGAGGTGTTGGCATACACCACCACGGTGCGATCCGGGTGCGCATCACAATAAGCGCTGAATTCATCGGCAGGGCAGCCAATATCCAGTGAACAGGTCGCTTCAAGGGTGGGCATCAGCACGCGCTTTTCCGGCGACAGTATCTTGGCGGTTTCGCCCATAAAGCGAACCCCGGCAACCACCAGCGTGGTGGCGTCGTGACGGGCACCAAAGCGTGCCATTTCTAGCGAATCGGCAACGCAGCCGCCAGTCTCTTCGGCGAGCTGCTGAATAGCATCATCGGTGTAATAATGCGCGACCAAAACAGCGTTATGGGCTTTCAATAGCTGCTTGATTTCTTCGACCCTTGCCAAATCCTCCGCCGGAATCCGGGTCGGACAGTACGCAACAGGCAACGGAGCACTCAGCTCTGCTTGAGTAGTCATAATAGTCATCGTGTCTACCACTGTGACGAACAGGGAATCCCCCTGCTAAACACTGGGTCACGGCACAGGCGCGTTTCGCTCTATTCCCGCACCGCTCGCGTGCGATGGGCCACTACGTCTCTCGCGGTGGCCTATCGTCTGAATATCTATTCTAGCCCATTTTGATCAGAAATAGCTGCCCGCTGCAAACAGATTGTCACGTAGAGGCATTACCCCAAAGTGCTTTTCACCCGCATAGCAAAACGCCCCTGGCAGCTATGCTGCCAGGGGCGTTGAATTTGGTGGGTCGTGCAGGATTCGAACCTGCGACCAATTGATTAAAAGTCAACTGCTCTACCAACTGAGCTAACGACCCAAATTTTTGCTGCTACATCATCCTACTGTCTTCGTTCACAACCATCCGATGCTACTTATTGTTTAAACATATCGTAAAAACAACGGCTTTGATGGTGGGTCGTGCAGGATTCGAACCTGCGACCAATTGATTAAAAGTCAACTGCTCTACCAACTGAGCTAACGACCCGCCTGAACGGATGCATATCCTACGCTTACACCCTTTTGATAGCAAGTGTTTTTTAGTCTCGGATAACAGAAATGAACCATACAACGTGCCTGACTGATCAATACAGACCAGTTCAGGCACGTTCACTTACCTGCTTAACGGGCTTTGTTAACGGGCTTTGCTTTTTGGTTTACGCATCGCTTGAACCGGCTTACGCTTGTGCTTATCGCGGTTCCAGCGGTTCTTTTCATCGGGCGTCAACGCAGGCACTTTACGGGTTTCTAAGTTAGCCAATGTCGCTAAGTCATCCACCTCATCCTGGTTAAGTTCAACCCATTCACCGGCTTTAGCGCGCTTATCGAGGAAGATGTTGCCGTAACGCACGCGTTTCAGGCGACTCACCGTGAGGGCTTGCGACTCCCAAAGGCGCCGCACTTCGCGGTTACGACCTTCCAAAATTACCACGTGGAACCAGGTATTGATGCCTTCGCCGCCAAACTCCTGCACATCCGTGAAGCGAGCCGGGCCGTCTTCCAGCATCACGCCATCGACCATCGCCAGGATATGCTCACGCTTCACTTCACCCATTACGCGAACGGCGTACTCACGCTCCACCTGGGTAGAGGGATGCATCAAGCGGTTGGCCAACTCGCCATCCGTGGTAAACAGCAGCAAACCGCTGGTGTTAATATCCAGGCGACCAATCGCAATCCAGCGCTCGCCTTTCAAGCGCGGCAAGCGTTCAAATACGGTGCGCCGACCTTCCGGGTCTTTGCGTGTGCACAACTCGCCTTCCGGCTTGTTGTACATAATCACTCGACGCGGCACTTCCTCTTCAGGGCGCAGCGATACCGGGCGATCATCAAAGCTGACTTTATCCCGCGCTTCAACACGGTCACCCAGCTTGGCCACCTGGCTATTTACCTTTACACGGCCATCGGAAATTGCCGTTTCCATCTCACGCCGTGAGCCAAGGCCTGCGCGGGCCAGGACTTTTTGCAGCTTTTCGCTGGTAGGGGGCGTGGTGCTATCACTCTGACTCATGGTCGCCTGACCTCACATCTGTAGTCTGCGTGCGCTCGCGCTCTTCTTCGTTCGCGCGCTGCGCACGTGCCGCCAACCGTGCCTGTAAATCGGCAAAGCTTAGCGGCTGGGTTAACGCCGTCTCGGCGTGCGTATCGGCTGTTTCAGCCGACGTTATGTCTTCTTTCTGGGGTGGCGCATCCTGCACCGTTTTAATCGTTTCGTCTAGTGCTTCGTGGTCTGAACCGGTGTCTTGTTCTTCCTGGATGGCAGCATCATTGGTCATCCCTGTGTCTTCAGGTATTTCGCTCTCGTCCCAGTTCGCCAGGGTGTGCAACGGCGGCAGCGCATCAAGCGTTTTTAATCCAAAGTCATCTAAAAAATTCCGCGTGGTGGCATATACCGCCGGGCGCCCCGGCACATCTCGGTGGCCCACTACGCGAATCCAACCGCGCTCCGCCAGGGTGCGCATGATTGAACTGCTTACACTAACCCCACGCACCTCTTCGATATCGCCACGAGTAACAGGCTGGCGGTAGGCGATCAGCGCCAGCGTTTCCAGCAAGGCCCGTGAGTAGCGCTGGGGGCGCTCGTCCCATAGCCGCGACACCCACTGCGACAGACGCGGGCGAATGCGTAGCTGATAGCCTGAGACCGTTTCCAACAACTCTAGCGCCCCAGCTGAATGTCGCAACTGCAAGCGCTCAAGGATATCGCGAAACTCCTTGCGAGTCGGGCATTCGCCTTCAAGAAAAAGCATTTCTAGGCGTTCAAGGGGTAACGGTTCGCCAGCGGCCAGGAGCGCCGCTTCAATAATGTCATCTAACGCGTTGGCGGCATTATTCATGGCGTCTCTTCTCCAGATTCAAAGGCGGACTCACCATAGGCATCGTCTTCTATCTCGTTCTCCTCAAAAGCGCCCTCTTCGTCGTCGGCCAGGGCGGCACGCCGAGCACGTACGTGAATCGGCGAAAGCGGTGCATTCTGAACAATTTCAATCATGGCTTCTTTGGCCAGCTCTAGAATTGCCATAAAGGTCACGACCACGCCAGCCCGCCCTTCTTCTAAGGTGAACAGCGCTTCAAAGGGGGTATAACGATGATGCGCATCATCGTGGCTGAGTAACTCCATAATATTGAGCATGCGCTCGCGGGTAGATAGCACCTCGCGACTGATCTGGTGGGCTTGCACCAGCTCGGCGCGCTTGAGAATATCCGAAAGCGCGCTGAGCAATTCATCCAACTCCACCTCAGGGTGAATCACACGAGATTCCAGCGGAGGTAAGCCCGCCTGCACGCTGAACCAGTCACGCCCCATGCGCGGTAGCGTATCCAGTGTCTCGGCTGCCTCTTTGAGGCGTTCGTACTCCTGGAGGCGTCGGATAAGCTCTGCGCGAGGATCCTCCTCATCGTCGCCCTCGGCCTTCGGCGGGCGGGGTAACAAGGTGCGCGACTTGATCTCAGCGAGCATAGCGGCCATCAGCAAGTATTCACCCGCTAACTCAATCTCCATGGCCTTCATCAGTTCCACGTACTCGATGTACTGGTGGGTGATAGTGGCCACATTGATGGTCAGGATATCCAGGTTCTGACGCCGAATCAGGTAGAGCAGTAAATCCAGCGGGCCTTCAAAAGTCTCCAGAAAGACGCGTAGTGCCTCGGGAGGAATATACAAATCCTCCGGCATTTCCGTTATCTGCTCATTGAACAGGCGCCCAAACGAAACCGCCACTGGGTCAGTGGTCGCAGCGTCAGGATTTTCTAGCTCAGTCGTATCGCTTGGCGTCTCGCTCACGCGGGTCGGCTCTCCTGGTAAAAGGGGATCAACACAATCGCACAGTTTAGCAAAGTCGACACCCTTGGCGACGCCCAAGTCGCAGGTAATGAAAGCGCATCACCCTGCCTCCACCGCTTTACGATAGCGTCCTTCGTAATCAAACAGCTTGTCTCGGATTTGGAAATGGCGGCCCACTTTACGGCCTACGACAAAATCAGGATGTCGCAGGCGGCGCTGCTCGGCAACGACCTCATCAGCGCTTAGCGGCTGCCATTTACCGCCTGGTGCGCGCAGGTGATAGCGCAGAAATGCGGCATAAAAGGCACGCCGTTGAGCAGGCGTTTCCAGTGCGAACCACTCGGAGAGCTGGGTGCCATCTTCATCGTGGTAAGTCACTTTCAAACGTGGCAGGCCACGACCATTGGTGGTCGCTTCCAGTTGCATACCGCTTACTCGCAATACCTTGGCATCTTTCAGCTTTAGGGCATCTTTTAGCTTGTCATCTGCGTCCACCAACAGCTTGTCGCAGCCATGGCAGCGCCGGGCAGCGATATCATTTTCGGCACCGCACTCATCGCAAACTTTAAAACGAAACCTAAATTCACACTGGCGTTGTCTGCCGTCATTATCTTCAATCAGCCCCTGACAGCGGCGGCCAAAGTGCTCGATTACTAAATCCCCGTCGCGCTTACCCCAATAAAGATTGGCGTGGCCGCAGGCGGGACACTCGACCTGCACCGGCTCGCTGTCGCTATTAGGCTTCGGCTCACCCACTTCCGGCGCGAAGATATCCCAGGGGTTACCGGCATAGTCCAGAATCAGGCAGTCACTCTTACCCGGCGATAAACGCAGCCCTCTGCCCACCATCTGTTGATAGAGACTAACCGATTCGGTAGGCCGTAAAATAGCGATCAGATCCACGTGGGGAGCATCGAAACCGGTGGTCAGCACCGCTACATTAACTAGGTACTTCAGCTCCCGTGCTTTGAAGGCATCAATTAGCGCTGTGCGCTCCTGGGAGGGGGTCGCACCGGTGATAAGCGCCGCTTCAGCTCGCGGCAAATAGCCGATAATTTCTTCGGCATGGGCCACCGTGGCGGCAAAGATCATTATCCCCTGGCGATCAGCCGCGCGTTCGACGATTTGTCCGATAATACCCGGCGTTGCCCGGCTACCCGCCACCACGCGATTGAGTTCCTCCTCCTGAAAAAAACCGCTTGAAGAAGGCTTGAGGGCTGAGAAATCATAGCCCTCAATGGCCATATCCAGGCGTTTGGGAGCCGCCAGATAGCCCTGCTTCACCATCAGCCGCAGCGGCTGCTCAAAGACACAGTCGCGAAAAAAGCTCTCTTCACTGCCCCGCACCATGCCGTGGTGATGGCGATAATAGATAAAACCCTGCCCTAACCGATACGGCGTCGCAGTGAGCCCGAGAATTTTAAGCTGTGGGTTTTGGGCCCGCAGATGCTCAATCACTTGGCGGTAGCTGGCGTCTTCGTTAAGCGATACGCGGTGACTCTCATCGATGACCAGCAAGGTAAAATTAGCGTCATTAAAGCGATCTAAGTTGCGCACCACCGACTGCACCGAGCCAAAGACGACTTGCCGACTCGCCTCTTTACGCTTTAAGCCCGCGCTAAAAATATCGGCCACAAGCCCATACGCCTGATACTTGGCATGGTTCTGCTCCACCAGCTCGCGTACGTGAGCGAGCACCAGTACACGCCCACGCGCAAGACGCGCCAGCTCGGCAATCACCAGGGATTTACCGCTGCCGGTAGGCAGCACCACCAACGCCGGCTCACTGGAAGCACGAAAATGCACGACCACCCGTTTTACCGCTTCCTGTTGGTAGGAGCGCAATTGGGGCGTCTGGGCTATGGATGAGAAAGGCGGCCCGGAGGCCGCCTTGTGGTGTTGCGTCATCATTCACCTATGCGGGTGTATCCGTTAGCCCAACCAAACGCGAGCGTTGCGGAATAGGCGCAGCCAAGCACCATCTTCAGTCCACTCCGCCGGACGCCAAGAGTTGGTGACCGCCCGAGCGACACGTTCAGGGTGCGGCATCATGATAGTCACGCGGCCATCGGGCGTGGTTAGCCCCGTAATACCCGACGGCGAGCCGTTAGGGTTCGCCGGGTAGCGGGTCGTCACTTGGCCATAGTTGTCGATGTAGCGAAGCGCAATCTGGCTGCTCGACTGCATGCTACGCAGATGCGCGCTGTCACGGAACGCCGCCTGCCCCTCACCATGAGCAACCGCAATGGGCAGCTTGGAGCCTTCCATGCCGGCAAGCAGAATCGAAGGACTCTTCTCAACCCGCACCATGGAGACCCGCGCTTCAAACTGCTCGGACTCATTGCGCACAAACGTCGGCCAATTTTCCGCGCCAGGAATCAGCGATTTCAACTGCGAGAGCATCTGACAGCCATTGCAGACACCCAATGAGAAACTATCGTCTCGGGCGAAGAACGCCGCAAACTGCTCCTGGGCGCGCTCGTTAAACAGCACTGATTTTGCCCAGCCGCCCCCGGCGCCAAGCACATCACCGTAAGAGAAGCCGCCACAGGCAACAAGCCCTTTGAACTCATCCAGCGAGACTCGCCCTTCAAGGATGTCACTCATGTGTACGTCAACTGCTTCAAACCCGGCTTTATCGAAGGCCCAGGCCATTTCCACCTGGCCATTGACGCCCTGCTCGCGCAGTACGGCCATGGCAGGTTTAGCGGTATTAACAAACGGTGCGCTTATGTCGTCGTTGATATCAAACGTGGGCGTCGCGGAGAGCCCTGGATCACGACTATCGAGCAGATTATCGAACTCATTCTTGGCGCACTCAGGGTTATCCCTCAGTGCCTGCATGCGATAACTGGTTTCAGCCCAGGTGCGCTGAGTGAGCAGACGCGTGGTTTCCAGCAAGGGCTCTTCAAATAGCGTGACGCGCACTTGGTCGTCGTAACGGGGACGAGCAATCACGCCACAGGTTTCGATACCGGCCACGGCAAACTGCGCCAGCACTTCTTCAGTGTGTTGGCGATTGACTTGAATGACCGCGCCAAGCTCTTCGGAGAACAGTGCATTCAGCGCCTCTACCGGTTCATCGATCATCCAATCGAGCTTGATCTCAAGCCCCGCATGGGCAGCAAAGGCCATTTCTAACAGAGTGACCAACAGGCCGCCATCGCTGCGATCGTGGTAGGCCAATAGCTTACCGTCGCGGTTAAGGCCCTGAATGACCTCGAAGAAGGCTTTAATATCCTCCGGATCGTCTACATCAGGGCAGTCGTTACCCACCTGGCCGTATACCTGCGCCAAGGCAGAACCACCCAAGCGGTTCTGACCGCTGCCCAGGTCGATCAAAATCAGATCAGACTCATCTTGATCCAGATTGATCTGCGGCGTAAGCGTTGCCATTGCATTGGTGACCGGCGCGAAGCCCGTGACGACCAGCGAAAGCGGCGACGTTACGCTCTTGTCTTCGCTTTCACCTTGGTCGTTCTCATCAGTCCAGGCGGTGCGCATGGACATCGAATCCTTGCCCACCGGAATCGCAATGCCCAATGCCGGGCACATCTCCATGCCCACGGCGTAAACAGCATCATAAAGCGCTTGATTTTCACCGGGGTGGTCAGCAGCGCTCATCCAGTTAGCGGAGAGCTTGATATCGCTAAGCTTGGCAATTGGCGCGGCCGCCAGATTGGTAATTGCTTCGGCAACGGCCAAGCGAGCGCTTGCCGCGGGGTTGATCAACGCCACCGGCGGACGCTCCCCCAACGCCATGGCTTCACCGGCCTGGGTATCATAGCTTGCCGTGGTAACCGCCACATCGGCTACCGGCACCTGCCAGGGGCCGACCATTTGATCACGGGCCACTTGGCCGGTAATCGAGCGATCGCCAATGGTGATCAGGAAGCTTTTGGAGGCGACTGTCGGCAGGCGCAGCACCCGATCCAGCGCTTCGCGAAGGTCAAGATTATCGAGCATCATGCCCGAGAGTTCGGGATCGTGGCGTTCAAACTCACGCTGCATTTTGGGTGCTTTGCCGAACAGCACGCTCATCGGCAAATCGACCGGCTTGCTGCTGAAATGGCCATCGCGCACTTCCAAATGGTGCGCTTCCATCGCTTCACCAACCACGGCATAAGGGCAACGTTCGCGCTTACACAGCGCGTCAAAGGTGTCCAGGTCTTCGGGCGCGACGGCTAGCACGTAGCGCTCTTGCGCCTCATTGCACCAGATTTCCAGCGGGCTCATGCCCGGCTCAGCATTTGGCACCGCGCGCAAATCAAAGCGGCCGCCACGGTTGCCGTCTTTGACAAGCTCCGGCAAAGCGTTGGAAAGCCCGCCTGCGCCCACATCGTGAATAAAGCGGATGGGGTTGTGATCGCCCAGCGCCCAGCAGCGGTCTATGACTTCTTGAGCGCGACGCTCGATTTCCGGGTTTTCACGCTGTACCGAGGCGAAATCCAAATCGGCGCTGGAGGTACCGGACGCCATGCTGGAGGCAGCACCGCCGCCCAGACCAATCAGCATCGCCGGGCCGCCCATCACAATCAGCTTGCCGCCGACCGGGATATCGCCCTTTTGGACGTGATGAGCACGAATATTGCCGTAACCACCGGCGAGCATGATCGGCTTGTGGAAACCGCGCCGCTCAATACCGCCTTCGTTCAGGGATTCCTGCTCGTAAGTGCGGAAATAGCCGGTTAGATTGGGGCGACCAAACTCATTGTTGAACGCGGCCCCACCAATCGGGCCTTCGAGCATAATGTTAAGCGCCGACTCCATGCGCCCCGGCTTGCCGTAATCAAACGCTTCCCAAGGCTGCACGAACTCAGGAATGCGCAGGTTGGAGACAGTAAAACCTGACAGACCGGCTTTGGGTTTACCGCCGATACCCGTGGCGCCCTCATCGCGGATCTCCCCACCCGAGCCGGTTGCAGCGCCGGGGAAGGGGGCAATCGCGGTGGGGTGATTGTGGGTTTCGACCTTCATCAGGATGTGAATAGGCTCCTGATGCGTGGCGTAAAGAGCACGCTCGTCCTCTGCTCCTGTCAGCGGCGTTGCAAAGAACCGCCCACCCTGGCTGCCCTTGATGACAGCGGCATTATCACTGTAAGCGGAAAGCACGTTGTCCGGCGACGACGCAAAGGTGTTCTTGATCATCTTAAACAGCGAGTGGCTTTGCGGCTCGCCGTCGATCACCCAGTCGGCGTTGAAGATTTTGTGACGGCAGTGCTCGGAGTTAGCCTGGGCAAACATCATCAGCTCAACGTCGCTGGGGTTACGCCCTAGTTCGTTGAAGGCATCTACCAAGTAATCAATTTCATCTTCTGCCAGCGCCAGCCCCAGCGCTTGGTTGGCTGTCGCTAAGGCTTCCCGGCCCCCTTCTAGAATATCCACACTACCCAACGGCGCCGGGTCGTGCTGGGCAAACAGCTTAGTGGCGTCTGATGCATCGGATAGCACGGTTTCAGTCATACGGTCATGCAGCAGTGCCGCCAGCGCGTTCAGGCCCTCTTCATCCGGCATGTCGGTAAAGCTGACCCGATAATCGATGCCGCGCTCGATACGGCTAATCTGGCGCAATCCGCAATTGTGGGCGATATCGGTCGCTTTAGACGACCAGGGCGACTGGGTACCCAAACGCGGCACCACTAAAAAACGCTGGGCGTTTTTCGGAACCTCAACGCTTGCGTGAGCCGGCACATAGTCCAGCAACTGCACCAAACGCGCGTGGGCGGTATCATCCAGCGTCTTGCTGTGGTTATGAGCGTTAAGATCGATGAAATGAACATAGTGGGCAGACAGCGCTTCCACCTCGGGAACACGTTCACGCAGCACCGTTAACAGCCGAGCATGACGGAAGGCAGAAAGGGCGGGCGCGCCTCGCAGTTCGAGCATATCCTGAAGCCTCTAGAGCAGGGAAATTCGAGCAGGGAAATCACCGGGCCGCTAGGCGGCCGTGCTTTTATGATAGCGAAAAACGCCTATGATACTGGAAACCAGCCACCACACGAAATCAACAAGGTGACAGCGTGACCTGGGCTGGGTATCGTGGCAGCTTGTTTCATGCCGACAAGACGCCATGCTGACGTTGATTTGCCGACATTTTATTGCCCGTGCCAGCGCTTATTATGCGTTAACTGCCGTTACGCTTTTGACCATGGTACCCACTCTCTCTCTTGTTCCCCCAGGCGAGCATTTAACGCATATCAGCACAAAAGACTTTATTACCGTTCACACCCGCAATACTCCCACGACCTATTACGAAGGCCGCCAGGGCCCTACCGGTTTTGAGTATGAGTTGATGCATCGCTTTGCTGACTATCTGGGAGTGAGCCTTAACCTTGATGCCAGCCACCACCCAGAAAGCGTCCTGCCTGCGGTGCGTGATAAAGGAGACCTAGGTGCAGCAGCGCTGCCATTACTGCCTGACAGCCCTGGCGTCCACTACACTCGGCCGATTATTCAAATGCAGCCGCTGGTGGTTTACCGCCGCGGCCTGAATGGCATTAAAGAGCCGAGTGACCTTGTCGGCTTAGAACTTGGCACGCTCAGCGAAGCCGGTACCGATGAAGCGCTGCGCGACCTTCAGCGGCGTCATCCTACCTTGAGCTGGAAAGAGTCTCACGAGCTTGAAGTCGCCGAACTGCTGGCGCGCGTTGAAGACGGCACCCTGGATGCCGCGGTCATTTTCGAGCATCAGTTTCGTTTAAATCGGCTTTTTTTCCCCAACGTAGAACGTGGCTTCATACTCGGGGACCCACTTTCCATGGCATGGGCGGTGCCTAGTGGTCGCGGCTTAGGGTTGCTTGAAGCCGCCAATCGCTTCCTACAAGACCTTCAGGAAAGCGGCACGCTTGATCGGCTGGTAAGCCGTTACTTCGGCCATGACGACTATTTAGAGTATGTCGGCACGCGCACCTTTCTTGATCACCTTGATGCACGCTTGCCCCGTTACACGGAACTGTTCCAGCAGGCTGCCCGCGAAACAGAGTTTGACTGGAAGTTATTAGCGGCAGTGGGGTATCAGGAATCCCACTGGAACCCAGACGCCGTCTCGCCAACGGGCGTGCGTGGCTTGATGATGCTGACCAACCCCACGGCGGGTGAAATGGGCGTGACGGACCGCACAGACCCCGCCCAGAGCATTGACGGCGGTGCCCGCTATTTACGCAGTATTAAAGACCGCTTACCGGAAGGCATCACCGGCGATGATCGCCTGTTTATGGCCATGGCGGCCTACAACGTGGGTCTTGGCCACCTTTATGACGCGCGTAAGATTGCGGAAATGCGTGGCGGCGACCCCGACAGCTGGCAAGATGTGCGCGCGGCGCTACCGCTATTACAGCAGCGTGAATGGCATAGCCAAACGCGTCACGGCTACGCCCGTGGCGGTGAGCCGGTGATATACGTACGCAACATCCGTCGTTATTACGAAATGATTCAATATGTGGAACGTAGTCGTCAGCAATTTTTTCAACTAGAACAAACATCTGTCAACGATGACCCGCTGGTATTGTTTGAACTTGTGCCGCCGCTTGATTAACAGCGTCGTAGCATTTCCAATTCAGTATTACTGATTCAATTGCTTGCGCCGGGCGGCGAAGAAACCCTTCAGCAGCTTTTGCGAGGCTGCGGCCAATACCCCACCGGTCACCGCGATCTGATGATTAAACCACGGCTGCGTCAGCAGATTAGCCTTTGACTCAACCATGCCCGCTCTAGGCTCGGCGGCCCCGTAGACTAGGCGGGCCAGACGAGCATGAATCATCGTGCCCGCACACATCATACAGGGCTCCAGGGTGACAAACAGCGTGCAGCCTTCAAGGCGATAGTTGCCCTGGTGCTTGCCCGCCTCGCGTAGGGCACGAACTTCCGCATGGCCGCTAGGGTCGCAGCTGGCCACCGGCGCATTACACCCCACACCAATAATCTCTCCCTGCGCATCGACAACCACTGCCCCTACAGGCACCTCGCCCGCCGCCGCGGCCAGGTGGGCTTGGTCAAGCGCCCGGTGCATGTAAAATTCATCGCTGCGCATAAACGTAAACTCCGCTAAGGTAGCAAAACGATCGTATGAAAGGGGTGCCCGGCGCCGTGGCAACTCATTACTTTCACCGATAGCATTCTTTCACCGACCGCATTCGATAGAGACAGCCGCAAGGATACCGAGAATGACAGACGCGCTGAACAAATTGGTAGCGTTACTAGAGCTAGAAACGCTGGAAGAGACGCTATTTCGTGGTCAGAGCCAGGATCTAGGCTTTCCTCAGCTTTACGGTGGCCAGGTTCTTGGCCAAGCGCTGGCGGCCGCCGCGCGCACCGTGCCAGACGAGCGTCGCCCGCACTCTCAACATGGCTACTTTCTGCGCCCCGGCGACCCCCATCGCCCCGTTGTCTATCAAGTGGATACCATTCGCGACGGCGGCAGCTTTACCACCCGCCGCGTTACTGCCATTCAAAAAGGTCGGCCGATCTTTTTCTGCAGCGCCTCTTTTCAGAGCGAGGAAGCAAGCTTTAGCCATCAGCGCGACATGCCGAATGTCGCCACCCCCGAGGCGCTGCTAGAGAGCGGCGATGCCAAACATGACCGCTTTCCCGGCCACCCCATTGAGTTTTTGCATCTCATGGGCAACCCCGACAACGGCACGCCTGCAGGCCAGTGTTTGTGGTTTCGCCTTTCAGGCACACTGCCAGACGACCCGGCCCTGCATCGCCACCTACTCTCGTACGCCTCTGACTTCAACCTGCTGACCACCAGCTTGATTCCCCACGGCATCGAGTACCGCGACCCCAAACTGCGCATCGCCAGCCTAGACCACGCCTTATGGCTGCACCAGGACACACGCTTGGACGACTGGCTGCTGTACGTTATCGACTCACCCTGGGCAGGCGGCGCTCGCGGGCTGGCGCGGGGGCATATTTACAGCCGTGATGGCCGCTTAGTGGCCTCAACCGCTCAAGAAGGGCTAACGCGTTATTCACAAGACTAACTAGACACTCTCTCAAACATTTACGCCCGCTAATAAGCGGGCGTAAATAGTTACCAGAGTGCTGCGGTTTATTAGCCGCCGTAAACGTCGTTGATGGACGTTAGCGGATAGTGCGCAGGGAATGGTTTGCGCGCCACGCCAGAGTCAACCGCGGCTTGAGCAACCGCCGAGGTGACTCTCGCCAACAGGCGGATATCGACAGGCGTGGGAATAATGTACTCGCGACCAAAGCTCATCTCGGTACGCTCGTAGGCGTTCAGCACTTCCTGAGGAACCGGCTCACGGGCCAGGTCTTTCAGTGCGTGTACGGCCGCCAGTTTCATCTCTTCGTTAATGCGTGTAGCACGAACATCCAGCGCACCACGGAAAATAAACGGGAAGCCTAGAACGTTGTTAACCTGGTTCGGGAAATCCGAACGGCCAGTGGCCATGATCACATCCGGGCGCGCTTCGCGGGCAACGTCAGGATGAATTTCCGGATCCGGATTAGTGCAGGCAAAAATCACCGGGTCTGGCGCCATTTTCTTCACCTGTTCAGCGGAGAGCAGGCCCGGGCCGGAAAGGCCGATAAATACGTCAGCGTTGTCGATGGCATCATCCAAGGTGCGCATCTCGGTATCGCGGGCGAATTCAGCCTTGTATTCGTTAATGCCTTCGCGGTCCGTGTGAATGACACCACGGCGGTCAAGCATCACAAGATTGTCTTTACTAGCGCCACAGGAAACCAGCAGGCGCATGCAGGCAATCGCCGCCGCCCCTGCACCCATGCAAACAATCTTAACGTCTTCGATGCGTTTACCAGCGATCTCCAGCGCATTGAGCATGCCTGCCGCCGTGACAATCGCGGTGCCGTGCTGGTCATCGTGGAAGACTGGAATACTGCAGCGCTCAATCAGGGCTTTTTCAATTTCAAAGCACTCCGGCGCCTTGATATCTTCAAGGTTGATGCCACCCCAGGTATCGGCAATGCGCGCCACGGTATCGATAAACGCCTGCGGGCTTTCCGCATCCACCTCGATATCCACCGAGTTAATGCCAGCAAAGCACTTAAACAGCACGCCTTTGCCTTCCATGACTGGCTTACTCGCCAGTGGGCCCAGATTACCTAAGCCAAGAATAGCGCTGCCGTCGGTGATAACGGCAACCAGATTACCCTTGCCGGTATAGCGGTAGGCATTTTCCGCATCCCTGGCGATTTCAAGCACTGGCTCAGCCACGCCTGGGCTATACGCCAGCGCCAAATCCCGTGCAGTCGCAGTGGGTTTGGTCAACTCCACCGACAGCTTACCGGGAATCGGTTTCGCGTGATAATCCAAAGCAGCCTGCTTATTTGCATCCGTCATGGTCAGAGTCCAGTTAACATAAAATAGATAAGTCGTTTGAGAATATAGAAAAAACCTATGCGCCTCAAGCGTGCCGTCAACTCATATCAAAACGCCCGTTTAACTGAATTTTACCTTCATATTCGCCACATTTCGCAGATATTTGCTGAAACTTATGTAAAACGGCGTTAGCCATAACGCTTTGCTTATTGCTGTACCGCAACATCAGCACGGCATTTGTGAAAATTTTTTCCACAAAAATAGCCAGTTTTTAGCGAGACAACAAAAAACCCACGCCTTGGCGTGGGTTTTGCGCAAGCAATACCTGTACTTGCGATGTGGCTATCCGAGGTGGATTAGCCGCGCTTAACAGCAGCGCCGAAACGCTTGTTGAAGCGCTCTACGCGGCCACCAGTGGTCGCTTGCTTCTGCTTACCAGTGTAGAACGGGTGGCAGTTGGAGCACACATCCAGAGAGAAGTCCTGACCTGAAGTAGAACCTACCTGGAAATTAGCACCGCAAGAACAGTTGGCGGTGACCGTGTTGTAATTCGGGTGGATACCTTGTCTCATCTCGAACCTCACGAAGCTATATGCCGCCACCTGATCTCGTGCCAGGCACCGCATACGGGTTTGGAAAAACTACTAACCGGTTGGCCGCTCTTTCGTTACGATAAGATCGCTAAGATTGAGCGGTCGCATATTCTAGCAAAACTAACGCCGGAGGCCAATTGCCTGATTCTGTTTCTTCGCGGATACCGCCTCAAGTGCTTAACCAAATACTTAAAATAGCGCTGCCCTCACCGCTGCGGCGCCTGTTCGACTACTTGCCGTCTAACGTGACTCCCGCTTGCGGTTGGCAGCCGGGACTGAGGGTGCGGGTGCCTTTTGGGCGCCGCGAAGTCGTCGGTGTGGTCGTGGAACTTACCGACCACAGCGACCTGCCGCGCAGCCAATTGCGCGCGGTCAGCGAGACGCTGGACGACGCGCCGCTGCCCGCAGACTGGCTCTGGTTATGCCGCTTTGCCGCCCGCTACTATCAGCACAGCCTGGGCGACACCTTGCACCACGCCATGCCCGCGCGGCTACGCCAGGGACACGCGATGGCCGGTCGCACACAAACACTTTGGATGGCCCAAGGTGACGGCGCGCAGGAAACCCTCAGCCGAGCGCCTAAGCAAGCAGAGCTGCATGCGCTTTTACGCCAGCACCCCCATGGCCTACCCGGTCGTGCGGTTAGCGCCCATGGCTTTGCTCGCGACCAGTTATTAGCGCTAGAGAAGAAAGGCTTGGCCACTAGCCAGGAACATATTCTCACTGCACCTACGCCGCCAAGTGGCAACTTACTCGCGACTCCCGCGCTACCCCTAAACCGTGAACAGGCCACGACGCTGGCCGCGCTGCATGAAAAGCTAGAGGGTTATCACCCCTGCTTGCTCGAAGGCGTCACCGGCAGTGGGAAAACGGAAGTCTATCTGCAGCTGATTGAAGCCGTGGCCGCCAAGGGTAAGCAGTCGCTGGTGCTGGTGCCGGAAATTGGCTTAACGCCGCAAACCCTCGCCCGCTTCAGAAGCCGTTTCCGCGTGCCCGTGGTGGCGCTGCATTCGGGCCTCACAGACCCTGAGCGCTTAGACGTGTGGGAAGCCGCCGCCAGCGGCCGGGCGCTGATTATCATCGGCACTCGCTCGGCCATTTTCACGCCATTGGCTAACCCCGGCGCGATTATTGTCGATGAGGAGCATGATGGCTCCTACAAGCAGCACGACGGTTTGCGCTATCACGCACGCGACCTTGCGGTTGCTCGGGCGCACTACCATAAAATCCCGCTGCTAATGGGCAGCGCCACGCCGTCCTTAGAGAGCCTGCACCAGGCGCTTAGCGGTACTTATCGACACCTACGCCTGACCCATCGCCCCAGCCGCCACCCACCGGCCAAGCTGGAACTGATCGACCTGCGCCACCAGCGCCGCCAGGGCGGCTTGCTGCCGGGGGCAATTAAGGCGATCAAAAGCACCTTAAGCGCGGGCAAACAGGTGCTGATCTTCATCAACCGCCGTGGCTTTGCCCCAACGCTTGCCTGCCACGCCTGCGGCTGGATGGCCGAGTGCGACCAGTGTGACGCGCGCATGACACTGCACCGTCAGCCCGCCCTGCTGGCTTGCCATCACTGCGATAGCCGCCGCGCCCTGCCGGACGCTTGCCCCGAGTGCGGCAGCGGTGACCTGCGCGCGCTAGGTAGCGGCACTGAACGCACAGAAGAGACATTACAGACCCTGTTTCCAAAGGCCACCATCCACCGCATTGACCGTGACAGCACGCGGCGAAAGGATAGCTTCGAGCAAGTGCTGAAAGAGATTCAGCGCGGTGAGCCGTGCGTCTTAGTCGGCACTCAAATGCTCGCCAAAGGACACCACCTGCCCCACGTTACGTTGGTGGTGGTCGTAAATGCCGACGGCGGGCTGTACGCCGCTGATTTTCGCGCGCTGGAACACAGCGCTCAGTTGCTAGAACAAGTGGCGGGCCGAGCGGGGCGTGCCGCTCACCCAGGTCGAGTGCTGGTGCAAACCCTGCACCCCGACGACCCTCACTTGGGCCAGTTGGCTGAACACGGTTACGGGGCGCTCGCGCGCAACATGCTGGAAGAGCGACGCATCGCTCAACTGCCCCCGTTCTGCTTTATGGCGCTACTTCGGATTGAAAGCCCCAAGGAGGAGGCCGCCTTAGCCATGGCGCAACAGGCTGCCCAGGCCTTGCGCCAGTGGCTCAAAGAGTCCCGTGTGGCGACCCGCTGTCTGGGGCCGGTGCCCGCTCCGATGGAAAGACGTCAAAACCGTTACCATTTACATGTCATGCTGGCGGCAGATAAGCGTAGCCAACTTCACCCCGCCGTCAGCTGGCTCGTGCAGTGGTTGGAAGCGAATCGCGAGGCGCGCAAGGTGCGCTGGTCGATAGATATCGACCCACAAACGCTCTCCTAACCCCTAAACGCTCTCTTATAAATAGGGGCTCACCATCACGCGGCTTTGAAACTGCGGCTCAATTGCTGATAATAGCCGCTTTATCGACGCACCTTTACAGCTGCGCGTTAGCACACGCCGCCACCGACGACACCCGGATACCTAAATGAAAGACACGATAGTTTCTCTGCTCGAAGGCGCGATCACTGCGCTCAAGCACCAAGGCGTGCTGCCGAACGACCTTCAACCCACGATCAAAGTCGACCCCACCAAAGACAAAGCCCACGGCGATTACGCCACTAATCTAGCGCTGATGCTGGCCAAACCGGCAGGCAAAAATCCGCGTGAATTAGCCACTATGCTGGTGGCCGCGCTCCCCGAAAGCGACGCGATCCAGAATACCGAGATCGCGGGCCCCGGTTTTATCAACTTTTTCGCTGCCGCCGATGCCGCGGCGCAAATCGTTGCCCAAGTACTCGACTGCGGCGATACCTTTGGCCGCAGCCTGATCGGCAAGGGTGAAAAAGTGCAGGTGGAGTTCGTTTCCGCCAACCCCACTGGCCCGCTGCACGTTGGCCACGGCCGGGGCGCGGCGATTGGTGACTGTTTATGCCGCCTGCTCGAAGCCACCGGCTATGACGTGACCCGCGAGTTCTACTACAACGACGCAGGTGCCCAGATCGCCAACCTCGCCCGCTCGGTACAAGCGCGTGTAAAAGGCTTGGGCCCTGACGACGCCAGCTGGCCGGAAGACGGCTATCGCGGTGAGTATATCGTCGATGTCGCCAACGATTACCTGGCAGGTAAAACGGTCAGCGCCGATGACCGCGAAGTCACCGCCAAAAAAGATCCTGACGACCTGGACGCGATACAAGAGTTTGCCGTCGCGTGGCTGCGCCGTGAGCAGGATCTCGACTTAAAAGCCTTTGGTGTAGAGTTCGATGTCTATTTCTTAGAGTCGTCGCTCTACGAAGATGGCAAGGTGGATGCCACCGTTGAGAAGCTGGTAAACGCTGGACACACCTATGAAGAAGATGGCGCCATGTGGCTGCGCACCACCGATTTCGGTGATGACAAAGACCGCGTGATGCGCAAACAGGACGGTGGCTACACCTACTTCCTACCCGATGTGGCCTACCACCTGGACAAGTGGCAGCGCGGCTTCAAAACCGTAATTAACGAGCAGGGTGCCGATCACCACTCCACCGTTACCCGTGTGCGCGCTGGTTTACAGGCGCTGGAAGTGGGCATTCCCAAAGGCTGGCCCGACTACGTGCTCCACCAGATGGTGATGGTCACCCGCTCCGGCGTCGAGGTAAAACTCTCCAAGCGCGCCGGTAGCTATGTCACCGTGCGCGACTTGATCGACGAAGTCGGCCGCGATGCCACGCGTTTTTTCCTCGCCGCCCGCCGCGCTGACTCCCAGCTCACCTTTGATATCGACCTGGCGCGCTCGCAGTCGAACGACAACCCGGTTTATTACATTCAATACGCGCACGCTCGGGTATGCAGCATGCTGCGCAAAGCACAGGATGCCGACCAGCCGTTTGATCATGCATTAGCCATAGCCAATCTAGCCCTGCTGGATAGCGATCAGGAAAAAGCCGTTCTTAACCGCTTGGCACGCTTCCCTGAAGTGGTGGAGACCGCTGCTAGAAACCGCGAACCACAGCAGGTTGCCCAGTATTTGCTCGATCTTTCCGGCGATTTCCACACCTGCTATAACGCCGTCAAGGTAATGGTTGAGGACGACACCCTACGCAACACGCGCTTGGCGCTTGGCCTCGCTACCCGTCAAGTGCTGCGCAATGGGCTTGATTTAATGGGGGTTAGCGCCCCAGAGGAGATGTAATCAATGGCTAGCCCGCGTAAAAAGCCCGCCTCCCGCCGCGGAGCCACTTCGCAGCGCAAATCCCCCCGTAGCTCTGGTGGCGGCTTTCGCCTTCCTGGTTGGCTATGGGGCTTGGTCGGCATGGCGGCAGGTTTTTTCTTGGCTCAACACCAGCACGGCACCGCGCCTTGGCAAGAGCAGAGCGAAGCGCCTCAGGCTACGGTTCTGCCCAAACCCGCGGGTAGTGAGGAGCGCGCTGCGGCTCGGGAAACCGAAGAGGCCGCTGAGCCATCAATGCCGACCTTTGAGTTTTATACACTACTGCCGGAAACCGAGGTCATTGCCCCTGGCGTCACGCTGCCGTCAAGCGTTGTGCGCCCGGAAGTTCCCCAGCAAGAGGCCGAGAGCGATACCGCCTCTGGCTCGACCAGCGACGACCCCATCGCCCAGGTCATTGCCGCTAACACCCGGCCTGAAGACCAGATTTCAGCAGCCCAGGAGAGTGAAGCGGCTACCAACACTCCCGGGCGCTATATGCTTCAAGCCGCTTCATTTCGTGAGGCAAGTGACGCCGAACAGCTGCGCGGCCGACTGCGCAATTTAAGCCTGTTGGCGGAAGTTAGCGAAGTCCAGGCGGATGGCAATACCTGGCACCGTGTTCAAGTGGGGCCTTACGAGGATACCCGGGAGCTGAACCGCGCTCAGGATTTAATGAACACCCAGGGTATCGAACCACTACTTATCCAGCTGCAGAACTAATAATCCCATCTTGAATACCCTGCGGGCGGTTGATTTTTTATCAGCCGCCCGCATTTTGTTGTGAACGCTTACACAATGGTCGCTTCCAGAAGCAGTATGTTAAAGAGCAAGTGATCTGCCAGTCATCGGGAGCGCGCCTCCCACCAAGGAGTTATCTCCATGACCACTATTGTCTCCGTTCGTCGTGGTAACCAGGTCGCCCTCGCCGGCGACGGTCAAGTTTCGCTGGGCAATACCGTAATGAAGGGTAACGCCAGCAAAGTACGCCGCCTCTACCGCGGCAAAGTACTGGCCGGGTTTGCCGGTGGCACCGCAGATGCGTTCACGCTATTTGAGCGCTTTGAAGCGCAGTTGGAAAAATACCAAGGGCATCTCACCAAAGCAGCTGTCGAGCTCGCCAAAGACTGGCGCACCGACCGGGCGCTGCGCCGTTTAGAAGCACTGCTGGCCGTGGCTGACCATAGCGCCTCATTAATCATTACCGGTAACGGTGATGTGGTCGAGCCTGAGCGCGGCATTATTGCGATTGGCTCTGGTGGCAACTTCGCCCAAGCCAGCGCCCGAGCGCTGTTAGAAAATACCGAGCTTTCGGCGCGTGAAATTACTGAGAAATCGCTGGCGATCGCTGGTGATATCTGTGTGTTTACCAATCATCACGTGACGCTCGAAGAGCTGTCGATTGACGGTCGCTAATCATTTTACGCGACTCGCAAACGCCGCTCATTGCCCACAAAGGTTACTTATATGACTCAGATGACACCCCGCGAAATTGTTCACGCTCTAGACCAGTACATTATTGGCCAGCAAGATGCTAAACGCGCCGTTGCAATCGCCCTGCGTAACCGCTGGCGCCGCATGCAGCTCGATGACGACTTGCGCCCAGAAGTCACGCCTAAGAACATTCTGATGATTGGCCCCACCGGTGTGGGTAAAACCGAGATTGCCCGCCGTTTGGCCAAGCTGGCCAAAGCACCGTTTATTAAAGTTGAAGCGACCAAGTTCACCGAAGTCGGCTATGTTGGCCGTGACGTTGAGTCGATTATTCGCGACTTGATGGAAGCCGCGATTAAGATGGTGCGCGAACAGGCGAAAGAAGAAGTTGGCAACCGTGCCGCGGATGCCGCCGAAGATCGGGTTCTAGATGCCCTTCTTCCGCCTCCCCGTGGCCAGGAAGATAAGCCACGTGAAGAAGGCAGCACTCGCCAGTCCTTCCGTAAAAAATTGCGTGAAGGCCAACTGGACGATAAAGAGATCGATATTGAAATATCCTCTCACGGCCAAGGCATCGATATCATGACCCCGCCGGGCATGGAAGAGATGACCAGCCAACTGCAGAGCATGTTCTCCAACATGGGTCAGCAGAAGCGTGAGAATCGCCGCGTAACGGTCAAAGAAGCGCTGGTTCTGCTACGTGATGAAGAAGCTGGCAAGCTAGTCAACGAGGAAGAGATCAAGGCTCGCGCGGTCTACTCGGTAGAGCAGCACGGCATCGTCTTCCTGGATGAGATCGACAAGGTGGCCAAGGGCAGCGGCCAATCCAGCGGCGGCGAAGTCTCTCGCGAAGGCGTTCAACGCGACCTGCTGCCGCTGATCGAAGGCTCTACTGTTTCGACCAAGTACGGCATGGTCAAAACCGATCACATTCTGTTTATCGCTTCTGGCGCCTTCCACCTATCGCGCCCGTCCGACCTTATTCCTGAGTTACAGGGCCGCCTGCCGATTCGTGTAGAGCTTGATGCACTGACGCCCAACGACTTCAAACGCATCCTCACCGAGCCCTCTGCCTCGCTGACCAAGCAGTATCAGGCGCTCCTGGCGACAGAAGGTCTTGATGTGGAGTTTACTCCCGACGGTATCGAGCGCATCGCGCAGATCTCTTGGCAGGTCAATGAAGGCACTGAAAACATCGGCGCCCGCCGCCTGCACACGGTAATGGAGCGGTTGTTAGAAGAAGCCTCCTTCAAAGGCGGCGATATGGAGAGCCCGCTGGTCATCGACGCTGATTACGTCAATGCCCAGCTTGGCGAACTGGCGGTCGACGAAGACCTGTCGCGGTATATTTTGTAAGTTGCGCCTGCGGTTATTATCAGCGCTGGTATCGTCAGCAACAGCAAGCCCGCTCTTCGCGGGCTTGCTGCTATGACATTTAGCCATGGACACTTAGCCATGAGGTCTCATCATGAACGCCCCTACCCCCACTCGTGTTCACTACCATAAGCAGTCCCGTGAGCTGGAACTTGGCTACGCCACTGGTGAGAGCTTTCGCCTCCCGGTTGAGTTTTTACGCGTCTACTCGCCGTCTGCCGAAGTGCGCGGCCACGGTGGCGACACCGCCGTTCTCCAGGTAGGTAAAAAAGATGTCGGCCTGCAGAATATTACCCAGGCAGGCAACTACGCGCTGAAGCTTCACTTTGACGACGGTCATGACAGTGGGCTGTTTAGCTGGAACTACTTATACGATCTGGCTACTCACCAGGAAGCTTACTGGAACAATTACTTACAGCGCTTAGAAGACGCCGGTGCCTCGCGCGAGCCGGCCAGCATTCAATTCAAGCAACTGTGATGGCATGACTCACACCCCTGCAACAAACTAGGCAGGGACGCTAGGCAGACAAGCCAGGGCGGACAAGGCTACAATGACGCTAACTTTTTAATCGCGTCGGCCCTCAGTCAAAAGACCAAAGGTCGATCTGCCATCGCCTAAAATTCGGGAGCTACCGCCCAATGAGCCCCACAGAAAAACGCACGACTCATTTTGGTTACCAGGAAGTACCGGTTGATGAGAAAGCGTCACGAGTAGCTGACGTATTCCACTCGGTAGCCGCCCGCTACGACGTAATGAACGACTTGATGTCGATGGGTATCCATCGGGTTTGGAAACGCATGACTATTGAGCGCGCTGGTGTGCGCCCTGGCCACCACGTGCTTGATATCGCTGGCGGTACGGGCGACTTAACCCTCAAGTTTTCCCGCCTGGTTGGCCCGCGTGGCAAGGTAGTGCTGGCGGATATCAACGCCTCGATGCTCAAAGTCGGCCGCGACAAGCTGATGGATAACGGCGTCGGCGGCAACGTAGAGTACGTTCAAGCCAATGCCGAAAACCTGCCGTTTCCCGATAATAGCTTCGACTGCATTACGATCGCTTTTGGGCTGCGCAATGTCACCGACAAAGACGCTGCGCTGCGCTCTATGGCGCGCGTTCTTAAACCTGGTGGGCGCCTGTTGGTATTAGAGTTCTCCAAACCCAACAATCCTTTGCTGTCTAAGGCTTACGACGAGTACTCCTTCCGCCTGCTGCCCAAAATGGGCGAACTGGTGGCGGGGGACGGCGAAAGTTACCGCTATTTGGCGGAGTCGATTCGGATGCACCCCGACCAGGAAACGCTCAAAGCCATGATGGAAGCTGCCGGGCTAGAGCGGGTCGAGTACACCAATCTGACGGGCGGTATCGTTGCACTACACCGCGGCATTAAGCTATGAGACTTCAGACGCTACAGACCCAGAGGCCAGCATGCTGGTAACCCCGACCCTGCTGTTGGCCGGATGTGAACGCACGCTCAATGCCCTACTCGCCCGCGACCCGGCAGCCCCCGCACGGCTGGCAGCGCTGGTGGGCAGCCGTTTGCTTATACGCCTGGAGCAGCCACATCTTGAGCTTGTGATCCACTATCACCACGCAGGCTTAGACCTGATGCGTGGCGAAGGTGTTGATGAAACCGAGGTAGATGCGGTCGTCGAGCTAACTCCGGAAACATTTTCAGAGTGGATCAGCGGCGCCTCGATTGAGCGGCTAATGTTCGATGGCAAACTGGCCGTGCGTGGGCGCATCCATCTGCTTGAAGCGACCCGCGAGCTGCTTTTCGATTTAAACATTGATTGGGAAAGCGAGCTGGCCCGCTGGCTTGGCGATATGCCCGCTCACTCGCTGGCCGAAGGGGTGCGTCGCGCCGCTCGTTGGGGGCTGCGTGCCAAAGATGAACTGATGCAGGATGTTTCTGAATATGTCTTTGAAGAAGCCCGCCTGCTACCCGGACAGCAACAGCGCAACGTGCTGCGCGATCACTTAACCGAACTGGAAATCGCCACCGATCGTCTGGAAGCGCGCTTTAACCGCTTGCAGCGCAAGCTGACGCAACCACCGCAGAGCGCCTCTCAGGAGCCACGCCTATGAGCCTGCGCCTGCTACGGATTAGCTGGGTAATCACGCGCCACCGGCTAGACACATTACTGCCGCTGGAACGCTTGCCCTGGTGGCTGCGGACGCTGCTGTGGTTTTCACCGTTACGCCTAGTGCCGATCGGCAAGCGATCGCGGGGTGAACGCCTGCGCTTGGCGTTAGAGGCGCTAGGGCCAATTTTCATTAAATTCGGGCAGATGCTCTCGACCCGCCGCGACCTGCTACCGGCAGATATCGCCGATGAGCTAAAGCGCCTTCAGGATCAGGTGCCGCCTTTTCCCGGTGATCTTGCCGCTGCCCGCGTCGAGAAAGAGCTGGAAATGTCGCTGGCGGATGCCTTTGCTGAATTTGACCACGTACCGCTCGCCTCTGCATCGATTGCCCAGGTACACGCAGCAAGGCTGCACGGCGGTGAAGACGTAGTGGTAAAAATCATTCGTCCCGGCATTGATCGCGTCATGCGTCAGGACATGGCGCTGATGTACCAAGTCGCCAAGCTATTTTCCAAAATCCCCGAAGCGCGACGTTTGCGCCCGGTGGAAGTCATCCGCGACTACGAAGCCACGTTGTTTGATGAGCTGGATCTCTATAAAGAAGCCGCCAACACCTCGCAGCTTAAACGTAACTTTAAAGACTCACCGCTGCTATTTGTACCTACCATCTATTGGCCCTTCACCCGCCGCCACGTGATGGTTCAAGAGCGCATTCGCGGCATACCGGTCGCCGATTTAGACACGCTAATTGCTCGTGGCACGAACCTTAAAAAGCTCGCAGAGCGCGGCGTTGAGCTTTTCTTTACCCAGGTATTTCGTGACAACTTCTTCCACGCGGATATGCACCCCGGCAATATCTTTGTTAACTGTGACAACCCCGAAGACCCGCAGTACATCGCCATCGACTGCGGCATCGTGGGCAGCCTGACCCGAGAGGATCAGGACTATTTGGCGCGCAACTTATTGGCATTTTTTCACCAAGACTATTACGAAGTCGCCGCACTGCATATTGAGTCCGGCTGGGTGGGTGAAAATACTCGCGCCAATGAGTTCGCAGCCGCTATTCGGACCGTCTGCGAGCCTATTTTAGAGAAACCGCTGAAAGACATCTCCTTTGGCCAAGTGCTCCTGGGTCTGTTTCAAACCGCGCGACGCTTTAATATGGAAGTGCAGCCGCAGTTGGTTCTATTGCAGAAAACGCTGCTCAATATTGAAGGCTTAGGGCGCCAGCTCTATCCTGACCTGGACCTTTGGAGCACCGCCAAGCCGTATTTAGAGCAGTGGATGAAAGAGCGTGCGGGTGTCAGCGGTTTATGGGAATCACTCAAGCGACAGGCACCGGAGCTTTCACACCAGCTACCTGAATTGCCTGTACTGGCGCACCAAGCGCTCAGCCGCATGGAGCATGAGCATCGTCAACGTCATCAGCAGGTGGACTCCATCAACGCCATGCGCGTACAGATGGTGCGGCAGGGCAAGCGGCTTTACCGCCTGCGCCTGGGTTTGATTCTGCTGGCACTGGCACTGGCTTGGCAGCCATTAAGCGGTTGGATTGAGCTCCAGGAGTGGCCAATACTGGCTGCCGCTGCGATTGGCCTCTTACTGCTGGTATGGCAATAGCGCAGTGCATTAAACGTTTATAAGGATTCCCATGGACAGCAACTCATTATCGCCTGACAATTTACCAACCAACACTTTTTCGACAAACAGTGCGTCTGTGCTGGATACTCTCAATGAGGTACTAAAGCAGCGGCGACACGCAGCAGCAGAAGATTCTTATGTTGCCTCCTTGCATCATAAGGGTTTGAACAAGATACTCGAAAAGATTGGCGAAGAAGCGACTGAAACAGTGCTTGCGGCAAAAGATGCGGAGCACGGTGGTGAGGCTGAGCGCCAAGCGTTGATTTCTGAAACTGCCGACCTGTGGTTTCATAGTATGGTGATGCTGTCGCACCTGGGGATGGATCATCAGGCTGTTTTAGACGAACTGGCGCGACGCGTTGGCATTTCCGGGCACGAAGAAAAAGCGTCTCGTCAGCCATAGCGGTCACAGAAACTGTCGTATAGTGATAACCAAGCTGGAAAAAAGATAGTCAACCTGCTCCCATGAGGAAACGCATATGTTAGGTGGTATTAGTATTTGGCAGTTGCTGATTGTCCTGGGCATCATCATCCTGGTTTTCGGCACCAAAAAACTGCGTAATGTGGGCACCGACCTAGGCGGGGCGGTCAAGGGCTTCAAGAAAGCCATGCACGATGAAGAGAAAAATAAAGAGACGGATAAAGAAGACGCTGACCAACCGCATGCCAAAGTGAGCCATGAAGAACCTGGCAACACTTATGACGTTCAAGCCGAAGAGAAACAGGCCGCCAACGAACGTAACGAAGAGCGCAAATAAACCATGCTGGATATCGGCTTTCTTGAACTAATGCTCATTGGCATCGTCGGGCTGTTGGTGCTTGGCCCGGAGCGGCTGCCTAGGGCCGCCCGCACGACGGGTATGTGGATTGGCAAAATCAAGCGCACGGTATCCGGCATGCAGCGTGAAATTAGCGCTCAGCTTGAAGCAGAAGAGTTACGCCAAAAGCTTAACGAACAGCAGAAGAAGCTCGACGATAGCTTGAAAAAAGCCAAGCTGGATGTAGAGAGTATTGCCGATACCCCTTCTACTCCTCGGTCAGCGCCAGCAACCAAGGCGACGCAGAGCGAGACAGAGCAGCGCGTCGCCAAGGCGAGCTCCCGATTGGATGACGCCCTGCAAACGGTACGTGAAGAAACGCCTCCTTCATCCTCATCGCCTTCCTCGGCAGTGCCCGAAGACGCGGCAGAACCTGAGCCGACTGAATCTCAAAAGGCTGCATCAAATAAGGACCGTAACCACCAATGAGTATGTCTGGCGATTCAAAGGAGCCGCGTGAAGACCAAAGCCAAGCCCCTCTTATTGAGCACCTGATTGAACTACGTTCACGGTTGATGCGCGCCGTGATCGTGATTCTGGTGGTCTTTTTGGGCCTTTATTCGTTTGCCAATGATATTTATACCTTCGTCGCCGAGCCGTTAATGGATCTGCTGCCCGCAGGCTCGCAAATGATCGCCACAGAAGTGGCTTCGCCATTCTTAGCGCCATTTAAGCTTACCTTGGTCGTCGCGGTGTTTATCGCCATTCCCTTTGTGTTGCATCAGGCCTGGGCGTTTATCGCGCCGGGGCTTTACGACAATGAAAAAGCACTGGCGATCCCGATACTGGTCTCAAGCATTGCGCTGTTCTATGGCGGTGCGGCGTTTGCCTATTACGTGGTTTTTCCGCTGCTGTTTGAGTTTTTCACCCAAACCGGGCCGGACAACATCGCGATAATGACCGACATTAACCAGTATTTGAACTTCGTTCTTAAGCTGTTTTTTGCTTTCGGGGTGGCGTTTGAAATTCCTATTGCGACCTTCCTGCTTATCCTCTCTGGCGCCACGACGGTGGAAAGCCTTTCTAAAAAACGCCCCTATATCCTTTTAGGCTGCTTTGTCGTCGGTATGCTGCTAACCCCGCCTGATGTGATTTCCCAAAGCCTGCTGGCAATCCCCATGTACCTACTTTACGAAGTGGGGCTACTGTTTGGCCGTTTGGTGCGCAAACGCAAAGAAGAGAAAGAGGCTGATGAAGAGCAAGAAGCCGATCTCTAAGCGGATCAGCGCAGCACGCAGATACTGAAAAAGCCGTCGCCATTAACCATGGCGACGGCTTTCTTATCTGCAATACGATGTTCTAAAATGCAACGGCGTACTTAATCCATCATTTCAGCAATACGATCTACCAATTTAAAGATACCAGTGGCCGCTTCACTAATGCGCTTTGCCAGCATATAAGCAGGAGTGGTCACCACGCGGTGCTCAAGGTCGACGACAATATCTTCTACTGCACAGCTGCGGTGCAACCCGCCCATGGCACTAATCGCCCCGGAAACCGCCGGATCATTACCCACGGTCACTGCAATACCGTCACCCAATAGACGGGGCACCAGTACGGGGGAAATACACATCAAGCCAATGGGTTTGGCCTCTTGACGAAAACCAAACAGCGACTCTTTTAGTGCTTCCAGCACCTGCATATTGTCGCTGGCACTGGCGAAATCCGACAGATTTTTGGCGACACCGAAACCACCGGGCACAATCACTGCATCGAAGTTATCAGCGTCTAGCTCACTCAATGGGCGGATGTTTCCACGCGCCAAGCGGGCAGACTCCTGCAGCACATTACGCTGTTCACCTTCCGCCACCTCTTGCGTGAGGTGATTGATAACGTGATGCTGTTCTATATCCGGGGCAAAACAGTGGTAACCAATACCCAACTGATCCAAGCGCAACAGCGTTAACGTCGTCTCATATATCTCTGAACCATCATAAACGCCGCAGCCAGCTAAAATCACCGCCACCTGTTTGGTCATGCCTATCTCCTTATCCCAGGGTCTGCCGATCGCAATACAGCAAAGCAATTGCTCACTTTAGTCAGTCTACCTTGTTGTCACAAGACGGCTTTCGCCGCAGGGCATGGCTGATATACTCCATTCAGACCTTCGGGCACACTCATTTGCGTTCCTTAATGGAGACACCCCTTGAGCATACCTACCCCCCGTCACTTCCCCGCCACACGCATGCGTCGAATGCGCCGCGATGATTTTTCACGCCGCTTGATGCAGGAGAACAGCCTTAGCCCGTCAGATTTGATCCTGCCGGTGTTTGTACTGGAAGGCGACAACCAGCGTGAAGCGGTGGCCTCAATGCCCGGTGTGGAGCGGCTCTCGATCGACCTACTGATTGAGCAAGCCCGCGAAGCTTATCAACTGGGCATCCCTGCGTTGGCGCTTTTTCCAGTTGTCGGCCCTGAGCACAAAACTGAGTTAGCCGAAGAGGCCTATAGCGCCAGCGGCTTAGTACAGCGTAGCGTGCGCGCCCTTAAAGCAGCCCTGCCCGAACTCGGCATTATCACCGACGTGGCGCTCGACCCGTATACCAGCCACGGCCAGGACGGCATTCTTGATGAACACGGCTACGTGCAGAATGACCGCACGGTGGATACGCTGCTTAAACAGGCACTCTCCCATGCCGAAGCGGGCGCTGACGTGGTGGCGCCTTCCGACATGATGGATGGGCGTATCGGCGCGATCCGCCAAGTGTTGGAACAGGAACATCTCCACAACGTGCGGATTATGGCTTATAGCGCCAAGTATGCCTCCCACTACTATGGGCCCTTCCGCGATGCCGTTGGCTCAGCCACCAACTTGGGCAAAGCCGACAAACGCACCTATCAAATGGACCCTGCCAACAGCGATGAAGCATTGCATGAAGTAGCCATGGACATCGCCGAAGGCGCCGACATGGTGATGGTCAAGCCGGGTATGCCTTACCTGGATGTCGTTCGCCGTGTAAAAGCTGAGCTAAAAGTGCCGACTTTCGCTTATCAAGTCAGCGGTGAGTACGCCATGCATCGCGCCGCCTTCGACAATGGCTGGCTGGAAGCGGAACCGGTGATTTTGGAATCATTGATGTGCTTCAAACGAGCAGGTGCCGATGGAATTTTGACCTATTTCGCTCTCGACGCAGCGCGTTTATTACAGCGCCACTAAACTACTGCGACAAAGATGACAACAAGGTGACACTTGTTTGTCATCTTCTCCCCGCATACTGCCTTCCTATACAAGTATCAGGCTATGATACCTTCGAGCCATCAACGCGGGGAGATCCACTATGGACGAGCAAGCGACAGATTCTTTACCATTATCGTCTACTGATCAAACCAGCAGCGACGGCGATATGCCGCTACGAATTAACCGCACCCCCACCGGGGTTCAAGCGCGTGACACGTTGCCTGAAACCGACCTTGACGACACTCAGCTTTACTTCAATCGCGAGCTGTCGCATCTACAGTTCAATATCCGCGTGCTGGAACAAGCGCTAGACGATGCCCACCCGTTGCTCAACCGCTTGATGTTCTTGCTGATTTTCTCATCCAATATGGATGAGTTTTTCGAAATTCGCGTAGCGGGATTAAAGCACCAGATCGCCCTTGGCGACGACACCACCGCGGCCGATGGCCGACTGCCTAAAGCCGTATTGGCCGAGATTTCTCAGATCGCACATACGCAAATTGATCGCCAGTATCAAATACTCAACGATACCTTGTTGCCCGCCCTGGAGACTCATGGGTTGCGCTTTCGTCGTCGCGATCAGTGGACTGATCAACAAAAGGCCTGGACGCGGGCGTTTTTCGATAACGAAATTATGCCGGTTATTAGCCCCATCGGTCTCGACCCTTCGCATCCCTTCCCGCGTCTGGTCAATAAAAGTCTTAACTTTATTGTTGAGCTGGAAGGCAAAGATGCCTTTGGCCGCGCCGGAGGTATGGCTATTCTACCAGCCCCACGCTCGCTGCCTCGCTTAATGGCGCTACCGAAGGAGTTATGCGAAGAGGGTTTCTCCGAGTATGTGTTCCTGTCCTCGATGATTCATGCCCATGCCGATGAGCTATTTCCCGGCATGCGCGTGCGCGGCTGTTACCAGTTCCGTTTGACCCGCAATGCGGATATGAGCGTTGACCCTGAGGAAGTCTCAGACCTTGCTTCCGCGCTGCGTGGCGAACTACTGGCACGCCGTTATGGCAGCGGTGTGCGGCTGGAAGTGGCGGACAGCTGCCCCGATGACTTAACTAATTTTCTGCTGCGTCAATTTGAGCTTGAGAGCGACGATTTATATCGGGTCAAAGGGCCGGTGAATTTAACCCGCATGATGTCAGTTCTGGGTGATGTGGACCGTCCAGAACTGCTCTATCGCCCGTTTACTCCCAGCATTCCGAAAGCGCTCAAAGCGGGCAGCTTGTTCGATGCTATTGCTAAGAGTGACATTCTGCTCCATCACCCTTTTCAATCATTTACTCCGATTGAAGACCTGCTGCGCGAAGCCGCCCGCGACCCGCATGTACTGGCTATAAAGCAGACGCTATACCGTACGGGCTCAGACTCGCCTATCGTTAGCGCGCTGGTAGAAGCGGCTAGCCAGGGCAAAGAAGTCACCGTGGTCATTGAACTACGTGCGCGTTTTGATGAAGCCGATAATCTACAGCTGGCTTCTCGTTTGCAGGAAGCGGGGGCAATCGTTGTCTACGGCATTATGGCCTACAAGACTCACGCCAAGATGCTGCATATAGTACGCCGCGAAAAAGGCGAGCTGTGCTACTACGCGCACCTCGGCACCGGTAATTACCACTCAAAAACCGCCAAACTGTATACCGATTACAGCCTGCTGACTGCCAATAAAGCGCTGTGCGCCGATGTGCATAAAGTGTTTCAGCAGCTGTCGGGGATGGGCCGCGCACGCAAAATTGACACGCTGTTGCATGCGCCGTTCACGCTGCACGAGCGGCTAGTGGAAATGATTGACCGTGAAGCGCAGATAGCGCGCAAGGGTAAACGCGCCCATATCATCATTAAATGCAATTCGTTAACCGAGCCCAAACTTATCAAAGCGCTCTACCGTGCCTCCCAGGCGGGGGTTGAGTGCGATTTAATTATTCGCGGTATGTGCTGTTTGAAGCCAGGCGTGCCGGGGGTTTCCGAGAATATTCGTGTGCGCTCCATTATCGGCCGCCTGCTTGAACACACCCGCGTATTCCACTTTCACAATGATGGCAAGTCGGAAACTTGGTGCTCAAGCGCCGACTTTATGTCGCGCAATATGTTTCACCGTGTTGAAACCTGCTTCCCGCTGCTGGATAAGAAGCTCGCCACCCGTGTGCGCAAGGATCTCGAAACCTACATGGTGGATAACTGCCAGAGCTGGCTGCTACAGACCGACGGCAGCTACCAGCTTCAGGATCCAGGTAAAAGCGATGCCATCAGCGCCCAGGAAACCCTGCTCTACGCCTATGCTTCGAAAAGCTAAGTGTCGACAAGCTAGTTTTTAAGCCAAACCCCGCTTTTTAGCGGGGTTGATTCTGACCAGAAAGACTTAATCAAAGTATTTACAACCGTTTACGCATAGCGTTGGCGCAGTACTTTGGCAGCTTCGACCATATTAGCCAGCGCTGGCTCTACTTCCGCCCAGCCGCGCGTTTTCAGGCCACAATCCGGGTTTACCCACAACCGTTCGGCAGGGATTTTTTCTAGCGCTTTCTCCATCAAATCAACCATCCAGCTCACCTCGGGAATATTCGGGGTGTGGATATCGTAAACCCCTGGGCCGATTTCGTTGGGATAAGCGAAGTCCTGAAAGGCGTCCAGCAGGTGCATATCCGAGCGCGATGTTTCGATGGTGATCACATCCGCATCCAGGGCGGCGATCGCACCGATGATGTCGTTGAACTCCGAGTAACACATATGGGTGTGAATCTGGGTGGTGTTGGCAACGCCTGCGGCACTTAGCTGAAAGCTCTCGACTGCCCAATCCAGGTATGCCTGCCACTCATGTTGGCGCAGTGGCAGCCCTTCGCGAAGCGCCGGTTCATCGATTTGAATCACATTGATCCCAGCTTTTTCCAGATCCAAGACCTCATCGCGCAACGCCAGGGCAATTTGCCGACAGGTTGTTTCTCGCGGCTGATCGTCGCGGACAAACGACCACTGCAGAATCGTCACCGGCCCCGTTAACATCCCCTTCATGGGCTTGCTGGTCAGGGTTTGCGCATACTGGCTCCAGCGAACGGTCATGGGCGCAGGGCGTGAAACGTCGCCGAAAATAACCGGCGGCTTAACACAGCGTGAACCGTAGCTCTGCACCCAGCCAAAGCGGGTAAAGGCAAACCCTTCAAGCTGTTCGCCAAAATACTCCACCATGTCGTTACGCTCGGCTTCGCCGTGCACTGGCACATCGATATCCAGCGCTTCCTGACGCTCAACCGCGTAAGCAATTTCATCCTGCATGCGGGCTTCGTAGTCAGCTGATGACAACTCGCCGGCTTTAAACGCGCGCCGTGCAGCACGAATCTCATCGGTTTGCGGAAAAGAGCCAATTGTCGTCGTCGGGAACAACGGTAGCTTAAGCGCTCGCCGTTGTGCGTCAGCACGCACGCTGTAGGGCGCCTGTCGTTGGCTATCGGCAGGGCTAATCGCGGCCAGCCGCTCACTAACCGCTGCCTGGTGGATACGCGTTGATTCACGCCGGGCATCCAACGCTCGGGTTGCTTCATCCAAACGCTGCTCATCCTCAGGCATGGTACGGTTATCAATCAACCGCGCCAGGGTGACCACTTCCGCCAGCTTTTGCTGCGCAAAAGCCAGCCAACTCACGAGCTCCTCACCGAGCTCTGTTTCCTGCGCAAGATCTACCGGCACATGCAACAACGAGCAGCTCGGCGCCAACCAAAGCCGCTGCCCGAGGCGCACTTTTAACGGCAACAAGCGTTCGCGCAATGCCGCTAAGTCGGCTCGCCAGATATTGCGACCATCGACAAAACCGACTGATAGCACCTGATGCGGACCAAGACGATCAATGACACTCTCGACTTGTTGCGGCGCGCGCACGGCGTCAATGTGCAACCCAGCGACGGGCAAACGGGTGGCTAATGAAAGATTGTCGCCCAGGCCTCCGAAGTAAGTGGCTAACAGCAGCTTTAGCGGTGCTGACTGAAGACGGTGATAGGCGCGCTCATACGCCTGCTGCCAGTTAAGCGGTAGATCCTGCACTAGCGCGGGCTCGTCCAGCTGCACCCACTCAATGCCTTGGGTAGCGAGCCGCGCTAATATTTCGCCATACACGTTGAGTACGCTGTCTAGTAGCGTCAGGCGATCAAAATCACCGCCCTTGGTTTTTCCCAGCCATAGCCACGTTAGCGGCCCGGTTAGCGTTACTTTCGGAGTAAAACCCGCGCGTAACGCTTCATCCACCTCGTCGAACAGGCGGTTCGAAGCCAGGTTAAAGGTTTGCCCTTCGTGTAGTTCGGGGACGAGGTAGTGGTAATTGGTATCGAAGTATTTGGTCATTTCACAGGCGGCGGCGGGTTCACCGCTGGGCGCGCGGCCCCGGGCCATGCGAAAGGTGGTGTCGAGGTCGATATCGCCACCAGCCACTTCATGCTGGGCATTAAAACGGGCAGGTACGGCACCCAGCACCACTGAAACATTAAGCACTTGATCGTAAAAAGCAAAATCACCAACACTAACAAAATCTAGCCCAGCATCCTGCTGCACCTGCCAGTGGCGCAAGCGAAGCTCGCGACCAGTGCTTTCAAGTTCGCTACGAGTGCATTCGCCCTTCCAGTATGCCTCAGTGGCCTTTTTGAGTTCGCGCTGAGCACCGATACGGGGATAGCCGAGAATATGAGAAACTGTCATGATAAAACCTGCCAACGTGAATGATGTTGCACAGTCTGGCCACGCCCACCCAATGAATCAAACTAAAGTTTTTAATAGCCAAGATGAAAAATAATCACGATGATTGAACTACGCCATCTACGCACACTACTCGCCCTGCGCGAAACTGGCTCACTAGTTGATGCTGCTGAACGCGTGCATTTGACTCAATCGGCGCTCTCGCATCAGTTGAAAGATTTGGAGAGCCGCGTGGATAGCCCGCTATTCGTGCGCAAAACCCGCCCGGTGGAATTTACCCGCGCAGGCTTACGGCTGCTCGCCTTAGCCGATCAAGTATTGCCCGAGGTACGCAAAGCGGAGCGGGATTTGGCGCGCTTGGCAGGCACCGAGCAGGGGCGTTTGCATATGGCCATTGAGTGTCACAGTTGCTTTCAGTGGCTAATGCCGACGGTGGATTACTTTCGCGATCACTGGCCCGAGGTGGAAATCGATATTCCCAGTGGCCACCACTTCGACCCGCTTCCAGCGCTTGCTCGCGAGCAATTGGATCTAGTGATCACCGCCGACCCCCAACCGCTTGACGGCATTCACTACGCCCCGCTGTTTCGCTATGAGGGATTATTAGCCGTCGCCCGCCAGCACGCTTTTGCAGGCCAGGGCTTTATAGAGCCCCAGGCGCTGGCGGATGAAACCTTGATCACGTATCCCGTTGAGCAATCACGGTTGGATATTTTCACTCAGTTTTTGCAGCCGGCGAATGTACGCCCTCGGGAGATCCGCACCGCCGAATTGACGATTATGATGATGCAGTTAGTCGCCAGTGGGCGAGGTGTATGTGCGCTGCCCAACTGGGCGCTCACCGAGTATTTAGAACGCGACTACGTCAGCGCGGTAAAGCTGGGCGAGCATGGGGTATGGAGCACGCTGTATGCGGCGATTCGCGAAGAGACCCGAGAAGCGCCGTGGATGCAGGATTTTTTGCGCACCGCGCGGGAAACCTCCTTTGCGGTGCTAACGGGGGTTAAGCCAGCGGATCGCGACGGGGAACCAGCAACGTAAAGCGCGCACCACACAGGGTGGGGCTGGTGTCGATGGTCACACTGCCGCCGTGCCCGGCCATGATTTTCTGCACAATCGAAAGACCTAACCCGTAGCCGCCGGAACTGCGGGCGCGGCTGTCATCCAGTCGGGCGAACGGTTTAAAGATATCCGCCCGCGCTTCAGGCGGAATGCCGGGGCCGTCATCTTCGACATCGATACGCACCAAGTTGGGCTCGTCCCACAGCTGGATCACCACCTGAGACTTGGCATGCCGACAGGCATTACCGACTAAATTCTGCAGGGCGCGCTGAAGATAGCGTGGCTCCGCCAACAGCTCAATTTCAGGGCCGGCCGCCAGCGTTAACGTTAACTCTTTATGCAGCGGTGAAAGAGTATCAATCACGCGTTCCGCCATGGCACGGCACTCCACCAGTGACGTTTCAAGTTCAGCGCCATTGACCGTTTCACCGCCTAAACGTGCATAGGTGAGTATTTCATCGACTAATTCATCAAGTTCGGCAATATCCGCATCAATACCCTGCAACTGCCGGCGAATAGCGGGCTGGTCGGTCATATCTTCGACCATTTGCACGGCAAAGCGAATACGGGCGACCGGGGTACGCAGCTCGTGGGAGACCGCGCGAATCATTTCTTGCTGACCACGCAGCAGGCTCTGCACCTGATTGGCCATGCCGTTAAACGCCATACCTAATCGCCCTAAAAAGTCACCGCTTTCCACTTTTACCCGCGTTTCCAAACGGCCACTCGCGATCCTGGTCGCGGCCAGCTCTAGCCGCGCCATTCGGGCCTCAATACTGCGCATAATTAAATAGATGATCAGGCTGAGCACGATCATCAGCCCCACCAGAAGCGGCAGGTGCAAATTAGGTGGCAGTGTATCGCCGCGAGAGATAGGCCCAGCTTGCAGCCACTGGGATTCGCCTGGCAGTTGATAAAGCAGCGTGATGGAGAGCTTATCAGAGACTAACTGAGTGATGACGCCGCCACTCTCCAGCTGGGCCTGCTGCTGGGGCGATAGACCGGCTGGCAAAGTAGACAATAGCTGAAGCGGCCAGCTGCCTTGGCGCAACTGGGCGATGCGGTTTTCTCGCTCATTTTCGGGCGCAGCCGCGAGCCAGTCCCCCAACAGAGAAATGCTGCCGTGCCACTGATGCTCACTCCACTCTTCAAGCCTAGCTTGCAGTAACCATGTATCGCCCGGTAAGCGTTGCTGTAATAACCACGGCCTCTCGGCGACCAGTATCTTGCCCTGCTCTAGGCGTGATCGCTCAAAATAGCCAAGATCAGCTTCGTTGATAGGCTGCAGGGTCAACTGCAACTCAAGTTGCTCGGAAAAACGCGCAAGCAAAGCGTTTCGCTGGCCTGCAGGCTGGTCGGCTAATTGTTGCGTCATCAGCGACATAGGTAACGCAGCTAGCTGCTCGCGGTAATCTTCGCGGCGCACCTGCTCGATAAACGAACGCCCTGCTAACGCAATCACAAACACCACCAACAACGCTACGCCCAGCAACAAATAGAAGCGTAAAAACGAGCCGTTACTGAGCACCCGCCGCATGATGCCTTCCCTATGCATGATCAACTGTCTTTAACGAAGAGATAACCTTTACTGCGCACGGTTTTAATTCGGTGAGGCTGATTAGGATCATCGCCAATTTTAGGCCGGATACGCGACACACGAACATCAATAGAGCGGTCCTGGCCGTCGTACTTAATTCCCCGTAGATCACTGAATATCTCTTCACGGGTAAGCACTCGACCGGCATTACGGCCCAACAGCCACAGCAGGTCAAACTCAGCGCTGGTTAGGTCGATACGCTCCCCAGAGAGCCAAGCTTCGCGGGTCGCGTTATCGATCTCTAGGTTTTCAAAGCGCAACCGCATTTCACCGTCCGGTGCAGGCCCGTCAGCGCGGCGTAGCAGTGCTCGCATACGCGCCAGCAGTACCCGCGGCTGAACGGGTTTCGGCACATAATCATCAGCGCCCATCTCAAGCCCCAAGACTTGATCCAGATCGTCGGTGCGCGCGGTCAGCATCATGATCGGGCCAGCAAAGTTAGGTCTAACGCGACGACAAATAGCCAAACCATCTTCACCTGGCAGCATTAGATCTAAAATGACTAAATCGGGCTGCAGGGTTAAAATACGGTCAACCCCTTTCGCCCCATCAGCTTCCAGCGTTACTTGAAAGCCATTCGCTTCCAAGTAATCGCGGGTAAGTTCCGCCAGGCGCTGATCATCTTCAATGATCAGGACATGATCTTGATCGGGATAGTCAGGCATGACAGGTTCTTGCGACTCAAGCGCCTGAAACTGCTGTTCCAAATGATCTACCATCCTCTTTTTGCACTCCGCTTAGGCTGTTTATTTTTTCACCCGCTCACCCAGTAATAACGCAGGTGTCCTATTGTTGGCTCTCAGGATAACTCAAAACCATCAAAACACCCGCCTCTGTCGTTACCATTGCGCTTATTGATGGATACGGAAGGCCTGACACTTGATTCTCACAGCAACGGAAGCTAATGTAGAAACGCTAACTGTCGACAATTTGACAGAGGAACCTGCCATGGGAAGTAGCAAAACGAAAAGTGTTATTAAACGTGTTTACATTCCAACCCAAGTGCGCGACCTGCCCAACGGGGAAAAGTTAAAAATACCCGGGCATTATAAAGCACCACCCGGTGAAGGAAACGACACAATTGAGTAATGCTCTCTTGAGTAGTCCTTTATTCAGTGAGTAAGCCTCAAATTAACAAAAAGGCAGGCCATCACAGGCCTGCCTTTTTCATTTGATCGCACTCAGCTAGGCTGCTATCCCTTCGGACCAAACAAGAACCACGCAATCAAACCGATCAATGGGAAGAACAGCAATACTAGAATCCAGATCAGTTTAGCAAAACCACCTGCATCGCTTTTGGCCACTTTGACGATGGCCCAAATAACGATAACAAGCCAAATTAGTCCTAACAATCCACCTACTTCAATGCCCATAGCAACTCCTTAGCGTGTTGGCACTCTGTTTCTGAAACCTAGCTGTTTAACTCTTGCTATTAACTCCACCTTCACCAGTTGAACTCACTACTCTGGAAGGCTCAGCACCATCTCACCTGCCTGTATTTCAATCGACAAGAGGTTCAAAAAACTCATGCCGAGCAGGACGGTGTCGCGATCCATGCCAGGGCTAATAGACCCCTGTACATTTTGCACTTTTAACCCGCCCAGGGAAACCTCATCCAGTTCGGTTAAGGTACCTTCTACTCGGCCATTGGCGGTATTAAACCAAGCACTGCGCCCCGGCGCCAAGCCCAGCTCATCGGCCAAAGCGGCCGATACCGCTACATAAGTGGCGCCCGTGTCGAGCAAAAAGGTGACGGGCTCACCATTAATTCGGCCGGGCGCCTCAAAATGACCAGCACGATTACGCTTTAAGGTAATCGGCTCACCCGCAGGCAAGGTATGCACGATGTTGGCGTTGGGGCGCATCATCTCCTCCAGGCCACCGTGTATCCACCACGTCCCAACGGCCATTAACAGCACCCAAAACAACAGCATCATGACGATGCCACCACGCTGTGCTATTGGCGTTGCTGTCTGCGTCACCATCGTTCACCTCGCAGAGGTAGGGGCGTAGGGGCACCCAGCTATCCCTATTGTGTGTTTTCCCAGGCAAGCGCAGCCTCCCGGCCGCGGCGCTCGTTGACCTTAGCGCAAATTAGCATCGCGATAACGAACAAGGCCACACATAATAGAATAGACGCTTGCAAGCCAATGAGCGTTTGCAACACACCCAGCATGACGATACCAAACACCCCCGCCAACTTATTGGCCAACCCCCAGAAACCGAAAAACTCAGCTGATTTTTCCAGCGGTGAAAATAGACCAACCAGTGCCCGGCTGGCAGATTGGCTAGAACCAAGGCTCAGCCCCGCCAAGCAACCCACTACCAAGAATACGTACTGGGCCTGCCACTGCACCTCAAACTGTTCGTTGATCCACTGGGTAAGCTCCGGGGTTGCCCAGATGGCAATAATCGCCAGCACCCAGAGCGCCAGCGTCATTTGGTAAGTGTGCTTGGCACCTAGCCGATCCTGTAACCAACCAAACCCCAGCGCCCCCGCCGCCGCGGTAACTTGAACAATAATAAACATGATATTGCGTACACTCTCGTCCCAGCCAATCACTTGGGCACCATAGATAAATGCAAACGCGATAATGATGTAAACACCGGCCATTGAGAACAACAGCGATATTAAAAACACGGCCAGGTCTTTGAAATAACGCAGTTCATGCAGCGTGGATGTCACCCGCTTCAAGGCAATATGACGGTACGAGACGCCACGAGGCTGAGGCGTACCACGCTCTTTTAGCCATAAAAAAGTGGGAATGGCGGTAATCAAGAAAAAGCCGGCGGCAAAGGGACCCACCCAGCGTATACGTTCAAAATTATCCGCGCTTGCCTCACCTAGCACCACCAGAGTAAAGCCTGCTGCAAATAGTCCGCCAATGTAGCCTAACGCCCAGCCAAAGCCGGAAATTTTACCCAGCGACTCTGGCGGCCCCAGTTCAGGTAAAAAGGCGGCTATAAACGACTCCCCCATGGAATAAGCGTAATTAGACAGCACAATTAATAGCAGGCCAATAATGACGTAGCCGGGTTCAACAAAGTACAGCATGGCCGTCGTGACCACGGTGGCAAGATAGCTGATGAGCAGAAAACGCTTTTTCTCAGCCCGGTAGTCCATCACCGCGCCACACAATGGGGCCGTGATCACTACCATCAGATAGCTGATAGCCAGACCAAGGCTCCATAAGAAGTTGGCAAGTCGGAAGTTATCACCCCGATCCCCGACGATGACCGTGGTAAATAGCTCGCCAAAGACCACGGTAATTATCAGTAGCGTGTAAGCCTGGTTGGCAAAATCAAACATCGCCCAGCCGAAAATCTCTCGACGCGATGCGTAGCCATTCATCGCCTTAGCAGTAGTAGCAGGCAGCATTAATTTACTCTCACAGAGGAAGTCGTAAGCCTAGCAGGTGGAGCCAGCAATATGCCACGGCTTGCGTTGGCATATTAGAGGTGACAGATGACCAGCGTTGCTCTAAGTTTGATTGACTGATAGATCATATGGGTAGACAGCAATGGGATTAGTCCCACCACCTTCACGGATATTATGTCCATGCCTTTTAAAAAGGTTGATGGTCGTGCTGTGTCTTTGCCTAGCAATAGTTTCTAACACATATGCTGAAGCGCCCCTCACCTTGGCGCCATTAACCTTTATCACTGAAGAGTACCCTCCCTACAACTATGTCGCTGGTAATGTCGGTAGTAACGTCAACAATCAACAGCTAACCGGTCTATCAATTGAGTTATTGGAGGAGATGTTTGCGGCGACCAAAACGCCTTTTAGTCGTCAGGACATTCGTTATTACCCGTGGGTTCGCGGCTATGAGATGGCGCTAAGCCAGCCTAATACGGTGCTTTTTTCAACCACTCGCACACCTGCACGGGAGGCCAGTTTTCACTGGGTGGGGCCGATTGCTCAAGATCGAGTCGTATTGCTCGCCCATCGTGACGCGCCGATTACGATTGATTCGTTAGCTCAAGCCATTGATCGCGAACTGACCGTGGCAGTAATTCGTGAAGATATTGGTGCCCAGGCACTAATGGAAGCAGGTTATCCTGACCATTTGCTAGTACCCGCCATTGATAACCGCAGCGCGCTCAATATGCTGACCCGCGGGCGGGTTGATTTATGGGCTTATAGTGAGGATGTAGCTGCCTGGATAGCTAAATCCAGAGGCTACACTAAAGATAATTTAATCCCGGTACACACGCTCAGTGAATCTTCGCTATACTTTGCCATAAACCAAGCTACAGATCAGCGCTTGGTAGCGCTGATGCAACAAGCATTAGACAGAGTGCAGGCAGAGCGGTCTCAGAGGTAAATAATGGTGGCTAATGACGTAATTTGCCAATGGCGATACCGCATGGGCGTTGCTCTTATCAGCGCTATGGGTAGCTGCAGCCTGCCGCTTCAAGCGATGCCGCTCACTATCAACACGGAAGAGTACCCGCCGTTTAACTATGCGGACGACCAAGGCCAAATCATCGGCAGCGCGACGATGCTCCTTCGCAACGCGCTACGCCAAGCGGATATTGAGGCCTATTTTCGGTTGCTGCCTTGGGCCCGCGCTTACACCGAAGCACGCTTAAGCGACAATCACTGCGTTTATTCCACGACTCGTACTCGTGAGCGGGAAGCGTTATTTCAGTGGATTGGGCCGCTGGTAGTCAATGAGTGGGCTGCGTTCAGTTTAGCCGAACGCGAGCTTGATGTTACATCGCTTTCTGAGCTGCGCGACTGGCGTATAGGAAGCTTTCGGGAAGATGCGGTAGGCGATTACGTTGCCTCTAGCGGCAGTAATGTTCTACTTGCTCCCTCAGAGCGAGAAAATATCGCACGCTTAAAGGCGGGCCTGCTTGATGTCATTGTGACAGGTAAAGCAACCGGTGAATTTATGGCACAAGAACAGAACATAGCGCTCGAACATTTGTTTACCTTTCACCGTGCGCCGCTTTATCTCGCCTGCCATCCCAGCGTTTCTGAAGCCCTGCTAGCGCGTCTGCAAACGCAGTTGGATGCCCTGCATCGCGATAGGCAGGAGGAAAGCCAGTGATAAGCCCTCGCCCGCGGTTTCCTCTCTCTGCCCCTGTCACCGCCCCTAAAAAAGGCAGCTTAACCACTAAGCAAGCGCTGCTTACCCTGCTCATTGCGTTGCTGATTAGTAGCGTGGCGGGGAGTATTGAGCTGCTCAGCCACGCCACCAATATGCGCCAAGAAGTGCAACTGCGTGTTGCCCAGCAACTGGCGATTGTTAATGGGGCCGCCGCCGAAGCCGCCTTCCAACTAAACCCCGACCTCGCCCACCAAATCGCCTACGGGCTGTTTAGTGATGATGAGGTGGCGTGGGTCTCCATTCGCGACGATTTTGGCCGTGCGCTGGCTGAATTTAACACCCCCGAACAGGCGGAATCGACCTGGCTCAGCCAGCGCCTGTTTGGCGATATACTGCATCACCAAACCGCCCTCCTCTATTACATGGGCAGTGACATGCCGGAAGCCATTGTCGGCGAGATTGAGCTGGTGCTATCAGAAGGCTATTTAACCCAGCAGTTTCTGGCGCGGATTTATGCAGTGGTTGGCTTCAGTATTCTGGAAGCGTTTATTTTAAGCATACTGGTCATCGCATTTTTCCACGTGTTTATTACCCGACCACTGCTCAAAGTACATGCGGCGATTGCCCAAACCGATCCCAATCGCCCTGGTCATTGGCCCAAACCAGCGTTACGCGGCCACCTCCATGATGAACTAGGACACCTAGTAGATAGTTTGGATCATCTGTTGAAAGCCTTTCAACAAGGACTGGAACAGCGCGACCAGTTACATCACTTATCCAACATGGATGGCCTAACAGGGGTAGCTAACCGCCGCCACTTCGATGAGTTTTATAAACAACACTGGTACTTGGCGCAGCAAACGCAGCAGCCGCTATCGGTGATTTTTATCGATATCGATAACTTTAAAAAGTTTAACGACCACTATGGCCATGCGATGGGTGACGAGACGCTGCGTGCGGTCGCCAATGCACTCAATCAGTGTATTGACCCTACACGGGATTTACTCGCCCGCTATGGCGGCGAGGAGTTTGTTTGTGTACTGCCAGGCCAAGACCATGATGACGCGGTAGACGTTGCCCACTGCTTGCGCGAAGCCGTGCTGTCGCTGGCCATTCCTCACGCTTTTTCAAGCGCTCATTCAGACCTCACCGTTAGCATGGGTGTTGCTAGCATGTCCGCGGGAGTTTTGGTTAGCGCTGAAGCATTGATTGAACACGCTGACCAACATCTTTACCGCGCCAAACGGCTAGGCCGGAACCGGGTAGAGACACGCAAACGCCCGGCTTAAAAAAGCCGGGCGTTGTGACACGACCATTGCGAAGCGCTAACTTAGCAAAGAACTGACTTTGCAAAGAGCCAACAGCGTCAGAGCAACCAGTGGGCAGCCACCGCGGCCAAGCCAATGACCATGGCCGTCAGTACGGCTACGGTCACTACCCGGTCAAGCCAACGATCAAAGGCAACCCCTTTGGGCTGCCTTCGCGTTGCGCCATGGCGTCCTTGCCGAGCCATTAGCCTGTTCGCTCCATTATCGTGCTCCTGAAATAGCAAGCTCCCGCAACAAAAAGCTTGCCTGTCCCTAGCGTTACTAGCTATTAATGCGCCGGTTGACCACATTGGGCGCACGACGAAGACGCTCTTCTTCCCCTAATAGCTCGGCTTCAAAGGCGTCAGCCCCCACTGGCGTTTCCCCATGGCGGCGATAAAGCTGCGTCAGCATCGCCTTGCGGTCTGCGCGCAGTTCCTGCACTAAAACAAACACCATCATATACAGAATAAAGGTGAACGGTAGTGCCGACAGCACCGATGCGGACTGCAGCCCCGTTAAACCACCAGATGCAATCAGTGTCAGGCAGATGGCGGCGATCAGCACGCCCCAAATGACGCGCTTATACAGCGGCGGATTGATCGAACCATTATCGGTCATTTGCGCCACGATATACGAGGCCGAGTCAGCGGAAGTGACCAAGAAAATAAAGATCAACATCATCGCAACGATTGAAAGCGCGCCCGTAAAGGGCATCAGCTCAAACATCTCAAACAGTGCGACCGTTATATTATCCTGGGTCGCGGCAGCTAGGCCGACATCCGTACCATTCAACTCCATATGCAACGCCGCGCCACCGAACACACCAATCCACAAACAGGCGAGTAGCGGCGGTACGAACAGCACCCCAAACACATACTCTTGGATAGTACGTCCGCGGGAAACGCGGGCAATAAATGTACCCACAAACGGCGACCAAGCGATTACCCAGGCCCAGTAGAAAATCGTCCAGCGGCTCGCCCACTCATTATCACTGTACGGCGAAATACGCAGGCTCATACCGATGAAATTCTGCAGGTAATCACCAATCCCCACGGTAATCGTTTCGAGTATCGCAACGGTAGGGCCAGTGAACAGTACGTACAGCATTAACCCAATGCATAACACCATGTTGAGATTAGAAAGGCGCTTGATGCCTTTGTCCAACCCCGACCAGGTGGATGCCATGTAAGCACAGAACATGACAAACAAAATAATAAACTGCCAAAGACCGTTTTCAGGAAGGCCAAACACGGCATTCAAACCGCCGTTCATTTGCAGAACACCCAAGCCGAGCGAAGTAGCCACCCCCATTACCGTGGCCACCACTGCAAACACGTCCAACCAAGAGGCATAGGGACGTACCTTAGGATTTTTAGCCGTTATTGACGACAACACCGAAGAAACAAGCCCCGCCTGCCCTTTGCGGAACTGAAAATAGGCAATGATCAGCCCCACAATGGAGAAGGCCGCCCACTGGTGTATGCCCCAGTTAAAATAGCTGTATTGAATAGCATAGCGTGCTGCTGCTTCGGATTCGGCGGTTCTATCCCCATAAGGAGGCTCAATATAATGAAACATGGGTTCCGCCATGCCATAGAACACCAGACCGACACCAAAGCCCGCGGCCAGCAGCATGCTTATCCACGAAAAAAATGTATAGCTGGGGCTACTATCCTGTGGCCCCAAGCGAACTTTACCGTATTTACTCAGCGCCAAGCCAAAGAGAAAAATCACAAACCCAAAAACAGAAAATAGATAAAACCACCCAAATAGCTCGGTAACGGTCGTCAGCGCCCCCTCTGCCGCGTTGGCAAATCCTTCAGGAAATGACGCCCCGACAATTACCAAGCCAAAGATAATCACCACCGATGCGATGAAAACCGACTTGCCTCCATGATTAGCCATATAACCGTCCTGTTAGATGAGCTCTGTTAGATAAGCACTGCGTACTAAGCGCATGCTTGTACAGCCAAACTTGTTTTGTACAGCTTAATGGTAACAGTTGGAAAACCTAATCGCACTGCCAGTGGAGCATGCCCCCGCCTGCGACGACGCATTTCGTCCTTTCGCCATGCAGTGAACTTGCTAGACCAACTGTGTTCCAATGGGTGCGAATAACCGATGGAGGCTCTCATGCCACAGATGAATCGCGACCAACGCAACGCAGCATGGCAAGCAGCAAACCAATGGCGTGCCCGTGCAGCGCAAACCCAACCCACCGGTCTGGCAGGTAGCTTAAAGCTGCTGTTTACGTGGCTGGCCTTTGGCGCGTTGATGATAGTAGGTGTGGTACTCGGCCTGTTTTTCTTATTGATTGGCTGGGCGATGATGCCTTTTGTGCGGCATAAAATGAAAAAACGTATGGAGCAGCTACGTGCCCAGCAGGCGCAGGATATCGGCGGCGGTTATTCTCACTGGAATGCCTCTGCGAACAGCCGTCCAGGGCATCAGGACGCATTAGAAGGTCACTATAAAGTTAAAGACAGTGAAGTCAAAGATGATCGATAAGAACGCAGTCCCTCAATTGCAGCGCCTGTTAAAGAGGCGCATGTACCCAAGTGAATGCCGCGGCTAGCGTAAGCGGCATAACTACCAAGCTCCCCAGATTACCAATCAGTACCAGCGACGCCACTTTCTGTGGCGCAAGCTGGTACTGCTCTGCCACCAAATAATTCAATACCGCGGGGGGTAACGCTGCAAACACCAGCAGCACGGCCATCTGCATGTCATTAAGTGGCAGTAGCCACTTAATGGCAACGCAATCACTAACCCCGACAGCGGACAGAGCACCGCCCCCAGCATCCCCGTGCGCCAATCACTAAAGTCAATTTCCAGCAACCGCACCCCTAGCGCAAACAGCATTAAGGGGATACATACTTCGCCCAGCATACGCATAGCCTCCAGCAGCCAGCCCGGTAGCGGCAATCCACTGATGTTCACCGAAAGCCCCGCCAAGCTCGCCAACACGATAGGCATGCGCAGCATCCGCCATAGCGAAGTACGCGGGTTTAGCATATAAAGCCCTACCGAGAAGTGCAGCAGCATCTCAACAATAAAAACCACTACGGCGGCAGGCAGCGCGTCAGGGCCGAATGCGAGTACCAGTAGCGGCACCCCCATATTGCCTGAATTGTTGAACATCATAGGGGGAAGAAAGGTTTTAATATCCAGCTTAAGCCACCTAGCCAGCGGCCACAGCACAATCCCCGACCCTAGCACCACCGCAACAGCCGCTGTAGCAAGCCAGGCGTACTCGGCAAGTGGCGCCTGGCGGTCAGCCAGCACGGCGAATACCAATAGGGGAACGAACAGCTCCATATTGAGTGTATTCAGGCTGCGAATGTCGGGTGTCCGGTAGCGTCCATAGGCCGCGCCACAACCGGTGATTAAAAACACGGGCAATAGCGTGGCCAGGATATGTCCAATCATGCGGGCCACCCCGCCTGACTCCATGGCTTCATTGTTTCTTCCTAGTCAGAGTGACCCGTTTGCCGGGCTAGTTATTATCAGTGGCTGGTGGCTCAAGAAAGCGCTGCCAGAGCGCGGTGACTATATCGCGATGTTCCCTAAACTCTTCACCATCGGTGAGCGCTTTTTCACCGGTGAGCGCCGCTCGATGGGTAGCGCTGCGATACGCTAGGTAAGCTTCTCTCAGTCGCTCCGCTTCTTCGTAAGGTAAGTGCCCACTCTCTGTCAGGCTCTCTAAAATACGGATATTGTCGCTATACGTCAGTAGCGCGGGGGTTTGGTGAGCAAGAGCTAACACCGCGTATTGGCAGAGAAACTCAATATCCACCATACCGCCCGCATCTTGCTTAATATTAAACGTATCACTGGTCGCTTTGCTGCCCAGATGGTCGCGCATTTTCTGACGCATCTTGACCACTTCTTCGCGCAGTGCGGCTTTATCGCGTTCATTGCCTAAAATATCGCCGCGCAGTTGTGAGAATTTTTCGGCCAGCACATCGCTACCCGCCACGACACGGGCGCGCACCAACGCTTGGTGTTCCCACGTCCAGGCGTTCTGCCGCTGATAGTCTGCAAAGGCTTTAAGCGATGTTACCAATAGCCCTGAATTCCCCGAAGGCCGTAGACGCATATCTACTTCATAAAGCGTGCCGGTGGGGGTTACCGCGGTAAGCAGGTGAATAATACGCTGGCCCAAGCGGGTGAAAAATACAGGTGTATCAATGGGCCGTGGGCCATCCGTCGCGCCTTGGCCATCGCTATCATGCAGGAAAACAAGATCTAAATCGGAGCTGTAGCCCAGCTCAATGCCGCCCAACTTACCGTAGCCGACAATCAGAAAGGCTGCCTCGCGGGTATTCAGACCCTCAGGAACGCCATGCTTGCGGGTAATATGTTTCCACGCCATGGCCAGTACGGCATCAAGAATGACTTCAGCGATAAACGTTAAGTAATCACTTACTTTCATCAGGTGCCGAGTACCCATGATATCTGACGCCGCGACATGAAGCGTTTGTGCGTGCTTAAAGACACGCAGCGCCTCCAGTTGCGCCTCTTCGTCATCCTCTGGCAAGCGGTTCAGCGTTTGACGCAGCTCATCGGCCAGGCGCGCTTTATCAGCTGGGGTGTAGAGCGTTTCCGGCGTCAACAGCTCGTCGAGTAGGATGGGGTAACGCGCCAGCTGTTCGGCGATCCAGGGGCTGGAAGCACACAAGCGCATCAGGTGTTCAAGCGCCTGAGGGTTTTCGCGCAGCAGGGCAAGGTAAGCGGTACGCCGTAAAACGGACTCAATCAGTGGCTGCACCCGCGCCAGCGCGGTATCTGGCGCCTCGTTGTCGGCCACGGCGTCCAGCAGTAGCGGCATCAACGCATCCAATCGTTCAAAGCCAATCCGCTGCATGCTTTGCACTTGCCGGGAGTGGTAAAGACTCTGCAGTCGCTTTAAGGCTTTTTCCGGCTCATTAAAGCCCGCCTCGGCAAGGTGCGCAGTGGCCTCCTCCGCCTCTAGCTCGCCGCGCCAAATCAGTCGCCACTGGGCCAAACCAAGCTGGCTGTCATCGTTGGCCTCATCCACGTCCTCTTCAGGATCCGCGATCACTGCATCAAAGTGCTGGCGCACGCGCTCGCGCACTTCATCAAGCTGGGCAATCAGCCCCGGCCAGTCTTCATGGCCCATGGCGAAGGCTACCCGCTCACGGTCGCTGTCATCGCTGGGTAGGGTTTGCGTCTGGCGGTCTTCCAGCGCTTGAAGGGCGTGTTCGACATCGCGCAGAAAAGCGTAATCGGGCAGCAGCTCATCAACCACTTCTTGCGGCAACAGGCCTAGCTCGGGCAAGCGGTTGAGCGCGGTTTTCAGCGATGTCACCTGCAGTTCGGTATCACGGCCGCCGCGAATCAGCTGGAACGCCTGTACCACAAATTCAACTTCTCGAATGCCGCCGGGGCCGAGCTTGATATTGCTCTGCATACCTTTGCGCTTCACTTCGCGGTTAATCATCGCTTTCAACTCACGCAGCGACTCAATCGCGCCGAAATCAAGATATTTGCGATACACAAAGGGGCGCAGCCCGGCCAGCAACTCATCACCTGCGTCTAAATCACCTGCCACAGGGCGCGCTTTCAGCATTGCGTAGCGCTCCCACTCGCGGCCTTGATCCTGGTAGTAGCTTGAGAGCATGGCAAAGCTGCCCACCAACGGGCCGCCGTCGCCCAACGGCCGCAAGCGCATGTCGACACGGAAAGCAAAGCCGTCAGCGGTCATGGCGTCTAATGCGCCGATCAGCTTTTGACCGAGCTTGGTAAAATACTCCTGGTGCGCTAATGGCTTACGCCCGCCCTGGGTTTCGCCTTTTTCGGGGAAGGCAAAGATCAGATCAATATCGGAGGAGAGATTCAGCTCACCCGCGCCCAGTTTGCCCATACCCAGGACAACCAAGCGCTGGGGCGAGCCGTCTTTGCGTGGCGCGGGCTCACCCCAGCGCGGCGCGTAAAATTGCTCAAGCCAGCTCAACGCGGCTTCCAGGCAGATTTCGGCAAGCTCAGACACCGCCTTGGCGGTATCCCACATAACGTGGCCGGGCGCACGATTAAGGTCACGCCAGATAATGCCGACCATCCGCTTGCGGCGAAAACGTCGAATCACCCGCTGCATGGCCTCTTCGTCGTCGGCGCTCTCAAGCGACTCATTCAGCCAGCTAGCCAGTTCATCCCGCCCAGGATTTGCGTCCAATTCACCGGCAATATCCAACTCAGCCAACCACTGGGGGTAGCGGGCCAGGGTATCCAGCGCGAAGGTTGAAATGGCCAACACTTTCGCAAGCGCCTCACGGCGCTGCTCAGAAAGCCCCTGCCAACTGCTTGAAGGCAGCTCTTGCTGAGTCATCTCAGCAATATTATCGGCTTGGGTCAGCGCCTCAATTAAGCGCTGCCAAGCGGCCTGGGTAGCTTTTTGTAACGACGCTGGCAGCGTCGACAACGGTAAAAAATCGTCGTTCACTTGCATAACTACCTCGCTGTCCAGCGTGTTAAAAATATTCAGCTCTTAAATCAGCTTAGCTATAAAACTTTTCCCAACCCAATAGCCCCCAGGTAAGGCCAGCCATCATCAGTGACAGCATAACAGCGGCGGAGCCAATATCCTTGGCCCGGCCAGAAAGCTCGTGGTGCTCCGTGCCAATGCGATCAACCACGTTTTCAATGGCACTATTAAGTAACTCTACGATCAGCACAAAAAACAGGCTACTTACCAATAGTAGCCAACTGATGATGCTGTCCCCTATCCACCAGGCGAAGGGGAGTAACAACGCAGTAATCACGACTTCTTGGCGAAAGGCTGCCTCGTTTCTAAACGCTGCCTTAAGCCCCTTCCACGAATAGCGCGTGGAGTGGACCAAATGGGTTAAACCGGTATGCCCTGGTTTCATGCAGGTCGCCTCACCTTGTGAGCGTAAAGGGAAATCAGTTCGCTAAAATCATGGCGTCCAGATCCAGTGATAAGGGATCCAGCACCTCAGACCAGCTTAAATACGGCGTACTGCCACTACCATTGACCATGACACTAAATACTCCCCAGCGTCCTTGCGCGGTGCGAAAATAGCCCGCCGCGGCGCGCACAGCAAAGGGTTGATTAAGGGTACCGGTTTTTAACATGACATTGTTTTGAAACGTGGTTGAACCACGCCGAATAAAGCGCATAACGCCGTTGGCTGGTGACTGAAAGGCGGCCACAAAGCTTGGAAACAGCGCGCTCTGCCGAAACATGTCTTCCAGCATCACATTAACCCCCTGAGCCGATGTGCGGTTTTCCGTGGTCAGCCCACTGCCGCTATACAACGTTAATGGCCCATGGCCGGGAAGATGCTGCACATAAGACTCAATGGCTTGGCCTGCCTGGCGTAACTGCGCCTGGGGCGTCTCGACCAGATCAAGCGCCAGTACATCAGCCATGTAGTTATTGGAGTAGTTCATGATGCGCAGCAATATTTCTTGCAGGGGCTGACTGTCGACGGCGGCCAAGCGCTGCGCCGTGCTGGGCGGCTGGGTCGAACTGACGCGCCATGAGTCGCGCACCTGAATCCCCGCCTGATTTAGCATCCCCATCAGCACTTGTGCGGTTTTCTCGGCCGCATCGCCCGCGCCACGATAAACATCCCGGGCAGTGGCATTAGTCGAAATCTGTCCCGTCAGGCGCATCACATCACCACGTTCATCGGTGATACGTTCCGCGCTAATCTCTGTGCCGCTATTGGCTGGGCGAGTGACGACTTGATTATCAATGGTGATCAGCGAGGTCTGGCTGTCGCACAGTCCCACCCGGGCTGGCTCACCTGCGCTTGCAGCGGGGGCGACATTGACACACCAACTGCCGAAATTAACGCCAGCGGACGAAAGCGGCGCGCTGTAGGCGTTGGCGACCCGAGTGAGGGCATCGCAGCGGTCGGTAGTAATACAGTCAACCGGCCCAAACCGCCACTGGCTGACCACCAAAGCGCCATCAATTTCACGCACCCCGGCTAAGTGCAAACGCTGCACCAAGCGCCATAGGTTTTCCGTGGTCAGGCCGGGGTCGCCACCGCCCTCAAACACTAAATCGCCACGCAGCACACCGCCATTAGCTCTGTTCTCAACTCTGCCTGAGCTAACTAGCTGGCTGGTAAAGCGATGCTGAGGACCAAAACGGTTCAGCGCCGCCGCCGCCAGGTATGCCTTCGTAACAGACGCGGGCGATAACTGGCGCTCTGGGTTGATGCTGCCCAGCAGCGCATTGGCGCCTGTGTCGGCGTCAAGCAGGCGCGCTTCAGCACTGATCGAGAAACCTTTGTTCTGCAGTTGGCTCAGGCGGCTGAAATCAGCGAACAGGCTGGCACTGGCGCACAGTGCCAGCGAGGCAACCCCGGACACCAGCGCCCAGCGCCGCAGACGCTTAACAGTAAAAAAACAACCCATTAAATTACCTCAATGCACGTTCATTTTGGAAAACACTTGCAGCAGAACCACACCCGCCACAATCAGGCTAATCCCCAGTACCGCCGGTAAGTCGGGCTTTTCACCAAACACCACAATGCCGACCAAGGTGACCAGCACAATGCCCAGGCCCGCCCAAATCGCATAGGCGACCCCCACCGGCAGCGTGCGCAGCACCAGGCTGAGCAGATAAAAAGCGAGCCCGTAGCCAACCACCACCACAACGCTCGGCAATGGACGTGTAAAGCCCGTAGAAGCCTTTAATGCACTCGTAGCAATGACTTCGGCCACAATCGCCAACACTAAATAAACAAACGTCATTTTCGCTCCAAATCAACCCATAACCGCCACAGCGCTTGGCCACTTTGAGCATACTTCGCCTCAAACGGAGTTAAATAGTCACCTTCAGGTGCAAATTCAGCCACTATCGCCTGCTTGCCGGTTACCTGCGCCACCGCCAAGGCAAACTCTTCAACGTAAAGCGACCAATTTGAGCGCAGCTCAAGGTGCCCGCCAAGCGCCAACAGTGTGGGTAAAACCGCATGGCCATGCCAGCGCATTTTGAGATGCCCTGCTTTGGGGTAAGGATTGGGGTAAAGCAAATAGTGATACTCGGGCGCCCAGCCTGCCTGATAAGCCAAACGCCAGAAATCGACCAGATCCGCGCGCACTAGCAGCGCATTATGTGGCAGTTCGCCGTGATCACGCCCCAAACGATCCTCACTGCGATCAATGCCAATCACGGCATGGCCGGGGAACTGCACCGCTAGTTGGCGTGTCGATACCCCGACGCCACAGCCGGAATCAAGTATCAGCGGCGCCTGACGGCTCGCCAACCATTCGGCCGCCTGCGCAAAGTTGCGCTGCGTGTGTTCGGCGATCGGTTTACGTAATGGGTGCGTGAGCGCTCGGTTGACCCTGCGCGCCAAATCCTGATGCGGGCCTGGCTGATTAGACGTCACTGGTCGAGAATTATGCTGCATGCCATCTCTCGGCTGAAAAGCGTGATTCTATCAGTCTCGAGCGCTTGCGGCATGACGCCGTTGCGTGGCCGGTGCTATGATCACGCATTAGGTACGTATTAAGCGCATCGCTTTGGTCATCATAGAGCTAGTTATAATTGACTTGGTTATAATTTAATTAGCTATAATTGACTTAGAGCGTTGTCAATAATTGTTATTACCACCACCGCATCACGAGGAACCCGGCTTGTCACACTTACCGGTGATTGTCGGCATGGGCGGCATCAACCCTGCTGGCAGAACCTCTGGCCATCAGGCCTTCCGCCGCACTGTGCTTGATGCCCTCCCTGCTGACCAGCAACGCCAGACACTGGAAGGCTTGGCGGCGCTTATGCGCCTAGTAGAGCACTCCGAAAAGGGGTGGCAGGACAGTCAAGGCCAGCCCGTAGACGCCCCGGCTCAGTCGCTGCGTGATCAGGTATTGAACCATACCCTGATCCGTCGCAACGAAGACCCGCGTTTTCTCGCCCCCGGCCTACCGTCTAACCGCCAGGCCAGCATGCAGTTTGCTGAGCCGATGCGCTTTACCCTGCGCCGTCGTCAGCTGCCCGACAACCTGCCGGCCGACTGGCAAGTGCGCGAGATCGATGCCCGCGAGGTAGAGGTCAGCGTGCCCGCAGGCATACTAGAGGTATTGCTGCCCGATGCGCAGGTACCCAAGGTACGCGCAGCGGCGCAGCTGCCCAGCGGTTTTGACCCCGCTAGCCTCTATCGCAGCGTGCATCACCCGCGCGGTCTCTCGCTGGCGGTGTTTGGTGCCAGCGACTGCCTGGGCGCCAGCGGTTTCTCCTGGGAGACACTGCGCCAACAGCTGAATCCGGACCATATTGCCGTGTACGCTGGCAACTCCATCGGCCAGCTGGATGACCAAGGCTGGGGCGGCTTGCTCAAAAGCCTGGTGACCGGTCAGCGCGCTACTTCCAAGCAGATGCCGCTAGGCTATGGCCAGATGCCCGCCGACTTTTTGAATGCCTATGTACTCGGCAGCGTCGGCGGCACCGGCGCGGCGCTTGGCGCCTGCGCCAGCTTTCTCTATAACCTGCGCCTGGGTATTGACGACATTCGTGCTGGGCGCCGCCGCGTGGTGATGGTCGGCACGTCAGATGCGCCGATTACGCCGGAAATCATCGAAGGCTTCCGGGCGATGGGCGCCCTGGCTGACGATGCTGGGTTAAAAGCGCTGGACGCGCTTGAGCTACTGACTGACAGCGACTACCAGCGCGCCTGCCGCCCGTTTGCCCGCAACTGTGGCTTTACCATGGCGGAAGCCAGCCAGTTTGTACTACTGATGGACGACTCCCTCGCCTTAGAGGTCGGTGCAGATATTCTGGGCGCGGTACCCGAGGTATTCGTCAACGCCGACGGTTATAAACGTTCGATTTCGGCGCCGGGTATCGGCAACTACATTACCCTCGGTAAAGCGGCTGCACTGGTGCGCGATATGCTCGGTGAAAAAGCCCTCAAAGAGCGCAGCTTTTTGCACGCCCACGGCACCAGCACTCCGAAAAACCGCATTACCGAGTCCCATGTGTTCGATGAGATTGCCCGCGCCAACGGCATCAGCGACTGGCCAGTCGTGGCGATCAAAGCGTTTATCGGCCATTCGCAAGGTTCAGCGGCGGGTGATCAGTTGGCCAGTGCCCTGGGCAGCTTTGCCCATGACCTATTGCCGGGCATTCCTACGCTTGATGCTGTAGCCGACGATGTCTATGCCGAGCGGTTACGGTTTTCGCAAACCACCCAGGCCTTCCGTGCTGATGCCTCTTTTATCAATGCCAAAGGGTTCGGCGGCAACAATGCCACCGGTGTTGTACTTTCGCCTGCGGTGACCGAACGCTTACTTGCCCAGCGCCATGGCGAAGCGGCGATCAGTGCCTGGAAAGCACGTCGTGAGGCAACCCGCGAAGCAGCGGCAAGCTACCTCGCTCAAGCTGACCATGGCCACTACGCGCCACGCTATCAGTTCGGTGAAGCAGTGCTGGAAGGCCCAGAGTTGGATATTCATGCCGACCGGATTCATATTCCCGGTTACGACCACGCAGTTTCGCTCACCAGTGACAATCCGTTTGGCCGTTTGGACGAGGAGACATCGTGATGAGCAGCGGCAAAATCAATATCGCCGTCTATCCAGGCACTTTCGACCCGATCACCAATGGCCACTTCGACCTCATTGAGCGCGGCGCGCGCATGTTCGACAAAGTCGTTATCGCGGTGGCGGCGAGCCCTGGCAAAAGCCCCAATCTCGACCTGGAAACGCGCATGGAGCTGGTCAAAAAGGTCTGTGCGTCGTTACCCAACGTGGAAGTCATCGGTTTTTCCACCTTGCTCACCACCATGATGCATGAGCAGGGGGCGACGATTATTCTGCGTGGCCTGCGCGCGGTCTCCGATTTTGAGTATGAACTGCAGCTTGCCAACATGAACCGGGCGCAAAACCCAGAGCTGGAAAGCGTGTTTTTAACCCCGGCGGTCGAAAACTCATATATTTCTTCGACCATCGTGCGCGAAATTGCCAAGTTGGGCGGCGATATTTCTCGCTTGGTGCATCCACAGGTCGCCGAAGCGCTACGCAAGCACTACACTAGCTAGCCAACGCCATTGTTGAGTAAAACACTCGGGTATTAGACAGCCCGAGTGTGAACGTATACGCGAGGTATGCCCATGGCCCTGATGATTACCGACGAGTGCATTAACTGCGACGTCTGCGAGCCCGAATGCCCTAATGATGCGATCTCCCCAGGCGAGGAGATCTATGTCATCGACCCCAACCTATGCACCGAATGCGTAGGTCACTATGACGAGCCTCAGTGTCAGCAGGTTTGTCCGGTGGATTGTATCCCGCTTGACCCAGAGCGCCACGAAAGCCAAGAGCAGTTGATGAAGAAGTATCGCATCATCACGGCCGCTTAAGCCTAGTGCGTATCTGGGCCCTCGCCTGGCCAATCATTCTTTCTAATATCACCGTTCCGCTACTTGGGTTGGTCGATACCGCCGTGGTCGGGCATCTGCCCGACTCTCGCTACCTGGCGGGCGTCACCCTGGGTGCAACTCTGTTCAGCTTTCTCTATTGGGGCTTTGGTTTCTTGCGCATGGGCACCACGGGATTAGTCGCACAAGCCATGGGCCGCGAGAGCGACACGGATGTGCGCAACCTGCTGGGGCAATCACTTATTATGGCGCTAGTGATCGGCACCTTGCTGATTGTATTTGCCTCGCCGCTGATTACGTTAGGCTTGTGGCTATTGGATGGTAGTGAAGTAGCCACCGATTTAGCGCGTGAGTACGCCCATATCCGTCTCTGGTCAGCGCCCGCGGTACTCGCCAACTACGCCATTTTGGGCTGGTTTTTAGGCCAGCAAAATTCCCGCGTCACGCTAATGATTTTACTGCTGACCAACAGCGTTAATATCGTGCTGGATTTATGGTTTGTGGTGGGGCTGGGGATGACCAGTAACGGCGTGGCCTGGGCCAGCGTTATCGCCGACTACAGTGCTTTAGCCTTCGGCAGCTATCTGGTGCTGCGCCAATTAGCCAACCTGAACGGCCACTTTTTGCGCGAGCGCCTGCTGGCGCTGGCAGCCTACACCGCGCTGTTTAACGTCAACGCCAACCTCTTTGTGCGCACCCTCGGCCTGCTGTTTGCCATGGCGTTCTTTACCGCCCAGGGCGCCCGCCAGGGCGATACGGTGCTTGCCGCCAACGCTGTACTGCTGCAGTTCATTATGCTCACCAGCTATGCGTTGGATGGGTTTGCCCATGCCGCGGAATCATTGGTCGGACGTGCTTATGGGCGCAAAGATTGGCGTGAGTTTGCAGCCACCGTTCGCGCCGCTGCCGTTTTTTCATTCTGGACCGCGGGCGCAGCGGCTCTTCTGTTTGCGCTAGGCGGCAACGGCCTTATTGCCCTGCTCACCGGCCTTGAAGAGGTGCGCGAGACCGCAGCGCACTACCTGCCGTGGATGGTTGCGATGCCGCTGATTGCGGTATGGAGCTACCTGCTTGATGGGGTATTTATTGGCACTACCGCCGTGCGTGAAATGCGTAACAGCATCTTTATCGGCCTCGCCGTCTACCTGCCCGCCTGGTGGCTAACGCAAGGGCTGGGCAATCATGGCCTGTGGCTGGCGTTTATGCTCTTTACGCTGGTTCGCTCGGCGGTACTCATTCACTACTATCGTCTTTACTACCACCGCCGCTACCGGTTAAGCCACTGACGCTGGCGCTAAAACAAACACGTTGAGCAGCAACTGAGCTAATGTGAAATTAAGCGGGCAGCTTCAACGTGAAAAACAGCGCGCTCCCCCGTATATTAGCCATGCACTTCCTAGACACTGACTAGCAAGACACTGACTAGGCACTTTCTAATAATGAATAAAGAGAGCATCCCATGCTTAAAATGATCTCAAAACCGGCCGTAAAGCTGGTGGAGCGCTATCTACCCGACCCGTACATTTTCGTTCTGCTGCTGACGTTAATCGCGTCGGTTGCCGCGATCGCTATAGAGCGCCAAACGCCGCTGGCGGTGCTGCGCTTCTGGGGCGATGGCTTCTGGGGTTTACTTACGTTCTCTATGCAGATGCTGCTGGTGTTGGTTACCGGTTTTATGCTGGCTAGCTCCCCGCCGGTAAAACGTATTCTGCAAAAAATCGCTGGTACGGCCAAAACGCCCGGTGGCGCCATCATTCTGGTGACGCTGGTTTCCTTGGCGGCCAGCTGGATTAACTGGGGTTTTGGTCTTGTGGTCGGCGCGCTGTTTGCTAAAGAGCTGGCCCGGCTGATTCGCGTTGACTATCGGCTCCTCGTTGCCAGTGCCTACTCGGGTTTTGTGGTGTGGCACGGCGGCTTGGCAGGTTCGATCCCCTTGACCATCGCCACCGAAGGCCATTTTACCGCTGACCAGATTGGCGTCATTAGCACCGGCTCAACGATTTTCGCCTTCTTCAACCTCGCCATTGTGGTCTGCCTGTTTATCGCCATCCCACTGGTGAACCGTATGATGCTGCCGGATGAGAAGGATAGCGTCTACGTCGACCCCGGTGTACTGAACGACGAGCCAGAGCCGGTAGGACGCATTACTCGACCGGCAGAGCGTCTTGAAAACAGTTTGACCCTTTCCCTACTCGTAGGGGTGCCTGGGGTGCTGTTTCTGCTTGATCACTTTTTGCTGCGCGGCGGTGGCTTGAACCTTAACGTCGTTAACTTCCTGTTTCTGTTCCTTGCTATTGTTCTACATCGCACGCCACGCAACCTTCTCAATAGTTTGAACGAAGCGATCAAAGGTGGCGCGGGCATTGTTATTCAGTTCCCCTTCTACGCTGGCATCATGGCCATCATGGTTCAATCAGGGCTGGCTGAAAGCATGTCTGAGTGGCTGATCTCATTTGCCACCGCCAGCTCACTGCCCTTCTGGTCATTTATCAGCGCCGGGATTGTGAACCTGTTTGTCCCTTCTGGCGGCGGCCAATGGGCCGTACAAGCACCGGTGATGATCCCTGCGGCTCAAGCGTTAGGTGCCGACATTTCACGGGTGGCCATGGCAGTCGCTTGGGGTGATGCCTGGACCAACCTGCTGCAACCCTTCTGGGCGCTACCGGTACTCGCTATTGCCGGGCTGAAGGCAAAAGACATTATGGGCTTCTGCCTGATTCAACTGTTTATTACCGGTATTATCATTTCAGTCGGCCTAATGTGGTTTTAAAAAAGACCTAGTTTTAAAAAACAGCCAATGACTGCCCGCCGCCCAATTTGCCCAGCCTCTGGGCGGCGGGAAGCGATAACAGAAGGAACACCGTATGTCCGAGACGGAAACCAGCGCGAGTACCGCTATCAATACTGCCCTGCCTGGGCAGCACGAACTATCCATGACGGTATTAATGACACCTGACATGGCGAATTTCAGCGGCAAAGTGCATGGTGGCGCTATTCTTAAAAAGCTCGATGAAGTCGCGTTTGCCTGTGCCAGCCGTTATTCAGGTCACTACGTGGTGACACTGTCGGTGGATCAAGTGCTGTTTAAACAGCCTATCCATGTGGGGGAACTGGTTACCTTCTTAGCCTGCGTCAATCATGTTGGCCGCTCATCAATGGAAATCGGCATTAAGGTCGTAGCCGAAGATATTCGCAATAAGCTAATCCGCCATACTAATAGCTGCTACCTCACCATGGTCGCGATTGATGCTGAGGGCAAGCCCGCCAGCGTACCGCCACTCACGTTGGCAACACCGCTTCAGAAACTACGCTTTGAAAAAGCAGCGCTGCGCAAAAAGTTACGCAAACAGGCGGAGCGAGAAGAGCTGTTGACCCAACAGCAGCATCAATCGCAAGCCCAGTAACAACCGTTGCAACGTCCCACCATAAGGAGTTCGCATGCCCGCCAGGGAACGCTACCCGCACCTGCCTAAAGCGGTCGAATATGCCCATATCGGTTGGGATTTTTTCATTTTAACGCTTGTGGTGATTAACCTCTCGCTACTGCTGTTTGATTCACTGTTTTTGCTTGGCCCTATCAACCAAGGTATCGCTGGCATCGCGCCTGGCTTTCACGCGTTCTACGATGACACCATCCATAGCCGCTTTATCGCCATCGACTTGGTGTTTGTAAGCTTTTTTATTGCCGATGTACTGCTTGGCTGGTCCATTTCGATTGCCGAACGGCGCTACCACCGCTGGTTCTTTTACCCCTTCGTGCACTGGTATGACGTGCTGGGCTGTATTCCCCTGGCAGGCTTCCGCCTGTTGCGTATTCTGCGTGTCGTATCGCTGCTCCATCGTCTACACCGGCTGGGCTTAATTGATGTCACCCGCTGGGATATTTACCTATTTTTTGCCAAGTATTACGACATTTTGCTCGAAGAGCTTTCCGACCGTATCGCCTTAAAACTCTTGGGTAATGTTCAGCAGCAGATTCGCGCCAGTGACTCGCTGACCGAGCGAGTCATCGACCGAGTGATCATGCCCCGCAAAGCGCAGTTAATCCATGAGATCGCCCAACGGTTAGAGAGCACAATTGGTAAAGCCTACCAGCATAACCGCCAATCTATCATGGCGGCGATCAGCGACTTAGTTAGTCGTACGCTAAGAGAAAGCCCCGAGATTCAGCGCTTTAACCGGTTGCCCATGGGGCAGCAAGCCACGAGTGCAATGGAAGCCTCCCTAAGCGGTGTTGCCCAGCGACTAGTCGATGAGCTACTGCTTGGCATCCATTCGGATGAGTTTAAGGAGTTAGTTGAGCGCACCGCCGACAGCGGCTTTGACACCTGGCTAACGGTTGACGAAGGCAGCAACCGGGTTACCGAACAGATGCTGTATGACATCCTCGAAATGCTTAAGGAGCAGGTCAATCGTCAACGCTGGAAAGACCGCTATGATTAGTCATGGCGCGTTCATTACACAACCACTCAGCACAACCGCCTAGTATGGATACACTTAAATGAACAGCGAATGGTTAATCCTCGGTCCTGCCGCGCTCTATATGATGTCGATGACGCTTACGCCAGGGCCGAACAACGTGATGCTCACCGCCTCTGGCGCCAACTTTGGCTTTAAGCGCACGCTACCGCATATGTGGGGGATTTTAGGCGGCTGCTTTTTGTTGTTTGCTGGCATCGCACTGGGGTTAGGCGTGCTATTTGAGCGCTATCCCGCTGTTCAAACCGCGCTTCGCTGGATAGGCAGCGCCTACTTGCTCTATCTGGCATGGAAAATTGCCAGCGCGCCACCGCCTAATTTGAAGGCACGCGAACATAGCGTACCGTTTACGTTTTGGCAGGCGGCAGCGTTTCAGTTTGCCAACCCTAAAGCATGGGTGATGGGACTTGCGCTAATGGCGGGCTTTTTACCCGAAAGTGGTCAGCCGGTCTTCAATGCGCTGGTACTTGCAGGCTTTGCTGAGGTGGTAGCACTGCCGTGTATTGCTTTATGGGCGGCCTTTGGCACGGCTATTGGGCAGTGGATCAAAAGCGACGGCGCATGGCGGGCGTTCAACATTACGATGGGGATATTGACCGCCGCCTGCGTCGTGCTGATTTTACGCTAGAGGCGTTAGCCGCAGCGTAAGTCCTCAATAACATCTTGATCATCAAGGTGGATATTCAAACGATCCGGACGGTGATCCATCGTGGCTGCATCACCAGGTCGAAGCACACGCACTTGGCGAGCGCGGCTATCACTTTGCAACTGCGATACCTTCGCCTCATCGAATGGCTCGCCTATCGCGTGTTGAATAGCCTCCAGGTCACAGGCAGCCGCCTGATCATCACTGGAGTCATTCGGCGCTACCGTGGGCGGCGGTGGTGCTGCGTCGACATCGTCGCTGGCTGGGGAAGTCGGCATCTGTGAGCTGACGCAAGCGGTCAGCAACATCGTAGAAGCGCTAACTAGGGCGAATTTAGCCAGAGTCATACGGGGCTTCATCCTTGAATCTCCAAATAGCAGATTATGAATAAATAAGTGCTAAACACCACCGGGCCGAGCAAACGCCCGGCCCGGTGGAGAACATCAGCTTACTAGTGCAGCTTAACTGGCTGCATCCTGGACAGCTTGGCCGCCCTCTTCCACATCCTGGCCAGCACCAGAGATGGTGTTACAACCGGTAAGAACACCCGCGGTCATCAGCAGCATAAAGCTCATGGCTAATAATTTTTTCATTTTCCGTTCTCCTTAACGAATCATTCAACATCGGGAAACTCCACTGGCAACTCTCATTGCCGCTTGGGAGTTTTTTCAGGGTAACAGCGTTTTCATGATCATGCTCGCTTTCCCTACTTCACTTTGCGACTGCTATGCTAGCAATTATTTAAACTGCTGTCTGGAGTCCATGACTTGAACAATTTCGAGCTAGATGAACGCCTAACGGCTGATACACTTCCTATCGCCGACCTTCCCCTCAGCCGCGTGCTGCTTATGAACGATGCGCGCTATCCTTGGGTTATTCTGGTACCCCGCTATGGCGCTATCAGCGAGGTGTTTGAGCTTTCCCTTGATGACCAGCAGCAGCTGTGGCGGGAAGCCACCCAGCTTGGCGAGGCCATGAAAACATCACTAGGAGGTGACAAAGTCAACATTGCCGCGCTAGGTAATGTCGTCAACCAACTGCATGTCCATGTCATTTTACGGCGCCACTCGGATGCCACCTGGCCTGCACCGGTATGGGGCAATGGCTCCCCCGAACCCTACGACCTGGATGGCCAAGCGCAGTTACGTCACCAACTTTTAGCGCTTATTGATGGTCTTGATGTATAGCCTGGGCGTTACCCCGTCAGAGGATGACTTTGCCGAGTGGGTGGTTCATTCAAAAGCGGCCCACTCGCGGGCTGCGCAACGCCCGCGACGCTAAGCGAAATACCCAGCATGACAATCAGCGCACCACCGGCCAAGGCCAGCCAGCCGGTGGCTTTTTGTACACTGCGCTGACTATGTTGTTGCTTGGACAAGCGCCGCTGCGCCCAACCACGGGCGAGGATACTTGCCAGCGCGAGCGCCGAAACGGTAATGCCCGTGCCCAGCGACATCGCCACCACGGATGCCACTCCCACCTCGAACTGGCCCAGCAGGCTGGCAGCCCCCAGCATCAACACCGCCCCACTACAGGGCCGCATGCCAATAGCACCGACCGTTATTATCGCTGTGCGCCAATCTAACGCCTGCTGCGGCTCAATATGATGAGCACCGCCACAACAGTGACTATGGGTATGATCATGTCTGTGACTGTGGCTACGGTCATTTTCATGGGCCTGATAGGCTGCGCGCAATTGCTTGATTGCTCGCCAGCATAGCCACGCGCCTAACGCCGCTACCAACAGAAAACTAGCTTGCTCTACCCAAACAACACTGCCCATGGCTTGCCGGGTTATCCAGCCTAGGCCGTATACCAGCACCACGACCAATATTATGGCAGTCATACCCTGCAGCAAGGAGGCGGCAAACGAAAGCCCTAAGGCGCGCTTAACAGCTCCGCCATGCGTCGCCAAATAGGTCGCCAGTACGGCTTTACCATGCCCCGGCCCAGCGGCATGAAACACGCCATAGGCAAAGCTAACGCTCAGCAGGGTCGCCCACGTGGCCATACTGGGAGTACGGGAGAGTTCGGTAATCGCCAGCGTCAGCGAGCGATGCAGATCACGCTGCCAGCCGAGCAGTTGGTAACTCACACCCTGAAACCCACCTTGCCAAACAATGACGAGCACCACCGCGGCTAATAGAAGGCCCAGCATTAGTCCTAAGTGACGTGTAAAAGGCCGCGTTAAGGCCATCTGTCGCTCCATCGTGTAAAAATTAACAATTAATATTGTTAACAAATAGCGCCTAGCGGCAATCTACTTGGCCGGTCTCGGCAAAGTAGCGCCCCAACCCTGGCTCACCGCTTTCATCTTTATCAAGCAGCGCGGCTTCCATCACCACTTCTGGGTCAGGATCTGCGGGCAGAATAGAGAGCTCACAGGCAAGCTCGCCGTTAAGTATCAGCGCATCATCCCGTGGCTGACCGCCCTCCTCTTCATGGACAACTTCGATGTAGTAAGTGGGGTCAAATACTTGATAGCGAAGCAGAGAATCTGCCAACGGCTGGGGCGTTTCCAGCGGCAGAATAAACATAAAGGTCAGCCGACCATCGCGCTCCAGGGCAGTATATTCACTCACCTCGCCCAACGCCTGCGGCTCGTCGTTGATGCGTACTTCGGTTAAATAGTGTTGACCGGAAAGATTATCGCGAATCTCTTTGCCAAGCTGATCAAGGCCCTGCTCAAGGCTGGCGTTCTCTACCTGCTGCAGTTCTTCGAAAACCACCAGACTGTAAAAAGGGTCCATCCGCCACGTTTGATGCAAGCCACTTACCATGCCCTGGTCATCGGTGATGATCCGCACACTCACGTCGATCCAGCCATGAGGATGGGCACGCGCATCAGGGCTAACCAGCAAACTACTTCCCGCCAAGAAAAACGCCACGGCGATACCCGCCCCCCTCATGGCGCGACTCCCAACTTATGCTGCAAGTCGACAAGCCATGGGTCGAGCAAATAGGGTGGCAACGGTTGACTACCTCTTAAGGCTGATACACTCACTCGACTACCGCTGCCCTCTTCACTCACCTGCAGTTGCAGCTGATACCCCGGCCAGCGGGCAAGCGATGCTTCCGCACGCCCCAGGGCAATATCCGCATGGCGCACCACATAGCCTTGCTCAACCATCAAGTCTATTGCTTTGCGAAACGTTTCCTCGGTCGGCGTTGTGTAAACTAACTCACGAGGTTCCAAAGGCGCTGTGGTGGCACAGCCAGCCAATCCCGCCAGTAGCGCTATTAATACCCAGTGGCGAAGATTCATAACGGGCTCCCAGCGGTAGGCACGCTCTGCTCGAAAGCGGTTTGAAAGCGCTGACAGAAATCATCATTGCTGGCGCTATAGGATTCGCGTAAATCGCCCATGTGATCAAAGCGGCGAATATCACGGGAGATACGTATATGCGCGTCGTTCACAAAAATCGAGACACGCTCTACCTCCACAGGCTGCTGACCTATTCCACCACCAAAACCTATCCCACCGCCAAAACCGATGCTGGAACCACCACCAATGCCCAAGCCACCGAACATACGCATGCCACTCCCATAGCCATACGCATTATCGTAAGGGTCATAATAACCGTGCAGTTCACGTTCACGACTGGCGCTAATTAAGCCCAATGTGGTATCGGTAGAGGTCAGAGTAAACCCCCACTCGGTCAGGATATCTACACTGGTTTCAAGCGCCCGCGCATCCGTTGCAGGAAAATAGCACGCAGCAGCAGGCGCTGGTTCGGCTTGAGGCAGGCTACTTGGAGTCACTTGACAGCCAGCAAGCGCTAGCAGGCAGGTTAAGCTTATGGGTATCGACTTCATGTTAGATCCTCTAACGGACGAGGCCGCTGGTTTGGCGCAGGCTAGCGCGCTGATCTCGCCAACGGGGGCATACTTAACTGACACTGTAGTGAAGACACTGTATTAAAGACATCGTATTGAAGACACCGTTTTGCGGAGATCGTGCTAATGAATGTTTTGCTTTGCCCCGACAGCTTTAAAGATGCGCTGAGCGCCCAAGACGCCGCCGCCGCCATGGCTCGGGGCGTCAAGCGCGCCATACCAAGTGCCCAAGTGCAGGCTTGCCCATTGGCTGACGGTGGCGAAGGAAGCCTAGATGCACTGATCGCCGCGACAGGTGCCGAGCGCCGCCAGTTGGATGTTCGCGACGCCCTGGGACGCCCGATAAAAGCCGCCTGGGGCTGGCTTAGCGACCAGCGTACAGCGTTTATTGAGCTGGCAGAAGCCAGCGGTTTACAGCACCTTACTGGCGATGAGCGCAACGCGCTGCACACCTCTACCTTTGGGGTGGGTGAACTGCTGCTGGCAGCGTTGGATCAAGGCGCTGAAAAGGCGCTTTTACTGCTCGGCGGTAGCGCTACCAATGACGGCGGTGCCGGTATGCTGCAGGCCTTGGGTGCTCGCTTTTTGGATCAAAACGACGAACCGTTACCTCCTGGCGGTGCGGCGCTTAGCCAACTGGCCCGTTTAACACTGGATGGGCTAGACCCGCGGTTGGCTGGGCTCGCCCTTGAGGCGGCCGTGGATGTTGATAACCCGTTGCTGGGCGTACGCGGTGCCACCGCAGTATTTGGTCCGCAGAAAGGTGCCTCACCTGAGGAAGTCGAACAGCTAGACCGCGCGCTGGGCCACTTTGCTGATATTAGCGCTCAGGTGCTCGGCGAGGACTACCGAACGCTACTAGGCGCCGGGGCAGCAGGTGGCATGGGGTTTGCGGCCAAGGCCTTTTTAAACGCCACGCTAAAACCCGGTATCGAAATGATTATGCAGCAGGCTGACATGGCAACGCTCTTAGCCAACGCGGATCTAGTGATTACCGGTGAAGGCCGCCTGGATGGCCAGAGCCTGGCGGGTAAAACGCCCATCGGCGTTTCCCGTGCCGCCAAGCGCCTTAACAAACCCGTTATCGTGTTAGCAGGCAGCCTAGGCGATGGCTGGCAAGCCTGTTTTGATGAAGGCGTCACGGCCGCCTTCGCGTTAGCCGACGGCCCCATGACGCTAGCTGATGCACTACCGCGCACCGCCGAGCTACTCGAAGCGCGCTGTGAAAATCTGCTGCGACTGTGGGCGCATAAACGTTGAGGTATATAAGCGTTGAAAAGCATGCAGGCCTTGAAAAGAGCTCTCAGCGCCAGCATTTAAATGGTAGTCAAAGGGTAACGGCAGGCATCTAATGTCTTAGCACTGTTTAATGTCTTAGCATTATTTAATGTCTCAGCGCTATGGCGGCGATGCAAAAAACTTGTTTTGCATTGCACCAAAGACGCCCTACTCTGTAACACTGTTATTAAGATTTGTGCTGGAAAACGCCTTAACCGCCGCTCATTGCGGCATAAAGAGGGAGCAGGATATGACTGACACTAATAGCATTGGCCTACACGAAGGTAGCGCTAGTCAACTCGCCGAAAAGCTTAACCACCTGCTAGCCAACTACCAAATTTTCTACATGAACGTGCGCGGCTACCACTGGAACGTTCGCGGTAGCGACTTTTTTGAGCTGCACGCCAAGTTTGAAGAGTTCTACACCGACCTGCTGACCAAAGTGGACGAAGTGGCCGAGCGTATCCTAACCCTGGGGCACAAACCGGTACACGCTTACAGCGATTACGTCACGCTATCGCGCATCCAGGAAGATAAAGACGTTCACGACGGCACCACCTGCGTTAAAGGCGTGTTGAAAGGCTATCAAACGATCATTGAGCTACAGCGCGAACTACTGGCGCTCGCCTCTGACGCTGATGATGAAGGCACCGCGGCACAAGCCGGTGACTACATCCGCGAGCAGGAAAAAACCATCTGGATGCTCAACGCCTACTTGAGCAAATAAGGGTTAAGCAGATAAGCGCGTTCGCTTAGCGTAAAAACGGCACCCACTTGTTGGGTGCCGTTTTTTTATGCGCGGCCATTCACACGACAAGGACTAGCGCTGATCGGCAAGATCCTCGATCAACGCCCTCAGCATCGCCCAAAACTCTTCAACCGATTCAAGCTCCACCCGCTCATCCGGCGAGTGAGCACCGCGAATTAGCGGGCCAAACGAGATCATATCCAAATGCGGATACTTGCTGCCCAGAATACCGCACTCCAGCCCGGCATGAACCACCTTCACCTCTGGCTCACAGCCCAACAGTGCCGCGTGGCGCGCTTTAAAGGTCGCCAATAACTCGCCATTGGGATTGGGCGCCCAACCTGGGTAGCTGTTTTCCACCTTTACCCGCGCGCCAATCAAGCCAAACAGCGCTTGAAAGCGATCCGCCATAGCGACCACGGCACTGTCGTGCAGCGAGCGAACCAATGCGCAGAGATGCAGCCGCCCATTTTCCAGGCTTAATACGCCCAAGTTATTGGACGTTTCCACCACGCCCGGCACATCGGCACTCATCCGCTCCACGCCGCATGGGGCAGCGTGAAGCGCGGCCAACAACATGACGCTGGCATCCAGCGTTAGCGGTTCTGCTTCAGGCACCTCAGTCAGCTGTTGGGCGCTGATTTTAAGGCCGCTATCACCGCTGCCCAGCTCTCTTAAAAGAATGGTTTCCAGCCCGGCGATGGCCACCAGCGCGGTGTCTACTTCATCGGCAGGCAACGCCACCTGGGCAAAGGCTTCACGGGGGATTGCATTACGCAACGTGCCGCCGTGGTAGCTGATCAAGCGCGCATCAAAGGCTTCTAACGTCCTTAACACTCTAACCAGTAGCCGGTTGGCATTGCCCAGCGGCTTGTGGATATCGATACCCGAGTGACCGCCTTTCAGGCCGGTCAAGGCAATCTCAATGACCTGTTCGTGGTCGCCAGCAGCGGCGCTCGGCAGCTGGGCATCGACTTCTACATCAGCCCCGCCCGCGCAGCCAATATAGACCTGCCCCCGGTCTTCACTGTCCAGGTTGAGCAGCAACGAGCCTTCCAGCCAGTTCTCAGCCAGGTTCAGCGCACCGCCCATGGAGGTCTCTTCTTCCAGGGTAAACAGCGCTTCCAGCGGCCCATGACGGAGATCGGGATCTTCCAATACGGCGAGAATTGCCGCCACGCCCAATCCGTTATCAGCGCCTAAGGTGGTGCCTTCGGCGTGCAGCCACCCGTCGGCGACATAGGTGCTGATCGGGTCGCGAGTAAAGTCGTGCGCGTGGTCGCTATTGGCCTGGGCCACCATGTCCAGGTGGCCCTGAAGCACCACGCCGGGTGCCTGTTCACAGCCGGGGGAAGCCGGTTTACGTAGTCGTAAATTGCCAAAAGCATCGCGGTCGTGCGTTAAGCCTTGGGCATCGGCCCACGCTTCGAGGATGGCGACAAGCGCCGCTTCATGCCCAGAGGGGCGCGGCGTATTACAAAGGGTTCGAAAGTGGCGCCAAACTAAGGAAGGCTCCAGCGCTTCAAGATGTTCGTTCATTAAAGACTCTTCGTTATCGGCAATCGGCCTACTTTACCTCAATGAGGTTATTCACGGCGAGGCGCAGGGCCTTCAACGCGTCATTGTGTGCCGTCGCCAGGGGTATATTTTGAAACGCCCACGCCGCCACTTGTCGATGTGACTGCTGTTGCGCTTCCGTTAAGGGGCAGTGGCTGGCTTGCCGGGCCAAGGCTTGCAAGGCCGGGCGAGCAAGAACAGGATCGCGATGAGCGGTCGCCACATCTTCAATATCCTGCCAATCGCGCGCATTAAGCGAAATGCTCGGCATCTGACCGAGCAACAGCACGACAACCGAAGCAGGCAACGCCTTCAACTCAAACGCCAACAGGCCCGCTAATGCCGCCTGAAAGCGCTCATTCAGGTCGGCAAGCACCGCTTCACCCTGCGCGTTTAACGCTTTCGCCACCATCACAGCAAACTCACCGGTGGAGGCTTCACGGGTAATGCCTAAACGCACCGGCGTAAACCCCAGGGCCAACCAAAACCGCAACAGCGACGCCTCCGCACCAAAGGTGGCGCCATACAGCGCGACACCCTGCTGCTTGGCGGCGGCCATATCATCATGCAGTAGCGCTTTCCCCAAGCCTTCGCGGCGACGCTCAGGGTGCGTCGCGATCCTCACCACCCGCCGCCAGCGGGCGGTCAACGCCTCACGGCTACCGGCGTGAGTGGCCAGCGACTGCGCCAACAAATGTCCCTGGGGCCGACGTTCACCGCGGGCGACTTGATGGGCAAGGGTGGCCTCAAAACCGCCCTCCTCTCGTGTCACCAAAACCGCCTGAGGCTCGCTCGCCTGCTCGATCACGCGCAATGCCGTACCGGGGCCGTCAAGCAGTTGGCGCAGGTCGTTGGGGGAAGTACGGTAGTGCGACTGCACCAGCAGTCCAAACAGCTTTTCCAATGCCGCGTCTTGCTCGGCAAGCCAGGCACGATCAACCACTTTTGTAGCTACGGCGCTGTCATTCGGTTGAGCCATGGGCAGCGCTGCTTTTAACAGCAGCAGTTGATTGACCAGCGCTTCCAGCGGGTCGCCACCTTGCCAGCGAATGGGCGACTCAAGCGCCAGCGCTTTCCACTGGGGCGTCAGCCGGTCAAGGGTGTCGCGAAAGCGCAGCGCGAATCCGCGACCGGAGCCCTCATAGCCGTGCACCGTCGTGGCAAAGGCAATGCGCGGAAAAGCCACCAGCCACTGCCCCAGAAGCGTAGCGGGAATTGCCGCCGCCTCATCCACCAATAAATAACTGCCATCGCCGCCCTGCACCTGCGCATTGACCTGTTCGGTCAAGTCGTCTGGGGGTAAAAAAATCAGCTCGCGGCCCTCGGCCAGCACAAAGTGATCTTGGGCGACCCGTAGACCTGCCGGGCAGAGCGCAGACAGCCGTTCAAAAACACTCTCCACCGCACTCAGGTGCGGCGCGGTCAGCACGATGCGCTGGGCTTTGTCCATTAGCAGCCGGGCGCAAGCGATACCCAAGGCGGCGCTTTTGCCGCGCCCACGGTCGGCAGTTATTACCAGCGGGCGACGCCGCTTTAGGCCCACCAATTGCTTTACGGCGACGGCTTGATCTAAGGTCAGGCAGTCGCTATCACCAGCGCTGGGATCGCCTGCTCCACTCGAAGCTAATTGAGGCAATTGAGGCAGCTGCAACGGCTGTCCCGCACACCAGCGCACTACCTGAGTAGAGGCTTGCAGTTGACGCGCCAAGCGCGCCAAATAATGGCAGCTCAGTTGCGACCAGTGCCAGGGGTAATCAGCAAAACGCGCGTAGTCCGGGTCAGGTGCTTCACCCCACGGCTGGGGTGTGAGTAATATCAGTAAACCACCCGCCGTGATCGTTCCCGCCAGCGCCCCCAGCGCTTCAGGGTCAAAGCCTGTGCTGTGTGTATCGATCACGACCAGTTGATGCTCAGCCCCCAGGCGTGCCCGTGCCTTGCGCGGTGAGAGAATAGGCGCGGAAAACTGCAATGCGGTGTTCTCATTGGTCACCCACAGAGGCGCCTGCCAGGAGAAGGATTGCCATATGTCCTGGGCGATTGAGCGACACTGTTCTGCCTCACCGCTTAACCATACCAACTGGCGCCAGCCGCGGCGGTTGAGACGCTGCGCATGATGAACTAACGCTGCCACCCTTCGCGATGGGTGTTGGCTTTCTGACAGCTGATTATTCAGCAAATAATTGCCTACTCCGGCGCGCCGGTTTCCCATCACGTTACCCTATAAAGTGTGCCGCTGAGCCTCTTATGGTGAGCCTTCTGCTTACAACTTTGGTTGAACAATTTAACTACTTTCAACGTTTCTGTACTACTTAACGACTCATCTCAACATTCAAAAACCCTATAACTGTCTGTTTTATTTAAAAATGTAAAATTTAATTAAGAAACTATGGAAGAGCTTTCTTACATTACTGATATTGCGCTGCAGCGGGGTTGGTGTGCTAGTTTAGCTCTGTAGCGCTTAAATTACCTTGTTTACGTAAACGTAACGCTGTAGCACTGCACTTTCCTGACTTCAGGTATCCAACACTAACAACGTCACACGCCAAACCAGGAAACACACCATGAAAAAAACGACCAAATTTGCCCTCACTGGCCTTGCAGCTGGTGTTGCTTTCGCAGCCTTTGCGACCACTGCTCAAGCACAAGAAGAGTGGACGATGACCTCTACCTGGCCAGAGAATCTTGATCTTATCAAGATCGACCAGCACTGGGTGGAGCTGGTCAATAAGCTGGCGGGCGAAGAACTACAAATTAATTTCCGCGCGGGCGGCACGCTAATGCCCGGCACCGAAGTCTTTGACGCCACAGAAACGGGCAGCATCGAAGCCGCAGGCGACTGGCCGGGCTACTGGGCCGGCTTGAATCCCGCCTTTTCGCCACTGGCCACCACCACCAGCCTGTTCAATGGCGTTGACTACCTTAACTGGATTCAGCAGTGGGGTGGCCGCGAGCTGTACGAAGAGATCTACGGCCAGTTCAACATGGTGTATCTGCCCTACGGCATTACCAACAATGAATCGGGCTTTATGGGCCGCACCCCGATCGAAAGCATTGCCGATTTAGAAGGCAAGCGTCTGCGCCTTTCGGGTCGTGACCAGGGCCGCGTGCTTGAAGAGCTGGGCGGCTCCCAGGTCACTCTGGCAGGTGGTGAAGTCTACCAAGCCATTGAACGCGGCGTTATCGATGCGGGTGAGTTTTCAACCCCCGGTGTTGATTTTAACGCCGGTTTTGCCGAAGTGGCTGACTACTGGGCCACGCCGGGCTGGCACCAGTCGGCCAGCGTATTTGGCGTAATGATCAATAAAGATGCGTGGGACGCTCTCTCAGAAGAGACCCAAGAAACCCTGCGTATCGCGGCGGACGCCACCATGGCATGGTCGCTAGCCTGGTCTGAACGCCAGTCCACCGAAGCCACGCAGAAGTTTATTGACGCCGGTGTCACGATCAATCAGTTCTCTGAAGAGGACTTGGCGCGCATTCAGGAAGTTACCAACGACGTGATTCTGCGCGGTGCTTGCGAAGACCCCGACCACGCCAAGGTTTACCAATCCATGATTGCCTACCTTGAGCACTACGCGACATGGCGCGATGTTTCCGCGCCTTACAACATGAGCCGCGTGATGGATAATCTGCCCTCACTGGAAGAGATCGAAGTCTGCCTGTAAGGCGCTTCTGTGCCGCCTCGGTTTTTACCGGGGCGGTTTTTTTGTGCTGACCGCGGAGATCTTCCATGAATGCGATTGCCAAGGCGATCGATGCTATCAATGAAGCTTTTGGGCGCATCATCGCGCCATTGATTGCCATCATTACCCTGATTGTTCTTTACGACATTGCGTCACGCTTTCTGTTTGGGCGCCCTAGCGACTGGGCGTTTGACGTGACCAAAATGCTGTTTGGCGCCCACTTTATGCTGATGGCGGCTTACGGACTCCGCCACCATGCCCACGTGGAAGTCGACGTATTGAAACGGCTGCTATCGCGTAGGAAGCAAGCCGTGCTTGAAGTGCTCGGTTATCTAATTTTCTTTGTGCCGTTTATCTGGATGCTGATCACCCTGGGCTGGAGCTTTTTTGAACGCGCGTGGAGCCGCGGTGAAACCACTTATGGCATGGTTTCTATCCCGGTCTACCCGATTAAAGGCGTAATTGTGGTCGCCGCTATCCTGATTCTGCTACAGGCAATTGCCATTGTGCTGCGTGCCATCATGCAGCTTCGCGAGGAGACATCAGCATGAACCTAAGTCCTGAAATGCTCACGCTGGTGATGTTTGGCGGCCTGATGGTGGGCCTGTTTATGGGCCATCCGCTGGCATTTGTGCTGGGTGGTGTCGCGGTTATCGGCGCTTTTCTCGGCCTGGGCGAGCGTATCCTCGGCACCCTGATTAACAATATTTTCGGTAACGCCATGGACAACTATGTCCTGGTGGCGATACCGCTGTTCATTTTGATGGCGCGGTTCTTAAACGACTCCGGCGTCACCGAGAAGATGTTTGATGCCATGCGGCTATTGCTGGCGAATCTGCGCGGCGGCCTGGCTCTTACCGTGGTCATCGTGTCGGTGCTGCTCGCCGCCACCACTGGTATTGTCGGTGCCTCAATTGCCGTCATGGGGATGATCGCCCTGGTGCCGATGCTCAAGTATGGCTACAACAAAGAACTGAGCGCGGGCGTCATTATGGCCAGCGGTTGTCTGGGCATTCTGATTCCGCCCAGCATTATGCTGATCCTGATGGCAAGCTATTCGCCGGTATCGGTTGGCGCACTGTTTGCGGGCGCGCTGATTCCCGGTCTGCTGCTTGGTGTTATGTATGCGCTCTACGTATTGATCATCTGCTATCTCAAGCCCCACTACGGCCCCAAGGTGCCAGCGGAAGAGCGTGCCGAAGTCAGCACCAAACAGTTGCTGATCATGCTGGCCAAATACGTGGTTCCACCCATGTCGTTGATTCTAGGTGTGCTGGGTGCGCTGTTTACCGGTATCGCCACGGCGACCGAGGCCTCGGCCATCGGCGTGTTTATCGCGTTCATTCTGTTTTTGATTTTTGGTGATCGCAAAATAAGCACCTGCTTCTGGACGATGATAGAAGCCGGCAAAACCACCACCATGGTCATGCTGGTATTAGTCGGCGCCACCGCCTTTACCGGAGTGTTCTCCCGCGGCGGCGGCATGACCGTGATCAGCGAGTTGGTGCTGGCGATGCCTGGTGGCACGGTGGGCGCGCTGATCCTAATGCTGTTCTTGGTGTTCGTGCTGGGTATGTTCCTGGACTGGACCGGCATCGTACTGCTGAGCTTTCCGATCATGCTGCCCATCGTCGAAACCATGGGCGTCGATATGCTCTGGTTCGTAGTGATGGTAGCAGTAATATTACAGACCTCGTTCCTCACCCCGCCCTTTGGCTATGCACTGTTCTACCTGAAAGGCGTGGCGCCACCTGGGGTAGAAATCGTCGATCTGTACAAAGCGGTCGTGCCCTTCGTGGCGTTGATTGTACTGGCGTGTACGTTGATGGCGTTCTTCCCTTGGCTGATTACCGGTCTGCCTAGAATGATGTTAGGTGGTTACTAAGCCGCCCTACCTTAAAGTGTAACGTTCAACCATTACAGCCCGCTTCGGCGGGCTTGTTTTTGCATTGACGACTGGCCTGCAAAGCTGCAGTAGAACAGCGCCAATGCTACTATTCACGCCCGCCAGTGATTCGCATTAGATGTTTGCTGCGCTACTTTCCGGCTTTCCACTATTGCTTTCCACTTTTGTTTTCCACCAATGCAAGGAGTGTTCGCTTGTTCAGATCCAGCTATCGCGGGCTATCCGCCGCCACCTCTTCGCTTCGCCGTCGTGCCAGCCCCTGGTCGATAGCCTTGATCGCGGTGGCGTTCGTGGTTGCCTTGCCAGTGCTGGTGGTGTTTGCCCATATCGCGATGCCTACCGATGGCGTATGGCAGCACCTGGCTAGCACGGTGCTGGGTCGCTACCTGAACAATACGTTCTGGCTGGTGGTGATCGTGGGCCTCGGCACGTTGGTTATCGGCACCGGCACCGCCTGGCTGGTGGTGATGTGTCGCTTTCCCGGCAAACGGTTGTTCGAGTGGGGGCTGCTGCTGCCCCTGGCAGTGCCTACCTATGTCATCGCTTATGCCTATACCGACTTCCTCCAATTCGCTGGCCCGCTCCAGAGTCTGCTACGCGAGACGTTTGGCTGGGAGTATGGCGACTATTACTTTCCCAATGTGCGCTCGCTGGGCGGCGCGGCAACGGTCATTACCCTGGTGCTTTACCCCTACGTCTACCTGCTGGCTCGCGCCTCATTCCTGGAGCAGTCGGTATGTGTACTGGATGTGGGCCGCACGCTTGGCCGCGGCCCTTGGCGGCTGTTTGCCAGCGTCGCCGTACCGCTGGCTCGTCCGGCGCTGGTGGGCGGAGTGTCACTGGTATTGATGGAGACACTGAACGAGTTTGGCGCCGTGCAGTTCTTTGGCGTCGATACCTTTACTACCGGCATTTACCGCACCTGGTTCGGCATGGGCGAACAAATCGCGGCGGCGCAACTGGCAGCGTGTCTACTAACTTTCGTGATTGTTTTAGTGCTGCTGGAGCGCTGGTCGCGGGGCAAGCGCCGCTATTTCCATACCACCAACCGCTATCAGCAACTGCCTGAGTATGCGCTGCACGGCTGGCGCGCCGTGGCGGCGACGCTTGCGTGCCTGCTACCGGTGCTGGTGGGCTTCTTACTGCCCAGCGGTATTTTGCTTAATTTAGCGCTGCAGGGGGGCGATTCGCTGTGGGGCTCGCGCTTTATCGGCTACGCCTGGAACAGCCTGGGATTGGCAACCGTCGCTGCGCTAATCGCCGTGGGCTTGGCAGTTGTGCTGAGCTATGGCGTGCGCATGCACGATACGACGTTTGCACGGGTGGCTTCCAGGGTCGCCTCCATGGGCTACGCCATACCCGGCTCGGTCGTTGCAGTGGGTATTCTGATTCCGTTTACCTGGCTGGATAACGCGCTGAATACCTGGCTGAATAATCACTACGGCTACATTATCGGCCTGGTGTTCAGTGGTTCGGCGTTTATTCTGCTGTACGCCTATGTGGTGCGCTTTTTGGCTGTCTCGTTCAATGCGGTTGAAGCCAGCTTGGGCAAGGTAACGCCGAGCATGGATGCCGCCTCACGCACCCTAGGCCAGACGGCAGGTGGCACGCTGCGCCATATTCATACGCCGATGATGCGTAGCAGCCTGCTGGCGGCAGGGATTCTGGTCTTTGTCGACGTGATGAAGGAGCTGCCAGCCACGATCATTCTGCGCCCCTTCAACTTCGACACGCTGGCGGTGCGGGCACACAATTTGGCCTCTGACGAGCGGCTGGCCGAGGCATCTACATCGTCACTGGCGATTGTGGTTGTCGGCATCCTGCCGGTGATTCTGCTTAGCATGGCCATGCGACGTTCGCGCCCCGGCGCTAACTCCTGACGAAACCCTAGGTAGAGAGCGGAAAAACAAACACCTGGGAAAGGTCGAGGTGAATATCCACCGGCTGCCCCTCCGCGGGTAGAAATACCCCAGGTACACGGGCGTGCAGGTGGGCTTCAAGGCCATTCTCGCCATGGGCACACAGGTGCAATAGGCTAGTGCGCCCCAGCAGCTTCGCCATGACCACATGGCTATGGCGATGAGCATCCGCCGGCAGGTCGCGCTCCACAATACGCAGTGCCTCGGGGCGAATCATTACCTGAGCATCACTGCCTTCAGCTAGTCCCACCGCAGGCACCCGCCCTACCGGCGTGCTCACCATGCCGTTGTGCACCTTACCCTGCAGCTCATTCACATCGCCGAAAAAGGTCACCACAAAGGGGTCTTGCGGCGCGCAGTAAAGCTCTCGCGGCGTTCCTGTCTGCACGATTCGCCCATCGCGCATCAGCGCGATGCGGTCTGCCATGAACATGGCTTCTTCAGGGTCATGGGTCACCAGCAGCGTCGCCGCACCGACCTTTTTCAATACGTGCAGCGTATCGTCGCGGATACGGTCGCGCAGGCGCGCGTCCAGGCTTGAGAAGGGTTCATCCAACAGCATTAGACGCGGTGACGGCGCCAGCGCACGCGCCAGAGCCACCCGCTGCTGCTGGCCGCCCGAGAGCATGTGGGGGTAGACATCGACATACCCAGCCATGCCCAGTTGTTCGAGCAGTTGCTTGGCCCGCTCGCGGCGCTGACCGGAGGCCAAGTGCTTAAGCCCAAAGGTGACGTTTTCCAGCACGGTGAGATGGGGGAACAGCGCCGAGTCTTGAAACGCTAGCCCTACATTGCGCTTTTCCGGCGGCATGTGGCGCTGGTCCGGCGCAGCAATCGTAATATCTTCCAGCGCTACGCTGCCCTCTTGCAGTACTTCCAGCCCCGCTGCAATGCGCAGCAGCGTGGTCTTGCCGCACCCGGAGGGGCCCAGCAGGCAAACCACTTCACCCGGTGCAACGCTTAAATCCACCCCTTTGACAACCGCATGGCCGTCATAGGCATGGCACACATTGTGAAGGGACAACGCCGTTGTACTGGGCACCACCGGGGCGACCTTGAGGGTTGCTGTCATATATCACCACTGTTAATTAACACGGTTCAGGTACGCAAACCGCGCCTGTCAAAACCTAAACGCGGATTCAATACGTTTGAAAGTTGTTTGCATTCTATTTTTTATTCACTGGTTATGCACGTAACACCTTTTACGTAGACGCTAACCCTTGACGTCAGACAGCCAAAACGCTTCAATAACGATGTTAATAATGCAACTTATTATCATTCAACAAATAAGGATGTGCTTGATGAAAACTGTACGCTTTGTTGCTCCAATGGCAGCGATGATGGTAGGCGCTACGTTTGCTGGTCAGGTCGCTGCAGATGAACTCAACCTCTACTCCGCGCGCCACTATGACTCTGACGAACGTCTCTACGATGCGTTCACCGAAGAGACCGGCATCGAAGTCAACATCCTGGAAGGCGACTCCGACCAGTTGATCGAGCGCATTCAGCGCGAAGGCGTGGCAAGCCCCGCAGATGTGATGCTTACCGTCGATGCAGGCCGTCTGTGGCGCGCGGAAGACGAAGGCATCTTCCAGAGCGTCGAGTCCGATGTGCTTAATGAGCGCCTGCCCGAAGCCATGCGCCACCCTGACGGCCTGTGGTTTGGCTTTAGCCAGCGCGCCCGGGCGATTTATTACAACCGCGAAAACTTCGACCCTAGCCAGATTACCAGCTACGAAGATCTTGCCGACCCGCAGTTTGAAGGCAAGGTGTGCATCCGCTCGTCCAATAACATTTACAACCAGTCACTGCTGGCGGCCATGATTGAGCACCACGGCGCAGAGGGTGCTGAAGAGTGGGCCCAGGGCGTGGTGAATAATATGGCGCGCGACCCGGAAGGTGGTGATACCGACCAAATTCTGGGTGTGGCCAGCGGCGAGTGCGATATCGCGGTCGCGAACCACTATTACTATGTGCGCCTGCTGAAATCGGACGACGATGCCGAGCGCGAAGCCGCCCGCAAAGTGGGGATCATCTTCCCCAACCAGGATGACCGCGGCACCCACGTGAACGTAGGCGGCGCCGGGGTTGTGGAAGGCGCGCCTAACCGTGAAAACGCGGTCCGCTTCCTTGAGTACCTAGCCTCAGACACCGCTCAGGAGATCTTTGCTTCCGGCAACAATGAGTTTCCGGTGGTGGAAGGCGTGAAGAAAGACCCGGTGCTGGAATCCTGGGGCAACTTCAAAACGGACGACGTTAACATCAGCGTACTGGGTACCAATAACCCTGAAGCTATCCGCATCTTTGATCGCGTCGGCTGGCGTTAAGCCTAACCAGCCCGATTAGCCCAACCCCGTAGCCACTGGCTGCGGGGTTTTCGTTTATGGCAATAGTTACACTGGGGCGTTAGTGGGCTTCATCCCAGTTGGCACCGCTCTCCGCTTCGACAATCAGTGGCACTTTTAGCGCAGCTGCGCCCTGCATGCGTGTTTGCACCTGCTTGATAAACGCCTCGACCTGCTTCTCCGCCACTTCAAACACCAGTTCATCGTGCACCTGCATCACCATCAGTGCGTCGAACTCGCCCTCTTCCAGCCACGCATCCACGTTGATCATCGCTTGCTTGATGATATCGGCAGCCGTGCCCTGCATCGGCGCGTTAATGGCGGTACGCTCGGCGCCTTGGCGACGGTTGCGGTTCTGCGACTGAATCTCCGGCAGGTAAAGCCGCCGACCTAGCACGGTTTCAACAAAGCCATCTTCAGCTGCCTGAGAGCGGATGCGCTCCATGTAGCGGGCCACACCAGGGTAGCGATCAAAGTAGCGATCTATGTAGGTCTGGGCCTGATTACGTTCGATACGCAGTTGGCGCGCCAGTCCCCAGGCGCTCATGCCGTAAATCAAGCCAAAGTTGATCGCCTTGGCGCTGCGTCGCTGGTCGCCGGAGACTTTTTCAAGGGAGGTACCGAAGACTTCCGCCGCGGTAGCGGTGTGGATATCGCGCCCTTCGGCAAACGCCTCCAGCAGGCCTTTATCTTCGGAAAGATGCGCCATAATGCGCAGCTCGATCTGCGAGTAGTCGGCGGCGACAATGCGGTAGCCGGGGCGGGCGATAAACGCCTGACGAATTTTGCGCCCCTCTTCGGTACGAATAGGGATGTTCTGCAAGTTCGGGTCTGATGACGACAGCCGCCCGGTGGCGGTAACCGCCTGGTGGTAGCTGGTGTGCACCCGGCCTGTGGCTTTATTGAGCAGCCGCGGCAGTTTATCGGTGTAGGTGGATTTAAGCTTGGCAAGGCCACGGTGCTGCATGATGACCTTGGGCAGCGGGTAATCCAGCGCCAACTCTTCCAGCACCCCTTCAGCGGTGGAGGGCGCGCCTTTAGGCGTTTTCTTGAGTACCGGAATCTTCTGCTCTTCAAACAGAATCTCCCCCAGCTGCTTGGGCGAGCCCAGGTTGAATTCACGCCCGGCGAGCTCAAAGGCCTCGCGCTCCAGTTCGCGAATACGCTGTTCCAGCTGCTGGCTCTGTTCGTGAAGGCGCTCGGCGTCCACGGCCACGCCGTTACGCTCAATGCGCGAGAGCACCTTGATCAACGGCAGCTCGATATGATCCAGCACTTCCGCCAAGCGCCCTTCGTTTTCGACCTGAGGGCGCAGGGTTTGTTGCAGTCGTAGGGTGATATCGACATCTTCGCAGGCATAAGGCACGGCTTGTTCCAGGGCAATCTGATTAAACGTCAGTTGCTTGGCGCCTTTGCCGGCGATGTCTTCAAAGGAGATGGTCTTTTCGCCCAGATACTTCAGCGCCAGCGAATCCATATCATGGCGCGTGGCGGTGGAGTTGAGCACATAGGATGCCAGCATGGTGTCGGCAAACGGGCCGACGACAGCGATCTCATAGTTCGCCAGCACCGAAATATCGTACTTGAGGTTTTGACCAATCTTGGTTTTGGTTGGGTCTTCCAACAGTGGTTTTAGCGCGGCTAGCACTGCTTTACGGTCAAGCTGCTGGGGGGCATCCAGGTAATCGTGGCCAACCGGAATATAAGCAGCCTTCCCCGCTTCCAGCGACACGCCGATGCCGACAATTTCCGCATCCATGTAGTTGAGGCTGGTGGTTTCAAGGTCGAAGCAGAAGCGCTCGGCACCATGTAGCCGTTCTAGCCAGCGCTCAAATTCCGCTTGTTCGAGAATGACGTGATCTTCGCGAGCAGCCCCTTTAGCAACGGCGCTCGAACCCTCGGCATCGCTCTCTGCCACGTCAGCGCTGGCGGGCGCAGGCTCGCCGCCTTTAACGTCATCGACGCCTTCGTCTTTGCCTTCCAGCAGTTCACCCAACCACTGACGGAACTCCATCTCTTTATACAGCGTCACTAGCGCTTCGCGGTCTGGATGAGCGATATCCAGGTCATCCAGGCCCACCGGCAGATCGCAGTCTATCTTGATGGTCGCCAGCCGATAGGAGAGAAACGCCTGATCGCGATGCTCTTCAAGCTTCTTGGGCAAGGTTTTCGCCCCGCGGAAGGTGAGCGTTTTTACCCGCTCTAAATCGCTATAAATAGTATCCAGCCCGCCGCCCATCCCTTGCAGCAGTCCAATGGCGGTCTTTTCACCCACGCCGGGTACGCCGGGTATATTATCGACCTTGTCGCCCGTCAAGGCGAGAAAATCGATTATCAGCGCAGGCGGCAGGCCGAATTTTTCCTCCACACCCGCTTCGTCAAGCGTTTCATTCTTCATGGTGTTGACCAGCGTGATGTGGGCATTGACCAGTTGCGCCATGTCCTTATCGCCAGTAGAGATCACCGCATCGCGCCCTGCCTGGGTCGCGTGATGCGCCAGGGTGCCAATCACATCGTCTGCCTCGACGCCTTCAACGCATAGCAGCGGCAGGCCCAGCGCCTTAACACAGGCGTGCAGCGGTGCTATCTGACTACGCAGGTCATCCGGCATCGGCGGGCGATGCGCTTTGTAGTCGCTGTACATGTCATCGCGGAAGGTTTTGCCCGGGGCATCGAATACCACCGCCATCGGGCTTTGCGGGTAATCCTTGATCAGCCGTTTGAGCATGTTCAACACGCCCTTCACCGCGCCGGTAGGCTGACCATTAGAGGTCGTAAGCGGCGGCAGCGCGTGAAACGCACGATAAAGGTAAGAGGAGCCATCGACGAGAACGATCGGAGCGCGAGCCATAACCAAGTTCCATTGTTGAAAAAGTGCTGAAGAGTGTGTCGAAAAGAGTACTGAAAATAGTTGTTCACATAATACGCGTTGCGCGGGCTGACTGCAGGGCCAAACTGGCACTGCCACATTTACAGTGACAACAACGCTGCCAACTGGGCTACCAAGCCGCTACAATAATGGGCTTAGCAACCTGGGCGAGACATTCATGGCTGTATTCACCCCGCTTAGCGACGCACAGGTCGCCGCGTTCTTAGAAAAATTTGATGTTGGCAGCTTCGTTTCCCTGCAGGGAGTGGCGGGCGGCACAGAAAATTCGACATTTTTTGTGACCACTGACCGTCGCGAGCTGGTTTTGACCCTGTTCGAACAGGGCGAGCATGCAGAGCTGCCGTTCTTTGTGGAACTGCTGGACTATTTAGACGAGCACCGTCTGCCGGTGCCCGGCACGATTCATGACCGCGAAGGCGTTGCCCTGCACAGCCTGGAAGGTAAACCGGCGCTGTTGTTTCCGCGCCTGCCCGGCCGTCATCCGGAAGCGCCCAACCTGGCGCAGTGCCACGCCCTGGGCGATACCCTGGGCCGCCTGCACGTGGTCTCAAAACGCTTTCCCGGCCACCGCCCGAACCCGCGGGATCTCAACTGGCTGCATGTAATGCACCACAAGGTGCTGAGCTATCTAAGCCCGGCAGATCAAACCTTGATGAAGGATCAAGTCGACGATTTTGAGGGCGCCTTTATACAGCACGATGAACTGCCGCAAGGCGCTCTGCACGGAGACCTTTTCCGCGACAATACCCTCTTTGAGGGTGATCAGTTGGGCGGTATTATCGACTTTTATAACGGTTGCACCGGCGACCTGCTGTTCGACTTGGCGATTGTGATCAACGACTGGGCTTCCAACGACGACGGCACGCTTAACGCAGAGCGCTACGGCACGCTATTGAGCGCCTATCTGGCACGCCGACCATTAACGAGAGATGAGCGCGAGCTATGGCCCACGATGCTGCGCATGACAGCGCTGCGCTATTGGTTATCGCGCCTGCTGGTGGTTTACGTTGACCCGCCAGCGCATGATTTAACGCCCCACGACCCGGAGCGTTTCCGTACTATTTTAACGGCGCGCATCGCCCACGGTGCGCTGCCGCTGCCTGAGGTAACTGCATGAGTGTGACGGCCACAACTAGCCCTGCGCTGCGCGCTCGGCGCACCTGGAATATCGATCAGTGGGGCAGCGGCTACTTTGATGTCGATGACCACGGCCAAGCCCTGGTCCGCCCGCTGGGTAGCGATGCAGAAGGCCCGGCGCTGCCGCTGAGTGGGCTGGTGCGTCAACTACAAAGCGCTGGGCTACGCCTCCCGGTGCTGGTTCGCTTTAGCGATATTCTCCATGACCGGGTCGAACAGCTGTGCGGCGCCTTTGATGCCGCCATGAGTGATTGCGACTATCAAGGTGGTTACACCGCCGTTTACCCCATCAAAGTGAACCAGCAGCGCCGCGTAGTGGAAGAGATTCTGGCCACCGCCGAGCGCGGGAGTGGCCGCGTGGGGCTGGAAGCGGGCAGCAAACCGGAACTACTGGCGGTGCTGGCGCTTTCCGATGGCGGCTCCTCGCTGATTGTTTGTAATGGCTACAAAGACCGCGAGTACGTGCGCCTGGCGCTGCTGGGGGAGAAGCTCGGCCATAAGGTCTATTTGGTGGTCGAGAAGCTCTCCGAGCTGCAGATGATCCTGGAAGAGGCCCGCGAGCTCGACGTTACCCCGCGTATTGGCCTGCGCGCCCGCCTTGCCTCGGTGGGCAAAGGTAAATGGCAGAATACCGGCGGTGAAAAATCCAAGTTCGGGCTGACCGCCAGCCAAATTCTCGAGGTGGTAGACACCCTTCGTCGTGAGGACGCGCTGGAAAGTTTGCAGTTGGTGCACTTCCACTTGGGCTCCCAGATCGCCAATATTCGCGATATTCAGCGTGGTCTGCGCGAGTGTGCCCGCTTCTATCAAAACCTGATGCAGCTGGGCGCGCCCATCGATACCGTGGACGTAGGCGGCGGCTTAGGAATTGACTACGAAGGCACCCGCTCGCGCAGCTTCTGCTCGGCCAACTACTCGATGCGCGAATACGCGCGCAACGTCGTTAATGCCTTTGCCCAGCTATGCCAAGAGGCCGACCTGCCCCAGCCCCATCTCATCAGTGAATCCGGCCGTGCGCTAACCGCCCACCACGCGGTGCTGATCACCAACGTGATTGGCGAAGAGCGTATTGATGACACGCCGCCTGATCGCTATTCCCTAGGAGAGGGCCAAGAAGAGAGCCAGGAAGATGCCCAAGTAGAGCTTCTCTGGCGGGTATTTGAGCAGTTGGCAACGCACCAAGAGCCACGCATGCTAGTGGAAGCCTGGCACGACCTGCTTCAGGCAGTAAGCGAACTGCAGGATCGTTTTGTGATGGGCCTGAGTGACATTACCGCCCGCGCGGAAGGCGAACGCGTCTACATGGCTGCCTGCGCACGGCTGCGTACCCAGCTTGACACCCGCAACCGCGCCCACCGTGAAATTATGGATGAGCTAGCGGAGAAGCTGGCCGACAAGCTGTTCGTCAACTTCTCGCTGTTCCAGTCGGTGCCTGACGTGTGGGGCATTGAGCAGATATTTCCGGTGCTGCCCCTCAGCGGACTGGATCAAGCGCCAACGCGCCGAGCAGTGATTCAGGATATTACCTGCGACTCCGATGGCCGCATCGACAGCTATGTCGATGGCCAGGGCGTAGAGAGCACCCTGCCACTGCCCGAGTGGGCATCTGATGACGAGCGTTGGTTAGGGTTCTTTCTGGTAGGCGCCTATCAGGAAATTCTTGGCGATCTGCACAACCTGTTTGGCGATACCGACTCTGTCGATGCCGCGCTTAATGCCGACGGCGAGTGGACGCTCTCCAACCCGCTGGCGGGTGACTCAGTGGCGCAAGTGCTCGCCTACGTCAACTTCAATGCCAACGTCCTTAAGCAAAAGCTCACCGACCAGTTAGCCGCCAGCGGCTTTACGGCCGATGAACAAGCCCGATTTGCGGCAAGCTTAAGCGAAGGGCTAGAAGGCTACACGTATCTTGAGTAATGCGGCTTGAGCCACTTGGCCCTGTAGCGGACATTGGCTGCGAACGTTTTTGTCGGCTAAAATAAGAAACGCCACCCTGAATTTGCGGGGTGGCGTTTTCTTTGATCGTCACAATTTACAATAACCTTGGTGATGGCGTACTCAACATATACCTCAATGGGCTCGCCACTCTTTTAACTACTCGACTACGCTGGTTTCAATTTCCAAACCACCGGTCAAGGTTAAGCGCAGTGACGAGCCGCGTACGAGTTTTCCAACGCCTGAGGGCGTACCGGTCAAAATGACATCACCCGGTTCGAGGGTAAAGTGGCGGCTCATTTCGGCCACCAGGGACGGGATAGCAAAAATCATATCAGCCCCCTCGCCGTGCTGGCGCTCTTCACCGTCAATTTCAAGCGTGAAAGCCAGCGCATTCCAATTGGGTACCCGACTTAAAGGCAAAAACGACGAAAGCGGGCAGGCGCCATCAAAGGCTTTGGCGATTTCCCAAGGATGGCCCTTCTCTTTAAGCGTCGTCTGCACATCACGTAGGGTTAAATCCATCGCCAAGCCGATACCGACAATCGCCCGCTCGGCTTCATCCATCGTGGCATGGGTTAAGGTTTCGCCCACTAACAGAGCAAGCTCTGCTTCATAATGAACATCACCCCGTGAAAACGGCGGATCTAAGGGCTTGCTTAGATCCACGACGCTGGTAGCCGGTTTAATAAATAGCAACGGCTCTGTAGGAACTGGATTATCCAACTCTTTCGCATGGTCGGCATAATTGCGGCCGATGCAGACAACTTTGCCCAACGCGTGGGGAAACTCCTGGCCATCGGTGAACTGTAGAACAAAACGCATGGCGGGTATTCTCCTTCTCATTATGCGTGCCGCATTCGCAACGACAGGCGCAACAGTTTACCCCACCTAGACGAAGGTTCCACAACCTTCAGCCATCAATTTGTTCCCCCACCACTCGTTAGCGATACTGCTGCGCCTGTTGGTCAAGGCTGTGAGCCAAGAAGTCAGGGCGCTGCTTAGCTGCCGCATAGGGCGCATCGCAACGATTATCGCGACGATTAAAAACAAAGAACACGTTGCTACGTGGGTCAGGCGAAAGATTGGCATTCGACGCATGTAGCGTATTGCAATCGAACAGCAGCAAGCCGCCCGCTTTACCCTTCGGCGCTTCAATGCCGTGTTCAGCCACTAGCTCGGTTAGCGCTTCAGGGCTTGGGACGCCCACTTCCTGCGCTTTCAGCGAGCTTTTGTGGTTATCCTCCGGCGTTTCCCCCAGGCACGGCACAAACTTGTTGTGTGAACCGGGAATCAACATTAACGGCCCATTGAACTCGTGGTTGTCGGTCAAGATCAACGAAGCACTCACCGCGTGCATCGCCGGCATGCCATCTTCCGCGTGCCAAGTTTCAAAATCGGAGTGCCAGTTAAACCCCTTACCGGCAAACCCTGGCTTATAGTTGATCCGCGACTGATGCACGTAGGGGTCGTCGCCAATAATTTGACGCGCAGCGCCCGCTACTCGCTCGTCGCTGGCCAGTTCACCCAAGCGTTCAGAGAGGAAATGCACCGCAAAGAGTGAGCGGATTTCCTGGCTTTCTGGCTCTGTCACGCTGAAATCTTTATTGCGGTACTCATCGTTACTCATCAGCGCCGTCATTTCTTGACGCAGCTCATCCAGCTCCGCGCCTTCAATGAGGTTGGGAATAAACAGAAACCCTTTGCGCTCAAACTCATCAAGCTGCGCTTGGCTTAAGGGGCCGGAAAGCTGGCGACCTTTCACGACCGCATCTTGTCGCGGCAGCCAGGTTCTCTCAGGCGTATTGGTTAAGCGCGACGGGTAGGCATCCTGTACCTGTTCGCTTTGAACCTGTTTGCTTTGAACCTTTGTACGCTGAACATTAGGTGTATCGGCCATTTCGCTATATTGCTTATGGGCGTTTACCGCATTTAGCGGTGTGCTTTTGACTGTCATCTAATCCACTCCTTGTATGATTAGGTTTCAGATCGAATGATGTTACTGGGGATAGCGTAGACAAACAAAATCAGCATGCAAGGGTTAATAACGCTTTTCATAACGTGTGTTATGTGAAAAAAATTGAAGCTTCCTTTATATGCGCTTATCTGCGCTAGTTAAACCTTCTACGTTAGCTAAACCCTGGGTAATCTTCTCTCTCCTGCTTTAAGGTTCGCATTAGTTTTTTCCGCTCATGAACAGTAGACCAAGAGGTTGTATTCCAACTTAACGGGTTAAAAAAAACGCCTACTGACGATTTAAAAAACTTAAAATGCCTGGAAGCGCCTAACAACCTCTTATCGGCTCCATGAAAAAAGACAACGAAAACATTAACGACGTCACCCGGTTCAATTTGAATGACGTCTTGTTCAGTTTTTTCTTTCTCCTTTGAAAGACAAGGGTAAAATATACCGCCCACCTCTAGCTTGACACAGCTTCCAGGAAGAATAGTGCCTTGATATTCCCACTTATCGATACCGTCAACTTCTTTTTTAAAAAGCCCTTCTCCATGTAAATCATCAAGATTGTAAACTTTTTTATTCTCACCGCACTCAATACTAAAAAACACATTTCTTATATAAACGGGATCAGCCGCCATATTCGTAAATGCAAGCTTCATACTGCTACAATCGTAGCCTTCCGTATGAATGATAAAACGAGCTCGCCGCTGGCGCTTAAACGTTAGAAAAAATAGCTGGGCAAAAACCACCCAGATTAAAAAAGTGCCTATCTCAACAAACGCCATCACCAATTCGTAATAATTCTCTAAGTGCCTATTCAAAATTAATCGCGTGATCAGTTCCGTAACCACCGAGTAAGCGGTGTACCTCTTCATGTAGACGTTCAAACGAGAGATAGGCACTCAAGGGCAGCCAGGTGTAC
>NZ_JABWCV010000039.1 GCF_013371085.1 Vreelandella maris | reverse complement strand
CGAGCGCCGGCGACAGATTCACCAAGCTCATCAGCGCCGCGATGCCGATAATCAGCATCAGGGACGCGGCGGTGAATACTTCCCGCATGCCGGATCGCACCACGTAGCGGAACAGCGGCCGACTCAGGTAATGGCCACAGATAATCACGATCACGATCGCACCGACAACGGCCAGCCCATGCGCCCAGCCCGGCAGGTTCTCAACTAGGCTGAGGCTGCTATGCCCGCCCTCGCTGCCACTACCGGACATTCCGGACACGGCCAGCAGAGGGATGACGGCCAGCATGGGAATCACCGCAATGTCCTGGAAAAGCAGCACTGAGAAGGCACTCTGCCCACCTTCGGTTTTGACTAGGCCCCTTTCGGTAAGTGTCTGCAAGACAATCGCTGTTGAGGAAAGGGATAAGAGAAACCCTACCGCCACGGCTGTTTGCCAGGCCATCCCCAGGAACCAGGCAAAACAGGTGGCTGCGGCTGCAGTCAGTGTGACCTGCAGGCCGCCAAGACCGAGCAGCCGAACCCGCATGGCCCAAATGGATTTGGGGTCAAGCTCCATCCCCACCAGGAACAGCATCATTACCACGCCAAACTCAGCAAAATGCTGAAGAGTGAGGGCCTCCTGGCCCACCAGTCCTGTCACCGGTCCTATGACCACACCGGCCACCAAGTAACCGAGTACCGACCCTAGCCCGAACTGTCTGGCCAGTGGCACCGCTATTACCGCCGCCACCAGGTAGATAAACGCCTGAACAAAGTAGTCAGTCATCAGTCATGTCCGTAGGTCGAAAATCACATACCCATTCTTCTAACCTTAGACCAACGGCTGCATTTCGCTTCCGGTATCGAAAATGGGGGACAAAAATGGGGACAGACCTGTTTTCTTCACCCCAATGATCAGCGTGGTCATAACCGTCAACTGGTAACCCGTGTGATTCATCACGGTCTTGTTAAAGTGGCTGATCGCACGCTTCCGGCTCTTATTCTTCTGCCAACGACATGGCAGCACCGCCACATATGCTCATTTATTCTCTAAATACTTGTCGCTTATAATATCAAGTAAAGAGGGCGGGGCGCTTGCTCACGGCCCCTCGACCACTGGACGATGCCTTAAGAAAGGCGGTCGTGGTGGCGGTTAGGACAATGCGGCCAATCTTGGCCCTCCTTGCATCAGGGTTGGCCACCAATTGTCGGCGGCGGCTCCCAGGTGCAAGGTCACCCGCAATGCATGCATGGTGAGCGTGGCGGCGACTTTCAGCACCTGCTCGCGAAACCTCATTAGGCTCCACCTCTTACGGTTTTGATTCCCCATCAGGCAGCTCAGGCCGTGCGGATATTGTTTCAATCTAACCATTAGTTCTAGTTCGTTCTGGGCCTTCGGCCCTCCACCGGATGGCCTTTTCTCCGCTTCGCTACGTAAAGGCCGCTGCTGAATGTTGGCGTTACATCAGGAAAGTCTCAATGGCGGCTTCTGGCCGGACAATGACGGCCCAAAATAGGCCGTCGTTCAGCCTCATCAAACTTCAGTCTGTTCTGCCATTTCCAACGCGTCATCTACCTCAATCCCTAGATACCTGACGGTGCTTTCCAGCTTCGTGTGACCCAGGAGAAGTTGCACTGCCCTTAAATTTTTCGTGCGACGGTATATCAGCGAAGCTTTTGTACGTCGCATCGTGTGCGTGCCATACATTGATGCATCTAGTCCTATTTCGGTAACCCAGGCTTTCACAATACGGGCATATTGGCGCGTTGAGAGAGGCTTTGCGCTATTGATTCGGCTGGGAAATAGGAAGTCTTCGCTTCGGAGCTGAGCCAGCTGTATCCAGTCGATAATAGCGATACGGGCTTGCTCGGTTATTTCGAACTGGACAGGTCGATGCGTTTTTTGCTGCATCACGATGGCTCGTGGGGATATGCACGCACCATGGGCTATATCTCGGACTCGTAAATTGACGAGGTCGCAGCCTCGTAATTTGCTATCGATGGCTAAATTGAAGAGGGCGAGGTCTCTTGTCTTTTTGGCAATCTGTAGACGAACACGGATCGCCCAGATATCTCTGAGGCGCAGTGGTGTCTTCTGCCCAACCAACTTGCCTTTATTCCAAGGAGTGAAGGGGTTTTGAGTAGAAACGTTCATGGCAAGATCCTCCATCGGGTGGAGATCAAAGAATGGAACATTTCACCTAAGCTTGTGCTGTGATGGCCACTGAGAATGGTGGTCATCGATAACAAAGACGTGCCGATGTGAGCCTCGAAAATGATGGTGGGAATGGCGATGAGGTTCCGGCCCCTCCCATCCCTCATGCTCGTGTTGATGGTGTTCATCGTGGTAGTGCAGATGGGTATGGGTTATGGCTGCGTGCTCGTGCTCAAGAGTTCTCAGGTCAGATTTATGCCAGATAAGGGCTGTGAGCGCCGTTGCTGCCAGAGCAATCGTTCCCAGCAAAGCGAACGTTCCCGTCAGTCCCAGGTTTACCCCCAGCCAACCTGCCAACGGATAAGTGACCAGCCAACAGCTGTGTGACAAGGAAAATTGGGCAGCAAACAGCGCTGGACGATCCTCCGGCTGACACGAGCGTTTGAGCAGGCGTCCGGAGGGGGTCATAACCAACGAGGCCCCCGCGCCCAACAGCAACCATAGCCCGGCAAGCCCCGCAAACGATGGGCCAAGCCAGCCCAGGCAGAGGCTGAGTGCCATCATAACGCCGCCCAACAGCATGACTGGCCGCTCGGGCATCCGATCCAGCACCTTGGGCAGCAATAAGGCCACCAGCATGGAACCTCCACCTGCTGCGGCAAAGGCCAGGGCTACCTCTTTCTCGCCCAAACCCAACACCGAGCGCACAAGCACCACCGTGTTGACGATTTGCATGGCCCCGGCGGCTGAAACCGCCAAGTTCAACGCCAGTAGCCCGCGCAGCCGGGGCGTCTTCAGATAAATCCGCATGCCGCGGGTAACACGACGCCAGACGCTAGGGGCTTCCTCTAGGGCAAGAGGCGCAGGCAGGGTTACCGATATAACCAGGGCGGCAGAGATAACGAACGCCAGAGCGTTGAGTATAAACAGGACATCAAACCCCATCACCATCAGCAGTGCCGCCGCCACCATCGGGCTAAGAAGGTTCTCTAAATCATAGGCGAGACGTGACAGGGATAATGCTCGTGTGTACTGCTCTTCGTCTTCGAGAATGTCAGGTATCGTCGCCTGGAAAACGGGCGTAAAGCCAGCTGAACAAGCATTGAGTAGAAAGATCAGCACATAGATTTGCCACACTTCTGTAACAAAAGGCAGTGCACAAACCACGGCTGCACGCAGTAAGTCCAGGCTAACCAAAAACGTGCGCCGAGGCAGGCGTGATGCATAGGCGCCGACCAGAGGGGCAATGCCCACGTAAGCGACCATCTTGATCGCCAGCGCCGTGCCTAGCACGGCACCCGCCTGACCTTCAGCGAGATCGTGAGCCAGTAACGCCAGCGCAACCGTGGTTAGGCCAGTGCCGATCAGTGCAATGACCTGAGCTAGAAAGAGGTGGCGGTAAATGCGATGGGCGAGTACATCGAGCATAGAACTTCCTCAAAAGAGGGATGCCTATAAGCGGTTAAAGGTAGCGTGCAATCGTCTTAAACTCTTCAGCCCGCGCCCGCTGCGTTTGATTCTGAGTACCCAGGGCTTCGTCTAGGCAGTGGTCGATGTGATCCAGCACTAAGGTGCGTTTAGCTTGCTGAATGGCTTTTTCTACCGCATGGAGTTGTTGAGCGATGTCCAGGCAGTGGCGTCCATCCTCTACCATCTGGGTCACACTCGAAAGATGCCCCCGAGCGCGGTTCAGGCGCTTGACGATATCGGGATGTGACTGGTGAGTATGCATTGTCATTTTCTTTTCCCTTATTATATTCCTATCCCCCCGGAGGGGATGGTAATCTATCGCCGTTATTCTGCCAACGCTATGGTTCAAGGCAGACGGTTATCTATTTTTATGATTTTTACTTTTATCCTGGTTGCTCTACATGCTCAATCGGCTGCGCCACCGCCTTGGCTATCTGACCTTTCTGTTGCTGTTCCTGCCTAGCCTGGTACTCACCAGTGTGGGTGAGGCGCGTGCGCATGGGGCGGCGAGCATGGTTAGCGTTGAGTTGTCTCTCCATGAGAATGTGCAGAAGGGCCATGGGCATACCCATGGCCACGAGCACGAAGATAGTCGCCACCTCCATAATGAGAGTGGCAGTCACTTTCACGAAAAAGCGGATCGGCCTGGGACGGGCATTGCCGTCGAGTCGAACTTCCGCGACGCCCTGCGGCTAGGCGAACGCAGCGGCCTACCGCTGCGTCGTGTCTACCGCTTGGAGCGTCCTCCACGGCCGGTCATTGCTGGATGACTGGGGCCGTCCACTGGACGGCCAACACTTAATGACAGACCCGTGGAGGTTTTATGTTTCCATCCCAACTAGGGGGTGCGTTCGGCTTGCCTGTTTTGGCCCGACGCCACGCGCTGACCCTTTTCACACTGCTGGTGATGCTCCTGGGAGCCAGTGGTGAAGCCCTTGCCCACGCCGTTGCTGAAGGCGACAAAGGGTACATCCAGGAGATCTATGGCGTTCACCTGATCTCATTCGTCTATCTCGGTGCCAAGCACATGGTGACGGGGTATGACCACATCCTGTTTTTGCTAGGGGTGATTTTTTTCCTCTATCGAATGCAGCATATCGCCATCTACGTCAGCCTCTTCGCCATCGGTCACTCTACGACCATGCTGCTAGGGGTGTACTTTAATATCGGCATCAATAGCTACCTTATCGATGCCATCATCGGTCTCTCCGTTGTCTACAAGGCACTCGATAACATCGGTGCTTATCAGCGCTGGTTCGGCTTTCAGCCCAATACCAAGGTGGCGACGCTGGTCTTCGGCCTGTTCCATGGCTTTGGACTGTCGAGCAAGATCATTGAGTACGATATCGCTTCTGATGGATTAGTCCCCAATCTCCTGGCGTTCAACGTTGGGGTAGAGATCGGCCAGCTACTGGCCCTGAGTGCCATCCTTATCGTGATGGGATTCTGGCGACGCACCAATGGCTTCTTACGCCACGCCTATACCGCTAACGTCGCCATGATGTGCGCTGGCTTTATGCTGGTTGGTTATCAGCTCACCGGCTATTTCATCGCCTAATTCAAGAGAGACCCAAATGTACAATACCGACCTTCCTACCCGTGCCGAGTTACCGTCAACAGGTAAGTTGCTTCGTTCTACGCTGATGGCAGCCGTCATTGCAGTCGCTTTGCTGATCACCGTCGTGCTGCCTGCTGAGTATGCCATTGACCCCACCGGCGCTGGACGCTTGTTGGGGCTGACAGAGATGGGCGAAATCAAGACCCAGTTGGCTGAGGAAGCCGAGCTTGATCAGGCCAATGATCAATCCAGTGCTCAGCAGGCGTCTCAACTCACTGCATCTCTAGAGACCGCCAGTGATCGCCAGCCTGAGGCGGCAAGCGATGCTGATGCTCAAACTTCCACTTCGGATGCAGAGATGGCTCCCCAAACAGCCAATTCAGCTTCAGCGAGTGATCCAGTCGAACCTTCACCCGCCGATTCTGAAAGGGTGATGACCGACGCCAGCGTGGCGCTGGCAGAGGCATTAGCGACTGAGGAAGCCACTTCCCTGACGGCGCAAGCGGAAGAAGCGTCTCCATGGAGTGATGAAGTGAGCTTTACCCTGACGCCAGGTGAAGGCACGGAGTACAAACTCACTATGCAAGAAGGGGCGGTTGCTACCTTTGCATGGGCATCAGACGGTGGCCCCGTCAACTTTGACACGCACGGTGATGGAAATGGGAATTCCATTAGCTACGAGAAAGGTCGTGGCGTGCCCGAGGATGAAGGTGAGCTAGAAGCCGCTTTTACTGGCAATCATGGTTGGTTCTTCCGCAACCGTAATGACAACGATGTGACCATTGACTTACGTGTGGGTGGCGATTACGGGGAGTTAGTTAAGGCCCTTTAACGGATTAGCCTCTAGCGCTCTCTTGAGTGCTAGAGGTTTTCTTCGAACCAGTGTCATTAAAGTATTTGTAGCTGTATTGGTTTATTGATATACCACTTGATATAAAAAATTATCTTCAAGCGCATGAGATGCTGCAATAGCTCAGTTAGCAAAACCATTTAGGCGTATATGCGAAATATCTTAAAGTCGGCTTCTGGCCGGACAACGACGGCCTGAAATAGGCCGTCGCTTATCCTCATCAAACTTCAGCCTGTTCTGCCATTCCCACCGCGTCATCTTCCTTTATCCCTAGATACCTGTCGGTGCTTTCCATCCTCGTGTGACCGAGGAGCAGTTGCACCGCCCTCAAGTTGTTCGTGCGATGGTATATCAGCGACGCTTTTGTGCGACGCATCGTGTGCGTGCCATAAATTGACGCATCTAGGCCTATTTCGGTCACATAGGCTTTGACGATACGAGCATACTGTCGAGTAGATAGGTGTTTCGATCTATTTATTCGGCTGGGAAACAAGAAGTCATCGTTACTGAGCTGAGCAAGATGTATCCAGTCCTTGATAGCGATTCGGGTCTGCTCGGTTAATTCGAACTGTACAGTTCGATGCGTTTTTTGCTGCATCACCATAGCTCTGGGGGATATAGACGCACCATGTGCTATGTCCCGTATTCGTAATTTGACAAGGTCGCAGCCTCGTAATTTGCTATCAATGGCTAAATTGAAGAGGGCGAGGTCTCTCGTCTTGTTGGCAAGCTGTAGGCGAATAAGTATGGCCAGATATCTCGAAGACGCAGAGGTGCCTTCTGCCCAACCAACTTACCTTTATTCAAGGGTGTAGGTGTATAGGAGATTTCAGTCAAAACATTCATGGCCGATAACGGCTGTCCAGTCAGGACCTGCGTATGCCCCTGTCAAACTTTTGCCAGTTTTACATTTAAAAGCATCATCCACATCTAACCTAAGGTACCTAACAGCGCTTTCCAGCTAACGTATCGTTTGTGCCTCAGCCCATCGGCCGAAATGCTGAGCGTAGAAAACAATTTGTGCATTGACGCCGCGACAGCAAACGGAAACACAAGCTCGTTGGCAACAACAGGGTAGACTTGCCGGCCCTTGTCGGCCGGCTTTGTCGGGGAAGGCCCCTAAGATCAGCGAGCGATGCGGGTACTGGCGTCGGTGAAGCCGGTCAGCGAAATATCTAGATCCAGGCGTTCACCGCGTGGATCAATCATGCTGAGGGTTGCTGTGCTGCCACTGCGGAGTTGCTGCAGCATCGCTGGTTCAATGGGGACGTCAGCACGGCAGCCTTGCTCCTGGCAGACCTGATAGGGGAACTGGATTGGCTCACCGTTATCCACACTCAATTGCAAGCCTGCTGCCAGACGTACCCCCAGCGGCACGAAGAAGCTCATCACCGGGTCATCGATCTGGGGCGGGTAGTCAAGAATTACCTGCATCAAGGGCTGGTCGCTGCCAGGTTGCGTAACCATTTGCGCCATCGCACACGGAGTCGGGCCTTCGGCATTGCTCTGGCAGCGGACTTCCCAATCCTGGAACGATTCGGTGGTGACATCATTACCGGCAGCCGCCCCCGATTGTTGGCTGAAGGCGTTGGGAGACAACGCTAAGAGCGATAATAGCCCCATCTTGCATAGGTTTTTAGATAGGTTTTGAGTCAGGTTTTGGGTCAGATTGTGCGGCATTGGCGTACCCTCCTGTTGGTTCGCTGATGGTGAATAATCATACTCACCATGCCTGTTTGTTCGCTTGAGGTCGAGCCCCTTAGGTTAACAGAGCTAGGTTAACAGAGCGTGGCTGGGCGGTTTACTTTCCTCTCCACTCAGTCTTCTGTTCTTAGTCGGCTGGATGGCGACTATCGTTTTTCCCCACGCCACTGGACAATACTCATTGGTGTTGCCCAGCGCTACTTTAGCCACGTTATTCAGTGTCCGAACTGCTAACTTCTGTTTCTACCTGCCCGCGCCGCTGCATCCAGCGCATTACGATCCAGCACAGCGCTGCCCAGCTTGCCCCGGCTGTCCAGCCAGCAAGCACATCAGTCGGCCAGTGAACCCCAAGATAGACGCGGCTTATGCCGACCAGCAGGGTCAGTAATATCGCCAGAATCAAAAGGTAAGCCTTCAGCCTCAGTGCGGGCTGCACGCGGGTGAGTAGCGCGGCCAGGGTGAGGTAGGTCACCGCAGACATCATTGAGTGCCCGCTGGGAAAGCTCGCGGTGTAAACCATGGCTTCATGAGGCACGAGATCCGGGCGAGGACGATCAAAGCCCAGCTTCATCACGGTGCTGAGGAGTATGCCGCCGGGTACCGCAATCGCGGCAAAGAGGGCCGCGCGATAGCGTCCGGCGAGTAACAGGTAGCCCAGGGCACCCAGCGTGATGAGTACCAGTACGCCGACACCGCCAAGCGCGGTAAAGTCGCGCCCCATTTCCTCGACCCAACCCGGCCCGATCGGGTCGCTAAGATCGGCGGGACTACGAAGGGCGAGCAGCAGGCTCTCATCGACCGTCTGGGTATCCCCCTCAGTGACTTCATCGGCCAGCGCGACGAATCCCCACACCCCGCCGGAAAGTACCGCAACGCAAAGCAGCATCGCTAGTTCGTAGCGGCCGAGCCGAGCCAGCAAGGAGAAGCTATGGCGTCCAGCTTGTCTAATTTTTTCATGGCGCTTCATTTGCAACTCCTTTGCTTTGATAAGTGGTACGCAACGTCTATTCTGACGCTTTTATGGTGTCAGTGTTATCAATAGCGCAGAAAACTACTTACTTCTAAAGCAGGATGACGTTTTACCAGGGGGCCGTAATTTCCACCACCGCTTAGACACTCAAGATAGCGCCAACGTACAACTACAGCCCAATGTCAGTGTTACCTTTTCGAGATCAGGCAATAGGCGATTCAGTTCTTCTTCCGGCAGTCGGCTAAGCAACGCGTTTTGTTGAAAATCACGCGGTTCAAGCATTGAATACCCCTCTCTCATTATCTCAAGCGTCATGCTGTCTTGTTTAAACTAGCACTGGGGAGCATGTGTTATAGGTATTTTTATACGGTGATTTACGCCGATTCACATACACTTAGATAAGTATAGAGTATCGGGAGCACAGAACTGTGAATAACAACTGGGCCATCTTTAGCTGGGTTCTCGCAAAACAGCAGCCAGCTATTGGCATCGAACTCTTTGCCAACTTGAGGCTCTTTCACCTAAAAGTGGTCATTTGAAGAAGGAACCGCAGCAATAACGACGATACCCGAGGGAGCCCAAATCAATTGGAGAGGTTCAGGCAATTCGCATTATTGAACTGTTCTTTCATGTAGCCACTTTTCGAATACCAGGGGTAATAGAGGTTTAGCGATAAAATATCCTTGAGCTTCGTTGCAGCCTAGTTCCACAAGGCGGCGGTAGGAGATATCGTTTTCTATTCCTTCTGCTACCACTCGGTAGCCTAGGTCATGGGCCATTGAGATCATGGAATTAACCAGCGTCTCGGTGCGCGCGTCCTGACCAAGCTCGGTGATAAAGCGGCGGTCGATTTTTACGGTGTGGGCAGGAATCTCATGCAGATAGGAGAGACTGCTATAGCCGGTACCAAAATCGTCAATAGCGATTTGCAGTCCTGCCGCTATTAACGCCTTAAGCTGGTTGGCCGCTACCTGCCCCTGGCCAATCAGAGCGCTTTCGGTAAGTTCGACTTCTATAGCGGTACTCGGAAGTGACATGCGCGCCATCTCATCCAAAAGCCGCTCGGCAAAATCCTCCTCCTCAAGATTAGTGGCTGAGACATTGACCGAAATCTGGAGTGTTTCTCCCTGTTGATGCCAAAACGCCGCCTGGCGAATGGCGTGACGCAACACCCACTGCGTTAACGGTTTTGCCATAGGGGTATTTTCGATCAGGGGAATAAATTCGCCAGGCGATACTTCACCTAAGGTTGGGTGATGCCACCGCAACAACGCTTCTGCTCCTAAACACTCGCCGCTTCCAAGGGAGACGCGTGGTTGGAAAACCAGGTAAAGCTCATCTGCATTGTCTAGTGCCCGGCCGATGTCGCCCAGTAGGGTAAAGCGTCGTTGATGATGGGCATCCAAGTCCAGTGAAAAGAGCCCAGCAACTTCTCCAGCCTGACGAGCATCCAGGCAAGCGGCATGAGCGATTCGCAAGACATCCGCGGCCGTAACTTCGCCCAGACAAAAGGGAGCGATACCCATGATGGGGTGTATCAAGACTGGAACGTCGCGAGTGGATTCGAGTGCGAGTAGCGCTTGGCGTAAACGAAGCGCCTCTTCCAGCAGCTCAGCATCACTCGCTTGGTTCACCAGGTGCATGAATTGACATCCGCCTAGGTAATAGAGCGTCGATGATGGACCAATGGCCTGTTGCAGACAACGAGCGGCAATCCGTGCCAGCTCATCAAGAAAAGCGGGCCCCATGGTGCGGTGGAACATACTTAATTCGCTGGCGTTGACCACCTCGGTAAATAACGCAACTCTTCGTCCGTTCGGCGCATCTCGCTCCATATCCTGCAAGTCTTCGGCAAACTGGTGGCGGTTGGAAAGGCCCGTCAACGGGTCGATCCGGCCGAAGGCGTGCTGCAACTCAATCTGTGCCATTACCATGGCGGCCAGATCGCGAAGCGTTGCCTGCTCTTGTTCAGATACCTCACGTGGTTGAGTGCCCAGAACGCACATCGCGCCCAAGGTATGGCCTTCACGAGTCACTAGTGGAGCGCCCGCGTAGAAACGAATGCCTGAGTTTGCTAAATAGCTATTTCGGTAGCAGTCCGAGGCGAGAAGATCTTGGATGATAAGGGGGTGAGAGGAGTTACAGACATCTGCGCAGGGCGCTGTTTCACGGGGTATCTCCCAATGATCAACGCCTACCCTAGACTTAAACCATTGACGGTTTTCATCAGTAAGCGACACCGCTGCGATTGGCAAACCGAAAAGTTGACTGGCCATCCGTGTGATCCGGTCAAAACTTTCACTAGGAGAGGTATCTAGCAAGTTTAACTGACGGAGCGCGAACAAACGATCCTGTTCTTGGGTACTCATTATGCGTTCACTACCTTGTGGAAAATATTGATCCTTGAGTAATGATTATAGTAGTCAAATGTGGATGTTATTGATTAATAAAATACACTTTCTTATGCTTTTTACAGTAAAGGGACATTAATGGCTCCGACATCGTCTGGGGCAGAATTTATCCTTTGAGCTTGAACAGAAAATATCTTGGCTTCGAGAAGTGGCATCTCCACTGCCGGTCTCACTTAGCTTTTGCCCCGAGCTCATGCAGCTTACGGAACCACTCGTTACGCTTCAGCTCGTTCATTGTCTCCACGCTACCGACCAGTGTCTCACGCACCGGCGAGAAGCCGACAAAGCCGAGGATATTGCGCTCCAGCGATTTGACGCTGTGCGCCCGATAGAGGTGGCGATAGATCACCGCTGGCATGCCCATGGTCACCACTACCCGTGCCGAGCGTCCGGTCAATCCCTTTTTTCCCAGCGGGTTGCCTTCCACATACTCGAAGGCGAAGCCTGGACGCAGCACTTGTTCCAAAAACGCTTTGACAAGAGCCGGCATGTCGCCAAGCCACAGTGGAAAGATCAGCACTAGGTGCTGGCACCAGCTGATGGATTCCTGCGCCGCCGTCAGTGAAGCGGGCAGAGGGGTCGTTTGCCACTCCTGCTGGCTGCGCAGCAGCGGAAATTCCAGAGAGGCGAGATCGATCAGGCGCACCTCATGGCCATTGGCCTGGGCGCCTTCGCTATAGTGCTCAGCAAGAGAATGGCAAAGGTGCGCCTTACTGGCATCGGGATGGCCCTGCAGGATCAGGATTCGCTGGCTCATTTGGCGGGTTCTCGGTGCAATCAGAATAATAGGAGGCTGCATTCAGTATAGACATATAGGAGAGATGTTTAGACGTCATCGATACCATGTGCCGTTCTTGCTGAAAAGCGTAAGGGGGCGCCTTGGTTAGGCTAACGTTCTGATTGTGCCCGCCTTCTTTGCACCCATTACATTGTCACTGTTCCCTTAATCGTGCTTCGAGCGCCTGAGCGGGTATGGCGCGGCTAAACCAGAAACCCTGCCCCCAACCGTTGGAGCCGGCCGTTTCTAGCAGTATTTGGCGTTGTTTATCGGTTTCAATGCCCTCGGCAACAGTATGCAGGTTTAGGCTGGCGGCCATTTGCTGAATGATCGACACCAGAGCCGCGCCCTTGCTATTCGGCTTCTCTAGCTCGTTGATGAAGCTGCGATCAATCTTCAGGGTTTGTATAGAAAGGTGTTGTAGTCGGCTCAGTGAGGAATAACCGGTGCCAAAGTCATCAATAGCAAGCTGAAAGCCTTGTGTGTGAAGTTCTTCCAGCAGCCTCTCAATGGCTTCCGGGTCGGTCATCAGGGCATTTTCGGTAACTTCCAAGTGTATCCAGCAAGGATCGATATGTGGTTTCACCAAGGCAGCAAAACTTTCTGCGATACAACCCGAATGCAGCTGGTTAAGGCTGACGTTAACCGCCATGGAAAGCTTGTAGCCCTGGTCATGCCAAGCCTTCAACTGTCGAGCGGCGGTTTCCAGTACCCAGTCACCGAGAGGTTTGATTAAGCCAGTCTCTTCGACCACTGGCATGAAAGCGCCGGGCATGAGGACTTCTCCATTGGCCTGGGGCCAACGGATCAGCGCTTCGACGGCGACAATATTGCAGCTGTCGAGCTCAAAGATCGGCTGGTAATAAAGTTCGAACTGTTGGTTTTCCAACGCTTCGCGCAAGCGCGATTCCATGGCGAAGCGCTGCTGGCGGCTGGCCGAGAGGTCTTCTGAAAACAGCAGACGGCATCCACTGCCTTGACGCTTGGCTTCGAACATCGCTTTGTCGGCATTTTCGATCAACAGGGTGGCATCACGCCCATGGTCGGGGAACAGACTGATCCCGATGCTGGCGCCAATATGGTGTGTGAATCCGCCTTCCAGCATGGGTTCTGATACGTGATCAATGATCCTGTCGGCCAGCGCACAGGCGTTGGTGATAATCTCTTCCCGCGTCGAGGGGCCGCCTTGGCGAGGGTCATGATTCATCAGTACCAGAAACTCGTCGCCTCCCTGACGAATCACTTGGTCGTCATTACGCACGGCGCCTTTTAAGCGTTGGCCGACTTGAAGAAGCACACGGTCGCCCACCTCGTGCCCCAGGGCATCGTTGATCAGTTTGAAACGATCGAGATCGATAAATAGCACCGTACCGGAGGTTTCTTGGTGCTCTGCGGTGTCTAACATGCCATTCAGGTAGTGGATGAAATGACGACGATTGGGCAGGCCGGTTAGTGCATCGGTATAGGCCAAATAATGAATTTCGGCTGACTGGTGTTGGCTTTCCCGCAGGGTGCGTAAGGCGTTTAAGCCGAATACTAGGTTGTCGGCAAGCCGTTTTAGTAGCTGACATTCGTCTTGTCCAAAATGCTCACGGTTCTGCGAGTAGATGGTCAGACATCCCAGAGGCCCGGACTCAAAGATCAATGGCAAGGTGATGGCCGAGGCCAGATTGTGTAAGCGCGCACGCTCCTTGATGTGAGCGAGAGTGGGCTCCTGCGAGATGTCGTTAACGACAAAAACCTCACCCGAGCGTAGTGCCTGACCGACTGTTCCTGATCCCTTCAGATCTTCTCCCCAGCCCAGCGTGAGGTCGGACAAAAAAGCTGCGGCCTGCCCGGTGCTGGCTTGAATTTCGATAGGCTTGTCGGCGTTATCGATGGCAAACCCTACCCATGCAAGGTTGTAGCCCTCCTCATCGACGATGGTCTGGCATAGCGAGCTAAGTAGCTCCTCTTCGTTTTTGGCGCGGACGATGACCTTGTCGCAGGCATTTAGGGTACGCAGGGCGCTGACGACACCCTCCAACTGCTGGCGATTGTTCTCTTGTTCTTGTGACAGGGCGCGCAGGCGCAACAGGTTATCGATCCTCGTCTTTAATTCTGCCTGGGTGGTCGGTATGCGCATGATGTCATCGACGCTGTAACCGAGTTCAGCGGTGACACGCGGTGGAAGCCGCGAACGGCTGTCGGCGACCATCAGCACCGGCAGTATCATCGGCGCAGCCCGCTGGCGCAGGTGTAATATGCGTTCGCGGTAACGTTGTAACGACGCTGTGTCCGCTACGATTAGGTCGACTTCCATAGTCGCCCCGTCGCTCTGATCTAAAAGCGCGTCCTGCAAATGTACGTCGTTTCCGACCATTCGCTTAAACAGCTCAGCATTGGCTCTATTGGCCAAAGCGATAGTTATGACGGGACGTCTCACGTCTTTGTATTCGCGAGCCGTCACAGCGTGCCACTATCATAATTAGGTTGAATCACTTCCGGTACGCCACTGAGTAGTCCGCGCATACCATGCAATGGTCGACCAACCATAATTCCATCCGAGGTGATATCGAACTCGCGCAGGACTTTCTCGAAGCTGCCGGTTCGCTTTTTGAGTACGCCGATGGTCTTGCGCAGCTCGCCGTCCAGTTCGATGTAGCGAAGCATGATGATGTTATCAGCAACATAGCTCAGACCATATTCCGTGACGCGAGCCTGGTTGCCGGTAATAGTGAAGACTTCATTGACCAGTACCACGGTCACGCCCATGTTGACCAAGTAGCGGCATAGGGCGTGAACGCGCTCCTGCAGGTTTTCACCAGCCATCGATTGTTGATACCCCGAGAGGCTGTCAATCATCACCATGGTCGTGCCTGCTTCCTCAACTTCCTTGCGCACACCAGCGGCGAATTGGTCAGGGTGATAGAGCAGGGGCTCGACGGCCTCGAAGCACAGATGGCCCTTCTTGACCATTTCCTCGATAGGTAGCCCGATCTGCCTACAGCGGGTGAAGAAAGTCGATTCAATCTCATCAAAATTGTAAATCATTGCCCGTTCGCCGTTGGCCGCCGCTTGGCTCATCAGTTGGGCGCCCAGCGTTGTCTTGCCTACGCCAGTGGGCCCGGAAAGTAAGGTCACCGTGCCGCGCTCAATGCCGCCATGGGTGAGCACGTCGAGCTCGGGGAGGCCTGAGCTGATTTGAGTGTGGGAGTTAATACGAGAATGATTGTTGGGCATGAGGCGCGGAAAAAGCGTCATGCCTTGTTTGTTAAGTTGATAAAAGTGCTGGCCTTCTTCAAAGCCAGAGCCACGTAGCTTGGTGACCCGGCATAAGCGACCAAACTCCGTGTGATCTAGGCTGATCACTCCGTCGCTCAAAAAAGGCAATGCTTGATCGTCTTCGTCCGCGCTTTCCTCGGAGGTAATCATTACCGTTGCCCCTTCCCCGGTTAGGGTTCGCAATAACGACAGCACCTGCTTGCGAAACTGAAACGTGTCGGCCGACAGGTAGCGCATTTGGCTGAGCGAATCGATCACAACACGCTTTGGCCGATGTTCTCTAACATAATCGAGGATCTTGTCATGGATGGTATTGCCTTCGACGTCCCAACTTTCCAGTAGGTTATAGGTATTGTTTCCGACATCGTTAGTCTGGCCGGGCGACACATCCAGCACGTTAACTCCATCAAGTGAGAGCCCGCTACGTCTAGCGTTATCGCGCAGTTGCTCCTCGGCTTCCCCCAAGGTTACCAACAGATTATCCGACGCATGCTCAGTCGCCAGGAAATGCATTCCGAGCGTGGTCTTGCCCGTTCCTGGGCCACCCCGAATTAGGTAGGCTCGCTGTGGAATCAACCCACCATGAAGTATCTTGTCGAGGCCAGCGACTCCGGTGAGCAAACGTGGGTCGTGGGTGTGCGTCATGCTTAACTCCTATTTTTCGGCCAGGCTAGTCGGGCGGTCTATTACTGGGCAGCATTTAGCAGTCGGCATGATGCCAAACGGTATCCTGTATAGGTACATGTAAAGTGGGAATGAGGCTGAAGGGGAATATCAAATCACGCCTGTAAAGTGCAGAAATGTTGAGCCTGTGAGCCTAGCTATTTTTTATAATATGCAAACCTTAATCATTGTGAGCACCATACGCAAGCCGTTTGTAATGACACATTTTGATGCCTGACTTACTCGGCTGGTCTTAACCTTTCCTCTGGATTAACACTACTGATTTAATGAGATTTTCCTTAAAAAGAATAATGCCCTTTGTTGGGGCCTCTTCCCTGTTGTCGAAATTTAACTACCAGTATCTGCCCGTGGGCGAGAGCCCCTATCAGGCGAGACGAGATGTCCTGCCTAGACTGCGTAGCTACTTCAATATCTTCCTCTTAGTTTTAGAGAGGCAAGTCGCTTATAGGCCGTAGGTAGCGGTTAAGCAGATCGCTATAGGCGTTGAGCTAAAGAAATATAAAGAAAAGTCGATGCCATAAATATCCTTGAGGAAATTAGGTTTTCCGGGGGCGGGGTTAGGTAAAAAATAACGTGCATAAAATGGGAAGAAAATGAGAAACATTACATTAAAAACCTTACTGACCACGTTATTGCTAATGATGGTCAGCATGACCGCGATTATCGGCGCGGTGTCTATTTTTGGCGGGTTAGCTTCTAAAAGTAATATCAATGAGCTGGCTGAGATCAGCGTCGAACAAGCCAATACCGCAAATCGCATGGAGTCCAACCTCCTGGAAATGCGGCTGCGTATGTTGCGATATGAGGAGTTTTCTCGGCTCGGCGACGATGAGATGACAGCAGCCGCGCTCAATCAGACGCAAGAAAGCCTGGATAGTAGCCTGGTCAGATTTGAAGAGTTTCGAGATATTAGCGTTGATGCCTCTCAGCGTCGTTTTCCCTACTTCAAGGCCGTGATTGACGGCTTTGAAAAGCTCGTCACCCCAGGGCTAATCGATGCCATCGAAACGGGGATATCGAGACCATGCGCCAGGAGCGCCAACAGCTCAACACACTCGGTGCGGAATTCTCGGACAGTGTGCGTGCGTTCGCGGGTTACGCTGAGGAGCGTGCTGCCGAAATGCAGGCGGATGCCGCGAGTAGCGTTCAACAAACTATTGTCCTGACCGCAGCGCTCTTGCTGGTGGCTATTCTGCTGACCATTGGTGCTTATGTTGGCATTCAGAAACTACTCGTGGCGCCACTGCGTCATGCTGGCAAGATCTGCGCACAAATTGCCAAAGGGGGTCTCACCAATCAAATTGAGGTGCATGGCCGGAACGAGATCAGTACCCTGAACCAGGCGCTTCAGGAGATGCAAGCCCGCCTTGTCGATATCATCGGCTTGTTACGTCAGAGCGGTGATCAAGTGGCGCTCAGTTCTCGTGAGATAGCAGCGGGCAGCGAGGACCTGGCGACCCGTACCGAAGAGCAGGCCTCTGCGCTGCAGGAAACGGCTACCAGCATGGAGCAGATTAACTCAACCGTTCGCCAGACCAGTGAGTCCGCCACCTCGGCCAACCAGCTCAGTGAAGAGGCGGTCGGTAAGGCGACAGAGTCTCGTGAAGCCGTTACCCGTACCTCGCAGTTGATGGAAACCATGCAAGCCAGTTCACGACGAGTGCAGGACATCATCGGCACTATCGAAGAGATCGCCTTCCAGACTAATATCCTGGCCCTGAATGCGTCAGTCGAGGCTGCCCGAGCCGGTGAGCATGGCCGCGGCTTCGCGGTGGTAGCAGGAGAGGTGCGCAAGCTCGCAGGCAATTCTGCCGAAGCTTCCAAGGAGATTCGTGCCATTATTCTGGAAATCACCCAGAATATTACCGCTGGAGCCGAGCAGTCGGGCCAGACACAAGAGGAAATGGACGCCACTATGCAGGCCATCCAGAAGGTCACGACTATGATGCAGACGATTCAGGATGCCGTGAAAGAGCAGGAGAGCGGCATCAGCCAAGTATCGATAGCCGTCAATCAGATGGACAGTGCAACTCAGCAAAACGTCTCTTTGGTCGAACAGACCAGTACCGCGGCGGCGTCACTGGAAGATGAGGCTGACCGCCTGGCAGATCTTGTTGGCACCTTTCAGCTCAGAGAAGGCGTTGCATCGTCGACTCCCTCACTGCCTCAAAAGCCACTGAGTACCGAGGTATCCACTGCGGCAAACTAACGATAATCTAAAGCTGGCCAGTAGGCTCATATAACGAAAACCATTGAAGGCTCAACATCAGGGTGGCCCCACAGGAGAGTCACCTCGATGTTGCCGTCATACGTTAGATGTCATTTGGGCTTTTTGCGTGAGCCAGGTGATAAGGCTGTCCAGCGGCATCGGTTTGGCAAACAGGTAGCCTTGGAAAACCTCGCAGCCTAGCGACATCAAATAGTCGTGTTGTTCTACCGTTTCGATACCTTCGGCAACCACTCTGAGATCAAGCTCCAGCGCCAAGGTGATAACACCCTGGCAGATGGCGGCGTTCTTGTCACTCTTGACAGCATCCTGCACGAAGCTGCGGTCGATCTTGATCTTATCAATGGGCAGGTCGCGCAGGTAACTCAGGCTGGAAAAACCGGTGCCGAAGTCGTCGATGGCGGTACTGACCCCCATGCCGCTTAGGGCGTGAAGGATATCGATGGCGCCGTCGGCATCACGCATCAGGATGCCTTCGGTCAGTTCCAGCTCCAGATGCTCAGGTGCAAGGTGCGTCTCGTTCAGTACGTTGCGCAACGTGCTGAGGAAGTTGGGGCGGTGAAACTGGAGGGGCGACAGGTTGACTGCCATACGTCCTTTTAATAAGCCTTGTGCCACCAGCTGTTGAGCATCTTTGCAGGCCTGCCGCATCACCCAGCGGCTCAGCGGGATGATCTGTCCGGTCTCCTCCGCAATGGGAATAAATTTCGCGGGCGAGATAAAGCCCTTGGTCGGGTGGTACCAGCGAACCAGCGCTTCCAGTCCGTCGACCTCGCCTTCTCGATTAATCAGTGGCTGGTAATGCAGGTTGAGATGGCCGTGCTCGATGGCTTCCTGTAGCTCACTGCGCAGGGTAACGCGCTGGCTGAGCTTTCTGTCGAGATCTTCTGTGTACACCTCGTAGGTATTACGACCTTGCTGCTTGGCTTTATACATGGCCATGTCAGCGTGCTGAAGCAGCCGCTCGGGGTCATCGAGCCCGCCGCGGTTCACGGCGATACCAATGCTGGCCGATACGTGGAGTTCGTGGCCGCTGACCCGGTGAGGCTTATTGAGTGCATCCAGCAGCCGGCCGGCCACTTCTTCGGCTTCATCGGGGTGATTCAAGTCGGGTAGCAGCAGCACGAACTCATCGCCACCCAAACGGGCAAGGGTGTCACTGACCCGCAATCCTTGCTGCAGCTTCTCTGCCACGCTGATCAAGAGCTGATCACCAACGTTGTGGCCGAGCGTATCGTTGATTGGTTTGAACTCGTCCAGGTCAACGAACAGTACGGCCAACGTTTGGCCATTGCGAGCGGCCAATTCAACGTCATGGGCCAAATGATCACTGAATAGCGCTCGATTGCCGAGGCCAGTCAGAACGTCGTGAGTTGCCTGATAAGCCAGCTGGCTCTCCTGCTCCTTACGCTCGGAAATATCGTTGATAATGCATATGAAGTGGCTAACTTGTTGGTTGGCATCCTTCACCGGCGACAGAAGCAGCTGGTTCCAAAAGGGGGAGCCATCGCGACGATAAGTGCGCACGGTGGTGGATAGGCTAGTGCCTTGCTGGATCGCTGCTTGAATCTGCTCGGTGTCCGCAGTATCCGTTTCAGCACCGCTGAGGAGGAGCGGCGCGTGGCCGACGACCTCTTGTTCTAGGTAACCGGTGATACGCGTGAACGCGGGGTTCACATACACCACTTGTTTTTCATCCGTGCGAACGTCAATGATCATGGCGCCGTTGCCGCTCGCTGCAAGGCTACGCTCCAGGATGTGCAGCCGCTCCTCAGCGGCAACGCGATCGGTGATGTCCTTGGCAATACCGAAGACGCCGTTGACCTCACCATCGACCACGATGGGCACCATCGTTACTTCCAAATCCTGAGTAGCTGCCTCGTCGTGCGCGAATCGCATGGAATAGCTGCTGGGCAGGCCGTTGACGGCGCGCTGGAAAGCGGCCTCTGTCCGCTCAATATCCTGTTTGGAACACGCTGGCTCGCAGACAACTGTGCGGTAGTGTTTCCCCAGTAGTTCGATTTCCGAGAGCCCCACGATGGCTTCCGTCCCCGGATTGAGGCTTTCATAGGTGCCGTCACGGTGATGGGCAAATACTGCATCTGGGTTCTGGGTGAACAGGGATCGGAAGCGCTGCTCATTGAGCTGCAAAGCGGCGGCCTGCTGATCGCGGAAGGCACTTAGGGCACGGCTAATAATCAACTGATAAGAAAACACCAACCCCAGCAGGCCAAAGATCACCGGCAAAGCGCCGGGCAGGCTGCTCAGGGGCAGCGGTCCATCCAGTGCTGTAATCGTGAAGGTTGGCCCGCCGGGCAGCATCACCTCGTGAGAGTCAAACGCCCTCGGGATAAGCGCTTCGTGCCAATCATTGGCAGACAGCGTGCCCCACGTTTGGTCGTTTGAGGTATAAGTGATGATGAAGCCACTTGTATCCAGGTGACGCTGCAACTGGATGATCTCGGCTAAGTCGATGGCAGCCAGCATAGTGGTCTGTCCCCGATCGAGCGTCACCGCTAGTAAACCGTGGCTGCTGCGTTCGGGATCAGGAAAATACCAGCTGACACGCTGATGAATTTCATTGTGTTGACGTAGCCAGCCCAGTGTCGCGGGGCCGGTCAGCTGATCCATCATCCATAGTAGGTTTGCGGGTTCGCGGCCCACTCGCCATCGTATTTGGGCGTCATCGGCTAAGTGAACGATGGCCAGCAAGCTTGGCTCGTCACGCATAAAAGTTCGCATCTCTACTTCTTGGAGCTCGCGAACGACGTTACGCCCCTCGCCTCTTAACGCCATCCAGCGCTCTGTGAGGCGCTCAACCTGTTTTACTCTTGACTCAATTCGCTGCTCAATGCCGTCGGCAACATTGTTCACTAGCGTATCGGCAGCGGTGAGGCGGGCGTTGTACTGAACCCAACTGCTGACCAGCCAGATCATGATACTGGCCGTGACGCCTAACACACCGACGATAATGGCAGAGCGGGGCAGTGGCAGCGTCGGATAGGTGCGCTGATGGGCAATAATCAATAGAGCGGCGCCCAGCAGGAGGCAGAATAAGCTACCCATGGAGGTGAGGCCTGCCACCGAGTTGGGTGGCGTCTGGGTGATCAGTGGGTAAGCCAACGTAGTAACGCCGATGATGATCGATGCCCAGCCGATCAAACGATAACCGCGCCGGGTGCCCCCTGATGTTGGAGAAAAGAAACAACTCGTTCCCATAATCACTACCAGCAACGCAGGTACCGTGCCCAGGCGTGGCTGCCCGGTGAGCCATGAAAGCCCGTCGTCCGTTCCCGGTGCGAGAAGATCGTGGCCAAGGCTATAACCACCCAATGCGAGCATCAGGCCGCCAGCTAAACGTCGCCAGCGTGACTGGTGGCTCAGAAGGGCCAGCAGGCCGACGCTAACCACCAGCACGGCAAGGGTGCCGTCAGGGCTCAAGCGCCACTGTGGAGGTAGCGGGAGGGGAGCAACGCGGTCTAGCAGCAAGCTGCTGACACTGATCAGCAAGCTACTAGTGAGTAGAATCAACAGCCAAGCCTGCATGGCGAGACGACGGTTACTCTGAGCCATCTTTTGTTGTTGTCCTTCGGCTATGGTGTGAGAAGCATTGCCCCAATGGGTGGAAACGCTGGGAGAGGCCTTGCAGACGGGCTTTTAGTCTATGGCGGCGCAAAAATATTGCGCTGTTATACAGGAGTAAGCTTAGTGCGCAATTAGCGATAAGTAGTATAAAAAGGGTTTTATTAACAAGCGCTGGTATCCATGTAAACAAATGTTTCAGTTAGAGGTTGAGGTGTTTTGTGAAAGGTAGCCCCTTCCCTATGCCACCATCCCGGCTACTTTTGCTAGCCGACGCCATCCTCATACTTCATGTGTTGTTTGTGGCCTTCGTGGTACTCGGCTTATTCGCAGTTTACGTGGGCTATTTTCTGAACTGGCAGTGGGTGCGCAATCGCTTTTTCCGCATCGTGCATTTGTGTGCGATTGGCTATGTGGTGGCTCAAGTCTGGTTAGGCGTCGTTTGCCCGTTAACTACCTGGGAAATGGCGCTTAGAGCAAAGGCGGGCGCTGGCACCTATTCGGGGTCCTTTATTCAGCACTGGCTGCATAGCCTGCTCTATTTCACGTTGCCGGCGTGGGTGTTTGTGGTGGTTTACACACTATTCGGCAGCTTGGTGTTGGCGAGCTGGCTGGTGGTGAAGCCACATAAGCGTGTTCGCTAACTCACCCTAGTTGACTGTTCCGGTTAGTGGAGTAGTTTTGTTCACTGAACCCGAACGAAATCGCCGCGTTACTCAGGGAGTGTGGGGCTTTGCCATTACGAAAAAAGCGTAACCAGGTGCATTGGTTAACGGGCCAATTTTGCGACGCTGGCAGCGAGTCGATGTATCGCCGGTCTATCCAGGAAAGCGTTAGGTTGGAATTCAGCTTTTCCTTGAGTGTTGCCACCTTAGTCTTTGGCATGTTTTCGATTTCGGATTACTACCTGCTCGGCCTCACCCGAAAATTTTACCTGCTCCTTACCATGCGCATCGTAGTGGTAAGCCTTTGCCTGTTTGTGGCCTTCCTAGTCAGGTACGGAAGAGGGCGCTTTTATCGAGCTTGGTTGCACGCCTTGCCATTATGGATATTAGCAACGGGTATCATTTTGATTATTCCCTTGCGCCCCGAAAGTCTCTCCACTCAAATCACCGCCGTGGTAGTCGCCACCATGGCGTTCTATCTTCTAATTCCCAACCTGCTAACCGTAGTGGTGTTTGCCAGCCTCTACTTAAATATTGGCTTTTTAGTCGCTGCTGTTCTGTTTACGGAGATTGCCCCGATAACGGCGCTTCGCATCGCACTTTTGTTGATCATGGGAATCGTGGTGGGGTTCTTTGCCTTGCTGCGTTTGGAGAGCCTGCAGCGTAAGCAGTATGCATTGCTTTTCGAAGAGCGTGATCAAAATCACCAGTTGCACAACGAAATTGCGCACCGAAAAGCATTGGAAGAGCAACTACGAGTAGTTGCTGAGCGGGATGCGCTGACAAATCTCAATAATCGCGGCCATTTTATGAAATTGGCCAAAGCTTTATTGCAACGCTCCCAATCCGAAAAGATGCCGTTTAGCCTTTTCATGATTGATGTGGACCATTTTAAAAGTATTAACGATACCTGGGGGCATAGCTATGGGGACTGGGTGTTGACCAAAATCGCTAAGGTTTGCGCAGAGTCTCTGCGTCCCTCGGATGTAATAGGACGTTTTGGTGGTGAAGAGTTTGTAGTGGCCCTGCCGAACACTAACCCAAACGATGCGCAAATCATCGCTGAGTGTTTGAAAAAGAAGGTCGCTGAGCTGCCGTTAAAGGAAGAGATGAGCGAGCTGAGCCCAAGTGTCACCATCGGGGTGGCTGCAACGAATAGTGATGGGGTTGATCTAGACTCTCTCATCACACGGGCGGATCAGATGCTTTATGCTGGCAAGCGCGGCGGCAGGAACCAAGTCGTGGTGTGTCGCGATGGTATAAAAGAGGGCGAAGGCAGGGGTGCCTTTAATCTTACTCAATAGATGATGCGCATGTACTAGGGTCTGTTGACGTTTCACATGGGCAGCCATAAACAACCACAAGCTAAGGCCACCATGCTTTCGTAGTTTCGCTTGAGCTTGTCGTAACGCGTCGCTATGGCGCGATACGGCTTCA
>NZ_JABWCV010000038.1 GCF_013371085.1 Vreelandella maris | reverse complement strand
CCTAACCAAAATGCTTGAGTGGAATTGAGGTCGCGACTCATGATGATCTCCAATGCTAAAGAGACCACCAGTGTGATCAGTCAACAATAAGGTGGGTAGATGGGGTTTATGGCGCGCTTACGAAATACTCAACATTTTTACGATTGAAGGAGTCGATATTCAGGCCGTATTGCCTCGGGTAACTGCCACGAGGCAACTGCTGTAGTAGCGCTTACTCATGATCCACGTATTGATGATTTGGCTATGGTCGAGGCAGTGCGTACTCCTGCCTTATATATAGGTGTTATGGGGTCTCGTAAGACTTCTGATAAGCGAGCTACACGTTTGATGAGGTCTGGAGGGTTAAGTAAAGAATATATAGCACGAATCCGAATGCCAATTGGGCTAGACCTAGGTAGTAAGACTCCGTCTGAAATAGCATTGGCTGTGATGGCGGACGTAGTAAGAACCTTTAATGGGAAAATGCGAGAAGCTTTATGAGCGTGCTGCGTTTTATACGTTTGCCTGCAAAATAGTTCTTCCTGGCTTATGTGTTTGGTCCCGTGAAGTAATGGTTCGGGTCGTTTTTAAAGAGTGTGTTAGCCTGCTTAGAAAGTCTAAAAAGATATCAGTTGATAATTTTTCTTCGTACAGAATTCACGCCTTCAGTTGATTAATAGGTGGCGTAGCTATCAATGGCTCGCTGATATTGGCTAGGGGAAGCACCAATATGACGGCGGAAGAATCTAGTGAAATTTCCCTGCTCAGAAAATCCTAAATTTTCTGAAAGGTTCCCTAAAGTACAGGCCCGGTTATCTGATAGCCACTGGAAGGCAGTTTGCATTTTTCCAATATTGGCCATCATTTGAGGCGTCATGCCAGTATTTTGCTTAAATAAAGAAAAAAAACGTGCCCTCGACAAGCCACATTGCTGGGCGATGGCATGCATATCTATCTCACTAAGGCTATTTCTAAGAATGATTTCTCTAGCCTTGAGTATGCGAGCATCATAAAAATCATTTTTACTTACCCCTATGCGTGAGAGGTGACACATCTCTGAATATCTCTCAGTGATACCTACCATAAAATCAAATAACAATTCTTCCAATTTGTCGCGAGGGACAGTATCGAATGTAAACACTTCTGTTATTAGCAATTCTGCCTTGTGACGTATATCAGTGGTTAGTTCAATACATGGCTGGGAGAAAAAGTCAGGACGCCCACTCAAGGCTAGATTGCGATTTAGTGTAGCTAGCCATTTAGGCTCAATATATAAAGCTAGGATCAATGTATCCTTAGCGCCTTTCTGGTGATCGTAGAAATGGGGCTCCCAAGCGTTAACGAGAACAGCCGTTTTGTCGGTTAGCGGCTGGCGACGGTTACGGACTGAAAAAAAAGTATCCTCTCCTGATACCTTAAGTAGCACGTGGCACTCGGAATGAGCATGGGGTACCAACATCCCATCCATGCTCAATAGAGCAACGCGTCCAAATTTCCCATGAAAGATACGGTATGCACTTGACATGGTTACCTCATAATAAAATTTACTATGATTGAAGTTTATCATTTCTGCCAGCCACTCTCAGATCACTTCGACCAATGGGGCATATAGACTTTCGTATCCTGCTGTTCTATGTCGCCTTGTACTTCGTAGTAGATCTGCTGGCCCGTCGCAAGGGGCTGATCGGCCTGGAGAAAAGCGAGCTAAATATCAGTTGGACAAGCGTCGCCAAGCGCTTATACCGGTTATCATGCTGGTCTACCAGATCATGTCCGGACGCGCGCTGAGCTCCGCCACCCTTGATGCCATACGGGTTACCATCGTGTTTGGCCTGATTACCCAGCTGCTCGAAGGCTTTAGGGCCACAGGCATAAACGGCGCTTTCAAGTCCATGCGTAACGTTTTAGTCGATTCGCTCAAGGCTCTAGATAGCGGTTCGCGCGGGGCCATTGTCGTGGCCATTCCTTGCGCCGGGGCCGGCATCGTCGTCGGCATCGCCTCGGCCACCAACCTGGGCCTGACCTTCGGTTCTTTCGTCACCGCGCTATCTGGTGGCATGCTGATTCCAGCGCTGTTACTGGTGATGCTCATGGTCATCGTTATGGGTATGGGTATGGGTATGGGTATGGGCATGGGTATGGGCATGCCCACCACCGCGGCATACATCATGGGTGCCATACTTGCCATTCCGGCTTTGGACAAGCTGGGCATCCCAGCGCTATCTGCACATTTTTTCGTTCTGTATTTCGCTGCCCTGTCAATGGTTACCCCCCCCGGTCGCGCTGGCCGCGTTCGTCGCAGGGGGCATCGCCAAGGCCAATATCTGGAAAACCGGCTGGGTAGCGTTCCGCTACAGTTTGGCCGGATTCTTGGTAGCTTTCGCCTTCGTTTTCAGCCCAGCGCTGCTGCTACAGGGCGAATGGATACGCATTATTCCATCAGTGCTCACTGCAATTACCGGCTGCTATGCGCTGGCTGGCTGCGTCGCGGGATACCTGAGAGCGAGAAACACACCCCTTGAATCGGTGCTGTTGCTGATTGCTGCAGTGCTGCTCATCGCGCCCGTGCTCAAAGCCTCGGCAGCGGGTCTGGTGATGCTGGGTGCGGTATGGGCCTGGCAGAGCCACAAGGCAAGGTTCGCCTCCAGGGGAGCGGAGTTGGAAAGATCGCGCACCTGAAGGTGTCCCTACGCACGGCCGACTGTGCTCATAAAACGGCAAATGGTCAGGCCAACATCTTTACCTAGAGAGAACAAAAAATGTTCAACACACTGAAAAAGCATACTTTGTTTATCATTCTCGGTGGCGCCCTCGCTTTCTCCAGCAATGCCATGGCCGACGATCCGGTGAACGTGACGTTCGCCGCTGGCCCCACCGGCACAACTTGGTACGCCTATGCAGGCGCCATGCGCACCGAGATGCTCAACAGTCTGCCCGCCAGCTCTACCGTCGACATCCTCGGCACTCCAATGGCCATCGCCAACACCAAGCTGCTGACGGCCGAGCGCGTCGACATCGGCCTGATCTTCCCGCCCGTGGCTGCTTGGGCTACCGACGGCTTCGGCCCCTTCGACAAAAAAATCGACAATGTGCTGGGCTTGGTCGGCGGCCTCAATCAGTACTACCAACGCATCACCGTACAGAACGACAGCCCGATCACCTCGATTACCGAGATCAAGGAGAAAAAGCTGGCTGTTAGCATCGGTACCGGCCCGCAGGGCAGTCTCAACGAGTACATCGCCAGACTGATCCTAGAAGCCAATGGCCTGACCTATGAAGACATCGAGTCCTACGGCGGTAGCATCAGCAAGTCGAGCCTGAGCATCCTGCAGGATCAGTTCGGTGACAAGCAGCTGGACATGATCATCGGCATCACCACCGAAGGTCATCCGAACACCGCCCAGCTTTCCATAGCGCCCGGTCAGCGCTTCCTGAGCCTGAGTGAAGATGCAATCAAGTTCCTGGAAAATTACGGTTTCGCGCAGGCCCCCATGCCAGCGAATATGTTCGAAGGACAGAATAACACCGTGGAAGGGGTCGGCTTCAGCACCTCACTGTATGCCAACGCCAGTGTCTCTGAAGACGATGCCTATCAGATCACCAAGGCGGTAATGGAGAGTCAGGAGAATCTACAGCGCTCGTTCGGCTCGATGAAGGGCTGGACCGCTGAAGGCTCGGCTACCAAGATCAACCTCTCCACCCCGCTGCATCCAGGCGTGAAGAAGTACTACCAGGAAGTTGGCTTGCTGAAATAAGCAGGCCTACCGTGAGGCAGGAGTAATCGAATGACTGGCACTCAGGAATTCATGACCGGCGGACAGGCCATCGTCGAGCTGTTTCGGCGCAACGGCATCGACCGTGTCTTCACCGTGCCTGGCGAAAGCTTCTTGCCGGTAATAGATGCCTTGCATGATGCACCCGATATCGACCTAATGGTTTGCTGACAGGAAGGCGGCGCCTCAATGATGGCCGAGGCGCATGCCAAGGCCACGGGGTGCCCGGGCGTCTGCTTTGTGACACGCGGTCCGGGTTGCGCCAACGCACTGGCGGGCCTGCACGTCGCCTCACAGGATTCGACACCGCTGATGGTGTTCGTCGGTCAGGTGCCGCGCAGTTTTAAACAACGCGAAGCTTGGCAGGAAGTGGACGTCCACGCCCTCTTCGACTCCGTCGCAAAATGGGCCATCGATATCCAGGAAACCGAACGCCTACCCGAGTATCTAAGCCGGGCGTTTGCCACCGCTCAGTCGGGTCGCATGGGCCCAGTGGTAATGGGCCTGCCCGAAGATCTATTGTACCAAACACTTTCACCGGTGGAGTTGGCTGGCTCCACCGCTGTGCAGGGTTACCCATCCCCGCGCGACATGCACCTGCTGGAGAGCCTGTTGAGCGCAGCACGTCATCCACTGATGGTAGTCGGCGGATCCGGTTGGACGGCCGAGAGTCGACAGCAGCTGGAGAGCTTCGTCGAAAAGCGCGTCCTACCGGTGGTCACCGCGTTCCGTCGTCAGGACCGTTTCGATAACAGCCACGCCCATTATGACGGCGATGCTGGCCTGGTCGCCGCTACGGCACTGACCTGATAAATCCGGACATGCTGCAACTGGCCCGAGCCTTCGGGGCGGGGGCGGCACGTGTAGAGAGCACCGAGGAATTTGCCGACATCTTCGAGCATGCCCAGGCGACAAACCGGCCCTTCCTCATCGAAGTGATCATTGATCCATCCATTCTACGCCCTTAATCGGCTCCGTCTCCTCCGCCTTCGGATACCTTCTCCCAGTGAGAGATGGAACTGAGCATACTACTTCCTACGCCTAACTCAACCTTCCCACGGCAGCTTCAGTGCCCCCCAGGAGATAGGCCCGCAGCACTACGTAGAAAGGGCCGCGATCACTCGCAGCCCTTTAAGTACAGCCTAGGTAACGCCGAATCAGTGCATCACCGATCCACCGTCCACAACCACCGTCTCGCCAGTCATAAAAGCGCTCTCATCCGAGGCCAGGAATAGCAGCGGGCCGATCAGATCCTCCGGCATCTGGTCGCGCTTGATCGCCCGGCTGGCGATAACTGGTGCTGTGAGCCGTTCACGCATTTCGGCGTTGGCCACCACACCTTCGCTCAGTACCAGCCCCGGAGCTAGTGTATTGACCGCAATGCCATGGTCGCCCAACTCACGTGCCAGCGCACGAGTAAGCGACAGAATCGCCCCCTTTGAGGTGACGTAATGTAGAAGGTTAGGTGTGCCCTTGAAGGGTGTGCCTGAGGAAATGTTGATAATCCGCCCGTACTTCTGCGCTCTCATGTGCGGCGCGACAGCACGGGCGCAGACGAACGGCCCGCGCACATTTACCGCCATTACCTTGTCCCATTCGTCGAGATCGATTTCCTCGAAGGACTGCATCTTCAGCGAAGCGTAAATAGCGGCGTTGTTGATCAACACGTCGATGCGGCCGAAGCGCTCAACTGCCGCAGTGGCCATCGCAGCCGCCGAGCGCTCATCCGAAACGTCCGTGGTGATTGTCAGTGCTTGGGCGCCGCTCGCTTCGATCTCTGCGACCACCGATGAGCCGTCTAGCACGTCCGCTACTACTACATGCGCGCCTTCCGCCGCTATAGCCTTGGCGTAGACGGCACCGATACCTTGGGCAGCACCGGTAATAATTACGACCTTACCTTTCATTCGATTCATGGGTTCTCCTACTAGTGGGTTTAGGAAATGAAGGCGGTGACTAGCCAGGGCTGCCAAGAAATCAGTACCATCACTAGCAGCGTGATGAGCAGGAAGGGCAGCAGCGGCCGCATGATATCGCCAGGCCGGCAGCCGGTAACGCGAGAGGCCACGTACAGCGCTGCGCCGACAGGTGGCGTAAGCAGGCCTAGAGTCAGGTTGATACACATGACCACGCCCAAGTGATAGGCGTTGATACCGTACACCGATTCGGCCACCGGCAAGACGATGGGCACCAGCAGAATCAACGCGGCGATGCCATCAATGACCATGCCAACCACCAGCAACAATGCGATAAGAAGCAACATGTAGACGAAGGGATCGGACGTCATGCCCTGCATGATCGTACCGAGTTGTTGAGGAATCTGTTCATACACTATCACCCAACCGAACACTGCGGCTGCAGCGACTAGCGCTAGCACCACACCGCTGTTGATACCCACGCGAAGTAGCATGCCACCCATTCGGTCAAGCTTCATTTCACCATGGGCGAAGCGCCCGACCAGCACAGCCATGGCTGCACCCACAGCTGCGGCTTCGGTCGGCGTGGCGATGCCGCCAATGATGCTGCCGATCATCACCACCGGAACACTGAGCGACGGGAGGCTGCCGAGCACGTTCTGCACCATCTGTGTGGGAGTCAACCGTTCGCTCGGTGGGTATTGATAAACGAAGCCCAGCAGGGCAATCACTAGGATGAAACCGGCGGCCATCAGCAGGCCCGGCACAATGCCGGCAATGAATAGATCACCGATGGAAATCTGTGCAAGCACGCCGAAGATTACGAACAACATCGATGGGGGGATCACCGGTGCCAGCAGCGCGCCGGCCGCCGTCGTGGCGGTGGCAAAGTTGCGGTCGTAGCCCTTACTGTGCATCTCTGGAACCATCACTTGTGACATCACCGCGACTTGGGCATTGGCCGAGCCGACGATCGAGGCAAGCATCATGTTGGCGAGTATGTTGATGTAGGCCAGCCCGCCCTTCACAGAACCAAGGAAGACCGAAGCAAAGGCAACTAGCCGCTTGGTTATGCCGCCCTCGTTCATGAGCTCGCCGACCAACATAAACAATGGAATAGCTAGTAAACCGTAGTTATCTAGCCCCCCAAATAACTGCTGAGGATAGGAGAGATATAATACGCTGTTACCGCTAGACAGGATGTAGATCAAGGCGCTAACTGACAACACCAGCGCGATCGGCACACCGATGAAGAGCAGCACTACAAAGAGTCCGATAACCATTTCCTATTTCCCCGAGTCAGAGGCCGATGATGGCCCGGCGCCCCGCACAGAGTACGGTTCGCGCAGACTATCGAGCAGGTTGGCCAGTGCGTGTACGCTACTAGTCAAGGCTACCAGCGGCAGGATCATCCAGAACCAAAACTTGGGCACGCCCAGTGTCGCGGTTGGCTCTTGGTACACAAAGTTGAAGGAATCGGCTGCGAAGGCGTCGACATTGAAACCGTTTCGCCACAGCGCTAAGGGGTCGAACCACATATAGCAGAGTACCAGCAGCGCCACGGCAAAACCGAGCACCACTAAGTCGGCGGCGCATTGGAGCACATTGCTCACATTTTTTGGAACGGTATCAATCAGAAGCGTAACGGCTACAGCCTCGCGCGTCTGTAAGGTCACTGCCAGTCCCACCATGGCCAGCCAGACCATGGTCAGAACCGCCAGTTCATCGAGCCAGAAGATCGGCACTTTAAGTGCACGGCTAGCGACGTTGATCAGAATCATCAGCGGCAAAATCACTACTAACACACGCAGCGCGGCCCTTTCGGCACGACCAATCGTGTTGCTTAGCGCACGGATCATAGCCATCTCTCCGAATAAAACTGGGGTAAAAGCCCCGCAGGTCGCGTCGCGGGGCTTAGAAGTTATAGGTCGGCCGCTTCCCGGCGCAGATCAACGAGCTCCGGGGTCTTCTCTTGCCAGATATCTTCCCACTGTTGCAACGTATCACCGAAAAACTCAGGGCCTACAGGCGTCACCTTAACTCCAGCTTGTTCGATCCTAGTCTGTGTATCGGCCTCAGCCTTTTCATAGTGGGCTGTTAGGGTGCTGAGGTGTTTGCGGGTCAGCTCGCGAATCATGCCTCGGTCTTTTTCACTCATTTGCGCCCAGAGTCGCCCCGACATCAAACCAATGACTGGAAACATCATATGGTTGCTCTGTAGCACGGTATTGGCACGCTCGTAGAGACGCAGTTTCCAGATCAGCTCAAGATCAGCATCCACCCCGTCGACTTGCCCGTTGGCCAGCGCGTCATATACATCGGTGACAGGCATAGGCGTCGAGGCGGCGTCGAGTAGGCGGTAGAAGTCCTGCACTGGAGGAAACGGCGTGATACGAATCTTTCGACCGCCGATAGCTTCGACCGTGTCGGTCGGAAAAGCATTTAACATCAGTCGCATTCCCGCCACGCCATAACCGAGACCGACGACGCCAGCCTTGGCCGGAAGCTGGTCTAGCATCGCCTGGGCAGTCTCGCCATTGAGTAACTGGCCAGCCTGAACTACATCACGTACGAGATAAGGGGCGAACAACGCACCGAAATCCGGCACCCGGTTGGCAACCTCGGCGGCAGTCAAGAACGCAATGTCGAGTGCGCCGGTCTGCAGTTGCTGGAGCATTCGTGCCTCGTTGCCGAGCTGGCCGGCAGGGAAGACAACCACGTTATATTGGCCATCCGAGCGCTCCTTAAGCTCCTCGCCCATAGCTTGCGCGGCTTGAGTCCAAGCATGGGTGCCTGGGACGATTAGGCCTAGGCGTAGGTCTTTGGCCATCGCACTGGCGCTGAAGACCGCAGCGAAACCTAGTGTGCAAAGCAATCTAATTGTTATCTTCATAGTCCACCTTTTTTTTATGTATTGTCATTTAATGGGCGGCTGAACCAAACGGGCAGATTAAACCGCTGCAACAGGGCGCTTCTGCCAACTTCGAGGCATGGTCGTCTGATGCCTCCTACCAACTCCCACCAACTAACTGGGAAATAAGGAAGTTATTTTTGCCGGCCCGACGCACTTCTTATTGTTCAAGAACCTAGCACAAGTCCTCTTTCATCGAACATTAATAAATAGTGATGCGTGAAATCACTGAAAGTTATGGGCCTCGATAGATAAGTAACGAAACCGATATCGTGGATGTTTTATTCGAAAATGCATGCTAAATAATGTAGGGCATCGCCGATACTGATGGCGGGCATCAAAAAAGCTTAATATGCAGGGTTTCACAACATTCCTAGAATGGCCGAAATAATAATTGTGAGAAAATTGCCATGCCATCTATCCCGTCATCTTCGGCCAATTCCGCCTCATCAACCCTGCCGCTTGGTGCCTGCCTCCGCGGTTGGCTGGATCATCTCCAGCGCAATCAGCGGCTGAGTATCATCCGCCCAGGTATTAACCTCAGCTTTGGGGTCGCGGGCATCGCCAACCGGTTGGATGGCCAAAGCGCATCATTATTTATAAAGCCCGGAGGGCATGAGATTCCGATAATTTCAGGGTTGTTGTCGGATCGTCGATGGATGGCCGAAGCGATGGGCGTCGAACCCAGTCAGGTGCTAGAGCGTTTTGAGCACGCCTGCCTCGAGCCACTGCCTTGGCTTGAAACAGCCGAGCCCAGTTGTCAACAGGTGGTTCACCACGAGGTTAACCTGCTCGGCCAACTGCCGATTCCTATACACAACGAACATGACAGTGGCGCCTATATTACGGCGGGTCTTTTAATAACCCGCAATCCGCACACCGGTGTGCAAAACGTATCCATCCATCGACTGCAGGTCAGCGGCTCCGACCGCCTCGGTGCGCTGCTGTTACCCCGCCATACCCTGGCCTACTTTCAGGAGTCAGAGCGCAATAACGATGATCTTGAGGTCGCCGTGGTGGTCGGATGCGACCCGCTGACGCTGATGGCATCGCAAGCCATCGTGCCGATCGACCATGACGAACTTGAGATTGCTGGCGCTCTACACGGCCGTCCGCTGTCGGTGGCCAAGTGTGTGACCAACCGAATCCGCGTACCAGCCGAGGCGGAAATTGTCATTGAAGGCCGCCTGCTGGCCAACGCCCGTGAGGAAGAGGGGCCCTTCGGCGAATTTCCGCAGTACTACGGCGAGCGCGCCGAACGTCATGTGATCAAAGTGGATGCCATCACTCACCGTCAGGCCCCGATGTTCCACACCATCGTGGGTGGCAGCCTTGAGCATTTGCTTCTCGGCGGCATCCCACGCGAGGCGACGATGCTTGCGCACCTGCGGCGCAGCTTCCCCTCAGTACGCGACGTGCATCTGGCGCGCGGTGGCGTTTGCCGCTATCACCTCTATATACAGATTGAAAAGCGCTCGGAGGGAGAGGCGAAAAATGTGATCCTAGGCGCACTTGGTGGACACTATGATATCAAGCACGTGGTGGTGGTCGATACCGATGTCGACATCCACACCCCCGCCGAGGTCGAGTGGGCGGTGGCGACGCGCTTCCAGGCTGATCGTGACTTAGTATTGATCCATGAATCGCAGGGCTCCAAACTAGATCCTTCCACCCGTGACGGAATCGGATCGAAGATGGGCTTAGATGCCACCGTATCATTGACGGCTCCAGCGATGCGCTTCAAGCGAATCCATGTCCCTGGCGAGGCCGAGGTGGATCTCACTGCGGTCGCCCAGGCGGCGGGCGCCGACTGGCAGCAATTATTCGGTAAGCCGAGCAACAGCTGACCGATAACAAGGCACATGACGACACGCTCACTTCTCTGAACACTCAATAGCAAGCGCATCTCCAGAACGACATTTCACAAGTTATCGTTTCGGGATGCCACCTGTTTGGGGTGATCACAATAAAGAGCGCAGAGACCTTTGTCAGCGACTAAACAATCACAAAATACCTTCGCCGGACAGGAGAAACAGATGCAACAGGCCCAACACTTTATTGATGGAAAATGGCAAGGCAACGGCCAGTGGGCCGACAGTCTTGATCCTGCCAACGGCGAACTCATCGGACGTTTCGCAGATGGCGGCGAGGCCCAAGCACGCGCCGCTGTCGATGCTGCCGTGCGGGCCTTCGAGAATCCGCAGTGGTCACAAAACCCCCGCCTGCGCCAGCAGCTAATGCTGGATTGGGCTGCCGCCCTAAAAAGCCGCCAGGAAGCGCTTGCCCAGTTGCTCACGCGTGAGAACGGTAAGGCTCTGGCGCAATCGCGCGGCGAGATCGGCGGAGCCATTTCAGAAATTCTTTATTACGCTGGCCTCGCGCGGCACAACCCAGGGCATGTGCTCGAAGTGGCGCCTGGTGAATTCTCCACCATGCTGCGCGAGCCGGCCGGCGTGGCCGGGCTTATTATCCCCTGGAACGCACCGGCGGTACTGCTAGTGCGCGCGCTGGCCCCGGCGCTGGCCGCTGGCTGCACCTGCGTGGTTAAGCCAGCGCAGCAGACCGCTCTGTTTACTGCAGACTTCCTCGCACCACTGTTGGAACTGCCTGGCTTGGCGCCCGGGGTGGTCAACTTATTCGCCGAAACCGGCCACTCCGGCGCGGCCCATCTGGTCGCCACGCCGAAGGTCGACGTGCTCAGTTTCACCGGCTCCACCGCGACTGGTACACGGATTATGCAGGATGCCGCACCGACTATGAAGAAGCTATCGTTGGAATTGGGCGGCAAATCCTGCTGCCTGGTGCTGGACGACGCCGACGTGGCGACAGTGGCGCCCAAGCTCGCCGCCGCCGCAACCATCATCTCCGGCCAGCAGTGTACCGCCGCTCGGCGCGTACTGGTCCACGCCAGCCGCTCGGCGGAAATGAAACAGGCATTGGCTGTGGCGCTTAGTGAAATTCGCCTAGGTCATGGCCTGGATGCAGCGACCCAAATGGGCCCTTTGATCGACCAAGAATCGTGTGAGTGGGTCGAGCAACGCATACGCGAATCGATGGACAGCTGCGACGAGGTGGTGCTGGCTGGCGGCCGTCCAGGAGGTGCGCTGGACAGCGGAGCCTTTCTCTCTCCGACGCTGATCGCTCATCAGGACAGCGGCGCTTTTTTCTGTCAGGAGGAAATCTTTGGCCCACTACTGGTGCTGGAAACTTTTGAGGACGAGGCCGAAGCAGTGCGTCGCGCAAATCACACCGAGTTCGGTCTCTCAGCCAGCGTCTGGACCCATGACGGCGCCCGAGCCCTACGTATGGCCCGGTCACTGCGCAACGGCACGGTATGGATCAACGACCATAACAAGCTGTTCGCTGAAGCTGAAACCGGAGGCTACCGAAAGAGTGGCCTAGGACGCCTGCATGGCTACGATGCACTGTTAGATTTTACAGAACTCAAGCACGTCTATCAGAATATCGGAACCCTATAGACCGACATTGATGAGGCTGTAATGGAACTGCGTCAGCTGAAGTACTTTACCTGTCTGTATGAGGAAGGGTCGGTGACCAAAGCGGCGCAGAGGTTGAACATTGTTCAACCGGCCCTTTCGATGCAGATCTCCAAGCTGGAAGAGGAGCTCGGTCAGCCATTGTTCGAGCGTACTCCTAAGGGAATGACACCAACAGAAGCAGGTGTGCAGGCCTATCGACTGTTCATGCCAATCCTCGGCGGGCTTCTTGAAGCGCGGCAAACACTGATCGACCGCAGCGGTAAGATTGGTGGGCGGATCAACGCCGGACTGATTGCCTCGGCAGCCAACCAAGCTCTGGCCAGCACGCTAGCCTACTTCGTCGAGAACCATCCGGACGTCGAGCTGCAGATTAGTTACGGCTACAGCCAAGATCTGATTGATAGGGTCCTATCCGGTACACTGGACTTCGCAGTGATTAACCAGAGCTTTCAACAAGAACACCTAAACCGTATCGATATCCTCAATGAGGAATTGCTGATCGCCTGCAGTGCCACTACGCGATTGCGCGTTCCGCTGCCGGTTTCACTCAAAGCTCTTGGTCAACTCAAACTCGTCCTTCCATCTCGCCGTCACGGCTTGCGCATTGTGATCGATCAAGTGCTGGCGGCCCAAGGCATCGAGCTAGCACCGCACATGGAACTTGATGACTTAACGGTGATTGAGAGCTTCCTGAGACGCAGTGACTGGGTTAGCGTGCTGCCAGCAACCGTGCTACAGCGAGGCCTTGAAGAAGGTGCTGTACGCGCCTACCCAATAGCGTCGCCCGGTATTACTCGGCGAATGGTTTGCGTGCATGACAGCCGGAGGCCCCTCACCCCGGCGGCCATGCTATTTATCGACATAATCAGTAAAACGCTAGGCACGGCGCTAGAAGCCATCCATTTCTTCAAGGAAGGCACCACTCAGGATACAGACAATGAACTCAGCTAACCCCTCCCCGCAGCGACTAATTATTGGTATTTCTGGCGCATCAGGGGCTGTCTACGGGCTTCGTCTGCTGGAGTTATTGCGTGACACGCCGATCGAGACGCACCTAGTGGTGTCGAAATCAGCGCTGATCACGCTGACCCACGAGACAGGACTATCATGGTCACAACTCAAACCGCTGGCGAAGGTGTGCTACTCCAACCAGGACATTGGTGCGGCCATAGCCAGCGGTTCATTCAAGACCATGGGTATGCTCATTGCTCCATGTTCGGTACGCTCAATGTCGGAGATCGCTAGTGGCGTGACCTCCACGCTGCTAACCCGTGCCGCCGACGTGATCCTCAAGGAGCATCGGCGCTTGGTACTAATGGTCCGCGAGACGCCGCTTCACCGGAACCACCTGCGTACCATGACCGAACTGGCCGAGCTGGGCGCCATCATCGCCCCGCCGGTACCGGCATTTTACGCCAAGCCGGCCTCGCTTAACGAGATGGTCGACCATACGCTCGGCCGTGTACTCGACCTGTTCGATATCGAACTCGGTGTAGTCAAGCGCTGGGGCGAAAAATCGGATGGCTTACCGAACCTTGATGGGGCCGAGCCGGGAAGCCATTCCTTAGATTGAGGCTGCCTAGGCCCTTGTGCAACAAGACGAGCACGGAGCTGGTCGAACCCTTAGGTCGCAGGAACTGATATTTGAGTCTGGCTATGGTGGTCTCGAGGAATTGTCGGCGTGTCATCAAATTCGATTCCGGCTATCAGTACCTCAAGGGTTAACTGACTGGAACAGTCCTCTTATAGTGCAGCCATTAATAGAATAAGATGACAAACGATCTCACCACTCCCGAGTTCAAGGGCTAAACCTAGATAAATGAGGCACAGTGCAACATAAAAAAACTGATTCAGGGCAAGCCCTGTTGATCCCTGAGAGCAGCATGAGTCTGAGCTGCGGTGAAAAAAGGGGCCTTGGGCTAAGCCAGAGCAATTATCAAACGCCGCTAGAGCCGGTGCTACAACGAAGAACGGCCACATCGGTCTCTTAGCTATAAAATCCGGGCATACTCTTCAGTAGCAACGTGGATGTGCAGAACCGTAAACATTACAGACTTACGCGGCGCCTCATGCGACCGCGCTCATAACGAGGATGCTGTTATGCGTCAACTCGACCTTCAGGTCGTTCACACCGCTTTGCAGTGGGCTCGCAAGGGTCACTCCTTTTGGCTGTGCACGGTGCTTTCAACCTACGGCTCGGCACCCCGTACACCCGGCGCGATGCTGGCCGTGCGAGCGGACGGCCAACTCATCGGCTCCCTTTCGGGCGGCTGCGTCGAGGAGGCCTTTCTCGAAAGTCTCGCTGACGGCGAGCTGCGTGCACCGACCCAGATCGTCCTGTATGGGGAGAGCGATGAAGAGCGTCAGCGGCTGCAACTGCCGTGCGGCGGTGTTCTTAAGGTACTAGTCGAGCATCGCGCACCGGACAAAACTTGGGTCGACCATCTGCAGGGCATGTACAACGCACTGCTCGGCCAACGTCGGTTGGTGCGTGAACTCGACCTGTCCTCCGGTGCCTTCGTGCTCATGGCGGACGACCATGGCGGCGAGATTGCGCAGCTCGTGAACGAACGCGTGCGAATACGCATCGGCCCTGTGCTTAGGCTGATTCTTGCCGGGTTGTCGCCAGTGGCCGAATACTGCGCCAGCTTCGCTCGTACCATCGGCTGTGAGGTGATTGCCTGTGATCCGCGCGAAGAGATGCTGCGACGCCCACCCGAGGGAGTTCAAGTACATCCAGTGCTGCCTTCCGAATTCATCGCCGCTGGCCATTGCCACGAAGCTACCGCTGTGGTCGCACTGACCCACGACCCACGCATCGACGACCTGGCGCTGATGGAAGCAGTGCGCTCTCCGGCCTTTTACATCGGTGCTATGGGCTCGCGGCAAACCTCCATCCGGCGTGCTGAACGGCTGATCCGGGTCGGCGGACTGTCTTCACAGCAGATCGCGCGTATCCACATGCCCATCGGGCTTGACCTCGGCAGCAAAACGCCTGCCGAGATCGCCTTGTCAGTGGTCGCCGACGTACTGCGCGTTTATCACGGGAAAGGTCGCGATGCGCTCTGAAACGAAAGTAGTAGACTTGTCGCTGGTCGACCTACACCTGCCGCGGCAGGTTGGGTGATAAACTTATAGAGCACACCATCCTGCCACTACACCCACGACCATAAGGAGCTAGCGATGTCCACCGCGCAACGCGTCTTCCACGGCAAGTTCGGGAGAGTCGCCCTCCTCGATATGGACCGACCACTTGTAACCCATTCGCACCACGAATGCCATGTGCTGGTGAAGGTGTCAGGCTCCGACACATTTTTCAACGTCAATGGCCATCAAGTACCTCTTACCGACCGCAATGCGGTACTGATCAACGCTTGGCAGCCGCATTTCTTTGATTACCAGCCCAGCGCCGAGCAGACACAGATTCTCGCGCTCTATATCGAACCGGCCTGGCTGGCTGAAGCCCAGCATACGTTAGCCCTGAGCTCGCATCCGGGATTTTTTGCACAGCCTAGTATTGAGCTTAACAGCAAGAAACGGGCGATGGCCGACCGGTTAATAGCCGAGGCCTATAGTGCCGGGCTAATTCCACGCGAACACATTGAATTTTTACTATTTGATTTTCTAATCGAGCTTATCGAGGATTTCTCTCAATGGAAGCACCTGTGCCACCTCGGCACTCAGATGCGCCAAGGATTCAATGATGCACGCATCCGCCGTGCTTGCGCCTACCTGCAAACCCATCTTGACGATCCTGATTGCGTTGCCAACGCTGCGAAGGCCGCCGGGTTATCCCGTGCGCACTTCTTTACCTTATTTCGCAAAGACACTGGCATGACACCAAGGCTCATGCTAAATGATGCGAGAATGCGGCGGGCCTTCATTTGGCTTGAGCGAGAGCGCAGCGGTACTCTAGGCCAACTCGCAGAGAACCTTGGCTTTACCGAGCAGGGTCACTTTACTCGGTTCTTCCGCCAACACATTGGAGCATCTCCAAGCCAGTATCGATGTGTAGTGGACAGTTATTGGACAGGAGATATGTGACCACGATAGTGTGAACCACAAGATGTTCGCGAGACTAGCTAAACGAACATACAGATAAAAGAACTTGCTCTTTGTGCGTTTGAATATGAGCTCGTACAAAAAAGCGACAAAAACTGAGACTAAAATCGACACTCACCGCAATCGGGCAAATCGAAACATAAAGTGGTGAAGTGCCACCACACTAACATTGCCGATTCCCGGCTTGACCACCTGCATAAGCTCACTCGCCAGATCATCAACGAGTGACCTTTCCCCTAGATTAGTACCACTGTCTCAATGAGATTCTCCACATTATCCAGCTCTTTGAGCATATGCAACGGGCGGTAAATAACTTAACTGATGCTCGTGTTGAATTAGACATCGATATCAGGTCATTCAAGCTGGTATTTAGCCAATCTTTAGTACCGGTTTGACAGTCGTGCCATTTTTGGAGTCTTCGAAGGCTTGGTTAATCTGATCCGCTGGGTAGAACTTGACCAGCTTATCGAAAGGAAAGCGGCCTTCTTTGTAGTAGGCCACCAACTGAGGGGTGAATACCCGTGGTACCGTCGCCCTGCTAACAAACATTTTAGCCAAGCCTACCTCAGCTCAATCAAAAGTCTAATTGCACCATCGTCATTAAATCACAACACTGATGATCACAATACTGATCAAATGCAAAATGATTTTTTTGACGAGGCTCTGCCATGCAATTCCATCTCAACGGCTTTCAGACTGGCGACCCTAAGCGCTATGAACCAGCCAGCACGCTCGCCAACTCCGACCAGTTACCCGAAGAGGTTGATGTACTGATCGTCGGTTCCGGTCCTGCCGGATTGCTGCTGGCGGCGCAGCTCTCGACCTTTCCGGAAATCGTCACCCGCGTGGTGGAGAAGGCCGAGGGGGCCCTTGAGGTGGGACGCGCCGACGGTATCGCCTGCCGCACCGTGGAGATGTTCGAGGCCTTCGGCCTGGCCGAGCGGCTGACCACAGAAGCCTACTGGATTAACGAGACCCACTTCTGGGGTCCGGCCCCCGGTGACAAGTCACGGATTACCCGGCTCGGCCGCGTGCAGGACGTGCGCGATGGCCTCTCCGAGTTCCCCCACGTGATCGTCAACCAGGCCCGCCTTCTCGACTTCCTGCTGGAGTACATGCACAACTCCCCCAGTCGCCTGCAGGTCGACTACAGCCACGAAACGCTCAAGGTGGAGGTGCCCGAGGGCGCTGACGAGCGGGTTGCCGTGACACTCAACACACCCAAGGGCAAGAAGACCGTCCGAGCCAGGTACGTGGTCGGCTGCGACGGCGCACACAGCGTCGTGCGAGAGTCCATCGGTCGCGTGGCCCAGGGCCACGGCGAGGACAAAGCGTGGGGCGTGATGGATGTTCTGGCGGTGACTGACTTCCCCGACATCCGCTTCAAGTGCACGATTCAGTCTGCCGAGGCGGGCAATATCCTGCTGATCCCCCGCGAAGGCGGTTATATGGTCCGGCTCTACGTCGACATGGGGAATATCGCCCCGGACGCCTGGCTGACCAAGGAACAGGTGCTTAAGAAGGCCCAGGCAGTGCTAGCGCCCTACACCTTCGATGTGAAGGAGATCGCCTGGTTCTCCGTCTACCGGGTCGGCCACCGTGTCACTGACAAGTTCGATGATGTCGACGATGACCAGATGGACAACCGTACGCCGCGGGTCTTCATCGCCGGTGATGCATGCCACACCCACACCGCCAAGGCAGGCCAAGGCATGAACGTGTCGATGCAAGACACATTCAACCTTGGCTGGAAATTGATGTCCGTGCTGCAAGGCCGCAGCCCGGCCAGCCTGCTGCACACCTACAACGCTGAGCGCCACGTCATCGCGGAAAACCTGATCGAGATGGATACCAGCTGGTCACGGGCGATCGGAGCTGCCCAGGGCTCCGACGACCCGCAGGGGGCCATGAAAGGTCTGGCCGAGGTGCAGCGCCAATTCGTCACTAACAGCGAGTTCACCGCGGGGTTTGCCACTCACTACGCGCCTGACCTTCTCACCGGCGACGACACTCATCTAGGGCTTGCCACCGGATTTCCGCCTGGGCGCCGCTTCCATTCGGCCGAGGTCATCCGGCTCGGCGATGCCAAGAAGGTTCATCTCGGGCACGTCCATCGCGCCGACGGCCGCTGGCGGCTCTATGCTTTCGCCGACATGGTCGACCCGAGAAATCCAGGGTCGCGGTTTAACCAGTTAATGGATTTCCTTGCCAGCAAGGCCTCGCCGATTCGCTGCTTCACCCCGCAAGGGGCCGACCCGGACGCGATCTTCGACGTCCATGGCATCATCCAGCAGTCCCATCTCGAAGTGGACTGGACCGACATGCACGACGTCCTCAAGCCGCACAAGGGTGCCCTCGGACTTCAGGACTACCAGAAGGCCCACGCCCCTGTGCTGGGTACCGATCAGGATATCTTCGACCTGCGGGGCATCGACCGTGGCGCTGGCGCGCTGGTCGTAGTGCGGCCGGATCAGTACGTCGCTCTCGTACTCCCCTTGGATGCCCATGACGAACTCGCCGCCTACTTCGACCGATTCATGCTAAATGCCCAGTAAGTAGACGTTACGGGCACTCCAGCTAACGCTGCCTGCCCTCCTTTGCAGGAGGCGTTATCGACCTTCGGTTAATTGATCAGTATTATGATTATCATAATGCTGATCTAACTGGGCACACCTCATTTAGCACGATTTAACCACCCGCGCGGAGCGAACCCAGTCCGAACTGCACGGTTTTTCAGCGTAAGACAAAGCTTTAACCCTGACAGCCACGAGGCTCACAATGATAACTAAGACTCGCTTTAACGACTTTTCCAAAACCCTTCTTTCCACGATGTTAGTAGCCACGAGCGCCGCCGCTAGCACGCAAGCATTCGCAGCAGAGCTGCGTTTAGGCATGATCACACCGCCCCAGCATATCTGGACGCAAACCGCCGAGCGGTTCGCTGAAACGGTTGCTGAGCAAAGTGACGGCGAGCTTACAGTAGAGCTCTTTCCCTCTGGGCAAATGGGCGATGAATCGGCCATGTTCTCCCAAATGGAAACCGGGTTACTGGATATGGGCATTATGACGGCAGCGCTCACAAGCCAACGCGAACCCTCCATTGTCGGCTGGTTTACGCCGTTTCAATTTGACAGCGTAGAGCAAGCGGCCAAAGCCGCCAAGACAAATGCAGCTCAGCTGATGCTTGAGAACCTTGAGAGTAAAGGCCTGCATGCTTTCGGTTATACTTTTGCGGGCATGCGCCACATGCTTATGCGCGAAAGCGCTGTTGAAAGCGCTGAGGATGTTAGCGGCAAAAACATGCGCATTATCCCCTTTGCGGCGATGAATACCTGGTGGCGTGCCGTTGAGGCTCGGCCGACCCCAATCAGCCTGCCAGATGTTTACCAAGGCCTCCAAAACGGCATGCTTGACGGTGTGGATATCGACCTTGATGCCTTGGTAGGCTCAGGCTTCTACGAAGTAGCTGAACACTTAACATTGACTAGCCATATGGCTTTTCCTGCGGTGTCGGTGATGAGTCAAGCCTCTCGTGCATCGCTTAGTGACGCAGAACGCCAGCTAGTGGATACCGCCATGGAAGACGCACTCGCCTGGGGCATTGAAGCACAAATTGAAGCGGAAGCGCGCAACCGCGCCATGCTCGAAAAGCGGATTACAGTGACCGAGCTAGCAGATGCTGAAAGCGTGTTTAGCACGGCTAACCAGGCTTTCGCTGAGCGCTTTGGCGGCCATCCGATTATCCAAGCGTTCCAAAAGCAGTCAAATGAACTTCTTAACGCTAAATAAAAATGCGTCAGGGCGCACCTGCGCCCCGCACTGCCCCGCAAGGATTTCCTCGATGCATTCTCCCTATGATACGTGGCTTACCCGGGCGAGCCGACACCTAGCCCGGGTTGAGCAATTTGCTTGCAGTGGGCTTATCATCGCCTTCAGCGTACTTTTGATGGTGAATGTGATTGCCCGCTATGTGTTTAACAGTCCGCTATTTTTTGCCAACGAACTCGCCGTTTATATCTTGATCTGGATGGCGTTTCTGGCGGTGTCTGTTGCCATTCATCATGACCAGCATGTGCGATTGACCATGCTGATGGGGATCCTACCAAAAACCGCTCAGCGCATTTGCTACTGGCTGACGGAGCTACTTTGTGTGGCCATTTTGGCGACTATATTGTGGTACGCCATCGTCTGGCTACGCTCGCCGTCGGTCAGCTATGACATCGCCATTACCTTGGATTGGCCCAAGTGGCACTTCTACCTCATTGTGCCGCTTTTCTGCGCCACGTCGATATTCCACCTTATCGCTAGGCTCTCGGATCGCTCACGCGTGAATTTTATACTAGCTGACGACGAGGAGTGACCTAATGACACTTCTGGCTTTTCTGGTATTGATGCTGCTCGGCATGCCAATTGCTTTTGTCCTACTGGGCTCAACGCTCACCTTTATCATTACATCAGGTAACTATCGTCTGCTTGAAAACCTGCCCCAGGTAATTTTTAGCTCGTTAGACGTCTTTGACTTGCTGGCAATTCCTCTATTTATACTGTTAGGGGAAGTCATGAACGAGGGCGGCATAACACGACGCATTATTACCGCGGCCCGTGCTTGGTTTGCCTGGGTTCCTCATAGCATTGCCTACGTATCGCTCACTTCAAATTTAATGCTTGCTTCTATTATGGGTTCGGCCACGGCGCAAATCGCCATTATGAGCCGAGTGATGACCCCGGAAATGGAGCGTGACGGCTACGATAGAGGCTTTGCTGCAGCACTGACGGCTGGGGCTGGCCTGCTAGGGCCCATAATTCCACCTTCGATGGTGTTTATTATCTATGGCGTCATTGCCCAGGTGTCGATTGGTGCCATGTTTATGGGCGGCATACTCCCCGGGCTGGTGCTGTTTGTACTAATCAGCGGGCTTATTGCAATCATTGCGCGCCGTGCGCGAAAAAACCCCGCTGGTGAACGAAAAAGCATTCCTCTATGGCGAGCGACGCGAAGCGCCCTCTTCACTCTCAGTATTCCCGTCGTCATTGTGGGCGGGATCGCGTTTGGGGTTGTCACGCCAACGGAGTCTGCCGCTGCCGCCACGTTAATGGCGGTGATTATCGGTAGCGTGTTTTTTCGCGAGCTAAAATGGGGGCAACTGCCGGGGGTGTTAAGCCGTACGGCACGCAATACTGCGATCGTCCTTTTTTTGATTGCCGCTGCCAAGGCTTTTGGGTGGGTGTTAGTGTATAACCAAATCCCACAGCAGGTGGCCGAGTTGCTGCAGAACACCACCGAAAGCCCGTTGGTATTTATGCTGCTGGTATTCGTGATGCTGATATTAGTGGGGATGGTGCTCGACGGCATCGCCGCGCTGATCATTTTGGTGCCTATTTTACTGCCGGTAGCACAGCAGAGCTATGGCATTGATCCGGTTCATTTTGGGATAGTCACCTGCATGACGCTAAGCTTAGGGCTTTTAACACCCCCAGTCGGCGCCGGTCTCTATGTGGCCTCGGCCATTAGTAACGTCAGTTTACCCCGTATCACGAAATGGATACTTCCTTTCATTGTAGCGGCCTGTCTCGTCATTCTCGCGGTGATCTTTAACCCATGGATGGTTAGCCTATTCAGCTAACACCTTGAGTGATTTTTGGCCCCTTCTTCTGCCCAGCGGTTCAAGGCTGGGCAGACACTATTTCAACAGTGCCAGCTGCTGCGACTTCTGATATGGTCACGGCGTGTTCTCACCCACGATAAGAACTGATATGACGCGATCCCCGCTTTCTGAAGCTTACGACCTGCCCGGCAACCTGCTACGGCGATGCCACCAAATTAGCGTGGCGATCTTCTTGCGCAAGTGCGAGGCCCTTAAGCTGACTCAGCTGCAATACATTATTCTTTCCGCGCTTGAAGAGATGGGCACTAGTGACCAAATCACGTTGGGCGGATATACCGCCCTAGATCGTAATACCGTGGCGGTCGTGGTGCGTAAACTTGAGGAACGAGGACTCGTCTCGCGTCACCGAAACCCTGAAGATCGCCGCTCAATGGTCGTCAAGCTGACCCAAGAGGGAGAGTCTCTACGCGAAGCCGCTGAGCCTGCCGTTGAAGAAGTGCAACAAGATATATTGGCGCCGCTAGCTCCTGATGAGCAGGAAGTACTGTTAAAGCTGTTACAGAAATTAGCGAGTGACAATAACCACCTGAGTCGTGTTCCAGTGCGCTTAAATGAAAACTAGGCCCAACCCGTAAACTCCCAGAAAATAATCTTGGTGATAAGTGATGGGATTGTAAACTCAGCAAGAAGCGACATCTCACATGCGTAATGCACGCGTTACGAACAGCCAAATTATGGTAATTCTGCAGTAAGTCGAGTTGGACTAAGTAGTACCGGAGCTTAGTCGCAGCCTAGAGGACTGGCTTGGTCAAGGTCTTCGCTTAACCGTCGTTGGTATGTTCATCGTAAAGGATCTGCTCAACTTCCTGGTCGGCTCCGGGCACGACCAAGCGTTGACCACCATTCTGATCATACGGCCTACCCGATCTGTTGTAACCGCCAAACCGCCGAACTGGCCTTACTGTTTGGTGACAGCTTCAACAATATCATCTATACCGGGAACGCCTTAGAAATCCTGGACATCGCCAAGATCAACTATGGCAAATGGCTGAAATTCATTGCCTCGCTGATGCTGATCTGGTGCACCGCTGTCGCTATTTCTCAGCATACCTCTGTTAATACTCTTTATCCATTTTGCTCACCATAGGTACAACTTGACCAGGTATCCCATAAATGCGGATACCTGGTCTTTTTGTCTATCGCAAGAACAGTGCCAGCATGGATGCATCCCAGGCATCGCATGAGAAAAACAAGGCATTTTAACTCGGAAAGCCCAAAGGATAGTCTGCCGAAGGCCTCGATACCTACGTCGTTGGCTAGCCAATAACAATCCAACAACAGGATATTATGTCTTCATGATACTTCGACTTACGCCTCTTGCGATCGCCTTCGTTACCGGCTCTCTGGTAGTTTCTCCTCTAGCCTCAGCCCTCAAGATCACGCCGGAAACACCACAGCTAGCGTTTATGGCTATGCCAAGCTGGATATCATTCAGGATCTGGATGTCGACCTCGGAAATGCTGTGAACCCTGGAGCGATTCGAGCGGATGGAGACACTGGTCCCAACGGACATAGCACTCTGCACGTCTATCAAAGCCAAAGCAGTTTCGGCATCGCCACCTCCACGCCGACAGACAGAGGCGTTCTGAAGACCCGCATTGAGGGAGATTTCTTCGGCAGTGATGGCGGTGAGTTCCGCCTGCGCCATGCCTATGGTGAGTGGAACGGCCTGCTGGCCGGCCAGACCAAAACCAACTTCGGCAGCGACCGCTTCATCGGCTACACCCCCAACTGTGGACTTCAATGGTCAGGTCGGCCAGGCACAGCTGGGGCGTCTCGCACAACTGCGCTACAGCCATGGGGGCTTCGCCGTCGCTTTGGAAGATCCCAGCGGTTTCATTGGCGCTACAACCCTGCCAGTGGATACATCTCTAATAAGGCCACACTGATAATCAAACGCAACGGCTAGGGCAACAAAACGCAACACATGTGGAGAAGTGCAACGGCTGACCTAATGCGAAACCTTTAGGATAAGCAGCGTCAACGCGTAAAGCCTTTTTGTGGGTTAGCAGGAGATATGGCACAACGGCCTAATGTGGGACTATAAACAACAAATAGGGATAAGCTGGGATAAGAGGCGAAATTTAGAGCCTTAAATTCAGAAGGTTACGAACACAGC
>NZ_JABWCV010000037.1 GCF_013371085.1 Vreelandella maris | reverse complement strand
TGGCTGGATCGAAAGCGATGATGGAGCCGATCCGATATCGCGAACACTCCTTCCGGCCAGACAATGATCCGGTCTGGCGGAAACGAGGGCTCAAAACGTTTCTGCCGCGCAGACTCCTAGCCCGGATTTCTCATAGGTCCCCGGCAAGTCTCGCAGACTGTGCAGGTTACCGCCACTACCGCTCATTTGCGGCCGCGATTGATTAATAACTGATCAATTTCTGTTGTCCGGACACACGGCCCCCTTTCCCCCATTGAGTCGGGCCGGGGGAGCCCAGGCTTCTATTCCGGAACCAGTTGACGCACCAGGTCAGAGAGTTCGTCTTTGTAAGGATAGGCATCGCTCATCAACACCCGTATGCGTCGAGTGTTGCGAATGATGACCGCGCCCACCTTGATCAGCTTCAGCCGCAGGTTACTGGCGCTCATTCTCTCGAAGGGGGTCTTCTTCAAGTGGGCCCGTAATCGCTCGAACAACGTGTAGGCAAAGCCCGATAAGAGCAACCGCCACTGATTGGTCCACCACCGCGTGCTGGAGGTGCGATCTGCGAACAGACACAACTGCTGATCCTTGATCCGGTTTTCCATGTCACCCCGGGCACAGTATTGCTCGTAGTAGAGTTTAACGCCGTCGTCGTAACGGGAGCTGAGAATGAACCTGGGGTTGGCACCCAGTTCGCCCTCCTCCAGACGCGCGATCACCCAGCGGGGGTGTTTCCAGGTGTGGGCCTGGTACTGGAATCGATAGGTGGCGCAGACTTTTTCACCCAGTTCGTTGTGAGCCTTGCGAACCAGCATCGAGGGTACGTCTACCTCCTTGAGCAGCCGGCTGTTCTTGCTGAGGCCCACCAGATAGTCCACGTTGTTCCGGTCGCACCAGCTCAGCAATCGGGGACGGTAAAAGCCGCTGTCACCCCGGAACACGATGCGGGTATTCGTCCAGTACTGCCGGATGAATTTCACCAGCAGGGCCAGAATGGCCCAGCTGTGGCGGCTGTCGCTTCGGTTGCTGGTGCGCAGGTAGTTCACCAGCAGATGGCGACCGCAGAACACGTACAGTGGGAAGTAACAATGGTGATTGTAGTAGGCGTTAAAGAACTTGCCGGGCTGGTCGCCATGCACCGGAACGTCGGTGCCATCAAAATCCAGCACAATTTCCTTGGGTGGAGTCTCGTGCTGTTCAATGAAGTGATGCCACAGCAGTTCGTGGGCCTTGACCACGGCCTGCCGGTCTACGCGCTGCTCCATTCGGCACAGTGTTGATTTGCCCGCCAGAATGGCCTCTTCGCCAGTCGCGGTCTGAAGTGCCTGGTCAGCGCGTAACGTTTCGTGATCGTTCAGATCTTCGTATCCGGCGGCTACGCCAAAGACCCGTTGCCGGATCATGGTTTGAAGCTTGTGGCGAACCAGTACCGGATTACGGGCATCGTCCAGCACCGTAGCCAGGCGCTGAGTGAGCTGGTGTTGGTTGTCGACTTCGCGAAGCAAAAGCAGGCCGGCATCGGAGGTGATATGACCACCGGAGAAATCGGCTTCAATTTGACGGCGAGACAGTGGCGAGAAGGTCAGTTTTTCAGGTACCATTTTGGATAGCGGCTGTTGGTGCTTGGTGAACGGTGTAAGGTCCTGAAACTATAGCACTTTCAGCCGCTTTCTTTTATCCCCTCATGAGAAATCCGGGCTAGCCAGGCGAGTAGTCGAAAACGTAAACTGCGCCGATCAATGTGAAGCAAAGAAATACCCCTGGCCGCGGCGAGTTTGGATAATTGATTTGCCTAGATAACGGCGCAGACGAGCGATATAGACTTCGACCAAGTTAGGTGCGGCGGCATCCTGTTCCAGGGCATAGAGCTGCTCTAATAACTGCTCTTTGGAGTGAATGCGATCTGGATGCAGCATTAAGTAGCGTAGTAATCGAAACTCTGTCGCCGTTAGCGAACGCCAAGTTTCTCCCTCTAGGCATACTCGTTGACCTGCTTCATCCAGCGATACGCCATTGAGCGTCACAACTTGAGATAACTGACCAGACTGCCTGCGCAGCAGTGCCTTCAAACGGGCCATAAGCTCGGCTTCATGGAAGGGTTTAGCTAGGTAATCATCGGCACCCGTTTCAAGACCAATGACTTTATCTTCCCAAGTATCGCGCGCCGTCAAGATCAAGATAGGCGTGCTGCGTTTTTGCTTGCGCCACTGGGCTAGTAGATCTAGTCCCGAGCCATCGGGCAAACCGAGATCTAAGATAGCCAGCTCGTAATGCTCGGTTGCCATTAGCGACTTGGCCGCTTTCAATGAAGCGGCCAAGTCGACAAGGTAACCGTTGTCCTTGAGACTCTCTGCCAAGCTTTCTGCCAGCAAATCATCATCTTCGAGTAGCAACAGTTTCATGGGTAAACGTCAGATTAGAAAGTAAAATTGCCGTACATGCCGGATTCGTAATGGCCGGGAATGTTACAAGCATACTCTAGCTCGTTAGTATTATCAGGAACACTCCATAATAGAGTCCCGGTGTCACCAGGTGCAATTGTGACGCCTGCCATGCTCATATTGGCCATATCGTGGCCTTCACCTTGTGACATGTTTGACATGTCATGACCTTCGCCATTTGCCATGTCTAGCATCATTTTTCGATGCTCTTCATGGGCTTCTTTACTGCCAATCACAAATTCATGCTCTAAATTGCCGGTGTTGGTGATTTCAAATTTAACCACCTCCCCAGCCGCCAGTTCTAGCTCTTCAGGGTCGAACCACATATCGCCAGCCTCGAGACTGATCGTGCGGTCGACGTCAGACTCAGTTAGGCCGCTATCCCCGCCGCCATGGCCAGGTGCAGCCCACGTGGCGCTTGTTACTAAGCCTAGTGAAAGAGCAAATAAAGACGTTACTAAAGTGTTTTTGCGCATGGTCATTTACCTCAGAGGTTATTGCCACTTGTTCTTTATACGGTGTTAACCTGAAACGAGCCTGAACCTAACGTAATAATAGGATCTGCTGCACAACAGTATTTCTAATATGATGATGGATCCTGACTAGATACTGCTCTCTAATTAGTGTCAACACTGCAGCAATGACTTTTCGTCTTTTTGGTGCAATGCCTATGGCAGCATCCGCCTAAACCTCAGTGTACGGCCCACAAGAAGGCGACCGTTAATGTTCGATCTCTGGATCGGCTCTACAAGGTGGTTGCCCTGTTGGTCACCCATTCGGTGATGTCACCCTTGTCAGCACCGCCGTAATCAGCAGGACAACCACGACCAGCACCACCTCCAGCGCAATACTGCGCTGCAAACGTCGTGGGGCTGTTGCGTCGCCGCTCTCAAAGGCAGGTACAAGCCGCCACTTGTTCGCGGCAGCAAATAACAGCAGCACCGCGACAATCAATACTTTGCCGATCAAGAACTGTCCATATGCCGTGGTGAGCAGGGGTGTGAGACCGCCTGTTAGCAGCGTGGCCAACGTGACGCCCGCCAGTACCAACACGCCAACTCCGCCCATGGCGAGTTGCCCGAAACGGGTCAGAATACGGGCGGTATTGCCGTGGTTGTAATGTTGCCCCACTAAGTGGAACAGCGGCCACAGCGAGGCTACCCAGAACGCCGCCGCCATCAAGTGAATGATCAGCAAGCCAGCCAGAACGAGGCGTGGGGTGTTCACCGTATGTCCCACCTGCACGAACGCCAGCATCACCAGTAACACGCCCACTAGGCTCAAGCTATTGGCTGTTTTTGAGAGTGTTAAGTTATTGAGCTGAATCGCCTGGACCAACAGCAAGCCAGTTACCACCAGTATCAGCCGGGTCCCGGACGCACCCTCGAACACGATCCCGAGTAGCATTGGGTTGGTTGCAGCCGCTATATTGCCGCCCCCAAGGTAACCAGCTTCTAAAGGCCACTGGAACAGAATCAGGATAATCCCGGCCCAGACAGCAAGGACACCCATGCGGGCGACGTGCCTCCGGTCATGTTCAGGGAGTTGGGGAAATGCTAGACGAAACAACACGGCTCCCGTCGCGACTAGGGCACTGAGGTAAACCCCGGCCGCCACGAGAATCATCGCGACGGTCCAGACGTCGAGGCTATTTACGGAGAACCACCAGGCCATGGGTCAGGGCTCGACCGAGAAGTTAAAACCGTCGGTCATCATGTGCCCGTCATCCGATAGGCCGCGCCAGCGTACCTGGTAGTCCCCAGCCGAAAGAATTTCACCTGGTTTTACGAAGTAGCGTTCGACCTGTTCACTGCCTGGCTGACCATCAAGAGGAACAGAGCCGTCCGGGCCTGTCACTTCAAACTGGGTGATACGCATCATGCCACCAAACTCAATGCCAATCTCTGCTGGGGAATCCTGAATGGTCACGCCATCCTTAGGTGAAGTGCTTGCGCCCCCTTCATGGGCCAGCACTGGGATTGCTAGCGACAGCAACAGCGTTGCTAAGGTAGCGTGAATGATAGGGAGCGAACTCGTCTTCTTTTGCATACCGTATCCTTATATATTTTTAGGGTTGAATGGATGCCGTTACTTCATCGCGGAGGCGCTAAAACTGATTCGGCTGAGCCTTCTTACATCGTTCATCTGCCCTGTTTGGCGAACAAGGCGCATGGCGTCGTGCTTTTCTTCATGGAAATGAGTCGGTGTTATAACGTGCCAACCTGAAACAGGGCTGAAAATGGCGGAAAAAATGATCTGTGACAACACTTAGGTATTGGGATCGGTTTCTCCTTTACCTTTGGGCCACCTATAGGTTGTAGGTTTATAACGAAAGCTAACTCCGCCTTCTTCCATTTTTAATGGATAAGGCGATGTCTCGACCAGCAACATGATAAGAGGAAATATCATGGTTAAGCACAAGATGATCTTTGCCATTGGTCTGGCTGCAAGCCTCAGTGTCCCCAGCAGCGCCATTTTCGCTCAAGGTATGAGCCAAGGCGCCCAAGGTCAGGGCAATATGATGGACGGCCAAGTCGGTATGGGTTCGGGCATGATGATGGGCAGTCAAGAAGACATGTACCCAGGAATGATGATGGGAGGGCAAAGCGGGATGATGCCTTGTCCAATGATGGGAGGCATGGGGAGCATGGGCGGTATGCTCGACGAGCAGCAGATGAGTACCATGCGTGAGATGCGCCAAGAACACCGCGCGGCCCAGCTTGAGCGGATGGGCGAATTGATGAACCTGCGCGACGACATGATGCAAATCATGCAGACTGAACGCCCTGAACAATGGAAAGTAAAGACGCTGCATGCTCAAATGGCCAGCCTTCATGGCGATATGATGGCTGATAACGTGCGCATGCATAACCAGATGCAGGACTTACTAACCGACGAGCAGCGTGAACAAATGAGTGGAAGCATGCCCAGCCACCATGGCTCGCAATAAGCCATGGGGATTGCCTATTCCTTATAGGAGTGATGCCATAATGAACGCGAAATGCTTTGCTTTTATGGGGTCAATGGGGTGGTTAGGCTGGTTGATGCCCCTGGCCATGCTGTTATTAGTTGGCTTGGCGATCGCGTCGCTGGCCAAGTACCTCTTCAGTCGTTCACGTTAAGGAGTTGAAAATAATGCGACATATGACAACCAAACTTTTGCTCTCGGGTTTCATGCTGCTTGGGACGGTCTCCGCTCAAGCGGCGTTACCGCCAGAGGCAACACTGTATAAAAACCCCCAGTGCGGCTGCTGTGATGAATATGCGCGCCATCTTGAGAAACTTGGCGTAGACGTCACCATTATTGATGACGTCGAGCTGGGTGATATCAAGCAGCAGGCGGGCGTTCCCTATGGTCTGGGATCGTGCCATACCATCGAAATAGGCGAGTATTGGGTTGAAGGTCACCTTCCGATGGAAGCCGTAAAGGCGCTGTTTGAGCAACAGCCTAAAATAGATGGAATTGGTTTAGCAGGTATGCCGATTGGTACGCCAGGTATGCCAGGGCCACAAGACGGTCCTTACGATGTCTACGCGTTTACAGACTAGGAAGATGAGCAGTTTATGACCCTTTAATTGAGTGATCAAAGCTGGCCTGTTGGTTGCGGTGCTCTTTCGCTGACTCTAAAGCTTTTCATTTATAAAAATTCTACCGATTTCGCTTACGTCAACCATATTGTTTACGGCTCGAGAGTTTTCACATAGCCTCGGCCAAAAGCAGCCTATTATTTGCGTCTATCAAACTAATTAAAATTAGAGACAGTGCAAGTATTTCTCAGTAGTTGCGACCGAGGCATGGCCCAGTCGGTCGCGCACGTAGAGCAAGGCATAGGTCTGAGCCTTGGATTGCATCATTGAGTACAGCGTATGCGTGGGATTGGTGATGGCACTCAGGAGATCAATCGATTGATGCTTGCTTAGCACCCAAATTACGGTTCGTGGCGTCTTCAGCGTGACATCTGCGGTCGTACGTCTTCCTCCACTCGCACCGACGTGAGCGAGGAGGCCTGTAGGTTGCCTAACCATTACCGTTTTCATGGCATACGGAACAGTCATCACCCAACCACACTTGGTGCCATACCGATAGAATGCGCAAAGAAGTCGTAGCCGGGCATTCACCGTTGCTGCGGCAAGGCACCGCCCTCGGGGCTTAGGTTCCAGCCCCGGAACTCCGCGAATACCGTAGTTTCTCGGTCATTGCCCACATCACGCCAGTCAATAGCATTCACCTCACACCAGCCAAAGAACTGATACAACGCTTTCCGGCATGTTATCCACGACTTCCTGGATTGAACCCTGCCACGCTTGATCAGATGCGCTATACAAATGTCCAGGGCTTCCTCAGTAATCTTTCCCTCCCTAGATATAAGGATTGGAAAGCCGGTGTAATTTGGGTTTGAACTTGCTCGTGCTGGAGAAGAATCCATTCTGCGCTTCTACCAGGGTGTATCACTTTGGCAATCGGTAATCAGCCAAGCTGGCGCACGTACCAGGTGCCTATGATAATATCAGCAGTGGCCACGGTTGGTGCCATTATCAGCATGAGCCCGGTCAGTAACCTGGCTGACCTGTACCTCATCACTCTGCCTTTGGTCCCTAGTCTTTTTTGTTTGATTTTAGCCGTTTCTGATGGTCAGCTAACTGCTTGCGCAGATCCTCTTCGCGGGATAAAGCGATTGCCAGCTGTGTCCGGGTTTCTGAGTGCTCTTCCTGAATATTTGCCAACTCCTCAATCCGCTTAGTCGCTGTCTTCAGCTCGCTACGGGCGTCGCTGGAAGATGTCTTGATCTTGTCGAGATCGGTACGAAGCGTTGCGTTCTCGTCCTGCAGCTCACCGCTGCGCCTCATAACAGAGGCATTCTCCGCACGTAGGCTGGCATGTTCCTGCTGAAGAGAAGAGAGGTCTTCGTTGACGGCCTCGAGCGTTTTCTGGAGCTGCAATTCACGTTTACTAGAGGTTTCCAGTTCCCGTGTAGCGGCTTTAAGCTCGCTTTCAATTGTGGCCAACCGGGCGCTGCTATCGGCTTTCTCGTCTCGCAAGTGGTCGACCAACGTTTGTTGCCGTTGCGCTTCAACACGCATGGTTTCCAATTGCTGATTCTGGCGGGAGAGCTGGTCTTGTAAATCGGTAACTCGTCCCATAGCATCCGCTGCCCGCTGCCTTGCGGTGGCATTCTCCGTCACAAGCGTATGGATCTCCTCCGTCTGCTGCTCAATGCGCTGCCCATCCTGATGGCCGTGTTCACGCAAGGTTGCGATGCTGGCCTCTAGTCGCTCAATCTCGCGTAGCGCCTCATCTCGCTCTTCGTTGGCAGCTTTCTCGCGCTGTTCGGACTCTGCGCGTATCTTCTCGACTTCTTCATCAGCGTGCTGGCTAGCGGAGCGCCATAGTTCAGCTCCAACCCGCTCCAAGACAGTGCGGATCTCATTCGGCATTTCTCGCACAGCGATGGCATTGTCTTTTAGGCTATCGCGCCACTCACGCATGACCGGGGAAATATGCGACAGGGAGCCACCACCCAGGCATTCGCGCACCTGTTCATTGGTGGGCCTGTCGATGCCTTCGGATACCAGCTTCTCGGCAGCATCAATGATGCGTTGCCGTATTTCCGGCTTAATAGTCATGCCGGGCTATCTCCTAGTGTATGTATTGTATGTATGTATTATACATAAGATACATACATACAATATAGTCAACAGCTTCGCTAACCCTAAAAATAATGCTAGCGCAGCCTACTAGATGATCTGCTGTGCAACATTCCCACCTAAGAATGCAACCAGTGCAGGAAATCTATTGGGAAAGATCGTGCCAATGTTGAAAGCCATAGCTGTTGCGGGATCGGTGCAACATCCCCACCGCAGTGACTAAACACAAAAAAAAGCCTCCCGAGGGGGAGGCTGTTGAATGGTAAAGAAAAAAATCAAGCTGCCGCGGTTGCTGCAGTTGAGTCTTCTTCTCCGTCGATCAAACCGCACTGTTGTGCCATTTGCTCGATGAAGTTGACCGCCTTCTGCGCATCAGCCAGAGCACGGTCGATCTCTTTGGCCTGGTCACCTTTGAGCCGTGAAGCCCATCCAGTGAGGTAGGACGCCGAGTTTTCGGGGGTAGCAGGGAGACCAAAGCGCATGGCTGCAAGCCAGGCGCCAGCTTCTGCCACTACTTCCTCTCGAGCGCGATCGCTCTTGTCCCGGTTGAGGCGCGAGGGAGCACCAGTAGCATGGATCAGCTCATGCAGGCCGGTGGCCGCAATTTCACTAACCTCATGGAACTGTTCAGGACGGGGCAGGCGTATGCCATCCGTAGAGGGCCTGTAGTAGGCCTTGTCACCGCCCCAGCTTAAAGGGATGCCCGATGCTTCAATCAGCCGTGCAACGAACTGCACGGGCTCAGGTTGAGCTTCTAAGACAGGTGGCTTTGCAGCCTCTGTCAATGGGTCCGCCAGCTGCTCCTCGTTAAACACATAAAAGATACGGTTCACGGGGATGATTTTCTCCTCCGTTGTGCCGTTCTCCTTCTTCTCGCGCTTTTTGTGGAATTTCCAAAATTCCACGGGAGTGGCCTTTTCGCCCTTGCGGGGGTGAGTGCAGAGATCCTTCGCTTGCTTGAAAGTCACCCAGGCAGGGCTGGTGTAGCCGTTTTTATCTGAAGCAATCCAGAGACTGATGATATTTGACCAGCCAGTGTAAGAACGCCCTGAAGAGGCGTTATAGGGCTGGCTCACATCTTTGTCGCCTGGTTTCCAAGGCTTCTGCCAGGGGGCTGTGCCTTCCATCAAACCTTGTATGAGTGCTTCGCGGATACCATCGATTGCACGTTTGCTCATGATCTATCTCCTCTCTCATTCCTGCAGTAGTGCAGGTCTCAAGAAGGGATAGGGCGCTAGGTGACAGCCGGTGGGGGGTCAGTGCTTCCCCTAACTCTAATCGAGACCCGGCAGCGGGAATGAGAGAGGAGAGAATGATGAAGCACACCAACCAGTTGGATATGTTCGCAGTTAGTGAGGCGGCCAAAGTTTATAGTTTCCCTGGAAAGGGAACCGTAGAGACCGCAGAGCAGCGTAAAGAGAGTGAAGATGCTGTTATCTCAGAGGCACTGAACATCATCGAAGCACGGTTCTATGGTCAGCTTGAGAGTGAGGGTGCAAAGATAACGGCTCCTTGGATAGCGGTTGATTATCTGACGCTCAAGTATGCGGAACTGCCTTACGAAGTGTTCTCAGTGACGTGGCTGAACTCGCAACATCAAGTCATCAAGCATGAGGAGCTTTTTAGAGGCACCGTGGATAAGGCGGCTGTCTATCCTAGGGAAGTGGTTAGAAGTGCGATTGAAACGAATGCTTCCGCCGTATTGTTGTGTCACAACCATCCTAGCGGTAGTCCTCAAGAGAGTGATGCTGATCGTCAGATTACGAAGAAGCTACAAGAGGCTTTGGATGTGATCGACGTAAAGGTGATAGACCACATTATTGTGGCTGGCACCGAGCATGTCAGCTTTGCAGAGAGGGGGCTGATATAACTTCAACGGTTATGCCGTTTTCATGGCCTCACCAGCATTCCAGCTGGTGAGGCTTTTTTATGGGCTATCCTTTAATTGTTAAACCTGCTGTGATGTTGATACTGCTCTTCTAACGGCCCACAAAGAAACTCGGTGGCTTGGGGGGTGTTAGGAAAGGCTGGTTAATATAAAAAGGTTAAAGGGTTAAGGCTGGGTTAAAACAGGGTTACGAGCGAGTAAAGAAGCATCAAACCACTGAAAAGTATGCATTATCTTTCAAAAACCGATGCAACGTCCCCACCGCTTGCTATGCAACATTCCCACCGCTTGCTGTGCAACATCCCCACCTGGGGCTCAAAGTTATCCTCCTGATGTCCACAGAAAACGTCTTTTTGTCCACATTTTGGCTCATTTAGGCACCATCTGTGCAACATTCCCACCTGCAAGATTTAAGGCATGATAGGTTGACAGGATCGATTCGATTCGCTCTGCATCTCCTGTGCAATATACCCACCTACTATAGAGGGCTAAATTGCTGGTCAGAAAATAACCTGTGCAGTATCCCCACCGAAACGATGCAACATTCCCACCTATAAAACGCTACTTTTCCACAGGCTTACCCACAGTAAATGTGGATACGTTGATAGCTATCAGAGCACTTTTATACCGTTATCATTTGAAGCTGCTTAATATAGTGCCTTACCTTCTTTGTTGTCAAATTGTTACTGATCGACAATCCCCTGCCAGGGAGGAATGACACTTTTGAGCACGCTGGCCGTGCTTTAAAGACCTGTCGCGGGGGCTGATGGTGCAACGTTCCCACCTACGTTCTGTGAGCTACACTCTTGAATGCCTACTGTGATAGCAGTCTGCTTACAAGGGTGACTGGACGTTGGCTACGGTCATTGGCGCGGTGATTAAGGAGGTCTGGAAGCATCTATCTGTGCAACATTCCCCCTATTGAGCAAGGTGATCGAGAGGGTCTGGAATCGGCTATCTGTGCAACATTCCCCCCAATGATGGCACACGCTTGGACTGCAATGCGCGCCTCAATGGTTCCTGCAGCACAGCCCGTTAATTACGATCCTGGCTGGCTGGGGTTTGAAGGGCGACGAGTTGCCCGTGTGTACATTATCCCCCTAAGCAGTAAAGGCCATCTAAATGCATTCAATGATCCAGACTTCACAAAAGGAAATAAGATAATATTATTTTAAAGTGATGTTTCGCTAATAGTATGTAAGTCTTTCTTTAACCGTATTGAGTTACTTTTGTAATTTGCTCTTTTAACAGTTTTGACAAATTTATCTGTAGGAAAGATTGTGTAGTAAATATCAACAAGTTTTTTCCCTTCCGTTATTCTCTTCGCTTTATAACTAGCTATAACCTCATGCTCAACGAGTACGTCTAGGGCAATTTTCATAGCCCGAACATTACTGCCCATGCGATCAGAAAGCCCGCGAGGGCTACCTGACAGGTAAGGAATAAGACGAGGCGTATAGGGATCGTTGGCTGATGCCTGGCTCCAGTAGTGACTCATTCGCTTATGCATGTACCGGGCAAGAGGGCTCTTAATCGACATCGAAGTGCTATAGTCATATAAACGGAAAGTTTGTTTAAGAATGCTCTCAGTTACTAAAGGGTTAAACTGTACATAGCATTTAGTATCGCCTTCACGCATCTGAATATCTTTTCGCGTGGTTAGGCCGACCATAGGAAAAAAGCTTGAGGAAATAACAGTTTCATTATCATTGGTGACCGTTTCAAGCTGTGCGCCACGGCATACAAGTATCGCCTCCTTTATCTCGCTGAGTTTGAACTCATGTTTGTTCCGGCGTAACTCAGCACGCAACTCGTAGAAAGTAAAAAGAACACCAACTTTACCATCGATCATGACGCTTCCGCCATTAACAGCCAGTTTTCTTAAAGCGTCTTCTATAATCTCTTCACGCTCACCAGGATAAACTAGCTCATGTTTGCCTTTACTATTCTCGATAATAGCTGGCTTAACTTTAACCTTTATAACGCGGTCGCCTATACGGCACTCGCGCTCTCTTACCGCGCTGTTAAGGTCTGTGAATCGACGACGCTTCTCCAGAGAATATTTAGGCAATGCATCGTAAATGTCGATGCTATTACTATAATTTCTGTCCCGGCTATCGCTCAGGCTGAATAGGTCAAGCTGAGGCGGCTTATTAACCGCAACTGCTTGTATGTCCTTGTCTTTATTGCTATCGCTGGCCATATCTAACCTCTGTCAGCCTACAGTAATAACCTGCTATTTCTCTTCGACAAGCCAAGAATCAACGACCTCGGCACCGTACTGATCCTTCCAAGCCCTCAGGGTTTTATGATTGCCACCTCTTGTTTCGACAATCTCCCTTTCATAAGGATTGCGATATTCCTTTATCATTCGCTTCTTACGTATAGCCGGAGACTCGCTGACGCTTTTTTCAGTATTAACCAATTTAATAACGTCCAGGGCCGATTCATTATAATCAGCCATTAACGTTTTTAAGCGGTTAAAAAAAGCACTTTCACGCTTGAAATCTTCTCGATTCTCAAACGATATAAGTTGTTCTCGAAGAGACTTCGATTGCTCCTGCAGCTGTTGGTATTCACGCAATATAGGCATGTGTTTCCAGACAAGGCAATGTGAAAGTGTGCAAAGCACATTTTGTAGCTAACTCGGCTGTATGTCAACGATATGAGACCGTTGGCAGTGGTCTAAAAGCTAGCGCAAAAATATCTCTCCAAGGATGTGTTTTTCCATTAAAAAATACCCTTATTTCGCAAAATCTACGGGTGATGGCCCTGCCAAAAGCCTAGATTTTGCGTACAGGCTTTCAGGAAATGGCTTTTACCTTGAGAAATAGAATATAGAACAATAACTTAGGGTGATATTTTCCGTTTTTGAGTGATCCTGTGTACACAGTTAAAAAGGCCGTAGTGCTGGCGCTTAGGTTCTCTACTTATTAAAATAGTTATTTAAGAAAGTAGAGAAGGGCAGCGAACCCGAGTAGGCTGTATCAGAGTCACATGAATAAGGCTGTGCTGAATGACTTGGAAGGCAATCTACAAAATTGCGGTAGTTACTTCATATGCTCAGATGGTCGTCAATAGCATTGCAGCTGATTTAGGTGGTCTTCACATATTGGTGCCAGGACGCTGCCCAGTCTGAAGCCAGGCACTAACCCTGATCAGGGGGAAAATCACAACCAAAAGGGAGCAATTGGATGTTTGATCACTTGATTATGCCACCCCGCGCAGGATATGCGGTCATCACTACCAACGATTTCATGGTCATTGTCCGTGATACGGGCGATATTGTTAGTGTCCTAGAGGACGCCGATGCAGTTCTTGAGCACTTGAGCTTAACGATCCCGGGCGGGCTGCGTCGCAAGCGAGTCTATGTCGAGTCCGCACCAAGCGCATCAGATTTTTACGAGGTGATGCATGAAAGCGGGGATTTGCTCGATATTGTTATGTGCTCTGCAGACCAGGCTGATTATTTGCAGCAACACATTGCCAGCTTAGAGGGGGGCCCCGGAAATGGCTGATTCACTAGCGATGATTCCTTATAACGTCACTGGGGGCCTTGCTGAAGCATCGAATTCTTTGACAGAGGCCAAGGGAAACCCCGCGCTCTCTTACCTTATGGGGCTTGGCTCCCGCCGTAGCCGGGTCACGATGCGATCTCACCTCCAGCAAGTTGCCTACCTTAGCGGCGGTCATGACATTAAGAGTTGTCCGTGGCATATGATCCGGCGCGAACATGTGCGCTCAATCATCGAGATGATGAGTGAACTGGGCAAGGCTCCATCCACTATTAATACTGCATTGTCTGCTATGAAAGGTGTGGCGCGTGAGGCTTGGGTTGCGGGTCGCATGGATAGTGAGAGCCACCATCAGATCAGCGATCTCAAGTCTGTCAGGGGCTCAAGGTTGCCGAAGGGCGTACACCTTGATGATGTAGCTATCCAAGCCCTTTGTTCCGCATGCGAAACAGACGAGACCCCCAAAGGGGAGAGAGATGCCGTGTTACTCCACTTACTGGTCAACACGGGGCTGCGTCGATCGGAGAGTGTATCCATAGACATCGAGATGATTGACCGCGGCCGGCAGTCGATCAGGATTCTGGGCAAAGGTAACAAGGAACGCCTCGTCTTTCTGCCCAATGAAACGTTCCTGAAAGTCATGGCATGGCAATCCCGGTTGGGGCGGGATGTCGGGCCTCTTTTCCCTAGAGTGCGCCGACATGGTGTGATTACTGATCTTCGTATTACTGACCAAGCTGTGTACTTCATCATAAAAGAAAGGGCCGTTCAGGCGGGCATTAAGGAGTGCGCGCCTCACGATTTTCGCCGCACCTTCGCTACGAATATGCTAGATCGAGGTGTCGACGTTCTCACGGTGCAATACGCTCTAGGCCATACCAACCTAGTCACCACACAACGCTATGACCGAAGTGCGGAAAGGCGCCTGGAGGAGGCGATGAAAAGAATATGAAACAACAGAGCAGTGCTTCACCCCAAGCTATGGGTGTCATCTAACAGTGACATAACGTTCAACACCAGCCACGATGGCCTAGCTGGAAAGATAACCGTGACGCTAACGCCAGGTCAGCTCGAGGTGTTCTGGAGCGATCCGGCTGCAGCTTTTGCCAGTGTCTATGGTATTACCCGGGGAGACTGCCTCGCCTGGCAAGCAGCCGGGTACATGGCGCAGTGTGCCGAGCTGACCACGAAGGGGTGGCAATGCAGGAACCCAGTCCATGGTGGCCATCCTGTAGCAACCCCAGATCGATGGGTAGCCATGCGCGGCAAATACAGCCTAATTCATCAGGAAGGGGTCAGCAAATGACTGGTCAGCGAGAAGTAAACGGTTTATGGAGCATCGGACCTCTCTACTCCCGTCACCCTGCGACCGACCCTCGAGATGTTTTCGTTGGTGGGAAGAACCCCAGCCAAGCGGAAAGTGATTTTGAGAATGGCATCGCTCGCATGGGTGGGTTTTGGCGCCAGCCATCTTATGTGGGGGCCTATCTGACTGCAGCCTCTTTGCTCGTTGAGCAAGGGCAGGCACGTGGTAGCTTCGATGAGATAGGATTACCAGCTTTTTATCTTCAGCGTCACGCTGCGGAGTTGATTCTTAAAAGGCTACTGCAGTGGTGTTTTGAGATTATTGAATGTCGGAACCAGATCAAACCTGGGCAGGCTATTATGATTACATAATCGGCATCGCCGTTCTCTAAATAATGAGCATGACCTGCGGAAAATTCTGAATAGTCTGAAAAAGGCAGCCAAGCTAGCCGATGAGAAAATTCCTCCAGAGTGCTTGGCACAGCTAGTTGAAACCATCAGCTCTGTGGAGGCTTCACCGCACTGGTCCCGCTACCGAGTTGATTCTCGCAGCACACAGAAGAAGCTATGGGAAACCACGGAGATAGTTATTCCAGTTGCAAGCCTTCAGACCCAATTGGATCTTGTCGCCAGTGACGTGCTGGCGCGTAGCCTTGAGCAGGAATGTTATGAAAACGAGCTGTATAGTACCTGGGCTGGATTGACGTCAGCCTTAGAGGGATCACAGTAGCCAGCTCAGTCAATCGGCTTGTCGGCTATTCATATCGTACATTGACAGTTCTCACGGGGTTCGTATGGCTGGTCGCCAAAACTGAAACCCTGTAATTTCCGACGCCATCTGATCAATGAATTGATCTGCTGAATTTGTCATGAATTCCGTAATTAACCAGTTCGATGTGCCGTAGAGATGTCTCTCTAGGCCATTAGGATCGTAACGGGCTAATTCGCTCAGCCGATGCATCGCAGCAAATATAATGGTAAGACCGTGGCGCTCAGATGGTGGGTTGCTGCTCAGATTTCGTTTGATGTACCACAAGTCGCGATTCCCAGAGATAGGAACTATGATCCGACGAGTCTTGCTGTGATATGTGCCTAGCCGCTTTTGCGGCCAAGAGTTTTTCAGCCTGTGGGGCTTTACCTCGCCACCAATTGAAGCGCTTTTTTCGGCGAATATATGTTCTACCGTCTTCAGTGAACCATTCAAAAGAGTGAGGGATATTTCTGAGCATCCGACCATCTGCATATCTGGGCGACACTTCAGCCTGGAACCAGCATTCACGAGCCTTGGGGTCTGGATGTTTTACGTAGCAAGCACTTTCTAACGGTATGAAGAGCTCTGGGGCCGACCTGAAGGTATGCAAGAATGCTCTATGCACAAAAGGTACATTCCAGAGTAAGTCTTTGAGGTTGTACTTTTCGGCGGTGTGCGTGACGGTGCTTTCGCCGAGATACGTACACAAAGCTGGCAAGATACCGCCAGACTTAAAAGTTATGGCCTCATTAGCCAAGCTAGCCTTGGCTTTTGCTGGCCTATCTCCGGTTACACCATGATTCTCTGCATGTGTGGCGCCTCGAACCACCAGAAGAGCTTTGGTTGCGTTCAAAAAAGAGTAATAAAGGGACAGTGGCGACGCTTCAACATCCATATACTTAGCGGCTTCATGGAACCTTCGTGCCTGTGACCAGAAGGATAGTGCCTCACTCTTATTCTGTCGCTTAAGCCAAAGCTCTACGAAGCTCCATGGATCTCTTGTGAGTACGCTCTCAGATGCGAAGTCAGGGTGGTTGATAGCTTTGTGCATCCATACCCGACGATTGCCAATTTTAATATTTTCTCCAAGCACTTTCGCTCCTTAAGAGGCTGTACTGCGGGATATTAGGCTAAAATCTGTAGTATGTTTGGTCGTCATCAGCCTTAGCGAGCCTTTTAAGGTAGTTTCGTTCTCATTCATTTATGATTTTAGCTTTCGCGGGCCTGTGAACCTCGTCAGTTTCTGGCTAAGCATCATGCCAGATGTTACACCCACCAAGCCAATCCCTGTTCTGATCGACCAGTCATGATCAAACTTTACTAGCAATAAACCTGTAAATAGCATGAGGCACATCACTACAATATTGCGATTCCAGTCAAGACGATATGGGCCGAGATCATGACAATGAAAATACTGCTCCTGACTGTCCTTGGCCATTCGAGCGAGATGAGCCTGCAGATCAAGAGTCCTATCGATTTCCTTCCGTGTTCTGGCTGGTCGATGAAGCCGGCGCTCGTAAATCGCCAATCGCACCATCTTTTCATCTGGTAGATGATCTATATTCTGCCAGCTCGTTGTCTTTACGCCGTAAGCATCAAGTATTTTCCTTGCAATGTTCGGACGCCGCAGTACCTGAATGTAGCGACCATCGAGCATTGCTAACCATTCGTCACGTTCATCGCTGGGCTCAATTATCGTAATTCGAGATGGAGCTGGATAATCAGCTTCCTGAACCCACGCTGCTATAGCCGGTTGATCATGCGATCGCATAAAAGCGACCCTGTGTTTTCCCTCATGAGCAATGAATATCCCAAGTGGCTTGTACCAGACATATAAGGCGTTATCCCTTGAGCCAAAGTAGGTCGCGTAGCGCTCGATCCTATTCACCACCTCCTCTGGTGGCACGTTCTCAGGATGCCCTTTGATGCTTGCCCCAATAACATGTTTTGGATCTACAAAGGCTCGATAAGCCTGTCCATTCTGGTCTTCCCAGTTTAAAAGGGTATCCGGAATTGAGTGTGGGAACAGATGATTTTCTCTCTCCCTCAATTCCGGTATCAATGTAGAAACCTCAGGAAAAGTGGCCGCTTTCCAGCAAGTCGCAAAGCGTAGGGATGTGTGGACCGTACTCAATCGTTCTGGACACTTTCTCCAGACCAACAGACCTCGCCATAGTCTCTGGCTGAGAATTGCTTTTTGGCTTTCGCCCTCTCAACTTGGTTGTTGGTTTACGCGCTTGCTTCTCATAGATCAGTCGAGCACGCATGACCTCAAAGCTGTATCCGCGTCCCATCCGGTTAATATCCTTTGCCAGCCGATTCACAGACTCAGTATAGGCGTTTGTGACCTGGTGATCATAGAAGTTAAAAACCTCCCCCCACCAGTTCAATAACGCTGTGCGGGATGCCTCAAAGGCTGGCTCGATTGCAGGCGGAAGTGATCTCATCCATGCCCTCGCAAACTCCTGAGCCTCAGCCTTGTTGCGGCACGAGTAGATGTTATGGAAGTTCTCCTTCGCCTCATAAGCCATAGCCAGTTCTGGATGAAGATCGAACCAGGACTGCATTTTTTCGCGTTGCTCAGGCGAAAGGCTGCGCTCCCTCTCCAAAAGGATAAAGCGGTCGTCTTTCAGCTTCAGCCTCTGGCGAGTGTTAAGGCCTTTACGAATCTGCTTTCGCACGGCCTCCAGAGCCTCGTTGGCCATGCGGATGACATGCCAGCGATCCACCACAATATCGCGACCTGGTAGCTGCGCGTTCACGACATCCTTGTAGGTGCGCCACATATCCATCGTCACGACCTTTACCTTGTGCTTATCAGGCATAGCCTTGAAGTAAGTCATGAGGTCGGTTTTCCTGCGGTTGGGCAGCAGGTCATAGACAGCAAGCTCGTTCACGTTGGTGATCATGCACCGGTATTCGCCAATAATCTTCAGCTCATCAATCCCCAGAAACTCCGGCGTTTCAAACTTGATCTCTTTTCCAAGCCGGTGAACGTAGTCTTCAAAGATATTCTTGATCGTCTTTTCATCAATGCCCGCCTCGCGTGAAATCATTGCGAAGGTTTTCTTCATCGACTCCTGCTCAACGTATTTGATGAATCTGGTGGAGGCTTTTCGTTTCGGGTCGATGTCTGGCAGGTTTGAGAAAAAGGTCTTCCCACAACTTTTGCATCGGAAGCGAGCCCGGTCTACTCGAAGCAGTACGGGCTTACCGTGCATCGGAGTATCGATGTAGTGCTGTTGCTGGGTGCCATGCCTGTATGGCCCCTCGGCCTGGCAGTGGGGGCATCGTCCAGGTATACCCTGACCATCAACCTCGATGACGTAGTGATCGCCCTCATCAATCAAGTTGCTGGATTGGAGGGTATCCATGTTTAGCAGGTCAAACTGGCGCATCGTTCATACCTTCTTTTTCACCAATCGCCCGGTGGTATTGTCCATGCGGTACTGAACGATACTTCCATCAATGATTCGCTTCACCACTTCGCGGGCAGTATTCAACGGAACAGAGAACCACTCTCTCGGGTGATATTCTTTTCCGTCTCTCCCGGTGAGCGTCATCTTTATTCGCTGGGCGTGAAGGAACCCATGGATGAGGGTCTCAAACTTGTTCGGATTCAAGTTATAGCATTCTATAGACGCGAGCTTTTTGACCGGCGCTTCGAGGAATGCTGTGTCCCGTTCCGCATTTTTTGTCCGCTCATCCACGGTCAGCTCGGTATAACCAATTTTCAGTAGATTCGGGATTTCACGAAGTGCGGGCTTATCGCTCAACGTCGTGACGAAATAGATTTGGCCAGCCCGCTTATCCTTGTGATTCACATTGTTGAAGGCGTCGACTACGGACTCAGCATCACGGATGATCCTCCGTCCAGTGGGGTCCTGGTAAAGTCGTTTTGCCAGAGACCGGAGGAGATGATTGGACTCTGTTCCATTCTCGAAAATCAGCCGCAGCCTCGGGTCATATCGACCATCTCCATCCTCTCGGTACTCGCCAACTTCATCGATAAGGCACATGACACCTTCAAGTATGAAGGCATCACCCGGCTGAACTTGTGAGGCCTGCTGGAAGCGAGCTGCTTTAACGTCGCCAGTTTTCAGCTTCTCGTGCAGATCCCTGAATATTGGCTCAAACGCATAGAAGTCCTGGCAGACACGCCGTTGAGCGATCTCATCTGGCTCCTCTCGGCTTTTCTCGAATGAGACATGAACCGGGTCAAAGAGGGAGTCTTCTCCTTGATCAAACTCTGAGAATGCCTCGCTCGCAAAAATGTCATCAAGTGATGTGACGTTTTCCGCCTGATTCACGTCCGTCTTCGACGCTGGCCTGCTCGGTTCGGTCGGGGCGCGGGAGGGCATTCCCTCATCATGTGCGGTCGCCTCCTGATTCGAAACCAGTACGGGCTCGGGTAGCAGGTTATGACGGTCGTATGGCTTCAGAGCTGACAACAGATCTTCCTTCTCGGCGTAGCTCTTTAGTCTACGGGAGAGAAGCTTTTCTTGAAGGTCAGGACTGTCAGCCTGCGGAGCTTTCCCCTGCTGATCGACGAACGCGCTGATCTCTTCAAATCGAGACACCTCAAGAGGCGCACCCGAGCTTGATTTCTTGGCCCCGACATCAAGAAGCCCGAACTCATCCGGGCCAGCGAATATATCGTCCAATGAAGGCCGAGCCGAGGCTTTCCGCCTGTTGTGATTGATCGGTGGCATCCCAAATCCCCCTTACGACGTCTGAGCCTGCGCCTTACGCTCCTGAGCCTTTCTCTTGATATAGGCCAGCGCCTCCGCCAAACGGCGCTCATACGGCTCACTCGCCGTCACAGATGGCTCTCGGCCTTTCTCCTTTCGGAACTCATTGATTCGCGGCCAGAGGATAACGGCCTCTTCTTCAGACATCTGAGATCGCATGCCAACCACGGTATCCTGGATGGTCTTGAGCACCGATGGCGTCACGGATTTTGAGAGGATCTCATAGGCACCCTGGAAGGGGTTCACCTGTCGAATCAGATCGACATTCAGGTTTTCGATATTGACGAACTTGTTCCCGATAAGAACAAACTTGCGATTAGGTTTTGGCTCATCATTGCCTGCACCAGCGACGGGCTTCGACGGCTTATCTGTGCCCCCCTGATAATCCTGGGCATCTTCTTGAACCCCTTCAGGAGTCATGATCTGAGCGCCTTCAGGCAGGTCAGACTCATCGAACAGCCCTCCGGTGGACTGGATGGCCATGGAGGCGTGTACGGCTTCTGAGACAGTGCTTATCTCACTGTCATCCATATCTGGATAAAGCGTTTCCACGACCTTCGGAATTTCCACCTGCTCCATGACCTCTGGATCATCATCGCCCGTCACAGCTGGTGCAATGACTTCAGGCTTTTGAAGGATGGCGGCTTTGATGTTGTCCATGTTCTCCAGGGCCTTCATGACCTTGTCGGAGACAGGCGATGTGGTATCTTCGATGACCACAGTGCCAGGGTCGACTTCTTCGCCCGGCCGTATCCGAGACCTCGGCTTGAAGTTCACTGCGGGTGCCAAGACCTGTTCCATCAATAGCGAAACGGTGATGGCCTTGAGCATGTTGTTGACCGACGTTTTGACGTCGTCATCCTCTGCATCTGGCTGGGCAATCAGGTTGGTAAATTGGGCGTGTGTTTTGCCTTCTGAGTCGCGAGTAGCGCGGCCGATGATCTGGATGATTTCCGTGAGCGAGGAACGATAGCCAATGGTCAGAACATGCTCGCACCAAGGCCAGTCAAAGCCTTCCTTCGCCATACCCAGGGCAATGATGATATCCATGTCGTCGGCTTTCGACACATTCCTGAGGTAATTCTGAACCTCTATCCGGAGAGGGTTGTCATCAACCAGATCGGCAACCTTCAAAAGCCGGCCGGACTGGTCCTTCACGGTAATAATACCGGTCTTCATATCCTTCTCGACGACATCGCCGATAGCGTCGAGAATGTAATCGACCTCAGAATACTTGTCCTTCGTGGACTCGACCGCGTTGACGTTTGGAATATGGACAATCGTCTTCTTCGAGGTGTCCAGCACCTCATGCACAGCATCCAGGTACCGACCGGTGTAGAAGTGATAGCCGATGCCAAGTGACTTCAGATATCTGTAGCCATTGAGCTGTTCATAGTAGGAGTAGGTGACCTGCGTAAACTTCTCTTCGTCCTCTGGCAGGAGAATCGGAACGGCGTCACCCCGGAAGTACGATCCCGTCATAGCCACAATATGGGCATTCGAGCCCGCCATGACACCATCAATAAGCTCGCCAAGCCGGTTTTCGCCGTCCGCAGAGGTGTGGTGGAATTCGTCAATTGCCAGCAGGGTGTCGTTGAAGTCCGATGGAGCCAATTCCTTGTAAGCATACCGCAGTGTTGCATGGGTACAGATCAAAATATCTGCGTCCGGATCAGACATGAAGCGGATGAACGCTTTGACCTTGCGGTCCTCCCCGCCAGGTACGCAAAGGTTGTAGCTGGGCTGCACCTTCCAGTCGGCAAAGAAACCAGCGCTCGTGAGGTCAGTATCCTTGAACGAGCCACCGATGGACATTTCGGGCACGGCCACGATGACTTTGTTCAGTCCCTGGTGTTGCAGCTTGTCCAGTCCAAGGAACATGAGCGCCCGCGATTTACCGGACGCCGGAGGAGCCTTGAGAAGCAGGTATTGCGCATCGCGAGCGTCATACGCCCGGGCCTGCATTTCACGCATGCCCAATTCATTCAGATTCGAACTCTTGCCAGTTTGTTTGTACTGGACCGTCATCAGATCGGCCATGATCAATTACTCCCTTTGGCTGTTTTCTTGGCAGGCTTCTTTGCTTTTTCTTCAGCAATCAATTTTTCGTAACGGGCGAAGAGGTACTCCAAACGCTCGGTAGCGTCTTTGAATGGCTTGTCGCGGTAAAGGTTTTCAACGGCGCGATCCAGAGCTTTATGGGCTTCCCGCAATGGCTCTGGCATTGCTTTCGGGTCATAAAGTTGCGACAAGGATTTGTCAGGGTAGTCTTCGCGAAGAATAAGAATTGTTTCTGCTAAACTTTCAACATTATTCCTCTGATCACTGATTATATTCGGCCATGGGAATGTGTTGTAAACTAAAGTTGGTGAATACCGGTAACGGCTCTCCAAGCGTCCAGCAACAGCACGCATCCAGTCGTTGTGCATTTCGGATGTTAGGATTCCGAACTCGTAAAGCCCCCCATTATCGACAAAGAAGTTTGGTGCTATAGGTATTTTATTAGAACCCAATATGTCGATCGGTATATAATCCCTCCTCTCAGAAGACACTTGCGGCATAAAAACATAATTTCCGGGATTGTGCTGTTCTCGAAACAGGTGAGGTCTCTCAGCCTGCTTTTGGCTTCCCTTGTCACTGCTTGAAAGCCTTTTCACGCGAACGGATTCAACCCGCCTGGAGAGCTCTTCCGAGCTATTAATATCATCTTCAGTAGCATCAACTAGCCATAAGCAATATCTTCTCTTCCCGTTTAAGAATTCGGCTGCACCTACAATTTCGCGAATCCATTTCTCGATGCCGGGCTCTTTCTCCAGTAGAGAATCTTTCTCGCCTTCCGAGAAGATCAAGTAACCACCGTCATTCGTGTAGTTACCCATCACCATTTCTTTGTCATGATTTAAGCTGGATGACCTACCTTTTACTACCATATTGGGGCCATCAATTAGGTATGGCGATATATTTTTCGCAGATCTCTTAAATTCTCCTGAATAAATATGCTTAGACTCTCTGGATTTATGAGAAAATCCTAGTATAGCTACATGCACCCCCGCATTCTTTTTTGCATTGTTTGACCACTTAAATGTTGAGTGTGCAAAATTTAACTTAACACCTTCCTTTAACAACTGCCCCCAAACAAGGTTGGCTTGAACGCCTTGGAATATTGAATTAGTTGCGACAAATGCTGCTTCGCTATCGCTTGGATTTAAGCTCATATACCTAGACGCTTTGAAAAACCATCCGGCAACGAAATCAACTTTACCTGGGCTTTTTACCGGCTTTAATGTGTTCGAAAGATCCTTTGATTGCTCTTTGGTTCTAAATCTGTCACCTATAAAAGGAGGGTTTCCACACAAGTAGACCTCTCCGCCGGCTGGACAGATAGACGCCCAATCAATCTTCAATGCATTACCGCAAGCTATGTTCCCTGAATCTTTCAATGGAAGGGCCGCCTCGGAATAACCAAACTTAGCTTTGAACGCAACGTTCATCTGATGTTCTGCCAGCCATAGAGAAAGTATGGCAATTTCATGCGCAAAATCATCAATTTCGATGCCGTGAAACTGGGACAGCTTAATTCCTGAGTAATACATTTCAGTCTGATCCGACACCGTGTTCAGAGCGTCGATGATTTCCATTTCCAGCTTTCGCAACTCTTTGTAAGCAATGATCAGGAAATTTCCTGAGCCGCAGGCCGGATCAAAAATGCGCAAATTCTGGAGGCGCAGAAGTAGCTCCTTCAGTTTTCGTTCGTTCTTCCGACTCTTCTTGTAGTGGCATAGTGAATTTGGCCACCTAATTAGAGGTGCTAATATGCACCAAGACATCACTAGGTGGCAGCATGGCAACAAGACCAAAACGTAACTTTAGCCCTGAATTCCGGCTCGAAG
>NZ_JABWCV010000036.1 GCF_013371085.1 Vreelandella maris | reverse complement strand
CGGGAGCCGGAGCCCCCTTTCTCCCGTAGGACGTATGCGGTATTAGCCTGGGTTTCCCCAGGTTATCCCCCACTACCGGGCAGATTCCTATGCATTACTCACCCGTCCGCCGCTCGTCAGCATCTAGCAAGCTAGATCTGTTACCGCTCGACTTGCATGTGTTAGGCCTGCCGCCAGCGTTCAATCTGAGCCATGATCAAACTCTTCAGTTTACAATCATTGTGATCCTTACTCGCTTACCTACGGACTAGCCGAAGGCAGCAAAAGCGGATCAAACTTGGCTCAAGGTTCAAACGAATTCATTTCAATTTACATTGTCATGACCGCTTGCCTTGATATTGGGTGATTTGTCACCATCGTCAGCAAGCGCCCACATGAATTACCTGATCAAATTGTTAAAGAGCTGGTCATCAAGGCCGTGCCCCGTTGACGTGTGGCGTATACTACCCGAATCTCCGGCAAGGTCAACAGTGAAGTCCATATTTATTAGTAAATATCACTACCAATCAACGCCCACCCACCAAAAGCTGCCCAGCCGCAAACATTGACCCAAGACAAAACAACATTTCCTCCCTTACGTAAGCTTAAGAATAAGCGGACTCAAACCGCCGTACGTAAAAGCAAGGGAGAAATGATCATGACTATAAAAGCTATCGTCATACCTGTTCTGATAGCGGGTGCTGTTATTACAACCAATATGGCAAGCGCAGAGGACGGACTGGAAAGCTATCGTAACCGCTTCGAAGCGCTGCCTCACTTACCGCCTATTCCTGCAGATAACTCACTTACAGAAGAGAAGATTGAGCTGGGTAATATGCTATTTTTTGAACCACGTATATCTTCTAGCGGCGTTATCAGCTGCGCCACTTGCCATAATCCGGCGCTTGGCTGGGCTGACCGCATACCACGAGCGGTGGGCCATGATGGGCAAATCGGGGAGCGCAACACCCCTACCGTGCTCAACAGTGGCTTTTTGGAATCCCAGTTCTGGGATGGCCGAGCTGCTGATTTAGAAGCCCAAGCGTTAGGGCCAATTGAAGCACCGGTAGAAATGGCCATGGATTTAGAAATGGCGCTAGATCGATTAGTAGGGTTCGAGCTTTATCAGGAAAAATTCGGCGAAGCGTATCCTAACCAAGAAGACCCCATTACCGATGACAACCTAGCGCATGCACTGGCCGCATTCCAACGCACACTCAACACACCCAGCTCACCTTTTGATCGTTACCTACACGGCGATCAAGAAGCAATTAGCGAACAAGCTAAAGATGGCATGGTGGCCTTTGTTGATAATGGCTGTATCGCTTGTCATCGTGGTTCAAATTTTACCGACAGCCAATTCCATGCGATTCAAGTGCCGGGGTCAACCGACCTAGGTCGCTATGTTGTCACAGAAGAAGAGAGCGATAAGTACCGTTTCAGAACTCCCACGCTCCGCAATGTGGCGGTGACCTATCCATATATGAATAACGGCGCCACCGAAACACTAGAAGAAGCTGTCGCCATAATGGGACAAGAGATGCTGGGACGGGAGTTTGATGATGACACTATTGGTGACATAACAGCTTTTTTGAACACATTAACCGGCGAAATGCCCGAATTTGAAGTGCCCGCACTACCTTAATTAACTTACTGACTTAAACAAAGCAGCCGCCTGGTCAGTATTGCCAGACGGCAATGCTCTATACCTCAGCCAAACGGGCCAGCAGCTCTTCGCGACGCTCCTGAGTAGTAAAGGCTTCTTCGATAGCATTACGCGTTAACTGACGAAATACTGTCTCGTCCCAGCAAAATGCTTCAGCGCAAGCGATGTGATTAGTCAGCATGCCGCCACCAAAGTAGGCGGGATCATCTGAGCTAATCGTGACCTTGAGCCCTTCAGCCAACAGCTTAGGAAGCGGGTGGTCACGCAGATCTTCCACCACTTTTAAACTCACGTTAGAAAGCGGGCAGACCGTTAATACAGTTTGCTCGCTGCGCAAACGTTCAACAACCTCATCACTTTCCAAACAGCGCACGCCATGATCTATACGTTGAACATCAAGCAGATCCAGGGCTTGTTGAATATATTCTGCAGGGCCTTCCTCTCCTGCATGGGCCACTCGGACAAGGCCAAGCTGCTTGGCACGCTCGAACACTTCGACAAACTCAGCAGGCGGATTATTTTGCTCAGCGCTATCTAAACCTACGGCATCCAGCATTTTCCAATAGGGAGCCGCCTGCTCAAGCACATGCAATGCCTCATCTGCAGGACGATCACGTAGAAAAGCCATAATCATGCCGATAGAGAGATCGAGTGTCTCCTCGGCTTCCTGCTTGGCTTTTAATAATCCAGCCATGACTACTTCCAGAGGAACGCCACGCTGCAGATGTGCTTGGGGGTCAAAATGCATGTCGATATGCACTACGCCCTCTCCCCGCGCACGCTTGAAATAGTCCATCGCCAAGTCGTAAAAATCCTCTTCATTACGAAGCACATTCATGCCTTGGAAATAGAGATTCAGGAAACCTTGCAGGTCGCTGAAATGGTAAGCATCTTTGGCTTCTTGCACCGAGGCATAGGGTAAATCAATGTGATTACGTTGCGCCAAGGCAAACATTAATTCTGGTTCCAGCGAACCTTCGATATGCAAATGGAGCTCTACTTTAGGAAGGTTACGTAAAAAATCGTGCATGGAAGGCTCCGTGCTGTCGTATTAACTAATTGATTTATTCACTCAAGCATTGGCTAAGTTTACCGGCATCTAGATCCCAGTGGTACTCGACGCCAGGTAATAGGTTCAGCGAACTAATTTGATGGACAAAGAAAATAGCCGTGCGATTAACAAGCCATTTATCAAGTGAAGCAGCGACATGTTGTGCCGTTTTGGCATCAACGCCCGCAAATGGCTCATCAAGAATCACTAGTTGCGGGTTGCACAGCATCAGGCGGGCCAATGCCAAACGCCTACCCTGACCACCCGAAAGCTGCTGGCCTTTCTCGCCCACCGCCGTAGCTAAGCCTTTCGGCAGCTGCTCAACCCAGCTATCCAAGACAACGTCACTCAATACGTCCCAAAGCATGTTATCGCTAGCGGCGGGGCTGGCAATACGCAAGTTCTCGGCTAAAGAAGCATCAAACAAATCCACTTGCTGAGTGAGTATGGCGAAGTGTTTGGCACGGCTCTCCTCCGAGAGTTGCCACGCTGGCACGCCGCCTACCATCACCTCACCCTGCGTGGCTCTTAAACGCCCCACCAACACACTGGCTAAAGACGATTTACCGGCCCCGGAGTTACCGGTAATCACCGCTCGCTTTCCAGCGGGCAGCTGAAAATCAATACGACTTAACGCGGGCTCTAATGTTTGCGCATAATGAAGAGAGAGCTGATTCGCCTGAATGGTTAAACCAACATCATTAGGTAGCGTAACCGCGGAGACAGCCGACGGTGGGTCACCGGTGAACTCATTTAACCGACGCACCGCCGCGTAGCTCGCGCCCAGCTTCACAAAACTAGCGGGCAGCGTCAGAAAGGCCTCGTTCACCCCCAATGCAATCAATACCGCCATTACTACAATAGGGCCCGTCACCAGCTGCTGGCTAAATATCACACTAGCAAGCCACAATACTGCCAACACCATCAAACCACTAACGGCACTCACCAAGCAGTTTAACAACGCTGCCTTGCGACCTAAACGACGCTGATTGCCGAATGCTTGCTGCTCTTGAGTAGCGATAAGCATCCGGTGCCACTGGGTCGTTTGATAGCTCATTAACTCAGCCGATGCCTGCACTTGATCGACCACTAGGCGGCGCAGCGACTGCTGATCCACTACCTGCTGATAGCTTTGCGAAAATCCCCAGGTAGCAGCAAAGAGGGTCACCAGCAACCAGAGCAAGCCCAATGTCACCGCCATCAGCAAGGCAACGCTGGGCAACCAAATAGCCACAAAAAGCGACACAGCCACCACGCCAAGCAGCGTCACTAACGGTGGCACTAAAAGGCGCAGGTATAAATTATCCAGGGTGTCGATATCCGCCGTTAACCGGCTAAGCCAGTCACTGGCACGCTTACCATGCAAACGAGCATCGTCTAGCCGCGTTAAATAGCCAAACACGCGATAACGCAAGTCAGCAAGCAGCGTTAACACCGTATTATGGTTATAGAGCCGCTCAATATAACGCGCAATAGTACGTGCCAAGGCGAAGAAACGAATGCCGCCACCGGGAACATAAACATCGAGTCGCGCAGGCATACCCATCGCTAGGGCGATACCGGCCAGGGCACTGGCCGTAATAAACCAGCCCGACAAACCCAGCAGGGCAAGCCCAGCGATAAGAGTGACCCAAACCAGCAAAGCACCCACCAAAAAGCGCTGACGCCGTCGCACTAACAGCTGCAGCCAGGGAAGGAAGTCTCGAAAAATGGAACTCATAGGATTGCCTCTACCAACTCGCCCTTATTAAAAGCAAAGTGGCGCTGGGCAACGGCAATCACCTCTGGATGGTGAGTCGCTATCACCAGAGTGCGTCCCTCCTGGGCAAGCTCAAGCAAAGCCGACATAACGAACTGCTCAGTCTCCTGATCTAAGCTCGCTGTAGGCTCATCCAACAGCACTAGCGGGGCATTGCTGAGATATACGCGCGCAAGAGCAAGGCGTTGGGCCTGCCCACCTGACAGCCCTACTCCGCGCTCACCAATAAGCGTATCCAGGCCATCAGGCAGCTGGGTTAAAAGAGGCCCAAAACCTGCTCGCTGAAGCGCAGTCACCATTTCTTCACGGGTAGCGCGGGGTGACGCTAAACAAAGATTATCAATCAAGCTGCCATGCAAGAGGCAAGGCTGCTGATCTAACCAAGCGTATTGGCTATTTTCTTGACGGCGATACTCGCCTGAACTTGGAGCAATAAAGCCTGCCAGTAGCGCCAGCAGGGTCGATTTCCCACTGCCCGAGGCTCCGCTAATCGCCACCACCTCTCCCCTCTTAATCGTAAGATCAATAGGACCAATGACTTGCCCACGTACGGGATAAGCAACGCTAACGGCCGTTAACTCAATAACCGAGGATGCCAACAACGGCGGTATAAAGTCACGTTCACTCACCAAGGCGGGCTGATTGAGTATACTCACCACGCTTTCAGCAGCCCCCAGCGCCGCCGCACGGTCATGGTAATGCTGAGACAGCGTACGCAAAGGCTGGAAAAACTCAGGAGCCAGCAATAACACTGCTAAGCCAGAAAAAAGCGTGAGTGACGATGAAGGCCCGTACTCGATATAACCCAGCAGCCCGAAGCCCACATACATGGCCACAACGGCAATCGCTACCGAGGAAAAAAACTCAAGTACTGCGGAGGAAAGGAAGGCCAGGCGCAAAGTACGCATACTAAGACGCCGATAACTATCAGTGGCATGCCAGACATCCTGCTGAGCAGCTGACGTCCGCCCAAATAGTTGCAGCGTGGTCATACCGCGCACACGGTCAATAAAGTGGGCTGAAAGGCGTGAGACGGCAACAAACTGATCGCGATTAAGACGTTCAGCTCCCATACCCACCAGCGCCATAAAAAGAGGAATAAGCGGGGCAGAAAGCAGTAAAAAAAGTGCTACCAAATAGTCCAGCCACCCCACCACTGCCACTATTAATAGCGGTAAATAAAGCGTAATCCTCAGTTGCGGATAAAAGCGTGCAAAATAGCCTTCCAACGTATCAATGTGCTCAACCACCTGACTGGCTAGAGAGCCGCTATGTTGGCTGGTCAGCCAAATCGGCCCTAGCGCGGACAATTTATCCAACAGCTGAGCCCTGGCGCGCTGACGAATTCGCAAGCTTGCCTCCAGGCTCAAGGTCTCATGGCCCCACTGAAAGGCTGCACGTAACAGCACGCTACCCACCAGCAGGGCAAATACCGGCAACAGATCAATGGGTAAACGATCATGCACAATCAGTTGATCAATCAGCCAGGCCAAGCCAACCACTACCACAACCGTTTGACTGCCGACCAGCACACCGCAAAGAGCAGAGCCCAGCAGGCGTTTACGCTCTCCCCTTGCCAGCGATTTCAGCCAGCTGCGCGGCGTAAGGGAGAGCGCCTCATCAGTTGTTACCATGCGCTTAGTGGTATCCCTCGCCTACACGCACCTTGCCGCGGAACACCCAATACGTCCAAGAAGTGTACGCAAGGATGATGGGGATAACGAAGAGCATGCCAATCAATAAAAAAAGCTGTGATTCAGGGGCTGAAGCTGCATCCCACAACGTGTAGTTCGGGGGCACAATGACCGGCCATTTACTGACAATCAAACCTAAATAGGTAAATAGATAAATACCGATGGTGGCGATAAAAGGAATACCTTCGTCCCGACGCTTAACCGAACGATAAACCATAAACGCCGATAGCAATGCCAGCGCAGGGAATATCCAGATCAATTGCAGATTGCCAAACCAGCGTTCCCACACCATTGGGTTAACGAACGGCGTCCAAATACTGATAATCGCAAAAACCCCTAGCACAAGCGCTAATAGCATGGGGGTAATTTTATAGGCCCAGTCTTGAATATGGCCTTCTGATTTAAGTATCAGCCAAGTAGCCCCAAGTAGCGCGTAGCCTGCCATTAAGCCAAGGCCGGTTAATACAGAGAAAGGCGTTAGCCAATCAAAGGCTCCGCCCACATAGGCGAAATTCTCAACCGGAAAACCTTGAATATAAGCACCTACCACGGCACCTTGCGCAAAGGCAGCGATCGCCGACCCCCAGCAAAATGCGCGGTTCCACCAGTGCCGATTACGCCGTGACTTAAAACGAAGCTCGAAAGCGATGCCACGGAAGATCAATCCAGCCAACATCAAAAAAACACCAATGTACAAAGCTGGCAAAAACACCGAATAAACCAGAGGAAATGCGCCTAGCAACCCTGCCCCACTAAGCACTAGCCATGTTTCGTTGCCATCCCATATTGGCGCCACCGAATTCATCATCACATCCCGGGCATCTTCATCAGGTGCAAAGGGGTAGAGAATACCCAGCCCCAAATCAAACCCATCCATCAGTACATACATCATAATGCCGAAGCCGATGATAAAGGCCCAGATCAACGTTAAATCAAACATTTCCATGTTTAGCTCCTCACCGGGTCAACATCATCATCAAAGGGAGTATGGGCAGCCGACATAGGCCGCATCGGACGCTTGAAGTTATCACTGGCTGTTTCACGCTCTTCTTCTGGCAACATACCGTTACGCACCACTCGCGTGAGATAATAAACACCCGTATAAAACACTACGCCGTAGACTAAGACATAACCGATCAAAGTGAATAACGCCATTGGCCCCGTCAGCGAAGGCGTTAGCCCTTCTTCATGGGTCATCATGCCGTAAACTAACCACGGAGACCGACCCGATTCAGTGACAATCCAACCCGCCAATACAGCGACAAAAGGCATCGCAATCATGCCAGTAAGTGTTTTTAAAAACAGTGGTTGTTCATAGACACGCCCTTTACGGCGTAGGATCAGTCCTGCGAACGCTACCGCTATCATTAACAGGCCAATCCCCACCATTACACGGAATGCCCAGAACACAATGATGACAGGCGGTTGCTCTTCCGGTGGCGCTTCACTGATGCCAGGAATCTCCCCGTCAGGTGAGTGAGTAAGAATGAGGCTTGCTAGATTAGGAATACCAAACGCAAAGTTATTAGTCTGGGCCTCCTGGTCAGGAATGGCAAAAAGAAGCAATGGCACATTGGTGGCTGTCTCCCAATGGCCTTCCATCGCTGCAACCTTCGTGGGCTGGTGCTCCAAGGTATTCAAACCGTGAAAATCGCCAATAACCGCTTGTGTAGGGGCTAAAAAAAGCAACAACCAAAGGCACATCGAAAGTGCACGGCGGTTTGCCTCCGGGTCGCGATCACGTAACAAGAACCATGCGCTAACCCCCGCCACCACAAAGCCGCCTGTTAAGAAAGAGGCAACGGCCATATGCAAGAAACGGTAAGGGAATGACGGGTTAAAGATCGCCTCGCGCCAAGAGGTAACATGGAAGCGAAAGTCAATCAGCTCAACGCCTGCTGGTGTATGCAACCAACTGTTGGCAGATAAAATCCAAAAAGCCGAAATGAACGTCCCAATCGCCACCATAATAGAGGCAAACAGATGCACCCCTTGAGGCACCTTACCTCGACCAAACAAGAGCACGCCTAAGAAAGCGGCTTCCAGAAAGAAAGCTGTCACCACCTCATAGCTCAGCATGGGTCCGAGGAAGTTAGAAGAAGCTAGGGAAAAATTGCTCCAGTTAGTACCAAACTGAAACGACATCACAATCCCGGACACAACTCCCATCCCAAAGACAACGGCGAACACCTTTGTCCAGAAAAGCGAGAGACGATCCCAAGCTGGATTGTTGGTCTTAAAGAATAGGCCATGAAGCAGCGCGATGTAGGACGCCAGTCCAATAGTAAACACGGGGAAGATCGCGTGAAACGACACAACGAATGCAAATTGCAATCGCGATAATACGAGCGGATCAAGTTCCATTTCACTCTCCTAAGGCCTGAATCGATATTCCATCAACGAGTTAACACAAGCTTAGTTGAGCCTTAATGGCAGCGCACTTTTAGTTATAAGCACTAAGCTTATTTCTTAACTATGTTAATTTTTTAAACATATTATTCATTAAGTCACCATCATACATTGACAGCCTAACACCCAAGATGGGTCGCATTGACGCACCAAGCACCATAGCGCTGCGCTATTAGGAACATACGTCTAACGAGACATAATCACGACGCTTACCATATAGCCGGTGTACGCGATAAAAAGCGCCAGTAATATTCCACCTTCCAAGCGATTAATGCGCCGCGTGCGGCCACGCCAAGAAAACGCAAATAGAATCATCAGCAGTGTCATACCGGTCATCACGCTCCAGTCGCGCACCAATACTTCCCGACCTGCTTCAATGGGCGCAATGACCCCCGCCAGGCCAACGACCGCCAAGCTATTAAACAGGTTAGAGCCGACCACGTTGCCCAACACCATGTCGTGTTCTTTCCGACGCAGAGCGCTGATAGAAGAGGCAAGTTCCGGCAGCGAGGTACCAATAGCGACGACGGTTAGACCAATAATCAAATCACTGACCCCGAAGCGAACCGCAATTTCAACCGCCCCCCAAACCAACAGACGTGAACTAGCGATTAAAAACAGCAGCCCTACCAGGGTCCACATAATGGATTTACCCCGGGACATCGGCTTGCTATCCAGGGTCTCAGCTACTTCAGATACGATTGCGTCGTCAGGCTGACTACGTGAGCGAATAATGCTAACAACGATAAAAGCCACTAATGCCAGTAAAAGAAAGACGGCTTCCCAGCGTGCTACAAAACCGTCCAGTAGCATTAAACCAGTCGCCAGCATGACCAGCATAAGTATTGGCATTTCTTTACGGATAACGCTGGAATGAACAGCTAATGGCGAAATAAGCGCTATCAGCCCCAGTATCAAGCCGATATTGGCAATATTAGAGCCGTAAGCATTACCTACCGCCAGCCCTGGGTTACCATCTATTGCTGCCAGCACCGATACCATCATTTCAGGGGCCGAGGTACCAAAACCGATGACAAGCATCCCAATCAACAGCGGCGAAAGCCCAAGCCAACGCGATGTTGCTGCAGCACCATCAATAAATTTTTCGGCACTCCAAACCAATAAGATCAAACCAAACACAACCGCTAATGTGGGAAGCAACATTTCATTTCCTTCATGGCATAATGATCGGCACTAATTTCAATGTTTTGTATCTTAGTGCCACTTCATAGCGAGGACGCTAAGATGATTTTACTAGCAACGCTAACTATCACGTTGCGACCTCTTGCTGAGGAGCTATCCTGGCAGAGAAGCAAACGGCAGTGCTGTTCATCCGCTGCCACTCGCCATTGCGCCGCAGCATCGTTGTCTAAACTGATGCCATGGTCAAGCGGCTTGTCTATGTTTTTGAACATTATTTCAGCCACATAGGCTTGCTATAATGTTCAATTAACAGCTTAATTCGCCATATCCTAGTAGCTTAGCTAGGGATTCGCACTGAGAGTTTTGGTTTTTGCCCTCACAAAGATTAACCAAGCGCCGCACATTACCGGTCAACACACCGCTCGTTGACCGCTCGCCACCTGAGGTAAGAACTCAGCGACGGCGTTTGCGTGCCTGTCATGAATGTGACTGGGTCTCGGCGCTACCACCACTCAGCTCCGGTGAAAAAGCCAGCTGCCCGCGCTGCTCGCATGTTTTAGTCACTCGCCACCGCTACCCTGCTCAGCGGAGTATGGCATTGGCCATCGCATCACTGATCGCGCTGATAGTAGCGGTATCATTTCCCTTTATTAGCTTTACGGTTAGCGGTGTTAGTAACCGTATTGAGCTAACTCAGACGGCCACTACGTTGATTGGCTTTCATCAGCCTATCGTCGCCATCGCCATCATAATGACGATTGTGGTGCTGCCAGCCGTCTACTTATTCGGTGTACTTTGGCTTCAGTTTGGCCTTCTGCGCGATCATCCCCTGCCCTTTAGCCGGGATATTGCCCGAACATTAGCGCACTTAACGCCCTGGATGATGGCCGATGTATTTATTATTGGCGCTCTAGTAAGCCTGATCAAAATAGCTGGCCTAGCCGATGTTGATCTAGGCATATCCTTTTGGGCATTTTGCGTGTTTGCACTATTACTACTGATGACCACTCAATCTATCGACGCAGATTGGATGTGGTTCTCGCTAGAGGGAGAACCCTTGGCCCCAGACGGCACTCAAACTGGAATTCCTGCCGCTGGCCAAGGGTTAACTGGCTGCCCCACCTGCGGGCTTATTAATCGCCTATCGCCACAAGGACGAGGATATTGCATTCGCTGCCATGAAAAGCTTCACCAGCGGTTACCGAATAGTTTGCAGCGCACATGGGCACTGCTGGGCGCCTCAGCGATTATGTACATTCCTGCTAACGTTTACCCGATTATGACCACCACAAGCCTGGGCAGCTCTTCCCCGTCAACCATCATAGGCGGCGTCGTTCAACTGATACAGATGGGCTCCTGGCCAATTGCAGCCGTCATTTTCATTGCTAGCGTTATCGTACCCGTCGGCAAATTAGTGGCCTTAACCTGGCTTTGCCTAGTCGTTAGACGCAGCTGTGTCTTGAATGCCCAAAGCCGTACTCGGCTTTATCGCTTAACGGAATTTATCGGCCGCTGGTCGATGGTCGATGTGTTTGTGGTCGCTATTTTGGTGGCGCTAATCCGTGCAGGATCATTAATGTCGATTACACCAGGTCCCGCTGCACTCGCCTTCGGCTCTGTGGTTGTGTTAACCATGTTGGCGGCGATGACATTTGATCCACGCCTAATATGGGATACCTCACCTCCCCGTAAAAACTCTCTTCGCCACTTTTTTCTTCGCCGTAAAGCGGCCACCAAGGAACCTGTTGATGGCTAATGAAACAACTCCGCCTACTTCCAACCAGCCTAATGCTGACCCCACCAGCGAACAGGATTTAAATAAGGCCAAGACATCGCGTCAAACGCGCCTTTCGCCTATTTGGGTAGTGCCTATCGTCGCCATCGCAATTGGCTTATGGCTGGTATATGACAACTATTCCAGTCGCGGCACCCAAGTCACGCTTACCATGGATAATGCAGAGGGCATCGAGGCGGGCAATACACTGATCCGCAGTCGCAATGTTGAAATTGGCCGTGTTCAGAGTGTGCGTCTATCCGATGATCTCTCTCATGCGGTATTAACCGCCCGCATCCAGCCGGAAGTCGAGGATATGCTGCGCGAAGATAGTCGCTTCTGGGTGGTTAAACCGCGCATTGGACGTGAAGGGATTAGTGGCTTGGGTACCGTACTATCCGGCGCTTACATTCAGCTTGAGCCCGGCACAGAAGAAGCACCAAGACGCGAGTTTCCTGTTAGCGACATCCCTCCCGTCGCCCCGGCCGGGCAGGCAGGCCTGCGCCTAAGCCTAACCAGCCAATTGGGAAACTCTCTTCGCGTTGGCGACCCGGTTTCCTATCAGGGCTACACCGTGGGACGCATTGAAGAAAATAGCTTTGAACCTGATTCACGCACTATGCAGCATCAGGTATTTATTGAAGAGCCGTATACCGACTTAGTGACCGACAGCACACGTTTTTGGACCTCTAGTGGTATCGATTTTCGTTTAGGTGCTGATGGTGTACGCGTTAACGTCGAATCCATTGAAGCATTACTCGGCGGCGGCGTTACGTTTGGCGTACCTGAAGACCTACCCATGGGGCAGCCAGTCGAAGCCAATACCCGCTTCACCCTTTATGCCGATGAAGATGCTGCACGAGAAGGAACCTTTAATCGTTATTTAGAGTATGTACTACTCGTAGATGAAACGGTTCGCGGTCTATCCAAAGGAGCCCCTGTGGAGTTTCGCGGGGTGCGAATGGGCACTGTTGCCGCGGTACCCTGGAACTTTACCGCTCCTCAGCCTGACTCGCGCGCGCGCTTTGCAATTCCTGTCTTGATCAGGATTGAGCCGCAACGTCTGGGTATTGAAAATAGCGATATTAATCTAGAAGAGTGGCAAGCTCGTTTTGACCGCATGTTTGGCCTGGGGCTACGCGCGTCACTCAAAAGTGGCAACCTGCTGACAGGCGCACTGTTTGTCGACTTAAACTTCCAGCGTGACCTCGCCGACGAGTATGTCGCCGAACGATTCTCTGAGCGCGACGTATTCCCTACCGTGGCGGGCGGGTTTGCGCAGATTCAAGCACAAGTGACCGATTTGCTTGAGAAATTGAACAGCCTTGAGGTTGAACCGCTACTCGCTGGCTTGGATCGCAACTTGCAGGCCTCCGAGAGCGTACTTAATGAAGTGCGTGAAGTAAGCACTTCCATCAATCAGCTGCTGAACGACCCTGAGACCCAGGCTATTGGTGGCAATCTAAACGGGACTCTTGAGGAACTGCGTAGCACACTGGAAGGGCTTTCTCCGTCATCGCCCGCTTATCAAGAGCTCACCACTGCAATCGAACGACTGGATCGCTTAATGCGTGATTTGCAGCCACTTACCCGCACGCTTAACGACAATCCCAGGGCTCTGCTGTTTGACAACCTGGATGCCCAGGATCCCATTCCGCGCGCGCCACATGATTAAGGCGCCCTCCATGCTTATAGGGGCAAGTATGACGAACTGGATCAAGTGTTTACTCCTACTAACGATCTGCGCACTGCTAACCGCTTGCGCCAGCAGTGTTACCCCCCCTGCGCGCTATATGCTCCCGAGCGACCCCGTGAGCAACACCACTAACCGGCCAGAGGGCACACTCGTACTGAGTAGCCCTCGGCTTGCGCATTACCTTGACGTTGACGGCATAGTGATGCAGTTAGACGACATTACACTGAACGCGGCACGTGAACATCAGTGGGCGGAAGGATTGAATAGGCAGTTAGAGCGCCGCATGCGCGCCAATTTATCGCAAGCAATGCCCACACTCAGGGTGATGCGCGCAGAGGGCGAGCCCGCTGACGCATTGACCCTGCGTCTTACTGTTGATCAATTCCAAGGCCGTTATGATGGTGTCGCCGTTGCAAGTGGCCAATGGCAATTAGTCAACGGTGCTGGCGAACTGTTGGTAATGGAGAATTTCTACTCGGAGACACCGCTTGAAACAGATGGCTACCCAGCGCTTGTGCGCGCGCTGAGCGAAAGCTGGGGTCAAGCCGCCGAGCTTATCGCCAATGAAATACGCCAAGGCCATTATTTTAATTAATGTAAGGCTTACTAACCGTGGTTTGCTGAACTACGCTAAATATCAGCCTTATCAGGGATGTTCTTATGATAAATGAAACGAACAACACTGCTGAATTGCCCGCTGAACAACTGCGCGAGGCGGTCAATGCGTTAATGCAGACAGTGACATCCCTGCTGGAGGGAGAGGCACCACTCGCAACCCTTGAAACAGCCCTGCATAGTCACGACGCCCTACTCGATCAGTTAGCCATTCACTCACTCGACGCGTCAACACTAGCCGCGCTTGAGCGTATTGAGCAATTTATTACTCTGCACGCGGGGAATTACTATCAAACCGCCAGTGCCGAGCTCGATAACAAACAAAAAAATCGGTTTATTTCTCTTTTTGCACGCCGACTACTCGCCCTTGATGGGCTGGGACCGGCGACGGCACAACAGCTATTTCAGCTAGGTGTATACACACCCGAGCAATTTTTTTCGTTAGCACCTGGCGAGCTTGCCCAGCTGCAATTACCGTCTGCGACATTAGCTAGGTTAATCCCTCTTCATGCCCAGCATTCACCACTGACACGAGACAGCTAAACAGGCTGGCATCGTATATTCGTGTTACACTGCTTGGCTAATTACTGATACGTAAGTTTTCTGGTGTGCCCGTGCACATCAGTCTCAGCATTTCTTAGCGCTGTAATCTTCACGTCTCCTTTCACGGTCATCCACGGCTAACCAACGACCATCGCGGCATGCTGAGATATCTGGCACACTTCGCTGCCGCGAAGGTCAATCAACCTCGCTTTTTGAACATTACATCTAGTGACAACAACCACTTACCGGTATTAACTCACTAGGTGATTGCGGAGAACGCATGAGCTTTTCTGAACTTGGCCTGCACGCCGATTTATTACGCGCTGTCACAGCGCAAGGTTACACCGTCCCTACCCCGATACAGCGACAAGCTATCCCTGTCGTGCTAGAAGGTCGCGACATGTTAGCCAGCGCCCAAACCGGCACAGGCAAAACCGCCGGTTTCACACTGCCCATGTTGCAACGCTTAAACACAGGCAAGCGACCGGGCAAACGTCAGGTTCGCGCCTTGGTATTAACCCCAACCCGTGAACTCGCCGCCCAAGTAGGCGAAAGCGTCACCACCTATGGCCAACATTTAGCATTACGCTCGCACATTATCTTTGGCGGTGTCGGTCAACAGCCTCAAATCGATGCGCTTAAAGCTGGGTTAGATGTACTTGTCGCCACACCAGGGCGCCTTCTTGATCTTCACCAGCAGGGCCATGTAGATCTTTCGTCCGTTGAGATCTTAGTCCTGGATGAAGCTGACCGTATGCTTGATATGGGCTTCATCCACGACATCAAACGACTCCTGCGCCTAGTCCCTAAAAAGCGTCAAAACCTGTTGTTCTCGGCAACATTCTCGAATGAGATTCAAACCCTGGCTCAACAGTTGCTGGACAACCCAGCGATGATTGAAGTAGCGCCGCGCAATACCACCGCGGAGAAAATTGAACAGGCCATTTACCGCGTAGACCGCGAGAAAAAACGCGAACTACTGGCCCACTTAATTCAGCAGAATGGCTGGTTTCAAGTATTAGTGTTCACGCGAACCAAACATGGCGCAAACCGCTTGGCTGAGCAGCTCTCTAAGCAAGATATTCCTTCGATGGCGATCCACGGCAATAAAAGCCAAGGGGCCCGTACTCGCGCGTTAACAGCGTTTAAAAGTGGCGACCTGCAAGTATTAGTGGCTACCGATATCGCCGCCCGAGGCCTGGATATCAACGAGCTGCCCCATGTGGTCAACTTTGATCTACCCAACGTGGCGGAAGATTACGTGCACCGTATTGGGCGTACCGGACGCGCGGGCAGTAATGGCGAAGCTGTATCGCTGGTGTGTGTCGACGAAGACGGGCTGCTGGGAAATATTGAACGGCTGATTAAACAGACGTTACCCAAGCATATAGAACCCGGCTTTGAACCTGATCCAAGCATCAAACCTGAGCCCATCGAGAATGGTCGGCGCAATCAACGCCAACCTCGCGCCAAACGCAAACCCGAAGGCCAGAGTGCAAATACTAGCGGCGAACGCAAACGTCGCGCCCGCCGCTAGCTTGGTAGGCAGGAATATGCGAAGGTGTCGCCTTTGCATATTCCCCCTCCTATATTGAACAGCTATTTTTAAGCCGTTAGGCATGAACCACTTATTCATGGAGTGATTATGGCGTCTTCTCAACTTATGGCCGATTACCGCCAATGGCTGACATTTCAACGTCAAGAGCAGCTCAGCCGTGAGCACCAAGGAATTGTGCAGCGTTTAGAGGACGCTCGAGCCTCAGCGAATCAAGTGTCTCAGGCTTACCGCAGCATGGCTGAAAAGGCATCTGTTGAAGGCGCTTGTTACCGCACGATCTTTTTACGCCAACGCGATGATAACCATGCACTGCCCTGCGAAGGGTGGCTGTTTGTGCGCCGCGTACTGAGTGAAGGTAACAGTACCCGTGTGCGTGTCACCCTGCTGGAAACGTTTACCCTGGAAGACGGCATTATGGCCCCAGGCGATAAGCCTGCACGCAAGCTCACGTTAGAAATATTTGACCAGCTGCTAATGGATAAAGGCATGCGCACTAACGTTAGAGTAGATAGCCTGGACTCCTCACAGGATTATCATTTCATCACGCTACTCGATGCTGTTCGCGGAGACTTGCGCCCTCACCTTAAATAAACGTTGGCGTGAAATAAGCATCGATATGGCATCCCGTCGTTCAATGACCTTTATTCTGCTGATGGTCGTGGTAGGGCTAAATTTACGCCCTGCCATGTCCTCAGTTGCCCCTTTGCTGACGCGCTTACAAGAGAGTGCGGGTCTCTCAGCCACTGCCGCTGGACTACTGACCACGCTTCCCGTGCTCTTTTTAGGCCTCTCCGCACCGCTAGCCCCAGCACTTGCCAAACGCATAGGCAGTGAACGCGCACTGAGTGCGGCGCTGATTCTTCTCGCAGCAGGTCTTATTTTGCGTGGCTTACCGCTTCCCGGCGTGTTATTCGTCGGTTCTGCAATGGCGGGGGGCGCAATAGGCATTGGCGGCACCCTACTACCCGCTTTGGTAAAACGCGAACTGCCCCAGAGTGCCGACCTGCTCACCGGCTTATATACCATGGCACTCTGCTTGGGTGGCGCTTTAGGGGCCGGATTTAGCGTACCGCTAACACAGCTGCTCGGCAGTTGGCAGGCAAGCTTAATGAGCTGGGCACTACTGGCACTGTTTGCGCTTGTTTTATGGCACTTTCAAATGCCACGCTCACTGCAATCGAACACGCCCAATCTGCCTAAAAGCGGCCTTTTACGACTGCTTAAGCAGCCGCTTACCTGGCACGTTATGCTGTTTATGGGTATTCAGTCTTCCATGGCTTATATCGTCTTTGGCTGGTTGCCCACATTATTAGTAGCTCGCGGCTATAACGAAGCCGATGCAGGCTGGACCATGGCGGTTTCGATTATGTGTCAACTAGCCTCCGCGCTAGGCGCACCTTGGCTAGCACGTCTGGGGCGGGACCAACGTCCCGCTTTATTACTGGTGCTATTCAGTACGGCCGCGGGGCTGTGGATGCTGCTTATCGCACCATTAATATGGAAATGGCCCGGCGCGGCCCTCCTTGGCATCGGTCAAGGTGGCAGCTTTAGCTTAGCGCTCAGTTTGTTAGTGTTACGTACAGCCAACTCACGTCTTGCAGGGCAGCTTTCTGGCCTGGTTCAAGGCGGTGGTTATACATTGGCAGCGCTAGGACCTTTCGGCGTCGGGGTGATGCTTCAATCGGGCGCTAACATCTCGCATATCGCCTGGCTATTGATCACGCTGCTTACCGTATGCTGTGGCTTTGCATTGCTGGCTGGACGTAATCAGCGTCTAGATGACCAGAGTGGTGGACTTTTGGTAGAGCGCATTACACGCTCTTATTGATTCCGACGTATCGTAAAAGGCCCAGGAGATGGCTATGCCCCCTTACTCCCCACTAGCTAGCAGCATTGCTTCTCAAGAGCGCATCTTGGTCATTTACACTGGGGGCACGATTGGCATGCAACAGCATGCCAATGGGCTTGCTCCCGGTGGCGACTTTGCCACTCGAATGACCAAGGCCCTTGCTCAGCTTCCGCTTGCTCACCAGCAGTCCCTTCCAGCCTATGACGTCGTTAGCTATTCGACCTTAATTGACTCAAGCGCCGCTACGCCGCTTACTTGGCAGCAGCTTGCACGCGATGTTAGCAGCCAATTAACGGTCTACGCAGGCTTTGTAATCATTCACGGCACCGACACCCTCAGTTGGACTGCTGCTAGCCTTGCCTATCAGCTACAAGGTTTAGATCGCCCGGTGATCGTGACGGGCGCCATGCGCCCGCTGGAAGCTCCCGGCAGTGACGCACTAGATAATCTGCACGGCGCACTGCAGTTCGCCGCCAAGCGCGAGCTACAAGAAGTAGCTATTTACTTTGCCGGGCAGTTGCTTCGCGGTGTCCGCGCCATAAAACAGCACAGCGAAGCGCTCAATGCCTTTGCAAGCCCCAACTACCCCTTGCTCGGCGAACGGGTGGGCGACGATTTCGTTTATTACCCCAGTCGTGGGCTGGCCCTGCAACAACGGGGCGCACCACGCTTTGAACTGCCCGACTACCGTTTGATTAATCAAGGGGAAGTGGTTCGTATCATGCTCTGGCCTGGCATCACAGCCTGGCAGCTTGAGACGTGGCTAGGTGATTCGCGCGTTAAAGGCGCGTTACTCCAGCTCTGGGGCGCCGGGAACCTGCCCGACGACCCACACTTGCTGGACGTGCTGGCCAAGGCCAGTGGAGAGGGCAAGCTACTGGCCGCCATTAGCCAGTGCCCGCAAGGGGGCATCCAACTGGGCGCTTACGCTGCTGGTCACGGCCTGAGCGATGCAGGCATTCTGGCGGGCGACGACATGACACCGGAAGCAGCATTCACCAAACTGGCCCACTTACTGGCCCAGCCGATCTCATTAGAAGATCAGCGCCAGCGCTTTTTAACACCACTGATCGGCGAACGATAACGTAGCGGAATTTGCGCAGCGCTGGCATACCTTGAGATTCGGTCTATGGTGTAGAAGGATAACCTAACAGTTTGAAGGAACAATAAATTATGGAAAAGCCAGTACATCATTTCAGTGAACTGTTTGAGCAGCTGGGCCTTGCGTCTGATGCTGATTCCATCGAGCGCTTTATTAAGCGCAATGCCCCGCTCCCCGAGTCAATGCCGTTGGCAGAGGCCCCCTGTTGGAACGAGGGCCAAGCGGCGTTTCTAAAAGAAGCGGTGGATGAAGATGCCGATTGGGCCGAAGTCGTGGATCATCTGGACGCTTCAATGCACAAGCCTCACTAACCTCGGCAACCACTCGTTGGGTGCGCCGTTAAAAAGCAGCGCCCTAACCGTTTAAACGCGCTTCAACGCGGTCAAGAATTTGCCGGCTGACTTTTCCCACCAGCGGCTTGGCCGCTTTGTTAACGGCCTTTTCCATTAGGCGATTGCGAATTTCATAGCTTAGCGTCAGCGCCACTTCCGTCCCTTCCGGCACTTCGCGAAGACGGTATCGCCCCTGGTTTTTAACCCCATCCAACGACTCCCAGGCAAGCACATGGGGCGGTTGAACTTCGGTGACCATGACATCAAACGCCCAATCCATACCGACAGCGCGCACGTGCCATCGATAGCGGTTCTCTCCCAATGTGTCGATGGAGCGGATTAGATCCGAGTAATCAGCAAAATCCTCGACGCGACGCAGTAACTCAAACACCTTTTCGGGGGGAGCGTTAACAATTTCACTGTGTTCAATGGTAGCCATTGGTTGCCCTCTAACAACGTGGATGGTTAGCGTAGCATGTTGATATTAATGCTGCCCGCCCATGCCGCAATTACCCCAATAAGCGCTAGAACTGGTCAGATTAGCCGCTATTGCGTAAACTGCCGCCCTTCCGGACCGGACCCCGGAACGCCGCGCCAGCAAATTGCTGCTCGCGATCAATAAATTCTCCGACAACGAGTGTTTTCTCATGTCATCAATATCCCCTGTGGCCGCTGACAGCGCCACGACTGTCGTTATCTATTCCGGTGGAATGGACTCTTTTACCGTGCTTCACCGCGCGCTGCGCGAGGGGCTTACCGTCCACGCGCTCTCGTTTGACTATGGCCAGCGGCATGCTCGTGAACTCGACACTGCTCGTCAGGTCTGCGCCACGCTTGGCGTGCCCCACCAGGTGGTCGATATTCGCGCCATCCACGGTCTGATTGATAATTCAGCGCTGACCAACCCAGACCAAGCGATGCCCCACGGCGACTACGCCGCGGACAATTTACGCGCTACGGTAGTACCTAATCGCAATATGATTTTACTCTCTTTGGCGATTGCCAAAGCGGTCAATATTGGCGCAGAGCGAGTCGATTACGGCGCCCATGGCGGCGATCACATATTGTACCCGGACTGCCGCCCCGATTTCGTTGAGGCCATGAACCACGTCGCAGGTATTGCCAACTTCGAGCCCGTCACGCTCCACGCGCCATACCTCTCCTCAAGCAAGGCAGAGATCCTGCGTGAGGGCTTGGCCATGGGCTTGGACTACCGCCACACCTGGACCTGTTACGAAGGCCGAGAACTAGCCTGCGGCGTTTGCGGTAGCTGCCGCGAACGACTAGCCGCCTTTGCCGCTAACGGGGTGACAGACCCATTGGCATATACCCCAGACACCGCAGGACAACGCTGATGTACCAAGTTAAAGAAGCGTTTTATACCCTGCAGGGGGAAGGCGCCCAGGCCGGAAGAGCAAGCGTTTTTTGTCGTTTTAGTGGCTGCAACCTGTGGTCGGGCCGCGAAGTGGATCGTACAACGGCTAAGTGCACGTTTTGCGATACCGATTTTATTGGCACTAACGGTATCAACGGTGGAAAGTTTGCCACTGCCGAGGCCCTTGCCCAGCACATTGCAGCACTTTGGCCTGCCCCAACCGGTAGTGAAAAGCCTAAGGCAACACCCTATGTGGTGTTTACCGGTGGTGAGCCATTGCTGCAGCTTGACGCGGCGTTGATTGCCACGCTGCACAGCAATGGGTTTGAGGTGGCCGTCGAAACCAACGGCACGCTAGCGCCGCCCCCTGGCATTGATTGGCTGTGCGTAAGCCCTAAAGGCAATAACCCCTTGGCCGTTACCCATGGCGACGAATTAAAACTCGTTTACCCCCAGGCTGATGCTCCCCCGGAGCAATTTTCAAGCTTGGATTTTGATCACTTTTTTTTACAGCCGATGGACCTTGCTCCCCTAAACCAGGACAAGACAACCGTTGCTGAGACGACCGCTTACTGTATGGCTAATCCACAGTGGCGTCTTTCGCTGCAAATGCACAAATTAGCAGGTTTTGATTAATGGCTTTATTCGTTCAACAACTGACCCATATCGACGTCTCGCTTTGGTGCGCCAAGCGCGGCTTGGTCGGCTGTAGCTGGCAGGTAGACGCGGTGCTGGAAGGCGAGCTGGGTGAAGACGGCATGCTTTTCGATTTTGGTGAAGTGAAGCCGTGGATCAAGCGCACCCTGGACAGCGGTCTAGACCATACCCTGCTGGTCCCCACCGAGGCGCTAGGCATCAGTGTTTCCGAGTGCCCTGAAGGATTATGCGTTCGCACCACGACGCCCTACCCGATGGAGGTACGCGGGCCGAAAGAGGCATTCACCCTGCTTCCCTGGCAAGCCATTACGCTTGAAACGGTCGCCGAACATTTAAGTCACCAACTGACCGAGCAGCGTCCCGAAAATGTTGATCGGGTTTCCCTGACACTTAGCGACGAACCCAGCGACGGCGCCGCGTACGGCTATAGCCACGGCCTGAAGCGGCACGCAGGAAATTGCCAACGCATTGCCCACGGCCACCGTTCACGACTGTATATCTGGCAGCAGGAGGCGCGCCAAACCCTGCTTGAACAACAGTGGGCGGCATGGCTTGATAATCGCTATCTTCTTGAGGAGGCAGATATCGCGGCTCGCAATAGTGAAACCCTTACCTGCCGCTATCGAGCCGCCCAGGGGGATTTTTCCATTACCCTGCCACAGTCGCTGTGTACGGTGCTGCCCGGCCCAACCACGGTAGAAAATATTGCAGCTTGGCTGGCACAGGAAGTTGCCACACAGAGCGGTCAAGACACACGCATTCAGGCGTTTGAAGGTATCAACAAGGGCGCGATTGCTATGTTTTCACCTAGCGTTACACCATGAGCGTGGGATGTCGTGCGGGGTGTGGCGCCTGCTGTATCGCACCTTCGATTAGTTCTGCCATCCCCGGCATGTCAGAAGGCAAGCCGGCAGGGGTTCGCTGCGTTCAGCTAGATGAACACAACCTGTGTCGACTATTTGGTGACCCGAGCCGCCCCAAGGTTTGCGAACGTTTTAACTTTGATGCCAGCGTGTGTGGCGAGCACCGAGAAGAGGCGCTCGCCACACTGACCTGGCTAGAAGAAGACACACGTTAGAAAGCGCACTCTTTCTGCCAAAGCCAACTCCCTTAGGGCTAGCTTTCAATACTCACGGGGTGCGGCAAACGGCGATCCAGCAAGCTGATCCAGCGTGTCAGCACCGGGGCATCACTGTGGCTGACTTCGCTCAACAAGCGCCTGAAGCTCTCTTTGGCCTGCTGGTCATTAGGCTCAATGCGCGTCAGCCATAGCTCAAGGGCCGCCAGTTCCTGATGGCGGTTGCCATGCTCGCGAGCTTGGTTAATCGCCATCTCAGCTAATGCTTTCACTTCATTGGCGGGATGCCCAAGCAGATCACGCACCTTGGCAAGCTGGGTGGCTAATTCCGGCAGGAATAGCGTTGTCCTTTCACGGGCGATCACTAAGCACTGATCCAGGTAATCCTCTGCAGCGTTTAGCTCGCCCAGTTCAATACACGCGTCCGAATACCAAAGCACTGGCCGCTGATAGCGGTTACGCCCTTTCAGTTCTGCCATCTGGTCTAGACTGTCACGCAGTTGGGTAAGCCCCGCCGTATCCCCTGACAGCGCCCGCTGCCAGCCGAGAATAATTTGTGCGGAAATTTGCCATAGCTGCAAATCCGGCGTGCCGGTCATAGCGGCCGCCCGTTCGGCGTGCCGGGCAGCCAGATGAACGTGTCCCAATTGACGATAAAGCGCCGCGGCAAATAATAGCGCCATCGCCAAGGTGCCAGGGTGTGCAATCTTCTCCGCCAGGCGAATCGCCGACGAGACTTGACGTTCAGCGCGCTGATAATCGCCACGCAAACAGAGCGCCCACCCTTGAAAGCAGGCAGCAGAGACTTGCGGGTGATCAGAAAATGGCAGCCACTCAATCATCATCTGCGCATTCAGCGGATCAATTTCGTCCAAGTGATCGTGCGCCTGCTGAATGCGCCCAGCCCAATACTCGCAATTAGCCCGGGCATAATCGGCTAAACGGCGATAACGCGGGTCTTCGAGACGGGACGCGATATCGGCCAGAGTTGAAGCCAAAGCAAACGCATCCGCATGGGCATAGCGCTGGCTACGACCGACCCAGAGCCCCCATTTGACCAGGAATATCTGTTCAAGATCTTCCGGGTCTTCGAGGCTATCGCTGCCCGATTCACGCAGTAGCTCTCGTGCACGCACAAAGCTTTCGTGGGCGGTCGGTGAACCGTGCCCCTCTAACGAAAAGGCCGCCTGACCGCGAACGGTGAGCAGGCTCACTTCACGCTCTATCTCGTGCTCAACATGGCGAAGGCTCGCTAAGCCAAAATCCGCCATGCGCAGTGCGGTTCGGTTGGCACTGACCTTGAGCGCTTCGCGAGCGGCCAGCTCAAAGTAACGCGCGCCACGGGCATAGTGCCCACTACGACGTAGGTGGGTCGCGAAATCACCGGGATGACGACTGATCCATACTGGAAAACGCTCTTCTATTAAGGTAACTACCTGCTGATGCAGTTTGACCCGCACATCTCTCGGGCAAGAGAGATAAGCGGCTTCCTGCAGCAACTGGTGACTAAACTGGAACTCGTGGTCGCCACTCTCTTTATCAACCGGCTCAACGATTTCCAGCACTCGCATATGCTCAAGCGCTTGGTTAAGCCGACCTTTTTCCCAGCCACTGCACTCAAGTAGAAAATCCAACCGGAAGCGCTTACCCAGTACCGCTGCTACGTGGGCAATTTCACGGTCGCCCTCAAGTTGATCAATACGACTTGCTAAAAGCCCTAATAACCCCTTGGGCAGTTCTTCAAACTGGACACTGCGCCCTTCTCGGCGATCCATATCCAAACGACGGCAAATCTCCTGCATATACAGAGGCACACCATCGCAGCGCTCAATAATTTGATTACGCAACCGCGGACTCAGATGGATGCGGTAACGGCGGGAAAGTTGTGATAAAAGCCGCGAGGACTGCAACGCATCCAGATTACCTAAGCTGATTTGCTGATCCCAATGCAGTTTCACCGGCAACGCTTCACGCCCATGATGACTAGCTACCAACATAAAAGCGGTGTTGATAGGTAATCTTGCCTGCAGCCCTGCCAATACTTTAAAAGAGGGTTCATCCAGCCACTGTAAATCATCAATCATTAACACCAGCGTGTGCGTCGTTGCTTGCCGCTCAATTAAGCGGTGCAAAAGCATCACGACCAGCTCAACGGCTTCGCCACTTTGGGCAAGCTGGGTAATCTCCTGTACTTCATGCACTCCAAGCGCCTGCTCCAGCAGATGCTGTCGGTCAGCCGCAAGCTGATCAAACCCTAGCGTTGTCTGTAGTTCGTGAATGGCTTCAACAGTAAGCGCTTGCTTGAGATACCAGCCAACCAACGTGCGGGCCACCCCATAAGGGTCTAGCACCGAAAGACGCGTAGTGGGCTGCCAGCATATCGCCGCATCACGACTAAGCTCTAATTGGCGAAAACCGACCATTAACGCCGACTTTCCCATCCCCGAGGCACCACGCACCAATACACTTTGGCGCAAGCCAATACCTGCCCGCGCCAGCGCATCGCGCAGGGTACGCAGCGATGTTTCGCGACCCACCAAGCTGGGGGGAAGTGCATCGCGGCCGCCTTCGTTTTGGCCCAACACCAGCGCACGCAAACGTACACGGCCATCACTGGCGATCAAACGCGATACCAGGCGTGGCTGAAGGTCAAGCGCGGGTGGCATATGCTGACTGGCTTCTTGTGAAATGACCAGCTCACTACCTTCTGCTGCGCTCATTAGCTCCAAAGACATTTGCGTGACTTGCCCTAACGGGTCCGCTAACTGACGCTCGGGTAGGTACACCACACGACCGCTGTGCAAGCCAGCGGCCAACTCAAAGTGCGGTATATCACCCTCACCAGCCCAATGGCGCCCGCTCTCTTGGGGCAGGGCCTGACGGCAATGCTCATAAAGCGCTACTAGTTCCGCCAGCTGATGCGCGGGGCCATGAGTACCGAAACAGGCCAAGCCTAAGCCGCCCGTAGCGCCTGGTAGCCAAAAGCCGCCTAAGTGATGGCACTGCTGCTCTAACCAGCGTAGTAATTCCAACTGCAGCGTAAGGCAGTGGCGTGTCGCCGCGCGATCTTGCCACTCCCCTTTTAGATGCAAGCGTATAGCCATCACGGAGAGCTGACGCAGTTCGATTTCATCTTCACGGAGCGGCTTACTATCTGCTGCCAGCGCGCGCGAAAAGGCACCTTGAGGGCTCATCATTCGCGGGTCGTGGTGGCCATCTGACCAGTAGCTGGCTAACTGCAGAAAGCTTGGCTCAGGCTGCTGACCCGACAGCGCTAACAACTGTAAATAGCTGTTGTATTGCTCATGGGCAGCAGCCATTTGGTTCTGTTCGGCGAGCTGACGAACCAAGCGCTCATGAAAGGGGCCGTAGCCTGAAAAGCGGCTGACCAACGCTTCCAAAATTGAATCAGGTACATCGGCGTGAGCTTCAAGCACCTGCTCAGCAAACCGAATGACACGCTGACGCCACTCATTACGAACTTGGACTAACCAGCGCTGAAATTCGCTACAGTTGGCCAATTGCAGCTCTTCAATCAAGTCGCCTTGGTAACAAGACATCAGCGCTTCAAGGGTATTTAAATCACGGGGCCCTTCTAAGAGCTGCTGCAGCGTATGGAGGTCTACCTGCCAGTTATTAGGAAGTTGAAAAGCAATTGTTTGCCGGGAGACGCTTAATACTTGTTCGGCGCTCTCACCTAACGATTGGCGCAAACAGTGCAGCGCATGGCGCAGGTTGGTTCTGCCTGAAGACAGCCCTTGGTCGGGCCACAACAGCTCTGCCAGAGCAGCCCGATTGACCGGCTGGCGGTGCAGCAAAAGATAAACAAGCAGCGCTTTCACTTTGTCGTAACTAAAGTGGGTCAATACATCTTCGCCCTGGGTAAGCGAAAAGTGGCCGAATAGGGTTAACTGTTCTGTCTCACGAGCATCGCGCATGATAAACATCCTGCCGGGCTAAGCGGCTTAAGCTGGCACACCGCTATGAAAACGAAAAGCCGTATCGGGCGAAGTAATCAGCTCCGCTTCACGCGCCACAAAAAAAGCGATCCGCTCGTCAATAGAGCTTGCTGTTTGCTGGCGAGCCAGCAACAAATAGTCTTCAAAATGACGGCCTTCTGACTTCACAAGCGTGCGATAAAACTTGGCAAGCTCTTCGTCTAAATAAGGAATCAAACAAGCGAACCGTTCACAGCTACGTGCTTCAATAAGTGCACCGATGATTAAAATATCAATTAGCCGTTCGGGATCATTACTGCGCAAGTGTCGCCTAAGCCCTTCAGCGTAACGTGATGCTTTTAAATGCTGGTAAGCAACGCCGCGTGCTTCCATGAGTGCGACTACCTGCTCGAAATGGAGCAGCTCTTCACGGGCTAATTGCGACATTTTGCTGAGCAACAGCGGTTGATCAACATAGCGATAAAGAAGACTCATTGCCGTAGAAGCGGCTTTTTTTTCGCATTGCGCGTGGTCAATTAATAGCGTCTCAGGATTTTCGAGCGCCCACTGCAGCCATGCGCCAGGGGTTGCACAGCCCAGAAACTGATGCAGGCTCTCAGGCAATAAATCATCCGCTTTCAACGCATGGTCAGCCCTTTGCAAGGCATTCGTTTGTAATTTATCAGTTTGCAACGTACTGGTTTGTAAAGCACTGGGTTGTATTGACATAACACCATTACCAATCTTGTGTTTCATTATTGTACAACATATAAGCGCTCAAAACGCTCAGTCCCTGTTAGGTACAAATCTACATACCTTGCATCGCCTATTACTAATGTAGTCATTCGCTCACAAATGCTCCACACACTTTATAAGCACACTATTAGTAGGATGCCTCTAAGGTAATAAATTGAGGTCTATGGTAACCCGCTGTAACCTCAATCACACCCGCACCAGCCTATGTTAACTTAGAAAAAGGTAAAACTTTCCTGTTTTTGAGCCAAACGACTAGGGCCTGTTGACGTTTTGAGGGATAGCATTGGCAGGATAGGGGCAAACTCACAGAATACAGGTTCCGACACCAACAAACTGCGAGCTTGCCATGCCCCGACTGATGCTCACAGATG
>NZ_JABWCV010000035.1 GCF_013371085.1 Vreelandella maris | reverse complement strand
GAGCGCGCTTCTCGCCATGGTGATAGGCGGAGGTCAGCGTCTGTTGTTCAGGTTCAGTGAGAGGGGCAACGAAGCGTTTTTCCATGGTTCTGTCCGTGTCAGAAATCCTGGCATGGATATTGCACGAAAACTTTAGATCAGGTACTTACGCCTATTTTTCTGCCGGTGGCTATGCAGTTCGGCATGGATCCGATCCAGTTCGGCATTATTTTGATGATGAATTTAGGGCTTGGTTTGTGTACGCCACCGGTAGGGGCATGTCTGTTTGTCGGTTGTGTAATTGGGAAAATTAAAATAGAAGAAGCGGTGCGCACTATTTGGCCTTTCTTCTTAGCGCTGTTTGTCGCCTTAATGATGGTGACTTACATACCCGCTATCTCTTTGACATTACCTAGCTTTTTCCAATAAGCCGTTTCTAAAAAAGCTGCTTGAAATTCATGGCCAGGGGAATAGATCGATTATGAAAGTAGTCGCCGTAAATACCCATATACTCGATTACCAACTTGAAACGGCGTTTGAGAGTGCCTCAATGCACTTTTCGCGTCGCCAGCACTGCTTAGTTGAAGTCATCTGTGATGATGGGACTGTCGGCTGGGGCGAGTGTCTAGGGCCCGCTAAACCTAACGCTGCGATTGTCGATGTTTATGCTCAGTCGTTAATAGGTGAAGATCCGCTTCAGACTGAAAAAGTGTGGCTAACTCTCTACAATCGCTTACGCGACCAGGGCCAACGTGGCTTAACCGTGACGGCCCTAAGCGGTATTGATATTGCGCTGTGGGATATAAAAGGCAAGCACTTTGGTGTACCGATATCAACGCTGCTGGGTGGACGCTTTCGCAACACTGTACGCGCCTACGCAACGGGTTCTTTCCGCCGTGAAGGGGTGGATCGGGTCACGGATATTGCCGCTGAAGTAGCTGGTTATCGCCGTGAAGGTTTTCATGCCGTTAAAATAAAAATTGGCTTCGATGTCGAGGAAGACCTGGCGGTAATTGCCGCCGTGCGTGAGGCCATCGGCCCGGATATGCGGCTGATGATCGATGCCAACCATGGTTACGATTACCTGGAAGCGATTGAGCTAGGCAAGTGCGCCGCGCAGTACGGTATCGACTGGTTTGAAGAGCCCGTGTTGCCTGAACAAATTTCTACCTACGAAGCCGTTCGGGCCGGTCAGCCGATCCCCGTAGCGAGCGGTGAAAATTGGCATGGCCGCTATGCTATGCACGAGCCGTTGACCCGCCGCGCCGTGGATATCGTGCAACCGGATATTTGTGGAGTCGGCGGGTTTAGCGAGATGCGCCGAGTGGCTGATATGGCCGCTCTACATGGCGTGCGCTTGGTTCCGCATGTATGGGGAACGGCGGTCTGTTTGGCGGCAAGCCTGCAGTTCATGGCAGCTTTGCCACCTAATCCGCCACGTCGCAACCCCATCGAACCCATTATGGAATTCGACCGCACTGAAAATCCCTTCCGCCAAGCCGTTGTACTGACCCCTTTAGAGCATCATCAGGGCGTGATGGCTATCCCTGATGGCCCCGGGCTGGGGATTGAAATTAACCGTGATGCGCTATCCACCTTCGCACTTAGGGAGAAGTAACGTTGTCTATCCCCGCCAATACACGTCCGCTAACAGGGCAGCCGCCTGCTTTGAAGGCGCCTGCAGGGGCAACCGATTGCCATATGCATTTATATTTGCCCGGTTATGAAGCACAGCCGGGTGGCCCAAACATTGCCGAACTGGCGACAGTGGCCGACTACCGCCAGGTTCAGCAACGGCTTTCACTGGAGCGCGTTGTGGTAACGCAATCCAACGCTTACCAGTTTGATAATCGCTCAATTTTGCAAGGCGTGGCGGAAATTGGGCAGGCGCGCGCCAGGGCGATTGTGGCGGTAGCGCCGGATGCTTCTGAATCACAGATTGAAGCGCTTCATGCCCAAGGTGCTCGTGGTGCCAGAATTATGCAGCTACCCGGCGGGGCCGTCGGGATGAGTGGATTAACCGCAGTGGAAGCGCGGGTAAAAGCGTTTGGTTGGCATTTAATGGTGCAGTTCAATAGCCATGAGATAGATATCTACATGGCCACGCTGCAAGCGATCGACACCGATTACATTATTGATCACATCGGCAAATTTATGCCGCCGGTGGCCGCTGATGATCCTAGGGTAGACCAAATACTAAGCTTGCTGGACCGCGGTAATGCATGGATAAAAATCTGCGGCGGATATGAAACCAGTTTAAGCGGCGGGCCTGAGTATGCTGATGTCAGCCCCATTGCCAAGCGGGTTATTAAACATGCTCCTGAGCGGGTTATCTGGGGCTCAAATTGGCCGCATGTAGCGGTTCCTCGCGAGCAGTATCCCGACGATGCTGAACAGTTGGATGTCTTGCTGCACTGGGCCGATGAGAGCATCCGCCAAAAGATTCTAGTGGATAACCCCGCCGTACTTTATGGCTTTTAAAACAGATGGCTTTTAAAACAGCGCTTCATTTAATGATTTATACAAAATAGTAAGGAGTTTCTATGTTAAATCGAATTTTAGTTACCGGCGCGGCCGGTGGTCTGGGCAATAGCTTGCGGCCTCATTTATCTCAACTCGCCAAGCATGTTCGTTTATCTGATGTGGCACCATTAGGCGAGGCGGGTGAAGGTGAAGAGCTAGTTCAAGCCGATCTTAGCGATATGCAGGCTGTCGCCGATTTGGTGCGTGATTGCGATGGCATCGTTCACTTAGGTGGTATGTCGGTAGAGAGCCCCTGGGAGGCCATTTTGCAGGCCAATATCATGGGCACTTATCACCTTTATGAAGCGGCCCGTAAACAGGGCAAACCGCGAATTGTGTTTGCCAGCTCTAATCATGTCATCGGTTTTTATGAGCGTCATCAGCGCATTGATACCCAGGTAGTTCAAAAGCCGGATTCCCTTTACGGTGTTTCAAAATGCTTTGGTGAAAACCTCGCGAGCCTCTATCACGACAAGTTTGGTGTGGAGACGCTTAGCGTGAGAATTGGCTCCTGTTTCGATAAGCCGGTGGATACCCGCATGATGGCCACGTGGCTGAGCTTGGCGGATTTTGTCAGCCTCTTACAGCGTGCTTTTGTGACGCCAAGTTTAGGGCATGCAGTGATTTACGGCGTATCGGATAATGCTGAAAAATGGTGGGATAATTCTCATGCCAGCTTCTTGGGTTGGGCACCTAAAGACAGCTCAGAGCCTTGGCGGGAAGAGACCGAGCAGCTTGATCGGAACATTGATGGCAATGATTTGGCTGTACGCTTTCAAGGCGGTAAATTTACTAAATCAGGGCACCCAGACGACGTTTAATAGTACTTATAAGACCTGAGTTGTACGATATAATACAACTTTGGACATTAACGAAGGGTAGCTTTCATGGTCAAACCTAACGCAACGACATCTGCCCTAAAACCGCTTCAAGTAAGCAAAGTGACGCAGCAGGGCAGCTTGTCCGTACACGTGGCTGACCAACTGGAAGCGTTGATCACTCAAGGCAAGGTCGCGGTGGGGGATAAATTACCTACCGAGAACAGCCTGTGTGACTCGTTTGGCGTTAGCCGCACGGTGATCCGCGAAGCGATTACCCACCTTAAATCGCTGGGGCTAGTGGAAACTCGCCGCGGTGTGGGCACATCGGTACTGCGCTCCTCCACGGTAGAAGCGCGGCCTGCTGAACGTATTAATCCGACCACCGTCGAAGATATCTTACATCTGTTGGAGCTACGTTTAACGCTAGAGCCCGCGGCGGCTGAGCTGGCCGCACTACGTTATGATGATGAAGATCGTCAGCGGCTTGAAGCGCAGCACGCTGCGTTTAGTAAAACGTACGCTGCCAAATCACAAGCGCGCGAAGAGGATTATCTTTTCCATTTCGCGATTGCCACAGCGACCAAAAATCCCTTTTTTCAATCTTTCTATAAGCAGTGGAGCCAGAGCGTGATTCCCCGCGCCAAACTGCTCAGTATTGATATTAATCCGATTTCCTCTGAGCGCTATTTAGAGCGCGTTCAGGAAGAGCACACCTACATTCTTGAAGCGATTCTTTCCCGCGATGCACAAGCGGCTCGTGAAACAATGTTTCAGCACCTTAACCGGGCGCGCAATACCTATGCCCAATATCGCGACCAGTAGTTTTGCGACCAGTGATATCACTGACCCCTATAAGGAGCGACCTATGACGATTCGAGGCGAAATGCTAATCGGTCAACAAGCAGTGACGGGTACCCAAGCCAACATTCAAGCGGTGAACCCCGCCACCGGTGAAAAGCTGGAGCCGGTTTATGTCGGTGGTAGTCGGGCTCACGTCGAGCAGGCCTGCGAGCTAGCAGAAGCCGCGTATGCGACTTATCGCGAGACCACGCTTGAAGAGCGGGCGACCTTTCTGGAAACCATCGCCAGTGAAATTGAAGCGATAGGCAGCGAGCTGGTTGAGCGCGCCATGGCGGAAACTGGTCTGCCCCAAGCGCGTATCGAGGGTGAGCGGGGCAGAACCTGCGGGCAACTGCGTCTGTTCGCTTCCGTCGTACGTGCCGGTGAGTGGCTCGATGTACGCATTGATCCTGCGATGCCGGATCGCCAGCCGCTGCCCCGCGCCGATTTGCGTCAGCGCCACATCGCATTGGGCCCCGTGGCTGTATTCGGTGCCAGCAACTTTCCACTTGCGTTCTCCGTTGCGGGTGGCGATACAGCCTCGGCCCTAGCGGCTGGCTGTCCGGTGGTGGTGAAAGGCCACTCAGCGCACCCAGGCACTTCTGAGCTGGTAGGGCAGGCAGTCCAAAAAGCGGTAAAAGCGTGCAATTTACCGGAAGGCGTTTTCTCGCTGCTGTTTGGGGCTGGTAACGAAATTGGCCAGGCGCTAGTCGACGACCCACGCATTCAAGCGGTTGGTTTCACCGGTTCGCGCAGTGGCGGTATGGCGCTGATGAAAACAGCCCAAGCACGGCCTCAGCCAATTCCGGTATACGCTGAGATGAGCAGCATTAACCCAGTATTCGTGTTGCCAGCGGCGCTTAAAGCTCGCGGTAAATCGCTGGGTGAAGCGTTTGTCGGCTCGCTCAACATGGGCGCGGGCCAGTTCTGCACTAACCCTGGGTTGGTCATTGCGGTAAAAGGCCCTGAGCTGGATGCCTTTATTGAAGCGGCACGCGGTGCGGTGGAAGCCAGCGGCGCACAGACCATGCTGACGCCAGGCATTCACCGTGCCTATCAAGAGGGCGTTTCCAGTCTGAACGGCGCAGCCAACGTGCGTGAGATCGCCCGTGGCCAAGCCGGCAGCGACTATCAGTGCCAGACTGCCTTGTTTGCCGCCTCAGCGAGCGATTTCCTCGCATCAGAAGTGCTGCAAGCCGAAGTGTTCGGCGCCAGCTCGCTGGTCATTGAATGCGCCGATGCGGCTGAGGTAAAGCGTGTTGCTGAACAGCTAGAAGGCCAGCTCACCGCAACGCTGCATATGGACGATGCGGATATTGATGCTGCGAAAGCGCTGCTGCCGACACTTGAGCGTAAAGCGGGGCGTATTCTCGCCAATGGTTGGCCTACTGGGGTTGAGGTGTGCCATGCCATGGTGCACGGCGGACCGTTCCCGGCGACGTCTGATTCGCGCACCACTTCGGTAGGCTCAGCAGCCATCCACCGCTTTTTACGGCCAGTTTGTTACCAGTCATTGCCAGAAGGCCTGCTGCCGGACGCACTTAAAGACAGTAATCCGCTGAAGGTTTCGCGGTTAGTCGACGGCAAGCGCGAACTGTAAGAAGGGAGGAAGAAATTCAGCGATGTTGAACACGCTAAGCGGCCTGCGGGCCGCTTTTTTATGCATGTTTTTTGGGACTGGTACAAAAACTGGCTAGAATCGGTGTGTGGCGTCGGGTTTTCGGCGGTCACTTCAACACATTGGGTTAGGGGACTTGCTGGGTTTTCTAGGCACCCGAGTGTGAACAAACGCTAACTGGAGAGCATTCCCATGGAGACCCTCGAATTACTCATTGCCCCGCTGCGCGATGGTCTCTATACCATCATGATGCCTGTCAGTAACTTTATCTGGAGCTACATTCTTGTCTATCTACTGTTAGGCGCTGGCCTGCTGTTTACCATCATGACCCGAGGTATGCAGTTTCGCCTGTTCAGGCACATGGCGTATGTGACGTTTTCTGCCCGCGGAGCTGGAGATGGTATCAGTGGCTTTCAGGCCTTTGCGACGTCGATGGCAGCGCGAGTCGGAACCGGTAATCTCGCTGGTGTGGCCCTGGCGCTCTGGATTGGCGGGCCTGGGGCGATTTTCTGGATGTGGGTGACTGCGCTGCTGGGTTTCGCTACTGCGTTTATCGAGTCGACCTTGGCCCAGGTCTATAAGCATCGTAACGAGGATGGCGTATTCCGTGGTGGGCCAGCTTACTATATCGAACGCTGCCTGGGCTGGCGCTGGCTAGGCGCGCTGTTCGCGGTGTTTCTGATTATTGCGTATGGCTTGGCGTTTAACGCGGCGCAATCCAATACCATCGCGCAAGGGATGAATGGCGCTTTTGGTATTCCCAATTGGCTGACGGGCGTCGTGATTGCCATCTTGGCAGGTTTTGTCATTTATGGCGGCCTCAAGTCGGTAGCGCGTACCGCTGAGAAAATTGTGCCAGCGATGGCGATTGCTTATCTGCTCGTGGCGCTATGGATACTGGTCACCAACCTTTCTGCCGTGCCCGACATGCTCTCGCTGATTGTGATGAGTGCTTTTGGGCTTGGCCCAGCGGTGGGTGGCGCGGCTGGCTATGCGATCAAAGCGGCAATGGAAAACGGCGTCAAGCGTGGCCTGTTCTCCAATGAAGCGGGCATGGGTTCCACCCCGAATGCGGCGGCCCAGGCGTCCGTCAAACACCCGGCGGCCCAGGGTTTAGTGCAATCTTTCGGGGTGTTCGTCGATACCATCGTGATTTGTAGCTGCACGGCGGTGGTGATTCTGCTTTCTGGTGTTTATGAGCGGCTGATGTCGGAGTCGCCGGGCGATAGTATTGAAGGTATTCAACTGACCCAGGATGCCATGGTGGATCATCTAGGCGGGTTTGGTGAGATATTCATTGCGCTGGCGATTCTGTTTTTTGCCTTTACCTCAATCTTGGCCAACTTCTCGTTCTCGGCGGTGAATATCGAATTCCTGTTCCGCCGTCACGCCGCAAAAGCGGTGAGCGTGTTCAAGGTGATTGTTATCGTTATGGTGCTGCTCGGGTCGGTGGCTGAGCTGAGTGTCGTCTGGGACTTTGCCGATCTTGCGATGGGGCTGATGGCGACCACCAACCTGTTTGCGATACTAATCATGGGGCCAATTGCCGTAGCCGTGCTGAAAGATTACGAGCGCCAGCGCCGCGAGGGTATTAAAGAACCACTATTTGACCCTGCCATACTGAAACGCCCAGAGCTTGTGGATGCCGATGTATGGCCAGTGAAAGAGGTCAAGGAAGGGTAGGTTCAACGGACTGCTTCAATAAACGCCTTCGCCCTGGGATCCCTGCATATAGGCAACGTTTAGCCGGAGCCAGGGGGTTGGTTGATGATCCGCAAAGAATAGATGTCCTGGTGACAGCATTACCTCGCACCGGTCAGCCAGCTCAGAAAGCGCCTCTGGCGTGATGGCGGCCGGTGGTTTGGCCCACACAAACATCCCCCCTGTCGGTTCGGTATAAACCTCCCAGTTTGCCTTTTTGAGAATACCTAGCGCCAACGCCATTTGATTGGCGAGCTTGGTGCGCAGCCGCTCGGTTAGCTTTCGATAACTGCCGTTCTGCAGCATGGTAGTGACCACTTGCTCCGCAAAGCGCGACGCAGAAATACTGGTCAGCATCTTAATATCAACCAAGCGCTTCACCAGAGAGGGTGGGGAGGCGATAAAGCCTACCCGCAGCGAAGAGGAAAGACTTTTTGAAAAGCTGCCAAGAGAGAGCACCCGGTTCAAACCGTCTAAGGCCGCTAGGCGAGTCGTCGGTGCGTGCTGAAAATCCGCGTAGATATCGTCCTCAATAATCTGAAAATCGTGCTGCTCGGCGAGCTGCAACACCCGGTGAGCCACCGCTGGGGTGAGGGTGCTGCCGGTGGGGTTATGAAACACGCTGTTAATATAAAAAAGCTTGGGTTGGTACTGCGCCAGTAACGCCACCAGGCGCTCGATATCTGGCCCATCTGCCAATCGCGGTACGCCAATCACGCGGATGTGTTGCAGGTGCAGTAGGCCGAACAGGTTGTAATAACCCGGTGATTCCACGAACACCACATCGCCCGGTTTAAGCAGCATTCTTACCAGCAAATCCAGCGAGTGGCTGCCACCGCCGGTCATCACAATCTGCTCGGCATTAGCGGTAATCGATAGGGGGCGCAGGCGTTCCTGGATCAAGCCGCGCAACTCCTCTGGCCCCTGGGGCGTGCTGTACTCGAAAATTCCCGAGCGGCTTTTACGCGCGACCTGGCGAATGGCGTGGGTCAGGTCATCGCCCTCGCGCCAGTGGCTGGGCAGCCAGCCGCAGCCCAGCTTAAGCGTGTGCTCGTTGGCACTGAAAAGCCCCCACAGGCCATTGGTGACCTCTTCCAATCCGCTCGTAGCTGCTGGTTGTGATACCAGTCCTGCCGCGCTATCCGCCACATAAAAACCTGAACCGGGCCGTGAGCGTACCAAACCGGCAGCCACCAAGCGCTCATAGGCGTCAATCACCGCGTTACGGCTAATGTGATGGGTCGCGACCAAGCGGCGAATAGAGGGTAAACGGCGGCCACCACCGGCACCGTGCGCTGCAATCCAGGTGCGAATACCGGCTTCAATCTGCTGTGCAATGGGCGTGGGGGCGTCGCGGTTAACCTTAAGCTTCATAGCTGACCCTGTGGCTCACAACTGTTCTCGAAAAAGGCGGAACAGTGTTTTGAAAGTGGTGGTTAAGTGTACCTTACCGGTGATCGGCAAGCGTGGGAGCTTAGTGGTTCAAATACTGGCTTATTTAGGATAACGCTATGAATCGCGCTTTAAATCGAACCATCACCCAACGTAGCGCTGTTGGCCTGGCCTTTGCGCTGTGCATGATTACCACGGCAGTTAATTTACAGGCGCGCTCTACGATGCACTGGCGGTGCGTGATGGCTGGGGGGTAGGGGCAACCACGTTCGCCTTTGCTTGCTATGTGGCGGGTGTCTTGCCGGTACTGCTGGGCTTAAATGGCTTGGCAGATCGGGTGGGGCGCAAGCCAATGATCATTGCTGCACTACTGTTAAGCCTGATGGCGACGGCGATGATCTTGATAGCTCCCAACCTGGTGGCACTAGGGGTTGCCCGCTTCCTGTTGGGTATTAGCATGGGATTAACGTCGGCAGTGGCGCCTGCGTATATGCAACTGCTCGTGGATGGGGATGATAATCGCCTCGCCACCAATTACGTGACGGCCAGCACCTCGCTTGGGTTTGGCCTGGGGGCAGCGGTCACCAGCTTGTTTCTTTTTCATACCCCCAGTGTGTCGCCGCCCAGCCTATGGGTTTACTTGGTCGCCGCGGTGCTGGCACTAGTGGTGGTCACCACACTGGAGGATAGCCCGCCGAGTGACACTAAGCGCTCGCTGCTGCGTCTGCCCAGCTATCCTCGGGGCGCTTTTGCCTTTGGGTTGGCTATTTTGCTGGCCTGGGCGACGGTGGGGTTAGTGATTGCGATACTCCCTTCCGCCCTGCAGCGACACGGTTTATCCGCCTGGAGCGGCTTCGCCACGTTCGGTATTTGCAGCTGTGGGGTGCTGTTTCAGCCCTGGGCAAGAAGGTTCACACCACGAAGTGCGACGCTACTGGGGCTGGTGATTTTGCCGATGGCCTATGCGCTGATCGCCTGGGGAGCCGTTCAAGGCTACCTGGCAGCGGTGCTGCTGGGCACGGTGGCTGCCAGCAGCGCCTGCTATGGGTTTATCTACCTGGGTGGGTTGAGTGGCGTGTTGGCAGCAGCCGGTGCCTCTGCGCCCCAGGCCAGCGCAGGCTACTTTTTGATGGCGTATGTTGGCTTCAGCCTCCCGGTGATCACGACCGGAATACTCATTGATGCAGTGGGGCATACCCTGGCGCTAACGCTGTTTGGTTTTGCGCTATTGGGCGGTGTGATTACGGCGTTCGCCTTGCTGCGCAGAGCGCTCACGTGATCGACGATCATTCAAGCTAACCTTTTTCGACCAGCAGCCCGCAAGAGGGCGCGGCCCAGCGGGTGTTGGCGGTAAACACCACGTCACACACCACCAGCGAATAGTAACGGCGCACTTCTTCATCGACCCGTGCGCGCAGCGCATCTTGGTGAACGATGGTTAGATCGGGTTCCTCTGGCAATACCACATGCACCATCACATACAGCAGGCGGCCAGGGCGAACCATGCGCACGCGTACCTCTTGCGTGTCAGTGCCCGCCAGGGCATTCGCAACGGCGCGGCGGACGGGTGCTGCGATGGCCTCTTCCGGGGTCTTGTTAAGCAGTTCCTGCAGCGCTTGTGAAGCCATGCGCACCGGCACGCCCAAACACAGTACCACCACCGCAATCACCAATACCGCATCCACGTAGGGCAGAATGGTCTGCCAGCCCAGGTGTTCAAACAGCATCACCAGACAAAACGCCGCGAGTACGGCAGCAGAAATGACGCTGTTGACTAGCCAGTTGAGTTTGTCTGCCGCCACCAGAGGGCTACTGACATGGCGCTGACTGCGGTGCATCACCCAGGCGGTAAGCGAGCAGGCCGCAGTGGCAAAAAGAGCGTAGATAACGGCAAGCCCAGCGGCAATGTCACGACCGCCTGTTAGTAGCGCAGCGACAGCATCCACCAGTGCAAAAATGGAAACACCTAAAATCAGCAGCCCTTTGCAAAGATTGACCAGCGACTCGAAGTAGCTATAGCCAAAAGGGTAGGATTCGCTATCCGGGCGGCTGGCAAGCTTGCTGACTTTAATGGTTACGAGGGCAACGCTGAAATAGATCAGATTAAATAGCCCATCCAACAGGATCGCTTGAGAGTTAGAGGCCAGCGTGGCCACGATGCCTGCACAGCCAATGAGCAGCGCCATAAAAGCGGAGAAGGCCAAGGTACTCGATTCTGTCTTCACGAACGTTTCTGCTCCAGTGTGCACACCGTATAAATAGCCGCTAAGCATAGCAATTTTGTTAGCAACTTATCGACGGCGCCGTGCCGATGTCTTCCATCCTGTTTTCTGACCAGACTGCCCAACGCCTGCTTTTGGACAGCACCGCCAGTTCTACTAACCTTAGAGCACGTTTATTTGATTCACGTTAAGCCAAACAGGAGGGTGAGACGATGCCAATGCTGAGCGTAGGAACGGAGCAGGGCACGCCGGTAGAGCTTTATTACGAAGTGCGTGGGGCAGGTAAGCCCGTGGTACTCATTCATGGCTGGCCACTCAGTGGCCGTTCATGGGAAAAACAGGTGCCAGCGCTGGTTGAGGCGGGTTATAAAGTCGTGACCTATGACCGCCGGGGATTTGGCTGGTCGACGCAGGCCGATGGCGGCTACGACTACGATACGCTCGCAACAGATCTTAAAAAATTGATCGACACGCTGGATCTACACGATGCCGCCCTGGTGGGCTTTTCTATGGGCGGCGGCGAAGTGGCCCGCTACCTCTCAAGCTACGGCACTGGCCGGGTGAGTAAAGCCGTGTTTGCCGCTGCTGTGCCGCCTTACCTGTATAAAGCTGATGATAACCCTGAAGGTGGCCTGGACGATGCGACGATCAATCAGTTCCTGGAGGGAGTCAAAGGTGACCGTATCGCCTTCCTGGAGGAGTTTACCAAGAACTTCTTTGCTGCCGGTGAACGCAGCGATTTAATCAGTGAACCAAATCGCCAGTATCATCGTGATATTGCCGCCTTTGCATCACCCCAAGCGACCTACGACTGCATCAAAGCCTTCAGCTACACCGATTTCCGCAAAGACTTGCCTAAGATCGATATTCCCACGCTAGTGCTGCACGGTGATGCAGACGGCATCGTGCCCTTTGAGGTCAGCGGCAAGCGGGCCCAGGAGCTACTGCCCAATGCCAAATCAGAAGTGATTAAAGGTGGGCCCCACGGCCTGAATGCTACACACGCTGAGGAGTTTAATCAGGCGCTGATTCAGTTTATGAATGATTAGGGGGTGGATGAATAAGCATCTGGATGAATAACGTTTGAGAGTTACCGCCTGCTAACGACAACGCCGCCCTGAAGGCGGTGTTGTCGTTTTATCGGGCTAAATAACCCCTTTACCCCTCAACCCACACCTCATCACCTTTAAATTCGATCTTCCAGGTGCGCAGTTTGACGCTTTCATCCTCCAGACACTGGCCATCTTCAAGACGGAAGTGCTGCTTGTAGATAGGCGAGGCGACTACTGGGGCGCCTTTAAGGTCGCCGACAATGCCTCGGGCGATTACGTTGGCGTTCGAGAAGGGGTCATGATGATCGAGAGCATAGAGTTCATCGCTCTGCCCTCGCAGCCCGGGCAAGTAGAAAATAGCGACCTGGGCGGGACCGTCGACGGTTTCCAACCAAGCGGCGACGCCGGAGAACGCGACTAGGTCGGCTTTGGTGCAGGCTTTTTGCCATGCCTTACTGTTTTGAACATCCGCCATATCCATCTCTTTTTTCAGTGCCGTTGCGGTCATGGGTTGCCTCTTCTATAGCTATTTAAAAGCGTCAGTGAGAAGTAGTCTGGGCTGGCCGTGGCTGGCCGCGTTCAGAGGTCATAATGATCGACGGATCTGGGCGGTCGTCGTTGACGAAGCTGCGGAAACGCTTGAGCTTTTCCGGGTCGCTAATGGCGTCTGCCCATTCGCACTGGTAGGTGTCCACCACGGTTTGCATCTGACGCTCTAGCTCGTCGTTGATACCCAGACTGTCTTCCAGAATCACCTCTTTGAGATACTCCAGGCCGCCCTCGAGATTTTCACGCCATACTGAGGTGCGCTGTAGCCGGTCGGCGGTGCGCACGTAAAACATCAAGAAGCGATCAATGGTGCGGTAGAGCTGCTCGTCGTCGAGATCCGTGGCGAACAGTTCGGCGTGGCGCGGGCGCATGCCGCCGTTACCGCACACGTAGAGGTTCCAGCCGTTTTCGGTGGCAATAATACCGATATCTTTGCTCTGTGCTTCTGCACATTCGCGGGTGCAACCGGAAACGCCGAATTTGATCTTGTGAGGGGAACGCAGGCCTTTGTATCGGTTCTCCAGCTGGATCGCCATGCCAACGCTGTCCTGTACGCCATAGCGGCACCAGGTGCTGCCCACACAAGATTTCACCGTGCGCAACGATTTACCGTAGGCGTGACCGGTCTCGAAGCCTGCCGCAATCAGCTCGCTCCAGATATCCGGCAGGTCTTCCAGTCGCGCTCCGAACAGGTCGATACGCTGGCCGCCAGTCACCTTGGAGTAGAGGCTATATTTGTTGGCCACTTCGCCCAGGGCGATCAGTTTGTCGGGCGTGATCTCACCACCGGCCACACGCGGTACCACCGAGTAGGTGCCGTTTTTCTGCATGTTGGCCATGAAGGTGTCGTTGGTATCCTGCAACGGGATATGCGCCGCATCGGTGATCGGCTCGTTAAAGCAGGAGGCCAGAATGGACGCCACGGCGGGTTTACAGATATCGCAGCCCAGACGGTGGGTGTCGGCGTTGCCGTGTTTTTCAATCAAGTCGGTGAAGGTTTTAATGCCCTCGACACGAACGATATCGTAAAGCCCCTGGCGGGTATGGGCGAAGTGCTCGCAAATCGATTTATCAACTTCCACGCCGCGGGCTTCCAGCTCGTGATCCACCACGCTTTTAAGCAGCGCGGTGCAGCCGCCACAGCCGGTGCTGGCCTTGGTGGCGCCTTTGACGCCACCAAGGTCTACCGCGCCGTCGTCAATGGTGGCGCAAATATCGCCCTTGGTGACGTTATGGCAAGAGCAGATAGTAGCGGTTTCCGGCAGTGCACCGGGGCCGAGTGTGGGCGCGGCGCCGCTGCTTTGCGGCAGAATCAGCGAGGCGGGTTCATCAGGCAGCTCAATACCGTTGGAGTAGTACTGCAGCAGCGTGTCGTAAACGCCGTTGTCGCCGACCAGCATGGCGCCCAGTAGTTTTTTACCATCGCTGGAGACTACCAGCTTGCGGTACTCCTGCTTGATGGGATCCAGGTAGCGAAACATCCGCGCGCCGGGGTTCTGGTTGCCGTGGGCATCGCCAATCGAGCCCACATCCACACCCAGCAGCTTGAGCTTGGTGCTCATGTCGGCGCCGCCAAACTGGATATCGCCTTCGGTTAGCGTCGACAGCGCCGTCTTGGCCATCTGGTAGCCCGGCGCCACCAAGCCGAAAATGCTCTGATTCCATAGCGCGACTTCGCCAATCGCCAGAATGGCTGGGTCGTTGGTCAGGCACTGGTTATCCACTACCACGCCGCCGCGTTCGCCAATCTCCAGGCCGCAGTCGCGAGCTAGCTGGTCGCGGGGGCGGATGCCCGCCGAGAACACAATCAGGTCAGTTTCCAACACCTTGTCGTCCTGGAAGACCATGCGGTGACGGCTCGCCTCGCCATCTTCTATACGCTGGGTGGCGCGCTCGGTGAGTACTTGTACGCCCAGGGCTTCGATTTTTTCGCGCAGCAGCTCGCCGCCTTCATTATCCACCTGCATCGGCATTAGGCGTGACGCGAACTCCACCACGGCGGTATCCAGGTTTAGGCCGCGCAGCGCATTCGCCGCTTCCAAACCGAGTAGTCCGCCGCCTACTACTACGCCAGTAGTCGCGTTTTCGGCGGCGGCTTGGATGGCGTCTAAATCGTCCAGGGTGCGGTACACCAGGCAGCCATCGCGGTCATTACCAGGAATCGGCGGCACAAAGGGGAAGGAGCCGGTGGCCAGCACCAGGCGGTTATACGGGTAACGGCCTTGGTCGGTGACCACTTCTTGCGCGTTGCGGTCGATTTCGATTACGGCCTCGCCAGTGCGCAGTTCCACGCCGCTTACGTCGTAGTAATCCGCTTCGCATAGCGCCAGCGAATCGGCATCGCGACCGCTGAAGTATTCGGACAGATGCACTCGGTCGTAGGCGCGGTGGCGCTCTTCGCCAAACACGGTGACTTGATAGCGCTCAAGGGCGCCGTTATCGACGAGCTGCTCGACCAAGTGATGGCCAACCATGCCGTTGCCGATAATGATGAGCTGTTCAGGAGTTGTCATGTTCTGAGTAACGTCGTTAATAACATTGTTAGTAACCATCGTTATGCCGCCTCTGAAGTAGGAAGATGAGAAGTGTCAGAATCGCCTTGGGCTGCCTGTAGGGCGTTAACGTCGGCGGCGCCAAAAAGCAGCGCCTGACGGCAGTTATTCAGATCGCTACCGGCTAGCGCTTGGTCGAAGTACCAAGGGCCTTGGCTGGTGTCGCCGTAAAGCACCGCGCCCTCTATCTGGCCGTCACGCAACAGCAGGCGGCGGTAGTCGCCGCGCTCAATATCGTGGTAGCTCAGCACTTCGTGCTCGACGCTGGCCTCGGTGGGGCCAAAGGCGTAGAGCGCCACGCCGCTGATTTTGAGTTTGGTGGCGCTGGGGGCATCCGTGTAGCCAAGGGTAGGCGTGCCACCTAGCCGGGCGGCGAGTACTTCCACCTGACGCCAGATCGGTTCCACCAAGCCATAAGTAGTGCCATCAAATTGGCAGCACTCGCCCAGCGCTGAGATAGCCGGGTCGCTGGTGATGAGAAATTCATCCACCACGATAGCGCGCTCGGTGGTCAGACCCGCTTGGTGGCCAAGTGCTGCGTTAGGCGTAATGCCCGCCGCGATAATGACGCTCGTGGCAGCCAGTTGGCGGCCATCATCAAGATGAATCTTGCTGACCTGTCCTTGGGCGTCGCCTTCTAGCCGCGCTAACTGGGCGCCGGTAATAACCTTCAAGCCGCGCTGGGCCAGTTCGTTTTCAAGCAGGTGTGAGGCGGTCGTATCCAGCTGGCGGTTCATTAGCCGTTCGCTGCGCTGGAGCACGCTGACGCTGATAGCGTTGCCGCGCTTGCGCAGCCCTTCGGCAGCTTCTAGGCCTAGCAGGCCGCCGCCAATCACGACTGCCTCACCACCACGTTGAGCGATGTCGGTCAGCGCATCAGCATCTTGCAAGTCACGAAAGCCGTGCACGCCCGCCAGCTCAATACCGGGAACATCGGGCATCGCTGGGCGCGATCCGGTAGCAAGCACCAGGTGGTCATAAGGCAGCGTGCGTCCGGTATTCGTTACCACGGTTTGGCGGTCGCGATGAAGGTTGTCGACCTTTTCGCCAAGAATCAGCGTGACACCCTGGTTCGCGTACCACTGAGCATCACGCAGAGTGAGTGCGTCCTGCTGCATTTCTCCGGCCAGCAGAGGCGAGAGCAGAATACGGTTATAAGCGGGGGTTGGCTCGGCGCCAATCACCGTGATGCGCTGAGGACGCGTGGGTAGTTTCACCAACGCCTCAATCAGGCGATGGCTGGCCATACCGTTGCCAATAATCACCAGATGGTCATTGTGTGAGCACCGGGAAGTGGTTTCCATGGGTGGCTCCTCTGTGTCTTTGCGGCTTCTTGAGCACCAAACAAAAAACGCCCCTGACGCACCTTCCTTTCCACAATGAGCAGAAAGAAGGAACATCAGGGGCGTCGTTGCCCGACAGCGTTGTTTAAAATCTATGCTTTAAACGCGCGACAACCGCCATTGGCTGCCAGCTGATTAAAAACCTTACCGTGTATAAAGCAAGGAGCTAGCCAACTGGCCTTTAATCATTATTTATTCAGCTACATCAGTTGTTTAGATGGTTAGAGTAGAGAGGCGGTACCCTTGCTGTTAGAGCAAGCTGCACAGCGATGGTGCGAAAAGGGAGGTGGCGTGCACTCTCACACGCCATTTAGCGTGGCCACAGTGCCACAAAGAGCATTGCGTGATGCTCTTTTATTTTTTAACTATTTGTTTTTAAGTAGTTAATTTTCAATAGGCCGGTTGTCGGCTTGGCTCTTGCAGCTATCAAGGCAATAAGTGAGTTAACAAGGGATAAGCGCTCATTGTTTGGCGATGGCAGCGAACAATTCCAAAGCCGTTAAAAAAACAACTAGCCGTTAGAAAATGTGTAGCTGTTAAAAATTTTGCAGTTGTTTGAAAAGAGTACTGCACCGAAGAAGGTGCGCTGTGGCAACGACGTCCAGCCCTTTTCTCTTAATGCGTTTACATAGCGCATTAGAGAACGGGACTGGGCGTTTTTTTGCTTGGCGCTAATGAGGAATCCGAGGAGTAGCTATGACTCAGGCCAAAACCACATGCCCCTACTGCGGCGTCGGCTGCGGCGTGACGGCGACCATTGAAGCAGGCACGCTAAGCGCTGTAGAAGGCGACCGTGAGCACCCTGCGAATTATGGTCGGCTGTGTGTCAAAGGTTCTGCGCTACATGAGACGTTGGGCGAGCAGGGCCGCCTGACGCATCCGCGTGTAGATGGCGTCGAGGTCTCCTGGGAGTCCGCACTGAGCACCACCGCTGAGCGTTTAAACGCTCAGCGGGCCGAGCATGGCAATCACAGCGTAGCGGCGTACCTGTCGGGGCAGCTCTTAACGGAAGATTACTATATGGCCAATAAGCTGTTTAAAGGCTTTTTGGGCACGCCTCATTTAGATACCAACTCGCGACTGTGCATGGCCTCCGCGGTCGTTGGTTATAAGCGTGCCTTCGGCGCGGATGCGGTGCCGTGCAACTACGAAGACTTGGAAGAGGCGGAGCTGGTCGTGCTGGTGGGCTCCAACTTGGCCTGGAACCATCCGGTGCTTTACCAACGCATTAAAGTCGCTAAAGAGCGCAACCCACTAATGCGCTTGGTCGTCATCGACCCGCGGGTGACCGATAGCTGTGAAATCGCTGACCTCTACCTGGGGATTAAGCCGGGCAGCGATGCTTACCTATTTAACGGCCTGCTGGCGTGGATGGCAAAGCGTCGCAAGCTCGATACGCTCTATCTTGAGCGTCACACCGAAGGCGTTGAAGAGGCCCTGGCGGCAGCGCAACAAACCGCTGGCTCGGTGGCGGAAGTAGCTGCTGCCTGCGATGTCGACCCCGAACGCCTGGAAACCTTCTACTACTGGTTTGCCAGCCAACTACATGTGGTCACGCTCTATTCCCAGGGCGTTAACCAATCCGCCAGCGGCACCGATAAATGCAACGCGATTATTAACTGCCATCTGGCGGGCGGAAAAATCGGTTTGCCGGGGGCAGGGCCGTTCTCGATTACTGGCCAACCCAATGCCATGGGCGGGCGCGAAGTAGGTGGGCTAGCCAACCAGCTAGCTGCGCACATGGATTACCATACCCCCGGTGCCCTTGATCTGGTCAGCCGTTTCTGGGCGACCGATAATCTCACACCCATCCTGCCGGAAGGGCCGGGTTATAAAGCGGTGGAACTGTTTGAAGCCATTGAGCGAGGCGAGATAAAAGCGCTCTGGGTGATGGCCACCAATCCCGCGATTAGCCTGCCCGATGCCGCGCGAGTACGCGCTGCGCTGGAAAAATGCCCGCTGGTGATTGTCTCTGAGTGTGCCGCCCATACTGATTTGCTGCCTTATGCAGATATCGTGCTGCCAGCCTCGGGGTGGTCAGAAAAAGATGGCACCGTGACCAACTCCGAGCGGCGCATCTCCCGCCAGCGGGGGATGCTGCCACCCCCAGGGGAAGCTCGCCATGATTGGTGGATCATCGCCGAAGTGGCCAAACGGCTGGGGTTTGCCGAGGCGTTTAACTACTCGCACCCCTGGGAAATATTTGATGAACACGCCCGGCTGTCTGGATTTGAAAATGGGCTAGCCGGCAGCCCGAAGCGGCTTTTCGATATCTCGGGCTTGGTGGGCCTGGGCCGGAAAGACTACGATGCCTTGGCGCCGGTTCAGTGGCCAGTGACTTCTCAAGCGCCGCAGGGAACCGCGCGCTTGTTTGAAAATGGCGAGTTCGCCACGGCCAATGGCCGTGCCAAACTGTTGGCGATTAAGCCACAGGGCCCTGTACAAGCGCTCAGCGCCGCCTATCCGCTGCGCTTAAACACAGGGCGAATCCGTGATCAGTGGCACACCATGACCCGTACTGCGCGCGCCCCGAGGCTGATGAATCACCGTGCGGAGCCGTTCATGGACGTGCATCCTGATGACGCTCAGGACGCCGGTGTGGTAGATCAAGGCTTGGCGGTACTAAGCGCCGCGAAGGGCGAGTTTCGGGCTCGAGTGCGGGTGTCCAATGCCCAGCGCCGCGGCGAGGTGTTTGTGCCCATCCACTGGACTGACTGTTTTACCCAGCAGGCCAGAAGTAGCGCGCTGATCGGCGGCATCACAGACCCGCTTTCAGGGCAGCCGGAATCAAAGCACGGCGCCGTGGCGTTGGGCCCGCTTGCCACTGAGTGGCAGGCCACTCTGCTGGTCGCTGATGGCGCCACTGAGTTGACGCCGTGGTGCATCAGTGCTTATTGGACACTTATACCCATGCGCGGCTGCCAGCGCTGGCAGCTTGCCCATACACAGTCGGTTAACGATTGGTTGGCGCAGTTGAAAGAGTGGCTGCCTGGGGAAGTAGCGGTGGTCAGCCAAGACCCCACTAACGGACGGCTGCGTGCCGCCTGTGTGGAAAATGGCAAGCTGCGCTGGTGGCTGATGGTTGGCCCACCCAAAGAGTTGCCAGGGCTGGCTTGGCTGGAAGCGCGTTTTAACGAGGCGGAGCTAAGCGATACCCACCGCCGCCGCTTATTAGCGGGCTGCGATGACGGCGCTGCTGATACTGGCCCGGTGGTGTGCAGCTGTCACCAGGTCGGCCAAACCACCATTGCCAACGCTATTCGTGCAGGCGATACCAGCGTAGAAGCGTTGGGCGCGAGACTTGCCTGCGGCACCCAATGCGGTAGCTGTATTCCTGAATTGAAATCACTGATTGAAGAGGAGCGGCCCAATGCGCGTACTAAGCAACCCATTGCTACTGAAGTGGTTTAACGCCTTTATGCGATTGTCGTCACCAGTGCGGTCATCGTTGGGTCGCAAATGTGACACTGATTTACGCCTGCCGCTGCATGGCGAGTGCCACGCCGGTCAGGTCTATCTGGTCGGTGCAGGCAGTGGTGATGCGGAGCTGTTAACCCTCAAGGCCGCTCGGCTGTTAATGCAGGCAGATGCCGTGGTGTATGACCGCTTGGTGGGCGATGACGTGCTGGCGCTGATTCCCAACGGCAGCGAGCGCTACTACGTGGGCAAAGCCCGCGGCCACCACAGCGTACCGCAAGCGGAAATCGGTGAGCTGATGGTAAAACTCGCCCGCGAAGGGAAATCGGTAGTGCGGCTTAAGGGCGGCGACCCGGCTGTGTTTGCGCGCATGGGCGAGGAACTGGATGCCCTGGCTGCCGCCCAGGTGACTGCCACTATTGTGCCGGGAATTACCGCGGCCTCTGCCGCCGCGGCCTGCATGGGTATCCCGCTCACCGATCGTGGCCATGCGCAGCAACTGCGCTTTGTTACCGCCCAGCTATGCCGCGAAGACGGCACGCCGGACTGGCAAGCACTGGCGCGCAAAGATGAAACCCTGGTGTTTTACATGGGGCTTTCCAAAGTGAGTGCAATTTGCCACGGCCTGCGTCAGGCGGGTCTGCCGGATGAGTGGCCCATCATGCTAGTTGCCAATGCCAGCCAGCCCGAACAGCAGTCGCTGGTGGGCTCGCTTGAGGATATGCCCGAAAAACTCGCTGCCCACCCTCTGCCATCTCCCTGCTTAATTGTGGTGGGCAGCGTGGTGCAAAGGGTCGCCACGTCGCCCGTCGAGCTAGCCGCCGTAAGTCGTTCCAGCGAAGGTGCTCGTTAGCCGATGGCAACGCTGACCATTTCGCTAGGCCAGCACTCAGATAAAGGGCGCAAACCAAGCAATCAGGATTTTTTTGGCGCTTACCTGCCCAATGAATCCCAGCGTGCCACCAAAGGCATTGCGATCGCGTTGGCGGATGGGATCAGCAGTAGCGAGGTGAGCCGAGAGGCAAGTGAAGCTGCGGTGGGCGGCTTTCTGACGGACTACTACGCCACCCCGGCCACCTGGGCGGTGAAAACCTCAGCCCAGCGTGTACTGCAAGCCACCAATGCATGGCTTTACGCCCAAACCCGGCAAAGCCAGTACCGCTACAACCTGGATCGCGGTTATGTATGTACCTTGAGCGCGATGGTGATCAAGTCCACTACTGCGCATCTATTTCATGTCGGCGATAGCCGCATCTACCAGCTGGCGGGCAACACGCTGGAGCCGTTGACCGAGGACCACCGCTTCTGGGCGTCACGGGAAGTGAGTCATTTAAGCCGCGCCATGGGCGCTGGTCAGCATCTGGAGCTGGATTATCGTGCGGTATCGATTAGTGCAGGCGATGTGTTTGTGCTCGCCACCGATGGGGTTTATGAGTGGCTGCCAGCGACCGAAATGGCGGCACTGATTCATGCCCACTGGAGCGATCTGGACGCCGCCGCCGAGGCGATGATTACCGTGGCAATCGAGAACGGTAGCGATGATAATCTGACGGTGCAGATTGTACGCATTGAGACGCTGCCCGACGGCCGTGCGGATGAGCTTTATGCAGCACTTGGTGCGCTACCCCAGCCGCCGGAGCTGCGCGCAGGAAGCGAGCTGGATGGCTATCGTATCGTGCGCCCACTGCATGCCAGTAGCCGCAGCCATGTCTTCTTGGCAGAAGAGATATCAAGCGGCCATAAAGTGGCGCTGAAGACCCTTTCCACCGAGCTAAGCCAAGACCCGGCAAGCATTGAGCGGTTTGTGCGCGAAGAGTGGATTGCCCGCCGAATCGACAATGCCCACGTGCTAAAAGCCCCCGCGCAAGAACGCCCTCGCCACTACCTTTATACGGTGCTGGCATATATCGAAGGGCACACCCTGACCCAATGGATGCGCGATCACCCCAACGCCGAGTTGACCAGCGTGCGCCCGATTGTCGAGCAGATTGCCAAAGGGCTGCGCGCCTTCCACCGTCTGGAAATGCTGCATCAGGATTTGCGCCCCGACAACGTCATGGTTGACCGCCACGGCACCGTGACGCTGATTGATTTTGGTGCAGCCAAGGTGGCCGGTATTGCCGAGGCAGCGGGCGAAGACCTGGCTGGCAGCGATATTTTAGGCACCGCCCAGTACACCGCGCCGGAGTATTTTCTGGGGGAGGGGGGATCTCCCCAGGCAGATCAATACTCCCTGGCCGTTATCACTTACCAACTGCTCACCGGAACGCTTCCCTATGGCACCGAGGTGGCCAAAACCCGCACTCGGGCGGCACAGCATAAACTTGCCTATCAATCAGCCCTCAGCGAAAACCGTGAACTGCCCGCCTGGGTGGATGAGGTACTTAAAAAAGCCTTGCATCCCAACCCTCACAAGCGCTATTCAGCGCTTTCGGAGTTTATCTTTGAGCTGCGCTCGCCAAGCCAGGAAATGCTTAAGCGCGCCCAGTTACCCCTGCTAGAACGTGACCCGGTACTGTTCTGGAAAGGTGTATCGCTGACGCTGGCGATAGTAGTTATCATTTTGTTATTACGTTGACGGCGCTGCTGTTGATCTGGAAACAACAGGCAATGGGGTTGAAGTGGGGCGGCTGCTACCCCATGTAGTTAACACGCTATCAATAGAAAAGGGCGTTAATGATGCAAAATGTAATGCCTAACCCCGGTTTCGGTACCTTTCGCCTGGAAGGCGAGACGCTCAAGCAGAGTATTCATGTGGCGCTTGAGGCGGGGTATCGGCACATCGATACCGCCCAGTTTTATGGTAACGAAGCGGATGTGGGAGCGGCGATTCGTGACAGCGACGTGCACCGCAGCGATATTTTTCTTACCACCAAAGTGTGATTTGACAACCTGGAACCGGCCACATTTAAAGCCAGCGTAGATGAGAGCCTTCAGAAGCTGGGCACAGGTTACGTTGATTTGTTATTGATTCACTGGCCCTCGCCCAACGATGAAGTGCCGATGGCGGATTATTTAACGGCGCTTAAAGAAGTCAAAGCAGAAGGTAAGGCGTGCCATATTGGTATTTCCAATTTCACCTGCGAACAGGTAGACGAAGCGATTAGTATTTTGGGCAAAGGAGAAATTCTGACCAATCAGATTGAGGTTCACCCTTTCCTTCAGAACCGTAAACTGGTGGAGCATTGCGAGCATCAAGGTATTCAGGTCACCGCCTTTATGCCGCTGGCAGTGGGTAAGGTAATGGAAGACCCGACGCTTCAGAAAATTGCCGACGCCCATGGCGTAACACCTACGCAAATTACCTTGGCCTGGGTAAACCAGCGCAATATGATCACTATTCCGTCTTCCACCAAGGCGCGGAATATTCAAAGCAATATCGCTGCCTTTGATTTAGTGCTAAGCGACAGTGAAATGGCCGATATTGCCATGTTGGATCGCCAAGAGCGTATTGCTAACCCGGATTTCGCGCCCGCTTGGGATGAGTAAACTGATTGAATAAGTAACTCGGAATAGGCAAAACGTGGAACGCTAAAAATTAATAGCTGTCTTAACGGATGCTTGCCATTGGCAGGCATCCTTAAATTAGCGGAGAACATGATGAAACAGCGCAAGATTCAAGATAACGCGTTAAAAGCGCAGCTAAGAACGCCGATGTTTAAAATGCAGCAGCAAACCCCTAAAAAGGGTAAAGGGAGTTACACACGTAAAGGGCGTACCACTAATACAGGCGCTAAGCAGGGATATAGCCAAGCCGCTTGAGCCAAGTTTCTTGTATTGGTCGATTTGGCTATATCTCTGCCATTTTCTCTGACGATAAGACGCCCCAGTCACTCCCTGTGACCGGGGCGACGGCTACGCCAAACTACTCCCGCAATGTGGACACGTTTCATAAGCATCGCGAGTTTCAATCTGATGGCGTTGGTTGAACTGACTTGCCTCCTCTATACTGTGAATAGATACCAATTGGCCCTGCTCCCAGCGTAGGCCGATATCCTTTAGTACATGAGGGTCGTGTAAGCGCGGGTCTTCGTAAAGTCGCTGCTGAGTACGATAATGGTTAAAAGCATTAACCAGTTTGCGAATGATTGTTGCCATTGTCATGGGGTCGGTCTCCTTGGTTAGGAGGCCGGGCAACATCGCGGTCAGGAAGCATCAAAAGTAACGATAAAACACATGGCCGCGACACCTGCCGCGGCCAATTTTCTCAATACATCTCTGGCGCGCGATGACAATAAGCTGGTACCGCATTATTAATAATGCGATGCAGTTTATTCATTCGTGTAACGCGGATTTGCCAGCGCATGAGAAGGTCTCGTTAAAAGAAAAGAGCTACCTTAAAATGGTAGCTCTTTTCTTTTAACCGATGCTTATATGTGCGTCAACAGTAAAGTTAACGATAACCTTTCGCCTGAAGCTTAAATAGCTTTGCATAACGCCCATTGGCTTCCAGTAGTGCTTCATGGGTGCCACGTTCAATAATATGGCCCTGGTCGATTACCAAGATGAGGTCGGCGCTGCGTACCGTGGAGAATCGATGCGAGATCAGTATCGCCATTTTATCGCGGCTGTGCTCACGGAAGCGGGCAAAAACGTCGGCTTCTGCGGCGGCGTCCATTGCTGCTGTAGGTTCATCGAGCACGATGATGTCGGCGTTTTCACGCATATAGGCACGGGAGAGGGCAATCTTCTGCCACTGACCGCCGGAGAGCTCTTGGCCATTTTTAAACCAGCGGCCCAGTTGGGTTTTGTAGCCATTCCCCATGCGGGTAATAAAGTCGTCCGCCATGCCGTGCCGTGCGGCTTGCTTCCAGCGCTGCTCATCGTCAAAGGCATGGGTGTCGCCGACGCCAAGGTTCTCACCCACCTGTAGCTGATAGCGCACGAAGTCCTGAAAGATCACCCCGGTACGCTCACGCAGTGCTTGAGCGCTCCAGTCACGTAGATCACTACCGTCTAATAGAATGCGGCCTTGAGTAGGCTGGTAGAGCCGCGTCAAAAGTTTGATCAGCGTGGTCTTGCCAGAGCCGTTTTCACCCACCAACGCCAAGCTCTGCCCAGGGGAGAGGTGCAGCGAAATATTGTGTAGAACCGGATATTGGAGAACAGAATCGCTGCCAGGATAAGAGAAACTGACATTTTCAAAGCGCAGCCCATCTCCAGGCAGTGCACCCTGGGTTAGGGTACCTGCATCGGCCTCAACCGGCTGCTCCAGGTACTCATAAAGATTGGAAAGGTAGAGATTGTCTTCATACATACCACTAATGGCAGTCAGGCTGGCGGAAAGTGCCGCTTGGCCTTGCTTAAAGACCATCAAATACATGGTCATTTGACCCAGGGTAAGTGCTCCGGCAATCGTTTCAATCACTACCCAGCCATAGGCTAAATAAAACGTTAGGGTGCCGAGCAAGCCGAGCAGAAATCCCCAGCTTTCCCGGCGAAGGGTTAAACGACGATCTTCTGCAAACAGTTGGGTAAAAATATCGCGGTAGCGTTTAAGAAATAACCCTTCAAGACCAAACAGTTTGACCTCTTTAATGCTGTCTTCCCGTGCAAGTACCGTCTCTAAATAAATCTGCATACGGGTTTGCGGTGAGCGCCAGCGGAACAGGCGAAAAGCATCACCCGAGAACTTGGCCTCCGATACAAATACTGGCAGCGCGCCAGCTACCAGGATCAGCAGTGCCCAAGGAGAGAACTGCACCAGCAATACCCCAAAACTACCCAGTGAGATCGCATTTTGCAGCAGCCCAAAGGTTTTATTCACCAGCGCAAGTGGGCGCGTAGAGGCCTCACGCCGTGCACGCGTGAGCTGGTCGTAAAGCTCAGAGTCTTCGAATTGACTGAGTGACAGCGTGCCCGCTTTTTCCAGGATCATCACATTGACCTTCTGACCCAGCAGCGCTCTTAACAGCGACTGCTGGGCCGAAAGGCCGCGCTGGGCCAACGCGATTAAGCCAATGATCAGGGCTTCAAACCCCACCAGTTTCAACACCGGCGTGATAGAAACCAGCAAATTGGGATCGTTGGCTTCGCGGTGTGTCTCCATAGCATTTACCACGCCATCGACAATTAACTGCCCGACCCAGGCCGCCACCGCGGGCAGTACCCCCGCCACTAAGGTGCAAAGGGCTAAGCCCAGCATCATCCAGCGAGAGGTTTCCCATACTAAACCAAGCGCGCGTCGGCTATAGCGGAATACGCCAAAAAAACCGCTTAACGGTGAGGAGGAAGTAGATTCAGAAGGTGGTGGTGACATAGTTAGACTGGCAAAACACCGAGTAAAAAAGGAGTGCCATGATGCGGTGGTTAAGCGTGGATAGCCAGCTCAACCGCCGGTTGCCTTCAACGGCAACGCGGCGGAGAGGGAATTACCAGTATGGATAATTATCAGGACAGCGATTTACCAGGGCAGCACTGCCCCGTCGGTGCGCGGCTCGGTGCCGCCTTGCAGTACGCCCGTTTCAGGGTCGCGTAAAATGATTTGACCTCGGCCAAAGCTAATAGAGTCAGCAACTTTGACGATGTCGTGGCCACGGCGGGCGAGGGCCAGCGCTAGGTGATTGGGAAAATCGGCTTCCACTTCGATGGTTTTGCCTTTGGTCCACTTCCAGCGGGGCATATCGAGGGCTGCTTGGGGGTTAAGCTGATCTTCTAGCATCGCCGTTACTACCTGCACATGACCTTGCGGCTGCATATAGCCGCCCATCACGCCAAACGGCCCAACGGCTTGATTATTTTTGGTGATAAACCCGGGGATAATGGTGTGATAGGTGCGTTTGCCGGGCGCCAAAGCATTAGGGTGCTGTGGGTCGAGGGAGAACGACCAGCCACGGTTTTGCAGGCTGATGCCAGTGCCGGGAACGACCATGCCTGAGCCAAAGCCTTTAAAGTTACTTTGGATCAGTGACACCATATTGCCATCGCTGTCAGCCGTTGCCAGATACACCGTGCCGCCCTGAATCGGGTTGCCGTGTACTGGGTCAACTGCCTGTTCGCCAATCAGTGCAGCACGGGACTTCAAATAGTCGTCGGCCAGCATCTGATCAATGGTGGGGCGCATAGCATCCAGGTCGGTAACATGTGCGAAGCCATCGACATAGGCTAGTTTGGTGGCTTCAATACGACGGTGCAGCGTTTCCACCGGATCGCGTCCTTCTTCGCCTAAGTGCTCCAGCATACCCAGCGCTTGAAGTACGATCATGCCGCTGCCGTTGGGCGGTATCTCCCAAATATCATGCCCTTTGTAGCGAACGCTAATCGGGTCGACCCACTCCGGCTGGTAAGCTGCCAAGTCTTCTTTGCGCAACAGGCCGCCGTGTTCGCGGGAAAAGGCGTCGATAGCCTCGGCCAGTTCGCCTTCATAAAATGCCTTGCCGTGGGTGTCGGCAATCGCTTTTAGGCTTTTAGCATGGCCTTCCGAGCGCCACAGCTCGCCAGCTTCCGGTGCCCGACCTTCGGGGGCAAACGTATCAAACCAAGGTTTGAAAGAAGCCTCGCTATAGGCTGAATAGTTGGTGAAGGCGTCCTTCCACATTTGATGAATAACGGGAGAGACGGGGAAGCCTTCTTCTGCCAGCGCAATGGCAGGGGCTAGCAACTCTGCAAACGGCAGCTTGCCAAAGCGCTCAGACAGAGCTGCCCACGCAGCAGGAGCGCCGGGTACCGTAACGGGCAGCATGCCGTGGTTTGGCACGGTGTCATGGCCGAGTGCTTTCAGTGCTTCAATGGTAGCCTTTTGCGGGGCGGGGCCACTGGCATTGAGGCCATGCAGTTTGCCGTCGACCCAGACAATAGCAAAGGCGTCGCTTCCTATCCCATTCGACGTGGGTTCCACTACCGTTAATGCAGCAGCGGCGGCAATCGCGGCGTCAATCGCATTACCGCCTTGCTGCAGAATGCTAATACCCACCTGCGCCGCTAATGGTTGAGAAGTAGCGACCATGCCGCGTTTGCCAAATGTGGCCATTCGGCGCGAGGCGCTGGGGTAGTAGAGTGCATCTTGTTGCATACCAGTTTCCTTTTAAGCAGTGCTGTTGATCTAAATTATTTGAATATCAAATGTTTTCGCGCAGAGCGGCATTCTTTAAGCGCTGGATCTTACGATCCTGATAGAGCGAAAACAGAATGGATGCGACGGCTAACGCCAAGAAAAGCGCAGAGAGTGGTCGGGTTAAAAAGGTCATCCAGCTTTCATTAAGCTCAAGGGCGCGAAATAGCTGGCGTTCAAGATTGTCGCCGAGCACTACACCTAGTATTAGCGGCGTCAGCGGCACTTCCGCTTTCCAAAGCAGGTAGCCAATGATCCCGAAGATAAACAGCACCCAAATATCAAATAGATTGTTATTCAGGGCGTAAGCGCCAATGGCACACAGCATCAACACAACGGGAACGAGGATTTGTTGGGGGATCAGCGATATCTTGGCGAACCAGCGTACTAGCAGCAGGTTGCAAAGCACCATGACCACCGCGCCGATCAGCAGGCTGGCATAAATAGCGCCAACCAATACCGGGTTTTGCTCAAACATCATGGGACCCGGCGTAATACCGTGCAGAATCAGTACACCCATCATGATCGCCATGGGCAAATCGCCCGGTATCCCCAGTGCAAGCGTTGGCACGAACGCACCACCTGCTACCGCGCTATTGGAGGCTTCAGAAGCCACAATGCCGCTGGGGGTGCCGGTGCCAAACTCTTCTGGATGACGAGAAAATTTCTTGGCTTGGTCGTAACTCAAAAAGTTAGCGACGGTGCCACCCGTGCCAGGAAGAGCGCCCACCAAGCTGCCAATTAAAGAAGAGCGCAGCGTGTTCAGCTTTTGCCCCGCCATATCCTTGAGTATTTGGCCGTAGGGAATCGTGACATTGGTATCGATTTTCTTGGCTTCGCTTTTCTCGTCCTTAAGCTTCTCGATATTGCCAAGCAGCTGGGAGAAGGCAAATATGCCGATCATCACGGGGAGAATTTCAAACCCAGAACCCATTGCCGGCAGGCCAAAGTCAAAGCGCAGATTACTGTTGCGGTCATAACCAACGGTTGTGATTAAAAGCCCCAAAGCCGCAGCCATCAGGCCTTTGAGTAGAGCGCCGCTGGAAAGCCCTGCCACAAGTGTCAGTGCGAAAACGATCAACGCAGTGATTTCCCAAGGGCGGAAGTTCATGCTGAAGCTGGCAATTAACGGGCCGAAGAATACCAGTACCGCCACGCTGATGATGGTGCCTAAAAAGGATGAAGCGACGCCAATGCCCAGGGCACGGCCAGGTTCGCCTTTCTGTGCCATCGGGTAGCCGTCATAGACGGTAGTAATAGAAGAGGGTGTACCGGGTATGCCCAGCATAACGCCAGACACAATGCCGCCTGAGTAACCCCCTACAAACACACCGACCATCAATGAAACGCCGCTTACCGGGTCCATGGCAAACGTGAATGGGAAGACCACTAAAATGGCCATGGTGACGGTAAAACCAGGAATACTACCGCCCACAATCCCAAACAGTACGCCAATAACGATCAGGCCCAGGACCGATGGTGTGCCGACCTCAGCGAGCGCTTGGAGGAAAAAGTTCGTCATTATTTACTCCAGGTTAAGGCAGCCAAACATTCAGGCCATAGCGGAAAACGACAAATATCACGATAGCCAAGGTGAAGCTGAGCGTGAGATTGATCATCCATTTACGTCGCGTATTGATCCCCATTAGGGTCTGTTGACGTTTCACATGGGCAGCCATAAACAACCACAAGCTAAGGCCACCATGCTTTCGTAGTTTCGCTTGAGCTTGTCGTAACGCGTCGCTATGGCGCGATACGGCTTCA
>NZ_JABWCV010000034.1 GCF_013371085.1 Vreelandella maris | reverse complement strand
CATTACTCACCCGTCCGCCGCTCGTCAGCGGGTAGCAAGCTACCCCTGTTACCGCTCGACTTGCATGTGTTAGGCCTGCCGCCAGCGTTCAATCTGAGCCATGATCAAACTCTTCAGTTTAAGATCTATGCGGTTCTTACCCGCCACCCGAAAGTGACAGAAGCGAACCAAACTTGGCTCAAGGTTCAAACGAATTCATTTCAATTTACATTGTCATGACCGCTTGCCTTGATATTTGGTGATTTGTCACCAACGTCAGCAAGCGCCCACATGAATTACCTGATCAAATTGTTAAAGAGCTGTTTCGCTGTCGTGGTTACTGTGAAAGCAACCTGGCGAGCCGTTGACTTGGCTTGCCGCAGCGAGGAAGGCGTATTCTACGCATTTCCTGGTGGTTGTCAACCGCTGTATTTAGCGAGTGAAGCGAGCGATGAAACGTGCGCTAACTTCCTGACAAACCAAGGCTTTTACACCTTATTCACCGCTGGTAACGCTTGGCGTCCCCGGCAGCGGATGCGTACTTTACGGTTTCGCGGCCGGGTTGGCAAGGGCTTTTTTAATATTGATATTAATAAGGCGCAAGCGACGCTCAATAGACATCGCGGAGCGAATTTGGAACCAAAGAATCAGACCCGAGGTCAGCGATGCTATGTGCCCCGGTGAGTGTCATTGCTACCCGCATTTCTTTTTCGAATAACTCAAGCAAATGGGTAACGCCAGCCTCGCCGGCAGTGGCAAGAGCATAGATGTAGGCACGCCCAAGCAATACCGTGTCAGCACCCATAGCAATCATCCGCACGACATCAAGTCCGCTGCGTATACCAGAATCAGCCAGTATCGCTATGTCACCTTTAACCGCATCGGCGATAGCAGGCAAAGCACGCGCGGTAGAAAGTACCCCATCAAGCTGGCGTCCACCATGATTAGAAACAACAATGCCATCCGCGCCAAAGCGAACCGCCTCACGAGCGTCTTCGGGATCAAGTATGCCCTTGATGATCATAGGGCCATCCCAGAACTCCCGAATCCACTCCAGGTCTTTCCAGGAAATAGCCGGATCGAAGTTGTCACCAAGCCATGCAATATAATCTTCCAGCTCCGTTGGTTTACCGCGATAATCAGACACGTTACCTAGATCATGAGGGCGGCCATGAACGCCCACATCCCAAGCCCAGAAAGGATGCATTGCGGCCTGCGCCATTCGCCGGATTGGCCCATACTTGCCGCTCATACCAGAGTGCGCATCACGATAACGCGCCCCAGGCACCGGCATATCGACGGTAAAAACCAGCGTTTCGACGCCAGCGGCCTTAGCTTTCTCCAATGCATGCTTCATAAAGCCACGGTCTTTCAACACATAGAGCTGAAACCAGATAGGCCGATCGACTGCCGAGGCTACTTCATCGATTGGACACACCGATACTGTCGACAGCGTAAACGGTATACCTTTATTAGTAGCTGCGCGCGCCGCCTGCACTTCACCGCGTCTTGCATACATGCCTGCCAACCCCACCGGCGCCAAAGCAATCGGCATGGCAAGGCTCTCACCGAACAGCTCGGTCTCCAGTGACAATGAAGACATATCCTTCAGCACGCGCTGACGTAACGCGATACCGGCAAGATCCTCGACATTACGCCGCAGCGTATGCTCGGTATAAGACCCGCCGTCCGCGTAATGAAACAAAAAGGGCGGGATACGGCGTTTGGCCGCTTGTCGGTAATCCGTGGAAGCTGAAATGATCATGGATAGCCCTGTGCAATAGTCTATGCAGTGGATGCGTTTTACATCGACGCTCAATTGCTAGAATTGGTTTTACCAATTGACAAAAAAGTAACGCCAACATTAGTGAGGCGCCTTAAGCGTGTCAAACCATGATGCCGCTTTATAGCATTCCACTGCGCTATACTTTAGTTTAAAGCCGCTATTCATGGGGCCCAGCACCGCCCTACCCTACAGACTCTTGAGCTAAGGCTTCAAAGCCCTTAATATTGGTCTTACCAATTAAAGGAGCCGACCAACATGAGCTACCCACCGCTCCGCCAGCAGCGCTTGGCCGATGTAATTACTGAGCGCCTAGAAGCCATGATGTTGGAAGGCAGCCTAAAACCAGGGCAACGCCTGCCTCCTGAGCGTGAATTGGCTGAACGCTTCGGCGTCTCGCGTCCTTCTTTACGTGAAGCAATCCAAAAACTAGCGGCTCGCGGTTTACTAACCAGCCGCCAAGGCGGCGGTACTTTTGTTAACGACGATCTCAGCAATGGTTATACCGACCCATTGCTGGAAATGCTTTCCCGCCACGACGAGTTCAACCTGGATTTACTCGAATTCCGAGATGCCATGGAAGGAATCTCTGCTTATTACGCTGCACTACGTTCAACACCTGCCGATAAAGCCGTTCTTATTCAGCGCTTTGAAGAGCTCGACGGCGGTTTTGCCGGTGCCGACCCTATTCAAGAAGCGAAACTGGATGCAGCGTTCCACCTTGCGATTGCCGAGGCTGCCCATAATGTTTTGCTGCTACACACCATTCGCGGCATTTTTCACCTGCTGGAGAAAAGCATTGTTAATAATCTCGCCCACTTGTTTGCCAAGGAAGGTTCACGCAGCCAATTAATGCAACAGCACCGCGCTCTACTCAATGCCATTTTAGAAGGGCGCGCAGAAGATGCCCGCACTCGCGCCCACGAACATCTGGTGTTTGTTGAAGAAGGGTTGTTGGAAATGGCTCGAGCAGAGACACGCGCCCAGCGCGCCCTTCGCCGCGCCCAAGGCAATAGCAAGACACCGGCATGAACAGCGCTGCCATGACCAATCAAGCCCCGGCTCCTTTACCGCTACGTTGGCGGCGCCTGTGGCTACTGGTCATTTCGCTCGGCTTGCTGTTATGTGTTTGGCAGGCTGCTCACCTAGCGCGTGAGCAAGCGCTTTCCAACTTGCAGGACGATGCTGAAAACGAGCTGCGACTGTCTGCCGCCAACTTGAACGGCTATTTGCTGCGCTACGACTACCTGCCGCAAATGCTTGCTACCCGGGAAGGCGTGCAGCGCTTTCTGGCCTCTCCCGACAGTCAAGACCCGATGCCATTGAATATGCTACTGGACCGTTTCCGCTTCACAGCGGGCGTGTCGGACGTCTATCTGCTCAACCGCGATGGTGACACGATCGCCGCCAGCAACTGGCACCGCCCCAACACCTTTATTGGCCAGAACTATGCGTTTCGTTCCTACTACACCGATGCCATTGCAGGCGGCCAGGGCCGGTTTTTTGGTTTGGGCATCAAATCTCTTGAGCGGGGCTACTACTTTTCTTCGCCTGTGTGGCTAGACGACACCTCGCCAGATTCACAGCCAGACGGGGTGTTAGTGGTAAAAGTCCTGCTGGATGACGTTGAAGAGAGCTGGGCGGAACAGGATGCCGAGCTGTTTGTCACCGATAGCGACAACATCATTTTCATGGCCAGCCACCCAGAGTTGCGCATGAACGCACTTTACCCGCTCAGCGATGAACAGCGCCAAACACTGCACGACACTCGCCGCTACGCCATGGAGCCGCTGTCGCCTTCGGGTATAGAAGTCGATGCGCCTTACCGCCAGGGCAGTCAGCTGGTCAGTTTTTCCCAGGGCCCGCTAAGCAACGGCGACTACCTTAGCCTGACCCGGCATATTCCTGAGTTTGGCTGGCAAATGCATATTTTAAAGCCGCTAACACCAGTGATTAGCGCCCAATGGATTGCCGCCCTCATGGCAGGCGGCCTTTACGGCGTGGTGACGCTTGGTGTGGGTATTGGTTGGCAGCGTCTAAGGCTACGTCGTGAGCGGGAAGCATTTGCCCAACGCGAGCGCAACACTTTGGCCCGCGTGCGTGACGAACTAGAAGTCAGCGTTGAACGCCGCACTCGTGACCTGGTGGCCAGTAATCAGCGCCTTTCCGATGAAATTGAAGAACGTCGCCGCGCTGAAGCCAACTTGCGTCAAACCCAGGATGAGCTTATTCAAGCCGCCAAACTGGCGGTATTAGGGCAACTCGCCGCGGGCATCAACCATGAACTCAATCAACCGCTGGCGGCTATTCGAGCCTACGCAGAAAACGCCCGTCGCTTTATCGCATTAGCCCGCCACGACAAGGCGGATGCCAATCTGGAACAAATTGTCGAGCTGACCGAACGCATGGCGGATATCAGCGCCCAGCTGCGGCAGTTTTCGCGCAAAAGCAGCGAACGCCAGGAGACGATATCGGTACAAGCCTGTATCGACTACGCCTTACGCCTGTTTCAAAGCCGCCTGCGCGAAGGCAATATCAGCATTATTCAGGATTGGCCCGATGAAACGCTGTGGGTAAAAGGCGACCTGGTGCGGCTGGAACAGGTGCTGGTTAACTTAATCGGCAATGCACTGCAGGCTATGAAAGGCGTGCCGGCCCCGCAACTGACCTTAGGGGCGCATACCCACCAGCAGCAGGTCGTTATCAGCGTTACCGATAACGGCCCTGGCATCCCCGAGGAGCATTTAGGGCATATTTTTGAACCCTTTTTTACCACCAAGGCGCCAGGGAGTGGCTTGGGTCTAGGGCTTTCAATCTCGTCACGTATCATGGACGATCTAGGCGGCAAGCTGCAGGCTGCTAACCAACCCGAAGGGGGCGCCTGTTTCACCATTACCCTGCCCCACTCAATATTTACGCACCCCCAGGAGCGCACTCACTATGCATGAGCCGTCGACGCTGCCGGTCATGGTGATCGACGACGAACCGCATCTGCGGATCACCGCCAGCCAAACCCTCGAACTTGCGGGCTACACGCCCTACTGCTTTGAATCGGCAGAACAAGCGCTGGCGGCATTAACGCCGGACTTCCCCGGCGTGATTGTGAGCGATATCCGCATGCCGGGGATGGATGGTATGGCGTTACTGCATGAGCTACACAGCCGCGATGCCACCCTGCCAATTATTTTAATCACCGGCCACGGCGATATTTCTACCGCGGTAGAAGCCATGCGCGCAGGCGCCTGGGATTTTCTCGAGAAGCCCTTTGCCGGTGATCAACTGCTGGATGTGGTACGTCGTGGTATTGAAAAGCGCCAGCTCAGTTTGGAAAACCATCGCCTAAAAGCGGAACTAGAGGTGCAACAAGCCGCATTAGGACCACGGTTAGTAGGGCGCACACCGATCATTTCACGGCTGGCCGCGATGATTCAGCGCATCAGCCAAGTGGAAGCCGATGTATTGCTGTTTGGCGAGACAGGCACCGGCAAAGACTTGGTCGCCCGCGCCATTCACGAGCGCAGCGCCCGGCGTAACAGCCCGTTTATGGCGATTAACTGTGGTGCCGTGCCCGAAAATACCATTGAGTCCGAGCTGTTTGGTCATGAAAAAGGCGCCTTTACTGGCGCCGTAGAACGGCGCATCGGCAAGTTTGAACACGCTAATGGCGGCACGGTATTTTTAGATGAAATTGAATCGATGCCCATGGCGCTGCAGGTCAAACTGCTGCGGGTACTTCAAGAGCGCAGCGTCGAGCGGTTAGGCGCCAATGAAACCGTGCCGCTCAATATCCGCGTGATTGCGGCCACCAAGGTCGATCTCAAAACCGCCTCCGAAGAGGGAAATTTTCGCGAAGATCTATACTACCGGCTGAACGTGGTTACCCTGCCGCTGCCCGCGCTGCGTGAGCGGCGCGAAGATATTCCTTTACTGTTTCAACACTTTGCCGTGGTGGCTGCCAACCGCAGCGGGTTGGAAGCGCCAACCCTCGACAGCCCTGCTATTGCCGCCCTGCTGGCCCACGACTGGCCCGGCAATGTACGCGAGCTGCGTAACCTTGCTGAGCGTTATGTGCTGCTGGGTGCTGCTTTTGATTACCGCCTGGACGCGCTGCTGGAAGGGGTCAACGCCGATACCGAAGAGCTCACTCTGCCACGCCAGGTAGAGCTGTTTGAAAAGAGCCTGATCAGCCAATCATTGGCGCGCTACCACGGCCGAGTAACCGACGTGTGTCGCCACTTAGGCATTCCGCGCAAAACCTTTTACGACAAACTTAAAAAGCACGGACTCAACGCCGACGACTACCGCCACAGCAGCGAGCCTTGATGCAGCAATTCACCCAGTACCGACCAGGGCGGCACCCAGGGAATCAGCGTAAACGTCGCAATCAGCATCAACAGATTGGACATCGGCCGACGGCTATCGCCTAACTTCAGCGCCGTTCCAAACGAACGCTTTAGCCGGGCGCCCTCCAGGTCAACGCTATATATTTCATCCAAACTCAGATGAATCAAAAAACCAACCAACGTGGCAGCCCCGTGGGACCAGGCCAACCACGCTGGCTGGCCAAGTAAGTTAAAACTAAACGTGGCGGCCAGTAGGCTACATAGCCCACCCGCCAGCAGAGAGTGCCAAATACCACGGTGAACGGTTAGACGCGAAAATAGTACGCCCGCCAAATAGCGAACACAGAAGTAGATCCCACCACAGGCAACCAACAGCGCACCAGGCGTTAGCCAGGGCTGAAGCAACAGTGCCCCCAGCACCAAAGCGGGCACTGAAAGTAGGTTGAATATCAAACGGATAGAGTGAGAGCGGTCGGCATCAATATCGGGCAGAATGCCACCAAACGCGACTAACGCAATCATCACCACCGCCTGGGAAGGCGGCCACCATTGGCCTTTCCAGCCTGCGTAAGCTACTAGCATGCCGCCCGCCGCTGCTACCGTAATATGCGTGCGAAAATTAGCCATGACGCGGCATCCCAGAGTCTGCAAAACAGAAAACTGTATAAATTAACAGATTTCTTGCGGCCGCGACATGAATTATTTAGAAAAAAGGTTGGCTGAGCAACTGCTTAGGCTGCTTTAAGAAAAATGATTAAAGAGACGCTTCTGCCAAGAAACGTTCTTTTAATTTGACGTAGTTACCGGCGGTATAGGGGAAGAAAGCGCGCTCTTTATCTTTCAGCGGCCGCATCGCTTTGGCCGGATTACCAGCATACACATAACCACTTTCCAAATGTTTACCCGGCGTAACGACTGCACCCGCGGCGATAATGACCTCATCTTCGACGACCGCGCCATCCATCACAATCGCGCCCATCCCTACCAGTATCCGGCTGCCCAGCGTGCAGCCATGCAGAATCGCTTTATGGCCAATAGTCACATCGTCCCCAATAGTGAGCGGAAAGCCGTCGGGGCTGAAGTCACTGGCGTGGGTAATATGCAGCACGCTGCCATCCTGCACGCTCGTTCGTGCGCCGATACGAATACGGTGCATATCGCCGCGAATCACCGTCATTGGCCACACGGAGCAGTCGTCACCCAGCACCACATCGCCAATGACCACACTGGCTGGATCAATATAAACACGCTCACCCAATTGGGGTTCGATACCTTGATAGCCTCTTAGCGCACTGCTCATCACTCGCTCCTGAAATGTTGGATGGAAAACGTAGAGAACTTGATCAATCCACTATAGCAACCCAGCCAATAGAACAATAAAGGTCAGCGGAATCGACACCCAGCGAATGATATTACGCCACACTAAATAGCCGCTCTCACCAACGCCTAACGCGCTGACCACTCTCTTGCGAGGCATAACCCAAGCCGCAAAAACTGCGATTAGCAGGCCGCCCAAGGGAAGGAAGACATCCGGCGGTATACTGCTAACAAGCTCAAAGACGTTGCGCCCGAACAGTGGCCGAAATTCAGCTAGGGAGGAGAAGGAGAAGGCTGATAATAGCCCGATCAACCAGACACTGAGCGCTACGATCGCCGTCGAGATACTGCGACGCAGCCCTAGCCCTTGCAGCGTGGCGACCATCGGCTCCGCCAGATTTATCGCCGATGTCCAGGTGGCCAACAGCAGCAGTAAAAAGAACACGCTTAGCCATGCCGAGCCCCACGGCAACTCAGAAAAGGCGATAGGCAACGTCACAAACATCAAGCCCGGGCCGTCGGCAGGGTCCATGCCTTGCGCGAACACCACTGAGAAAATGGCGATCCCCGCCAGCAATGCCACGCTGATATCGAGCACTGCGACTGCAACCGCCGCCTTGGGTAAGCTTTGCTCTTCCGGCATATAAGCGCCATAGGCCATTAATGCACAGGCCCCCACCGCCAACGTGAAGAAGGCATGGCCCATGGCATGCACCACTACCGATGGTGTCAGCGCCTCGAAAGAGGGTAAGAACAGCCACGCCAGCGCCGTACCAAAACCATCGGTCGTCGCGGCATAGCCCGCCAGCAGCAGTAACAACAGATACAACAGCGGCATCAGCAGGTTGTTCAACCGCTCCAGCCCCTTGGCAACGCCCGCCGCTACCACGGTCATGGTCATAAACAGAAACAACGAATGATTAAAAATCAGCAGCCCCGGATTGGCTAAAAAAGATTCAAAGCTGGCACCGATCTCAGCGGCACTCGCGCCATTAAAATTGCCGTTAACGGAGGCCACCAAAAACTCAATCGACCAGCCGGAGACCACCGAATAGAACGACAAGATACAGAACACGGTGAACGCCCCGAACAACCCCAGCCAACGCCAGTGAGGGGAAGCCCCCGCCTCGGCCGCCAAAGCCCCCAACGCCTGCATCGGCCCACGCCGACCGGCACGGCCAATCAGAATCTCGGCCATCATTACGGGAATACCCAGCAGCAGCACGAACGCCACGTAAATCAGCAAAAAGGCCGCGCCGCCGTTCTCTCCCGCCACATAAGGAAAGCGCCAGATGTTGCCTAACCCCACCGCAGCACCTGTTACCGCCAAGATAAAGGCCCGCTTCGACCCCCAGCGCTCCAGCGTCTCGCTCATCACATGCTCCTGCCATTGGTGGCAATAAAAGGCGGCAAGACTAGCAGGCGCTTGCGTGCAGGCCAAACCCTAAGCGTAAACCCGGATATTAAACATCGTTGTTATAGTTATTGAAGCGAACATTGAAACGCAGCCCCGCCGCCCGCACTGTGTCATTATTATTGCGCGTTTTGCGCTTCCTATACGGTTTTAAAAACGATGCCACTCGAGGTGCCTATGTCCACCAATCCGCTGCTTGAAACGCACGAGCTACCCCCCTTTGCTGAAATTCGCGCCGAGCATGTGGAGCCCGCTGTGGAAACGCTGCTTAGCGAGAGCCGCGAAGCCATTGACCGCCTCGCCGAACAGGCAGCCGCCGCCCCGCCAAGCTGGGAGAATTTTGCGGTGCCACTCGAAGCCGTCAATGACCGGCTGACTAAAGCATGGTCACCGGTCTCGCACCTTAACGGCACCATGAACTCTCCAGAATTGCGCGAAGCATATCAGGCATGCCTTGAAAAACTCTCCGCTTTTGGCACCTGGGTTGGCCAACACGAAGGGCTGTTTCATGGCTGGCAAGCGCTAAAAGAGGGCCCGGCCTGGGAAACCCTGGATGCCGCACAGCGCCGTACTGTTGAGAATGCGCTGCGCGATTTTCGTCTGGCCGGTGTTGACCTTCCCGCAGACAAAAAAGCCCGCTACGGCGAGATTCAGTCGCGGCTCTCCATGCTGTCAAACCAGTTCTCGAATAACGTGCTGGATGCCACTCAAGCATGGCATAAAGATATCGATAGCCAAGAAGCCTTAGCAGGCGTACCCGAAAGCGCCCTTGAAACATTAAAAGCGACTGCCGAAGCGAAAGGCGTGACGGGCTACCGTATTACCCTGGATTTCCCCAGTTTTTTCCCGGTGGTTAGCTACGCTGACAACCGCGAGCTGCGTCGCGAAGTGTATACCGCCTTCGTTACCCGCGCCTCAGATCAGGGCCCCGACGCGGGCAAGTTTGATAATGCCGCGATCATGGAAGAGATACTGGCGCTACGTAGCGAAATTGCCCAACTACTCGGCTTTGATACCTACGCTGATTATTCACTGACCACCAAAATGGCAGAGTCCCCCGAACAAGTGCTCGACTTTCTCAACGATTTAGCCCGCCGGGCGCTTCCCCAGGCGCAAGAAGAGTTTGCCGAGCTAAGCACTTATGCCCGTGATGAACTTGGCCTGGAAACGTTAGAACCGTGGGATGTTGCCTATGCCAGTGAAAAATTGCGCGAAGCGCGCCATGCGATATCTCAAGAGCAATTACGACCTTACTTTCCCGCGCCACGGGTGGTCGATGGCTTGTTTCAGGTGGTCGAGCGTCTTTATGGCGTACGCTTTGAAGAAGATACTGAAGCGCCCCGTTACCACCCTGACGTACGCTATTTCCGCATCACCGAAAACGGCCAGCCGATTGCCGGTTTTTATCTAGATCTCTACGCCCGTGAAGGGAAGCGGGGCGGCGCTTGGATGGCTGATTGCCGCGTGCGGCGTCAAACAGAGCAGGGCCTGCAATTGCCTGTCGCCTTTTTAACCTGCAACTTCACGGCCCCGGTAGGCGGTCGCCCTGCGCTGCTCACCCACGATGAAGTCACCACGCTGTTCCATGAGTTTGGTCACGGTCTTCACCATATGCTGACCAAACAGGATATTGCCGATATTTCCGGCATTAATGGCGTTGCCTGGGATGCTGTCGAACTGCCCAGCCAGTTTATGGAAAACTACTGCTGGGAGCGCGAAGGGCTAGACTTGCTCGCCAAGCACGTGGATAGCGGAGAAGCGCTACCTGCAGAGCTGCTTGAGCGCCTGCAAGCGGCTAAGAATTTCCAATCCGCGATGGGCATGATGCGTCAAATCGAGTTCTCGCTGTTTGATTTACGACTGCACCACGAGTTAAGCGCTCCCAGCGCCAGCGACGTACAAAACTTGTTAGATGAAGTGCGCGATGCCGTATCAGTATTGCCGAAAGTAACGTACAACCGCTTTCAGAATAGCTTTGGTCACGTATTTGCCGGGGGCTACGCTGCCGGTTATTACAGCTATAAATGGGCGGAAGTGCTCTCGGCGGATGCCTGGAGCGCCTTTGAAGAGGCCGGTATCTTCGACCCTGAAACAGGACAGCGCTTTCGTTGCGAAATCCTCGAACAAGGCGGTGCCCGAGACGCGGCGGATCTGTTTGTCGCCTTTCGTGGCCGTGAACCCAGCGTCGAACCGCTGCTGCGTCACTGCGGCATTCGCGCTGCTTAAGCTTTTTAAACCCTTTCCCATGCGTGGCACCTTGGGTGCCACGCGTTTGGAGTTTTGAATGTCGACTGTTAAACGCTTTATCGCCGGTGTTACCTGCCCGCGCTGTGCGGCGATGGATCGTATCCGCGCCTGGGAACAAAACGGCATCCGCTATCGCGAGTGCGTCAGCTGCGATTTTTTTGAGCAACTGCCTATCGAAGAAGATGCGCTTACCGAGATGACCACCCGGGTCAACCAGGTCCGCGATGATCAGAAACAGCAGGATGTGCAACCCGTACGAATTATGGATCCCGGCAAGTCTTCTCGCTAATTCCCTCCTCTCGCACTGTTCGTAACAGAAGGGCGCAGCAAGTGTGCGGTTATCCGCACACTAAAAAGCCGCAGCCGTGCGAACAACCGGACACAATAGCGAAATCCCCTTTCCACCAAAGTTGAATAAAAAAATTATAAGCGTTTGATTTTAAAATCATAAAGGTAAGCTGGCACAACTATCGCTGTTATAACTGCTGCATAGCCTGATTAATGCCGTTCGAAGAGCGCTATTACTCGGAATCATCAGACTATAACCCCAATAACAGCTAGGAACTTTCGCCATGCGCAATCAAATGCCTAAAACGTTCACTCTTCTCGCCAGCAGCGCCCTGCTTGTGGCGGCTGCCAGCAGTGCTCAAGCTCAAGCAGACCGTTCCGGTTGGCCTGACAACTTCACTGTAGGTACCGCAAGCCAAGGCGGCACTTACTTCGTTTATGGTTCAGGCTGGGCAAACTTTATTGCTGATGAGCTGGGTGTATCGGGTGGCGGTGAAGTCACCGGTGGCCCTACTCAAAACCTGGCACTCGTACACACAGGCGACATGGCATTTGGCTTAACCACCATGGGTCCCGCTTCTGATGCCGTTAAAGGCGAAAGCCCGCTGGCGCCTGGTATGAAGATGGACAATGTATGCGCCATGTTCCCCATGTACGAAACGCCGTTCTCCATTACCGCGCTTGCTGACAGCGGCATTGAGTCAATCTCCGACATTCCTGATGGCGCACGCATCGGTTTCGGCCCGGCTGCCTCAACGTCTGACACTTACTTCCCGGCCATTTTAGAAACCTTGGGCGTTGACTTTGAACGTCGTAACGGCGGCTGGTCAGACCTGGGCGGTCAGTTGCAGGATGGCCTGCTTGACGTTGTTGCCTTCGCTGCGGGCATTCCGATCCCCGCCGTTAGCCAGTTGGAGGTACAAACTGACGTCAACATCATCGAATTTAACGAGGAAGAGCTGGCCACGGTGTTGGAAAACTTCCCCGTTGCTGAGTTTATGATTCCGGCCAACACCTACACCACGCTTGAAGAAGATGCTCGCGCTGTCTCCATGTGGAACTTCGCTATCGCTGGCTGTGATCTGCCGGAAGACTTCGTTTATGAAGTCACCAAGGCCACCATGGAAAACAACGACCGCATGCGCTCAGTGCACCGCAGTGCTGAAACCACCATTCCAGAAAACATCAAGCACAACACCGTGCTGCCGTTCCACCCTGGTGCTGCTCGCTGGTATGAAGAGAACGGCTATGAAATTGCTGATGACATGATCAACTAAGCAACCTTAAACCGTTCTAACTGCCCCGTTTCCGGTTTCGCCGGGCGGGGCAGCTTTCGCTGCTCCCCCCCTTTGTCTGCTTTTGCTGTGAGGGTGAACTCTAATGAGTCACAAAACCGACCAAGAACCCACTGGCCTCAAGGATGATGCCCACGCGGCTTCTGCGATACCAGAGTCTATTGCTGATGGTGTCGATGACGACGTTGTTGAACCCAATCGCCGCCTGTTTACGGGCTGGCAATTCTTGCTATTTGCGGCATTAGCGATCGGTTACTCAAGTTTCCATCTGATTTCACTCAACGTGTATCCGATGGAAACCTGGTCGTTTCGAATCGTACACATTGCCGGTGCACTTATTCTGGGTTACGGGCTATTTGCTGGTGCCCGCTTTGCCGAGGACGATCATCAGGCGTCAGGCGCCTGGATTAAGTGGGTTAGCTATGCACTACTGATTCCCGCTGCCTATACCTTGGCGCAAGTTTTCGTGATGTATCAAACGCTCAGCGGCAGTGCCATGCGCATCGACCCAAGTGTTGAAAACTGGCACTACGGCTATCCGCTCATGGCGACCACGGCGGGTGCGATTGTGCTGTCATGGTTTTACCGTCAAGCTCGGCACCGCTTCAACCCTGCCGATTTGGTGCTGATGGTTTGCGCGATGGCGAGCGCAGGCTATTTGCTGGTGGCTTATAACACCAATATCCGTATGTCGACGGGTACCTCCTTTGCACCAGCGGGCATTTCCTGGGCAGCCATCGCAGGTTCTCTGCTGATTCTAGAACTTACTCGCCGAGTCGCTGGTTTAGCGTTAGTCGTGATTTCTGCGGTCTTTTTGACCTATGTTTTCGCCGGTCCTTATTTGCCGGGCTTTTTGGGTTATCCGGGTCTGTCACTGCAGCGCTTCTTCAGCCAGGTATACACCGATGCCGGTATCCTAGGACCCACCACAGCGGTATCGTCGACCTATATTATTCTGTTCATCATTTTTGCCGCATTTCTTCAGGCTTCTAAAGTCGGCGACTACTTCGTTAACTTTGCCTTTGCCGCAGCGGGTCGTGCCCGTGGTGGCCCCGCTAAAGTGGCTATTTTCGCCTCTGGCCTGATGGGCATGATCAATGGCACATCGGCGGGTAACGTTGTTTCTACCGGCTCCTTGACCATTCCCTTGATGAAGAAAGTCGGCTACCCCGCGCGTAGTGCGGGTGCCATCGAAGCCGCCGCCTCAACCGGTGGGCAGATCATGCCGCCGATCATGGGTGCTGGCGCGTTCATCATGGCTGAAGTGACCGGTATTCCGTATACCGAAGTTGCCATTGCGGCGATCATTCCTGCCATCCTCTATTTTGCCTCTATCTACTTTATGGTCGACTTTGAAGCCGCCCGTAAAGGCATGCGCGGTATGCGCAAGGATGAGATCCCGCTGTTCTCGAAGCTGGTGAAACAGGTCTATCTGTTTGCGCCCATTATTATTCTGATTGTCGCGCTGTTTATGGGTTACTCGGTCATTCGCGCCGGTACCCTGGCAACCGCTTCAGCCGCCGTCGTAAGCTGGATTTCGCCCAACAAAATGGGCCTTCGTGCGATTCTTAAAGCCCTGCAGATTGCGGGCACCATGTCGATTCAGATTATCGCCGTCTGCGCCTGTGCGGGTTTAATCGTCGGGGTGATTTCGCTGACGGGTGTCGGTGCGCGCTTCTCGTCGCTGCTGCTTGGTTTAGCCGGTGTCAGCCAACTGCTAGCGCTTGTGTTTGCCATGTTGATCAGCATTTTGCTGGGGATGGGCATGCCCACCACCGCCGCCTATGCGGTGGCCGCGTCAGTCGTTGCACCTGGCTTGATTAATATCGGTATAGAGCCACTGATCGCTCACTTCTTCGTGTTCTATTTTGCAGTCGTGTCGGCGATCACTCCGCCCGTTGCCTTGGCTTCCTATGCAGCGGCTGGCATCTCTGGCGACAACCCCATGGGCACGTCGGTGGCCTCGTTCAAGATTGGCTTGGCCGCGTTCATTGTGCCGTTTATGTTCTTCTACAGCCCGGCCATGCTGATGGAAGGCTCGCCGATGCAGATCCTACGCGTTGGCTTAACGGCGACACTAGGGATTGTGCTGCTCTCGGGCATGGTGCAGAAATGGTTCTTTGGCCCCGTTAACACAGTGCAACGTATCGTTATGCTTGTAGGCGCGCTGTTCTTGATCTATGGCGGTATTTATACCGACATTGCAGGCCTTGCGATTGGTATCGTGCTATTTATGATGCAGCGCAAGCTACACGGCGGTGGTAATAAAACAGCGCAAGCTGGCTGAGTGGTCTAAGCCACTAAATACGAAGCGTAAAAAACCCCGCTCAACCTTGTTGATCGGGGTTTTTAGTAAGCATCAAACGAGTAAATAAAGGGGATTAGTCAGTCAGGTTGTCGACGACCTTCAGCACCGGTGCGGCTTGGTTAAGGGTATAAAAGTGCAGGCCTGGGGCGCCACCATCCAGCAACCGTTGGCAAAGACGGCTCACCACATCGGTGCCAAAAGCGGCAATCGCTTCGCTGTCATCACCATACGATTCCAACTGCTTGCGAATCCAGCGCGGGATCTCGGCACCACAGGCGTCAGAGAAACGCGCCAGCTTGGTGTAGTTGGTAATCGGCATAATGCCGGGGATAATCGGCTGTTCAACGCCCAGCGCGCGAGCTTTATCGACGAAGTTGAAATAGGCGTCAGCGGTGAAGAAGTACTGGGTGATGGCCATATTGGCCCCCGCCTTCATTTTACGCGCAAAGTTTTCCACATCCTTATCTAGGTTGGGGGCCTGTGGATGAGATTCAGGATAAGCGGCTACGGCGATATCGAAATGATCACCGGTTTCCGCGCGAATAAACTCAACCAGTTCGTTGGCATAACGTAGTTCACCAATGCTCCCCATACCGGAGGGCATGTCACCACGCAGCGCTACCAGGCTATCTACGCCCTCTTCACGGTACTGCGCCAGCAAATCACGCAGCTGGGCTTTCTCACTACCAATGCAGGAGAGGTGCGGAGCCGTGGTGATGCCGCTCTCGCTGACGGCACGCACTACCTCGCGGGTGCGTGCCTGGGTCGAACCACCAGCACCGTAAGTTACCGAGAAAAAACGTGGTTTCCGGGCGGCCAGCTCATCGCGAACGTGTATTAGCTTGTCGCGCCCAGCATCGGTATTGGGCGGGAAGAACTCAAAGCTGATACCTAACGGATGCTCGTGGCTGCTCATGGGATTTCCTTTTTAGATCAATAGTGATGATATTTTGGGGTATTCTCGCTTTTCCATCGCGCTGGGGCTAATGAAAGATTCCACGCTCGGCCTTTAATTCGGCTCATGTTCGCTAGTCATTACATCTAGCTAGTCATTAAACCTACGACGGGAGGATAAATGGATCTTGCACCTGGGGCACTGGTTGGTCCGCTACTGATGTTACTGAGCTATGTGGCGCTTGGCTGGCTCGCCGCACAGCGGCTTAAACTAGATCCTCGCCCGATTGCTACGCTGCTGGTTTACCTCATTGCGCCCTTTACGATTTTTCGCGCGTTGATGAACGGTGGGCCTACACCTGACTATCTATTGCTCACATTAGCGTTGTTCATTGTGGCAAGCCTGATGGCTCTCGCCGTACAACGTTTCACTCGCCACCGATTTGGTGAGCAGGAGGCCGCCCTGCTGGCGTTCTCCTCAGGGACAGGCAATACCGGTTATTTCGGTCTACCGATTGCGCTGATTTTGCTCCCCCCTGAAGGCGTTACTCTTTACCTGTTCTGTATGCTGGGAATCAATATCTACGAATTTACCGTGGGCTTCTATCTCAGCGCTCGTGGGCGCTTCTCGGTACGCGAAAGCTTGATCAAGATTTCTCGCTTACCGCTTATCTACGCATTCTTATTAGCGTTACTGCTTAGCGCCTTTAAGATAACGCTGCCCGCTGGGGTAATGAATTCACTGGCGGTGTTCCCCGCCACCTATACCCTGCTGGGCATGATGATTATTGGCATGACGCTTAGCCAAGTGACGCTTACCGCCTGGGATACGCGCTTTGTGGCCACTTGCGTGGGCCTGCGCTACCTAATGTGGCCGCTGGCCATGCTAGTGGCCGTTTTAACCTTGCAGTGGGTAGCGCCTCTTTCCACGGAGCTGGCCCTGGCGCTGCTGCTGTTGGGCGTGGTGCCCATGGCAGCTAACGTCGTGGTAGTGGCGATGGAGTTGGGCATTCAGCCACAAAAAGGCGCATTAGCCGTGCTGGTCACCACCCTACTTGCACCGCTGCTGATTCCGCTTTATCTCGGTTTGATGCTGCGTCTCACCGGGCTTTGTTAGTGAGCTAACTAGAAACCTGCAACCCCCGCCTGCTGCAGCTGCAGAGCCATGCGCTGCACGTCGGGGTGGCTGAAAAATGCTACCAGCGCCTCAGCACGGACCGGGCCAACGCCTGGAACGGCTTGCCAATCTTCGCGCTGGTAGCCTGCTAAATCATCCCAATCCCCACGAACTGACTCGCTACCCGGCGGCGCCCCCAACGCACTCAGCCATGCCGCAAACGGCTTGCTTCGGGCAACCTGAAACTGCTCAGTGAGCGCGGCGGCTGTGAACTCACCAATACCATACGCCAGCTGTAGCTGACGTGGTTCAACGTCCAGCCAGTCCAGTAAATGGGTGACTACGCCCGCGCCCATGAGCGCTTGCCAGGTACCTTCACCAATACCCTGCATGCCAAGCTGCTCGCCAAGGTAGGTGAGCCGCGCCAGCAGTTGTGCATCGCAACCGGGGGTTAATTCAAAGCAGCTCAGCAGGTTAAAGCGCTGGGGTGAAGGCGGAGTCAACGGCGAGCGCTCCTGGGTATGCCACACCACCTCGCTTAACTGGGGAATCGTTAACCCGCCCAAGAAGATCGCCACTTGGTCGCCGGGGCGAATATCCAGTGACTCCCAGCGTTCCAGTGAACCCAGCGAAACACGGCTGATGCGCCGCCCCTCCAGTTGTACCGGGTTAAGCCACACCAGTGGCGTCACGCGTCCGGTACGCCCTACGCGAAATTCAATGCCGCGTACTTCCGCTAGCGCCTGTTGAGCGGGGTATTTCCAGGCGACAGCCCACTCAGGGGGTGATGACGACCAGCGCCGTACGCCAGGACGCTCTGCTTGCTTGATTACCACGCCATCGGTGGCAAACGGCAACGGGCCATTGAACCAGCTATCACGCCAGTAGGTGGCATCACGTTGGTCATCTAGCGGCTGGGTATAGCTGGCAGTATCAAAGCCCAGCGCGGTAAGACGCGCTAAACGCTCGCCCATACCAGTAGGCCCGTCGGGCCAATCCCAAACAAACAGACCAATACGTTCAAGGGTGGCCGCCGTAGGAGAGGACTGCGCCATTGCGCCCGCCACTGCGCCCCGGGCACCCGATGCGGGTGAACTTGACTGCACGTGCTGGGTTAGCCGCCAGTACAATTCGCCTTGGAGCACCGCAGAAATAGGCTCAGGCAGCGTACTGGGAACAGCGGGTAACTGGCGCACCCGGTTCGTCCAATCCTGGCCCCGCTCGCCATCGCCACGGCTAACGGCTTCGACCAATTCGCCATCGACATAGCGCAGCGTAATCGCCACGCCGTCTACCTTGGGTTGAATCCATAGGTTCTCGCGGCGGCTGGTAAAGCGCCTGACTCCGTCGTCATCGGCTTTAGTGAGCCCACGCTGCGCCGCCGGATGATCGAGAGTACCGCTGCTTCGGGTAACGCGCGAAAGCGGACGATGATCAGGTACATTGCCCAAGCAACGCTGCCAAGTGGCTAGGCGCTCTACCGCTTGGTCATAGAGGGCATCGTCAATCAGCGCAATACCTTCGTCGTGGTAGGCGGTATCCCAGCGCTGAACCTGCTCGGCCAGTGCTTGGCTTTCGCGAGTTAAGCGCTCCTTCGACCAATCAGGGCACTCGGCAGCCTGTGCGGAAAAAGTGACAAGCCCGATAAGGCTAGCGAATACCCACGCAACGAGACCACTTGCCATCTTGCCCCTCCTCATCACACGAATCGTTAGCAAATAGACTTAGCCTAGCGCAGGGCCTCGAAGCAGCGCATAAAAAAAGCCCCCGGCCGGAGCCAAAGGGGCGATTTCATACATTGCTTACAAACGCAGTAGCGAATGTCTTACAAACTGGCCGCCTTGCGAAGCGCATCGGCTTTATCAATTTTTTCCCACGGAAAGGCGGTAAAGGTTTCGGTATGTGCTTGGCCTTTATCGTCGCGCCAGGTGTAGCTGTGCTCGAACGGTGCCCGACCAAAGTGGCCGTAAGCAGCAGTGAGCTGATACATCGGGTGCAGCAGATCAAGCATTTTGGTAATCGCGTAGGGACGCAGGTCAAAGTGCTCGCGAACCAGTGCAACGATCTTGGCATCGTCGATTTTACCGGTGCCGAAGGTATCGATGGAGACCGACGTCGGCTCGGCCACGCCAATCGCGTAGGAGACCTGAATCTCACACTTGTCAGCCAGACCTGAGGCCACCACGTTCTTGGCCACATAGCGACCCGCATAGGCGGCGCTACGGTCAACTTTCGATGGGTCTTTGCCTGAAAATGCACCACCACCGTGACGTGCCATGCCGCCGTAAGTGTCGACGATGATCTTACGTCCGGTCAGGCCACAATCGCCTACCGGGCCGCCAATGACGAACTTGCCGGTCGGGTTAATGTGGTACTGGGTGTGCTCATCCAACCACTCAGCCGGGATCACTTGCTCAATGACCTCGCGCTTGATCATTTTACGCAGTTCTTCCTGATCAATCTCAGGGTCGTGCTGGGTAGAAAGCACAATAGCATCGACACCGCAGGGCTGGCCTTCGGCGTTATAGCGGAAGGTAACCTGGCTCTTGGCATCCGGGCGCAGCCACGGTAGCAGGCCATTTTTACGCAGTTCGGCCTGACGCTCGACTAAACGGTGCGAGTAGTGGATCGGCGCTGGCATAAACGAATCAGTTTCGTTAGTCGCGTAGCCAAACATCAAGCCCTGGTCGCCTGCGCCCTGATCTTCCGGCTTGGTGCGATCGACGCCCTGGGCAATATCGACACTTTGCTTACCGATCAGGTTGACCACGCCACAAGTTGCGCCATCAAAGCCGACATCAGACGAGTTATAGCCGATGCTGATAATCACATCGCGCACGAGGGTTTCTAAATCAACCCAGGCGGAAGTGGTAATTTCGCCGGCAATGATCGCCACCCCGGTTTTCACCATGGTTTCACAGGCAACACGCGCCTGTTTATCACGGGCGATGATGGCATCTAACACCGCGTCAGAGATCTGATCGGCAATCTTATCGGGATGACCTTCGGAGACGGACTCGGAGGTAAACAGGGAATATTCGCTCATCGCGCACTCGACCCTCTGTATGACGGCTGTCTCTAATCCACAGCATCAGCAGGAAATCATGGCAGGTAACTCCTGCCCGTAAGAGAAGCGGCAGCACCACTTTCTCCACCACTTCGGGGGGCAGAGTCTACACGCTGTCGGCGATGCTTCCCAGAACGCGCTTACCAGAATTTGCCATCATATTTGCCGCAACATGGGAAGTCAGCGACAATAGCGGCTTTATAATTTCTGTTTCCAGGCGAGGAGCACCCCCATGCCATCCCGTTTTGAGCTAGCCAATGCCATTCGCGCGCTTTCCATGGATGCCGTTCAGAAGGCCAAGTCCGGCCACCCTGGTGCGCCCATGGGCATGGCGGATATTGCCGAGGTGCTATGGAATGACTACCTCAAGCACAATCCCGAAGACCCCAAGTGGGCCGATCGTGATCGGTTCGTGCTTTCCAATGGTCACGGCTCCATGCTGCTTTACTCGCTGCTGCACTTAAGCGGCTATGAGTTAAGCCTGGAACAACTGCAGAATTTCCGCCAGCTGCACTCGCCCACCGCTGGGCACCCGGAATTTGGCTACGCACCGGGCATTGAGACCACCACCGGCCCGCTGGGTCAGGGCTTTGCCAACGCGGTAGGCTTCGCCATTGCCGAGAAGACCCTGGCAGCGCAGTTTAACCGCCCAGGCCACACGATTGTGGATCACCACACGTGGTGCTTTGTAGGCGACGGCTGCTTGATGGAGGGTATCTCCCATGAAGCGGCCTCGCTAGCCGGTACCCAGCAGCTGGGCAAGCTGATCACTCTATACGACGACAACGGCATCTCTATTGATGGCGAAGTGGAAGGCTGGTTTACCGACGATACCGCCAAGCGTTTTGAAGCTTACGGCTGGCACGTGGTACCGAATGTCGATGGCCACAAGCCCGAAGAAGTAAAAGCCGCTATTGAATTGGCCAAGAGCCATGACGATAAGCCGAGCCTGATTATTTGCAAAACCATCATCGGTTTTGGCGCGCCCAACAAGCAGGGCAAAGAGGAAGCCCACGGTGCGGCATTGGGTGATGACGAAGTCGCCCTGGCCCGCGTCCAGCTTGACTGGCCTCACGCTCCGTTCCATATCCCCGAGCCCATCTACTCCGCCTGGGATGCCCGTGCCGCTGGCAAAACAGCCCAGAAGGCGTGGGATGAGCGCTTTGCTCGTTATGCCGAGGCCTTCCCCAGCGAAGCGCGGGAGTTCAAGCGCCGTATGAAGCGCCAGCTGCCGACAGAGCTGCCCACCGAAGCCTTGATTGAGCAGGCCCAGGAGCGCGGTGAGACCATCGCGTCTCGCAAAGCTTCCTTTGAAGTGTTGAATACGATTGGCCCGCAAATGCCCGAACTGCTGGGTGGCAGTGCCGATTTGGCGCCCTCCAACCTGACCTTCTGGAAAGGCGCGAAAGCGATTACCCCGGAAGACGCTAGCGGCAACTACCTGCACTACGGTGTCCGTGAGTTTGGCATGGGTGCCGTCATGAACGGCATCGCTTTGCACGGCGGTCTGGTACCTTACGGCGCGACCTTCCTGATCTTTATGGAGTACATGCGTAACTCGATCCGCATGGCGTCGCTAATGGGCCAGCAGGTGATTTACGTCTTTACCCACGACTCCATCGGCTTGGGTGAAGATGGCCCAACCCACCAGCCTATTGAGCAACTTACCAACCTGCGTACCACGCCGAACCTCAATACTTGGCGCCCTTGTGATGCAGTGGAAACTGCCGCCTCTTGGGACGCCGCTATCAAGCGCCACTCCGGACCCACCGCGCTAGTACTGTCACGCCAGAACCTGCCCCACCAGCAGCGCACGAAAGCGCAGTTGGCAGCGATCCAAAACGGTGCGTACGTTCTCAAGGACAGCGAAGGAACGCCTGAGTTGATTCTGATTGCCACCGGTTCTGAAGTGTCGTTGGCGATGGACGCCGCTGCCGAGCTTGAGCAGCAAGGCAAAGCCGTACGCGTAGTCTCCATGCCCTCGGCTTACCGCTTTAACGGTCAAGACGCTGAGTACCGTGAGAGCGTGCTGCCTAAAGCCGTCACCAAGCGTATCGCGATCGAAGCAGCTCACGCCGACTACTGGTACAAGTATGTAGGTCTGGACGGCCGCGTGATCGGCATGACCACTTACGGCGAATCCGCCCCGGCGGGCGACCTGTTCAAGCACTTCGGCTTTACCGTCGAAAATGTGGTCAAGCAAGCCAACGAACTACTCGGCTAAGCCATGCCCGCACTCAGTGGCTTTCTATGGTTGATTAGCTACTGGCTGATCGGTGAAGTAGTGATTCATGTCACCGCTTTGCCGATCTCGTCAGGCGTTATCGGCATGTTGCTGCTATGCGTTACTCTCGCTATCCGTGGTCGCGTTCCTGGCAGCATTGCTGCTGCCGCCCAGCCGTTAATTGCCCTGCTCGCTATGCTGATAATGCCCGGCGTAGTGGGGGTGTTTTTTATTATCGGCGAGCTGGCCGGGCAATGGAGCGCTATTCTTATCGCGCTAGTACTAGGCACATTACTCAGCGTGTTTACTACGCTGTGGCTGCTTAAACGCCTCATCGGACAGTCTCATGTCCAATGATTCATCGCTGCTCGCCCTGTTAACCACCACGCCGTTGTTTGCGGTGGGGTTAACGCTTACCGCTTATCTAGTGGGTAACGGGCTATTTCAGCGCCTAAAACGTCCCTCTTGGCTGCCCGCCATTTTGATCGCGGCGCTGCTGTTGGCAGGGGCATTAGCCCTGATAGGGCTGCCTTACGCTACCTACCAGCAAGGTGCCACTTGGTTAACGGTGCTGCTGGGGCCAGCCACGGTGGCGCTAGGCATGCCGCTTTACCAACAGTTACCGCGTATCGTCGAACTATGGCGGCCTTTGGCGATTTGTTTACCCATCGCCGCGGCGCTAGCGGCTTTCTATTCGCTGGCAATTGCCTGGTTACTGGGTAGTTCGAACACGATACTCGCCTCCATTGCGGCCAAATCCGTTACTGCGCCGATTGCGATTGGCATAACCGAGCAACTTGGCGGAACGGTAGCGCTACTGTTAGGGGCGCTGTTGATCACTGGCGTCATCACGATTCCCTGTGTCAGTCTCGCCGCGCGCTTTTTACATATTGATGACGAACGCCTGATCGGTTTTGCGCTTGGGCTTAACGGTCATGCAATTGGTACCGTTAGAGCGTTTGAACTCAGCCCCACGGCTGGCGCATTTGCCTCGCTGGGAATGAGCCTTACCGGCATTTTCACTGCCGTGTTGCTACCTCTCGCCTGGCGGCTGTTAGGGATGGGTGGCTGATAGGAACCGGCAACTGATAAGAATCGCTGGCAGAAATGCGTTATCATTCCACGGTTTTCGACGTCATTTTCATCATTGATTCACTTTTAAGAGCCGCCCTCCGCATGGCTAATTCTGCTCCCCGGTATCGCATCGCCATTAACGGTTACGGACGCATTGGCCAATGCGTGCTTCGGGCGCTCGTTGAGCGGCACCACCCGGAAATTGAAGTGGTCGCCATTAACGAGCTCTCCGATCTTGCCACTATCACCTACTTGACCCGCTATGACACTACCCATGGCCGCTTCCCAGGTGAGGTGGATAACGACGGCGAGTGTCTAGTGGTCAACGGCCAACGTATTCAGGTGCTATGCGAACAAGATCCGCGCAAGCTGCCCTGGAAGGCGTTTGATGTGGACCTGGTGCTGGAGTGCTCTGGGAGCTTTAAAGATCGTGCCACTGCCGAGCAGCATTTAGAGGCAGGCGCTAAGCGGCTGCTGTTTTCCCAGCCTGCGGAAAATGATGTCGACGCCACCATTGTATGGGGTATTAATGAAGGCGAGCTGGCGCTTTCCCAGCGCATCCTTTCTGCCGCTTCGTGTACCACCAACTGTCTTGTGCCGCTATTAACCATTCTGGATGAAGCGCTCGGCCTTGAGCACGGTGTCACCACGACCATTCACTCGGCGATGAACGACCAGCCGGTGATTGATGCGTATCATCAAACCGACTTGCGTCTTACCCGCTCGGCAATGCACTCCATTGTGCCAGTGGATACCGGCTTGGCGCTCGGCATCAGCCGCTTAATGCCTCACCTGGCGGGCCGTTTTGAGTGCCTGCACGTGCGCGTTCCTACCATCAATGTCTCTGCGATGGATGTCGCGTTGACGGTTCGCCGTGATACGCACCGGGATGATGTCAATTCGCTGCTGCTGGCCGCCAGTCAGCAGCGCTTAAAGGGCGTACTTGGCTATACTGAAGCACCTATGGCTTCAGTTGATTTCAACCACGACCCGCGCTCAGGCATTCTCGATGCCACCCAAACACGGGTGGCCGGTAAGCGCCTTATCAAGCTGTTGTGCTGGTTCGATAATGAGTGGGGGTTCGCTAACCGGATGCTTGATATTAGTCAGCGACTGGCCACACTTTCGGCACAGACATAACCTGTTGGCATTGTTGGCTTACTTTTTACTTTCAGCTCAATGGCATAAACACGAGGAAACCGCTCACATGAACGTGAAAAAGATGACTGACCTTCCCCTGGAAGGACAACGCGTGCTGATCCGTGAAGATTTGAATGTGCCCATCAAACATGGCCGCGTCACCAGTGACGCCCGCCTGCGAGCCGCGCTGCCAACCATTCAAGCAGCGGCGAAAGCAGGGGCAAAAGTGATGCTAATGAGCCATTTAGGTCGCCCTACCGAAGGCGAACCTGCCGATGAATTCTCGCTCGCGCCAGTGGCTGAGCATTTGGGGGAGCTGTTAGGTCACCCCGTGCCGCTAATCAAAGCATATCTTGGTGAGACGTTAGAAATCGCCAACGGCGATGTCGTCCTACTAGAGAACGTGCGTTTCAATAGCGGCGAGAAAAAAGATGACGAACAGCTGGCGCAGCAGTACGCCGCGCTATGCGATATTTTTGTCATGGATGCCTTCGGCACCGCCCACCGTGCGCAAGCCTCTACCCATGGTGTGGCGCGCTTTGCTCCCAGCGCCTGCGCGGGTCCACTGCTTGCCCAAGAGTTGGATGCCTTAGAGAAAGCCCTGGCGAATCCGGCACGCCCCATGGCGGCGATTGTGGGTGGCTCAAAAGTCTCTACCAAACTGGACGTGCTTACCGCGCTGGCCGACAAATGCGACCAGCTGATCGTGGGCGGCGGCATCGCCAACACCTTTATTGCCGCTGCGGGCTATAATGTCGGCAAATCACTTCATGAAGCCGATTTGATTGGCCAGGCAAAAGCCCTGATGGAGAAGGTGTCGATTCCGTTACCCACCGATGTCGTGGTGGCCACTGAGTTTTCCGAATCGGCAGAGGCCATCGTCAAACCGGTCGATCAAGTGGCTGACAACGAGATGATTTTAGATATTGGCCCCGATACCGCCGCTCACTTAGCTAGTATGCTTAAAGATGCTGGCACCATTTTGTGGAATGGCCCCGTTGGGGTATTTGAAATCGATCAGTTTGGCAAAGGCACCCAGGTAATCGCCCAGGCTATCGCGGATAGCGCAGGTTTCTCGATTGCCGGCGGCGGAGATACATTAGCGGCCATTGATAAATATGCCATTGCTGATCGTGTTTCCTATATCTCCACCGGCGGCGGTGCTTTCCTTGAGTATGTCGAAGGCAAGCAGCTGCCCGCCGTAGCAGCGCTCGAAGCTGCCGCCAAACGCGGTTAATATGGGCCGACTTAAACCACCCGTGCAATAAAGCCGCGGTGTTACTAGGCCCATTGTGACAACATGCTTTTTTTAAAACTTAGATAAGGTGATTTAATGGCTCTGATCAGCATGCGCCAAATGCTCGACCATGCCGCCGAATACGGCTACGGCATCCCGGCATTTAACGTTAATAATCTTGAGCAGATGCGCGCCATTATGGAAGCTGCTGATGCCACCGACTCACCGGTAATTGTGCAAGCCTCTGCTGGCGCTCGTAAATATGCTGGAGCCCCGTTTCTACGCCACCTGATTTTAGCAGCGGTAGAAGAGTTCCCCCATATTCCGGTGGTCATGCATCAGGATCACGGCACTAGCCCTGCAATTTGCCAGCGCTCTATCCAGCTTGGCTTCTCCTCGGTAATGATGGATGGCTCACTGGGCGAAGACGGCAAAACACCCACCGATTACGACTACAACGTTAACGTTACCCGTCGTGCCGTCGAAATGGCCCACGCCTGTGGTGTGTCTGTTGAAGGCGAGCTGGGCTGCCTGGGCAGCCTGGAAACAGGCATGGCCGGTGAAGAAGACGGCATTGGCGCTGAAGGCAAGCTGGACATGGAACAGCTGCTGACCGACCCTGAAGAAGCGGCCGAATTCGTCAAAGCAACCCACGTAGACGCCTTAGCCATTGCCATTGGCACCAGCCACGGCGCTTATAAGTTCACCAAGCCACCCACCGGGGATACGCTCTCTATCCAGCGCATAAAAGAGATCCATGCGCGGATTCCAGACACCCACCTCGTCATGCACGGCTCTTCATCCGTGCCGCAAGAGTGGCTGGAAGTGATTAACCAGTATGGCGGCCAGATTCCAGAAACGTATGGCGTTCCGGTGGAAGAGATCGTTGAAGGGATTAAGCACGGCGTACGCAAGGTGAATATCGATACCGATCTTCGCTTGGCGTCTACAGGGGCTGTGCGTCGTTTTATGGCTCAAAATCCTGCCGAATTCGACCCGCGTAAATTCCTCAAAGAAACCGTCACCGCGATGCGCGATCTGTGTATTGCTCGCTATGAAGCCTTTGGCACAGCAGGTAACGCTAGCAAGATTAAACCGATCAGTTTAGAAGAAATGTCCCTGCGCTATGAGCGCGGTGAACTGGCTCCTAAGATCAAGTAAACCTGTTACTTTCGTTGTTTACTATAAAGGCGACCAATCGGTCGCCTTTTTTTTTACCTATCCCACGTTATGCTCGACGAAATATATATTGCATTGCAGCATTGATGCGCTAACACTGGTGATGAGCCCACGAGGTTTCGTGTTCAAATAGAGAGACTAATACTCATGAAAAGCTCCACAATGGCGCCACTGATGCCCACCACTCCGTTAGCGATGTTCGATGTTTGGAAGGCGGGCCTAATGGCGTTTGAACTATGGTCCACTTCTCTGTCGACCATCACTATGCGCAATCACTTATGGCAAACACAGCCTTTCTTCAGTCCTAAAATGATGAAAGAAAATCAAAAAATGGTCACCGAAAAGCTCGAGGCCAGCATGGAAGCTGGCCTCGAAATGCAGAAAGCATTGTTTAACTCTATGAATGGCCAGCTAGCCCCTTGGTGGGTCACCAGCCAGCTCACAATGAAGCCTTATCATCAGCGCAGCAGTGCTAACTCACGCCGTCTAGCTAAATAATGTTTCAGGCACTGACGTTACTCGTTATCGTCAGTGTCTCCATCGTCATCTTCGCTATTTTCTTCTTCGCTGCTATGAATAGCATCATCCGGACTGCCAGTACCGCCTGTGCCAGCCTCTGGGTTTCGCTCTTCACTCTTGCCAGTCTCTAACTCTACGTCATCCTCGCCTGCGCTGGTGGCTACTTCTTCGTTCTTCTCTTCCTCTTCTTCTTCTTCACGCACACGGGTCTGCTCATTAGTATCCTCGGCATCGCTAGATGACGCCACGTCGTCACGTTTTACCGATCCGGCTTTAATACCGTATTCCTTTTCAAGCGCTTCATCATTAAGAGGCTCGTGCTGTTCGCCTTCCGTTTCATGATTATCAGCAAACACATAGCCAGTCGTCGTTAGCAAAGCAGCGCTGAGGGCTAAGGGTAGGATCCAAGGGGTGAATCGCATCGGACGTTCTCCATGTTTTGGTTATGACAGAATAGTGTATCCCTACTATCTCTTCAGCGCAGCTTGGCCGTTTCCAACGCTAGCGCGACAGCGTGTTCTGAAGCTAGATGACAGACAACAGCAGCCACCAAAATGAGCGTAGCCGTTTAAGCTGTCTCAAGAGTCGCGTTCAGGCAAGCAAAAAATAACAAAACAGTGTTCACAAATGGCGTAAAATCCCGTTCAATAGCAGTATAGATGGCTTCAACTAACACTGGCAGCGCTAAAGTCGCTGCAAGGAACCGTAATGCCGCTCCCACTTTTGCTGTTTGACTGTGATGGCACACTTGTCGATAGCGAACCGCTACTAGCCGAAGAGATGGCCACCGGGCTTAATTCAGTTGGGCTGCCGTTTGCTACTACCGATTACCTCGGTGAATTTCGTGGAGCGCGCTTTCGGCGTATCGTTGCTGAACTTCAACAGCGCTATGGTGATGTTGATCCTGATCGGCTTGAGCGCATGGAAATCACTATGCGAGCCAATCTAGCGACTCGGCTTGCCCAGGAGTTGACGACCATACCAGGTGCCCGTGAAGCGCTGGATATACTGAGTTCTTATCCGAGTGCGGTTGTCTCTAATGGGCCTGAAAGTAAAATTCTTACGGCGCTAGAAGCCACAGAACTTAGCCATTATTTTGGAAACCGCTTTTTCAGTGGCTATACCGCCAATTGCTGGAAGCCTGAACCCTGTTTACATTTACACGCAGCCAGTATCATGGGCTATGCAGCGCGTGACTGTATCGCAATAGACGATGCCTTAGTCGGTGTTCGCGCAGCACTGCAAGCGGGGATGACGGTGATTCATTTAAATCGTTTCCCGGATGCCGAAGAAACGCCTGAAAATGTCATTATGATCAGCAATATGTATCAGTTACCCGCCGTAGTGGAGCGTCTCACGCGTGAATATTGGCAGACCCCCGTGCCCCAACACTCTATCGGAGGATAATAATGACCTCTTTACGTGACCAATTGGGTGGGCTGGTTTACTCCACCGAACATGGTAAAACCTGCCCCACCTGTCGGGAAGCACTTGAAGCCTGTCACTGTGATGATGTAAGCGAACAACAGCGCTTAGCCGAGCTAGATGGCATAGTGCGCATTCGACGCGAAACCAGCGGCCGTAAAGGCAAAGGGGTTACCACGGTTAGCGGCATCCCTTTGTCTGGTGAAGAACTTAAAACGTTAGCAAAAACGCTTAAAAAACGTTGCGGGACGGGCGGAGCCGTTAAAGACGGTATTATTGAAATACAAGGCGACCATCGTGATGTTCTGCGCCAGGAGCTCAGTGCACTCGGCTATCAGGTTAAACTCGCAGGGGGTTAAAGCCTCTACACCACCAAGACTTACCGTTAAGTAAGTCGCTATAGGGCAAGGCACTGCAATGGCTTGGCTGGAATACTTGCTACCCCTCATTTTTTTATTCCCCATGGCGGCAATGGCCAGTATTGTCCTGGCGCTGCGCAACCTACACGATGCGCGCGTCCATTCGCCCTTCAAGGCTCCCCTTCATGAACCGGGCCAAGCGCTGCGCCATCGCCTTGACCAAGCTTTTTCCAGCCTATTTCTAAACGGGGCGTTAGGGCCCATCATTAGCTTGGCCCCTCTGGTGTATGGCATGGGTCGCATGCTATTTGTGGATCAACAAGATTGGGTCGAATGGGCTTTATACGGGTTACTCAGCACGCTACTGGTACTAACGTTTTCACTGCTACTGGTGCGTGATTATCAACGTATTCGGCGACTAAAATTAGGCCTCGCTTGCGAGCTTGCCGTTGGCCAAGAGCTTGAGCGTTTAGTCCGCCCTGAGGCCCACCCCTACTACGTATTTCATGATGTCCCCACCGATAGCTTCACGATTGATCACGTGGTGGTAACACCTCACGGTGTTTTTGTGGTGGAAACAAGGGCAAGAACACTCGCTATCGGCACTGATGGCAACGAACTCAACACAGTGGCGGTAGAGCGCGAGCGGCTACGCTTTCCACATTGGCAAGAGCGCCGGCCACTGCATAAAACGCGCCAAGGCGTTAGCTGGCTCAGTCAATGGTTAGAGCGCCGCTGCGGTATGCCGGTACCGGTTAAAGGAGTGTTAGTGCTGCCCGGCTGGGAGATTGATACCAGCGAGGCCTCGCCGGATATCCTGGTGGTGAGCGGCGAGCAACTTGCCCAACAGCTCACCGAGATAACGCCGGGACAGATGAGCGATGCCATTCACGATAAGGTCATTCATATCTTGCTGGAGCGGGCACGGCTGATGGAACTCAAACATCTCCGCCAGCCGTCCGTATAATGTACGGCTTAGTCGCCGCGTAACCGCCCGCCCATCTCTTGGGCAAGATCGACTGCATAGTGGTCCGTCATCCCACCGATAAAGTCCAGCATTCGGCGGTAGCTATCATAAAGCGGCCAAGAAGGCAGCGGCGTGTTTTCGCCAATCAGGGCCAACACACGCTGATGTTTAAACGATGAATGCCCGGTGTGATGTAGCTCGTGGGCAGCACCAATAAAAGCTTCCAAGAGAATACCTAGCGTCGTATAGGCACCAATCTCTAATTTCGCTTTACGCTCGTTTTGGAAAATACGCTCTCGGGCAAGCTGCTTCGCCGCCTGAACACCCCATCCAAGGTCGGGGTGACACAGCTCTAATAGGTCATCACTGAGGGTGCCGCTTAGCAGGGCCTGCTCATGCTGTACAAACACCGCGCCGACATCATTGACGGCACGTTCCATAGCAGCACCACGGAGTAACGCGATACGCCGCCGCTGGGAGACATTACGGGCTTGCATATCGGCATATTCAGGCGGGAACTCTCCGGCAATTTGACGCAGTATTTCGACGACTTCTTCATAGCGCAGAATACCCATTTCTAAACCATCTTCCAGGTCTAACAGGGCGTAACAAATATCATCGGCGGCTTCGACAAGCCAAGCCAACGGGTGGCGGCACCAGCGCTGCTCGCCTTGCGGCAACAAACCTACCGCTTCAGCCACTTCTTTGAGCAGCGCTTGCTCTGACTGGTAAGCGCCGAATTTGCCCGCGCGTCCGCTGTATCGAACCGTCCAAGGGTATTTAAGTAGCGCACCCAAGGTGGCTGCTGACAGCCGCATACCACCATTAAACTGGTTATATTCGATCTGAGTAATCACTCGAAAGCCCTGAGCATTGCCTTCATAGGTCAACAGATCCTCGCGCTCTGCGTCTGAAAGGCCTTCTAATAGCCCACTGCTTTGAGCACGCTGAAACCAATCGCGAATGGCATACTCACCGGCATGACCAAAAGGGGGATTCCCAATGTCATGCCCCAGGCACGCTGTCTGCACAATGACCCCAAGATCAGCGGGCGTTATCCATTCTGGCAAGCGATCACGCAGTAACTCTCCGACAATCATACCCAGAGAACGACCAACACAGCCGACTTCTAGCGAGTGAGTTAGGCGAGTATGAATATGATCGTTTTCTGTCAGTGGATGCACCTGTGTCTTACGGCCAAGACGCCTGAACGAGCCTGAAAAAACAATCCGGTCATGGTCTTTATGAAACGGGCTACGACCGATTTCACGAGTACTTGTTGAGCGTTGGTCGTGAAGACGACGTGGGGAAAGTAGCTGTTCCCAGCGCATCTGAGTCATGGGCAATCCTCCTTGAGGAGTGCATTTTGCCATAAAAAAAACCCCCAAGGCGTTAGCCCTGGGGGTTTTTTGGTATAGGTGCCTGACGATGACCTACTCTCGCATGGGGAGACCCCACACTACCATCGGCGCTAAGCGGTTTCACTGCTGAGTTCGGCAAGGGATCAGGTGGTTCACGCGTGCTATGGTCG
>NZ_JABWCV010000033.1 GCF_013371085.1 Vreelandella maris | reverse complement strand
GGTTACGGACTGCCGGACTTCGCAGAGGAACTCAACTACGGAGTCGATCTATCAACCATCTGAGGGTGGTATCAGATTGATGGGGTGAAGGTGCCCCATCAACCATTAAATCCGTATACCCTTTTAAATTCAGCTTCATTTCAAAAACCACAGCTAATATAAACAAATCATCAACCACTGGAGTAATTATCATGAAAGTTAACCAATTATCTTTGGAGCGCTTGTAGCCAGCATTCTTTCAACACCTGTATTGGCTAACTTCGGCAATACAACCCAGGATCTGCCCCTACTTGAAAGAGGCGTCTCTTCTACACAGATTCTTGCTCAGGGGCAATCCAAACGTTTCAATATTAACATTGAACAAGCGACTACCCTACAAGTGACGAGTGAGCATTTTCCCGGCATAAGGAGCTATGGTAACCGCATTTCAGCAGTTCTTTACAATGAGTCTGGACAACGAGTAGCAGAAGCGTCCAGTCCACAAGGCCACTTCAACCTTGTCCATCAGTTGCAACCTGGGAATTATCAACTCGAAGTTACAGGAAGATCAGGGGGTGGCAGTAACGCAAATGATGATAACCGTTATAAGCTGCACGTTGTCTACTAACCTTTATTGGCAAATATGCTGAGGTTACAGAAGGTCAGCCATGAGCTGGCCTTTTTTATGAAAAATTGATACCCCGGCAGGCAAATTCAGCTTTAATTCAGGAATCTTCGCTAATTTGATATTGCCGCAATCGGCCTAAAAAAAAGACAATTCACAAAGAGGTGTCATCATGTGGAATAACAAGAAGATTCCCTTGGTCAGCATGACGGTTATGGCCTTGGCAATTGGCTCGACGTATGTTTCGGCCCTGGAAACCGAAGTGGGAGAGACCACCGTGGGGCTTTATGGCTACGTCAGGCTGAACATGGCTTACAACTTCGATCGGGATGCCGGATCGGCTAACGAAGGTTACTTTGCTGAAGCCGCAGGATCGGAAGATGAGAGAGATGTAGGGGATCAGTTTCAAGTCACCGCGACACAAAGCCGCATCGGCTTTCAGACCAGTACGCCTGTCGAGGGGAGCACGCTAGACACCGTTATCGAAGGGGACTTCTGGTCCTACAACGATGATAATACGCGCTTCAGACTACGGCATGCTTATGGGTCCTGGAATGGCATCCTTGCCGGACAGACCTGGTCGAATTACAACACCTTCGTCGCCGCCACACCCACACTGGATTTCTTCGGCACGGCGGGAAGCAATGGCTATGGGACGCGCCTGGCCCAGTTGCGCTACAGCATGGGAGGGTTCTCGATAGCTGCGGAGGATCCAAAGGCACAGCTGGCGGAGAACATTGATGGCTCCGTGCCAGACGAGGATTTGCTACCGGATAATGACGATGCCGTATCATCGATACCCGCACTGAGCCTGCGCTATGAAAATAGCATGGGTGAGTTTTCCTACTCCATCGCCGGCATCGCCCGACAGCTGAAGTACGATACCGGCAGCGAGAAGGATACGGAAATGGGCTATGGGGCCTTCGCCGCAGGCGCCTATCATGCTGGGCCGGTGACCTTGAGAGCAATCGTGAACGCCAGCGAGGGGGCGAATAGTTACCTCTATCTGTCTGGCGATTACTTTAACGGTGCCGATGCCTACGTTGATACCAACGGCAAACTGCAAACGCTATCTGGCGACGGCGGAGCCGTTGGGCTTTCTTATCAAATATCGCCGCAGTATTCATTGAACGCGTCTCATGGCTATACCGATGTCGATTTAGGCGACACTACCGTGGGTGGAAATGCAGGTAGAAAGAACAAGAATACATTTCTTAATCTGATGTGGACTCCCAACGAGCGTTTGATGTATGGAATTGAGTACGGCTATTTCGAAACGGAGTTGACCGATGACCGTGAAGAAGATGCGAGCCGTGTGATGGTTGCCGCCCAATATAGTTTCTAGGATAGATGAGTTAGTAGTATAGCAGAGAAGCTGTTTCGATCTTTTAGCTTGGGCGTATGCCCAAGCTTTTTTATTTACACCAGGCACAGCGTATAAAAACATGAACTGGGTCATTTTTTTATACGCCCTATTAAGGGAGGATTCAGGTAAAAGCCTCACAATGGCATTGTAACAAAACAGAAAGGAAGGTTTTCATAAAGCTCAAGCTTGTATTCGATGCTGCAGCTATCGTGATGGTTATGTAAACATCCCAGTTTCAGTTGCACCGCTGACTAGGGTTCTCCGAGCATTGGTGTTTCGCCAGGTATTCCCATGGCGCCAGGTCTTCCAGTGAATCGTGGGGACGTTCATCGTTGTATTCCGTCATCCACGATTCGGTCAGTTGTCGGACTTAGGTAAGGTTCCGGAAGACATACATGTTCAGGATCTCATTCCGGTAAGTCCGATTGAACGCTCAACATACGAGTTCTGAGTCGGGGTGCCAGGTTTGATGAACTCCAGCTTGATATCGTGTTGTTCAGCCCAATCAGCCAGGGCGATCGAGATGAATTCCGGCCGTTATCCATGCGTAGTTTGGCCGGGTAGCCTCGCCAGACGATAATGCGTTCCAGGACCCTTATAACCCTCGGTGCTGGCAGGTTAGGTCAATCTCGATAGCCAATATCTCCCGGTTAAAGTCCTCCACCACGTTGAACTTCCGAAACCGGCGGCCACAGAACAGGCTGTCTCTCATGAAATCCATGGGCCAGCACTGATTAACGGTGGCTGGCACGCTCAATGGCTCCGGGTTCCGTGTCGGAAGTCATTTCTTGCCCCGTCGCCGTTTATTCAGGTTGAGTGCGCAATACAGTCAATGGACCCGCTTGTGATTCCATCCATGACCCCATCGTCGCAGCAACTTGAACAGTTTGCTGAAGCCGTAGGCGGAATAGCGCTCAGTCGCGCTTTGAAGCGCTCCAACCACTGGGTCATCCCGAGATGTGTCCGGACGATAACGGTACACAGAGCCACTGATGCCAGCGATTCGGTAAGCTCTACGGGTGCTGACACCATGTGCTTGCTTGAGGTAATCAACCAGCTCTCGTCGAACGGCTGAATTTACAGCTTTTTTTGATGACATCCTTCAGCAGCTTGTGATCCAGGCTCAGCTCAGCATACATCTGCTTCAGCCGGCGGCTTTCTTCTTCAAGTTCCTTAAGGCGCTTCACATCAGAGGCTTCCATGCCACCGTACTTGGATTTCCAATTGTAGTAGGTCGCATCGGAGATGCCGTACTCCCGGCAGACTTCCTTGACTAGGCGACCGCCCTCGACCTCTTTCAGGATTTTGACGATCTGTGCCTCGCTGTACCGTGACTTCTTCATGCCGTTCTCCGTTTGTCTCATTGTAGGCTGGAGAACTCTAATCACGCATGTACTGATTTTAGGGGATGGTTACAATTACTACTCCTGCTTTTGCAGAACTCGGCCACTCCGAGGGTCAAGATAAACTGCTAAAGGAGGAGATAACTGCGGCGACATCTTAACCAGCGCCTTTCCTCATGAGTACGAATTAAACCTCGACAGCAGCTCTATCGTAAGAATCGAAAGCGATCACTTTCCGACATCAACAGGCACTTCTTTGAGGATGAAAACACAGCTTGTGGATCTCAATCCTGACTTCAATCAATAAGCTCAGCACCTGCGGTATCCAGAGCGCCTGAGTATTCCCCCAGGAACACCTGCGCCGGTGTCCGATAGCCGAGCCGTTTTCGGGGGCGGTCATTCAGTTTGCTGACCACCTTGCGCAGCTCGCCATCGTGACCTGTCGGAAGTAGGTTCCATTGGGAAAGTACTGCCGTATCAGGCCATTCGTGTTCTCGTTGGTCCGACGCTGCCCGGAGCAGTAAGGATCACAGAAATACGTTGCTGCCGTCACGGCCTTGGACACGGCTTCATGGACGGCGAACTCCGAGCCATTATCCAGCGTGATGGTCTGGCCAGCGCCCCGACGAGGCTTCAGCAGGCGGATCATGGCCGCTTTCATCAGCTCCGCCGAGCCCCTGGGCAGCCTTGCCGCCAGCAGGTACTCGCTGCGACGCTCGACCAGCGTGACCAGGCCTGAATGCTTGTGCCCCTGGAGTACGGTGTCGCCCTCCCAATGGCCGATAAAGCGCCGGTTTTCGACCTCAGCGAGGCGGTGCTCGATGCCTATCCGGTTAGGGATCTTGCCAAGCCCTGAGCTCTTGGCCTGAGTGCGATGCTTGCTGCGACGTTTGGGCTGACGCAGATGCTGCCAGAGATCGCCGCCCTGCGCCTTGTCATCCCAGATTAAGTAATAGATCCACTGATGGCTGACACCGACGCCTGCCAGGGGCGCGATGAAGCCGCTGATCTGCTTTGGGCTCCACTCCTCATACAGCCTGCCGACAACGGCAGTGATCATGCTCGGCAGGTGCTTCGTCCACTTCCAGGCGGTACGACGCCGCTGATCACTGAGCACCTGAGCCTGCTCGGGATCGTAGCCACAAGAGGTGGCGTTACGGCGCAGCTCAAGGCTGACGGTGCTGTTATGGATGCCAAGCTCTCCGGCGATCTGCCGCTGGCTCAGGTCATGGCGGGCGTAGATCTGTTATCGTTGGATCTGGGTCAGCTATCGGTATCCCATGCTCTTCTTCACTTTGGTCGGTGAGCCGAGAAGGGTACCGGCGCTGGTCCTCCTACCTCTACCGTGCTGTCCAAAGTGCTGCGTTTATTCTATGAACCCAGGATGTTCTAACAACTCTGGTAATGGGTAACTTTTAACGTCACCAATTGGTGGCGTTTTTTTATTGTTTTTATTTTTAAATTCAGCTTCATTTCAAAAACCACAGCTAATATAAACAAGTCATCAACCACTGGAGTAATTATCATGAAAATTAAAGCAATTATTTTTGGCGCAACGGTAGCGACTATACTATCTACACCTGTCTTGGCTAGCCAAGGCAACACCTCTCAAGGCGTTCCGACGCTTGAAAGAGGCGTATCTTCTACACAGATTCTTGCTCAGGGGCAATCCAAACGTTTCAATATCAATATTGAACAAGCGACTACCCTACAAGTGACGAGTGAGCATTTTCCCGGCATAAGGAGCTATGGTAACCGCATTTCAGCAGTTCTTTACAATGAGTCTGGACAACGAGTAGCAGAAGCGTCCAGTCCACAAGGCCACTTCAACCTTGTCCATCAGTTGCAACCTGGGAATTATCAACTCGAAGTTACAGGAAGATCAGGGGGTGGCAGTAACGCAAATGATGATAACCGTTATGAGTTACATGTTGACTATTAATATATAGTCACTAATTTAAGATACAGGGCCAGCCTTTATGCTGGCCCTTTTATTTAACATATATTTTTATCATTGAAGAAACCTATTCGTAACCGTAGCTAGAATTTTAAAATAAATGAGCAGGCTATACTTGCCTTTGTGTAGCACAAAGGTTCTATATTTTTAGCAAATACCATATTCTTAGCGAAGGAAAAACAATACCAACGTCAACATCCACTGCCTCTGCACAGGTTTACCGGATGAAAACCGTCGAGCATATGTGCCCGTTCGGTTTGAAAACGGTTGATCTACTCAAGCGTAAAGGCTTCACAGTTGACGATAACTTGTTGGCCTCACGGGAAGAAATTGACGCGTTTAAAGAACAGGAAAATGCGACACAACGCCTCAAGTATATCTTGGCGATGAACGTATCGGCGGCTATGAAGAACTCCGCGAGCACCTGGGGATGAGCGTTCCTTACGCTAAGTCCATTACCTATCGTCCGGTGCTGGCGATTTTCGCCACCGCGCTATTGATCGGCTTTGCCTTTAGCTGGGCTGCCCAAGGCTCCCTGTTCACCACTCGTATGCCAGAGTACGCCGTTGCCACTGCGATGGTGCTCTTGGGTCTGCAAAAGCTTCAAGACGTAGAAAGCTTCAGCACCATGTTTCTCAACTACGATCTGCTTGCCCAGCGCCATGTCCCCTATAGCTATGTTTACCCTTACGCTGAAACGCTGGCGGGGCTACTGATGTTAGCGGGTACCCTTATCTGGCTGGCCGCGCCACTGGCGCTTTTCGTCGGTACCGTGGGACTGTGGATGCCGCTTCGAATGCTGCTCGGATGAGTAAGCCTATTTTCGCCAAACACTTGATCGGGATCATGTCTTCATTCTGCGTTGTTCAGGTTGCGTTCAGAATCGTCACCCATGCTGTAGGTAAGGTAACTTCATTCATTTCTATCCGAAACAGCGAGGGTAGTCGCTGTCGATATTGAAGAGGTAGCTTTTTTTATGGCGAAACAGGACAGAACGCCACAGTATAAAGAAGGCAGTCTTTCGCTGGTCGGTGCCGTTGCATTAGGCACAGGCGTGATGATTGGGGCTGGTATCTTTGCGTTAACCGGCCAGATGGCCGAAATGACCGGTTATCTTTTTCCTCTCGCTTTTTTGGCCGCTGCGGTGATCGTTTCTTTCAGCGCTTATTCTTACGTAAAGATGTCCAATGCCTACCCATCGGCGGGCGGCATCGGCATGTACCTTCAGAAAGCATACGGCCCAACACTCCCCACCGCTTTTCATGCGCTTTTGATGTATTTTTTTATGGTGATCGCGCAGAGCTTTCTGGCGAGAACCTTTGGCTCGTACACCTTGGAATTAGGGGATCGCTCCTTTTATGCCCCTCTATTAGGTGTTGGTTTACTACTAGCGGCCTTCTTGGTCAATTTATCCGCCAACAAGCTAATTGAGACGGTTGCCTCGGTACTCGGGTTCGTCAAAATAGGCGGTATTGTTGTGTTTGGTGTTGTCGGTGTGTTTGTTGCCGATTCTCTCGAAATGGGGGCAAGCAGCGAAGCACCTTCGCCTACAATCGCAGGTTTTTTTAGGCGCAACGGCACTGGGCATTTTAGCCTTTAAAGACTTCACGACTATTACTAACATCGGTTCGGAGCTTAAGAACCCCAAACGGAATGTCGGTAGAGCGATTATGATCTCAATTGCCTTATGCATGGTGATCTATGCGCTTGTCGGCTTTGCCGCTCCAGCAACCTTTCCTTATCAGAAATTATTGAAACACAAGATTATTCGCTGGCCGCTGCGGCTCGGCCCGCGCTTGGTGAAGCGGCGGTTGCCTTTACTGTGATACTCGCCATGCTGGCTACCGCCGGTGGGATTATCGCCAGCGTCTTTGCCGTTTCGCGCATGCTTGCGATGCTGACGGAAATGAAACTGGTACCGCACCGTCATTTTCACATGCCCGGCAGCCTGCAAAAGCACACGTTGGTATACACCATTGTATTCGGTTTGGTGCTCACGGCCTTCTTTGACCTGAGCCGTATCGCAGCACTCGGCATTATTCTTTATTTGATCATGGATATCGCTATTCACTGGGGTGTGCTGCGGCATCTTAAAGAGAGCGTGAGCGCCAACCCTATCATACTGGTCATTGCCATACTGCTGGACGCCATTGTGTTGCTGGGCTTTATTTGGGTAAAAGCCACCTCAGACCCTTTTGTTCTTATGATTGCAGGCGTAGTAATGGCGATCATTTTGCTAGGTGAGTGGATGTTCCTCGCCAAACGCGGCACATCAGACGATAGCGAGCATTCTCACCACGCTCATTAACATTAATAGCGCTATAGGAGCTATCCCATGGAAGTCAGAACGTTTGGTGATTTGATTGATTGGACGCGTCAGCTACATGAACATCTCGCTAGTTGCCTAGCCCACTGCGCCACCGAGCATGAAGAAGAGCGTGCTCAAATGCTGCTCAATTATTTAGCTGCTCACGAAGCAGAAATGCAGCGTGTTGTTGCACGCTTTGAGCAACAAGCCGACACAAAGGCATTAAAAACATATGTATATGACTATCTAGAGCATAAACCTATCCGTACGCATCGGACCTGCGATGCTCCTTACGCCGAGTTGAGTTTTGACGATATTTGTCACGAGATTTTCGACTTCCATGAGCAAGCAATCAGTCTTTATCGCAGCTTGGCTGGCAAAGCGGAAATCCCTGAGACCAAAGAGTTGGTGGATGCACTTTTGGATTTAGAAGAACACGAAGCCATGCGCCTTGTTCGCCAAACAGGACGAATGAAAGATGTCTGAAGACTATTTCGAAACAAATGAGAAATACCCTGTTTGCAGCATTGCAGACTTTCGAGAAACTGAACATCAGTTACCTTGAGGTGTATTTCTCTTTTGCTTGCCTTTTGAACTATCACTGCTTTCATTCCCACGTCGGGTTCCTCTGAATAAGGGATACTCATTTTTCTTTGAAGGTATCCCTCTGAGCTTTGTGCTCCACACCATCAATAACAACCGTTTCTGGATAGACTAGCTTATCAAAATCGAAATCCATGCAACCTCCTTACTGAGCATGCATGACAGATATTAGGCCGCCGGCTAGGTTTCCTGCCGCAGGGAGTAATGCTAGGCCGAGAACTGTTCATATTTTTTGCAGCATCTGCTTCTCCAGGTCTTTACCTGATCGTCGCTGGTCTTTTTGCGCTAAAAACACGCCGAACAGCTTTTACTCGCTGGCCAAGTCCCGAACGGGCGCACTATCAAGAAGCACTGAAGAGGCATTGCCTATTCTGTTTCGCACCTATACCAGCCTAGATACCCGGCGTTCAAACCCTGTTGAAGAGAAAAGTGTAGCTCTGCTGTAATGAGCTCTCCTGGCTCCGCTGATTCTGGTTCTTCTTCATCCGAAAACACCCTCATCGTCAACCCTTCTGCGGTGAGCATGAGGCCTTGCTTCAAGTTTTCATAATCAGGATTGTGGTCTGCTGATAACTCCACTAGACGACCATGAATCTTGGTAACTGCGCGGGCACCCTGGCCTTGATCCGTGTTGTCGATAGCGAGAATCGGCGGGCTTTCTGCGGTATACCGATAGGCGCAATACGCAGCGTCTCCCAGCACCTTTTCGATTTCGGCTTCTTGCATCGTTTGGGGATCGATCGCCGGTATATCAGGCGAGTTGACGGCCTCCTGCGCTCCAACCACTTCGGGAGACGGCCCTTGCATCATCGGATTTTCCACTCCTTCGCCAGGGGCAGGATCGCCACAACCGGCGAGAAAAGCGGTGCCCAGCGTTACTGTCGAAAGGATAAGGATCTGACGAGGGCGGTTCTGTGAAGGAATAAACATCAGTCGGCCCTCTCCAAATCGCGTATGAGATATTTCATTTCCGCAATTTCGCGACGCTGTGCCTCAATAATTTCATCGGCGAGCTTACGCACACGCGGATCGGAAATTTGTGCTCGCTCGCTGGTTAAGATCGCGATCGAATGGTGAGGAATCATTGCCTTCATATACTCGTCATCGCCCACGGTAGCCTGGCTGCGGACGAGCCATAATGCGGCGGTGAAAAGCAGAGCGCTGCCCACAAAAATGGCGATATTGATCAGTTTCTTCTGATACATATTGAGCATAAAGCTCAGCATTATCACCGCCATCACAGCGCCCATCACAAGTGCCATCCATGCTCTGGTTTCGCTCCAGAAGACATGCTCATAGGCGTACGTATTGAGATACATCACCCCGTACATAATGACCGTAGAGGTAGCGATCATCGCGCCGAAACGCCAATAAGACATGTTCATAGCGTTTCCCTTTAGTGTCCATGATCTGTTGAACTGCCCGTTTCAAAGCTTGCGTACTCATCTTCCGTCATGCCGGGTAGGCGCATGACAAACGCAGTGATGTTCCAGATTTCATCATCACTGTGAGTAGGTCCGAACGCAGGCATACCACTCATTCGTATCCCATGTTTAGCCAACCAGAATACTTCGCGGGGCTCCCATTCGGAGATGGTATCGGTCAGATGTGGCGGCTCTGGCAGCATGCCTCTAGCCCACTCACTCTGTCGAACTCCCGGGCCGCCGTGGCAATGTTGACACATCGACTTGTAGTCGGTCGCTCCGGCAGTCACCATCTCATCATTCATTGAAGGAGTCGTGATGGCTTCTGCCCTGTCTGCTACAGAATTTTTCATCGTTGTCATCAGCGTCCAGCGTACAAGGGGCTGATGGCCTTGAGTCGCCGCGATGTTGTAGGTGCCGGAATAAGCCACCCAAACGACGACAAGGAGTAAAATCAGAACGAGTATTGCAAGCCCGAAGGCTGCTCCCAGCGCTAAATGCTTAGTTTTCGGCTGCATTGCGGCACCTCGCTTGTTCCTAGAAAGGAAGCGTTGATTCACCTCTCATCACGTGATTTGTTCAGAGTAGTAAGGTTTTACTGGCATGCCAAATTTAAACAATAAGATGGTCTGTTTTGCTGAACTTGTCTGAGCGAGCGTCTACCCAGGCTGCCGATCAGTGCCAGGCCGCTCCGTAAGACTATGGTTGGAACGCCACGCCTTATGTCAGATCGGCTCAATGAGTATGGGTGCGAATCCGCCCCCCGGTGTACGAAAATTCGTGGTTTGGCCTTGGTACAGGCGTGCCGCAGCCAGAATCAGATTGCCACGATAGGTATATAGCCGTACGTCTACCTTGAGCATTTCCCGCTCGCCATCGACCAGAACCAGTCGCTCCGAGGGAGGCACGTACGCCTGAGCGATATAGTCACTTTCGAGTATCTGGGAAAATGTGCGTTTGGTAAGTTTGCTGCCTCGATAAGCGCCCTTGCTGCCATAACCTGCCACTGGTTTAAAAAACCACAGCCGTCGCTGTTGCCAAAGCTCATCTGCGTTACTGGCGGCAACCCTAACGGTGCGCGGAACGCCGCAGCGAAGCAGCTCGGCGTTCTCTGGGCTCAACCCCCAATCCTGAAGAATGGAAGGATCAGACCATTCGGCTAAATTGCGCTTGTCTGCAAAGAGTGCGTGTGCGAATGGGTTTGGGGTTATGACAGCGCCTCCGTCCAGCCAAGCCGAGCGCAGTGCGGCATGCTCTGGCACCTCCAGAGCGAAGTCCACTAAGCGGTTGTAAACCATGTCGATTCGCTCGCCGCCGCTGTATAACGCACCCAACTCATATCTGAGATCAGAGGGAGAGACTATGTGGGCATCGATACCATTATCCCGAAACAGCTGCTGTGCCAGTCGGAACTCAGGATAGAGGTACTGCTCGATAGGCTGGTCATCGACGATCGCTATGCTTTTCGGTCGTCCACTGCCCCGCTGGGCGCGCCATTCACTCTCGAACTGGGCGATGACCGCAGTATCAAAGTTTTCGGCCCAGGCCACCCGAGTAGCCCCGCTGCAGCATTGCAGTTGGGCACGTGCAAGCTCAGCATTGAGGAACGCGCCCCCCGCATTGGTGTTGACTTCGATGAGAAGCGGACCCTCCCCACCGAGGTGAAAATCATAGCCCATGAAGGCGCCTACGGGGCCAGGATTGGCTCGGGCGCTCTGAGGAGCTCTGGAAAACACACGGTGATGAAAGTCGGGGAGCTTGGCCGCAGCTTCCAGAGCTCCGACAATGGCCAGCATTCGATCCAGATCTTGGCTGGGAACAAAAACCGCAACATCTGAAAAGAAGTGATGCCAGACTGAACTGGAAAGCATGTCGTTCGCATTACTTCCCAACTGATTAGCTAGACTACGAACCACTTCTGGCCGATCGAGAGTGACGCAGACGCAGTGCTGGTTCAGCTTTTTCGCCTTCGTTTGTGCTGGGGAATAATTGGTGTCTTGCAAGAGAATACCCTCCGTGTCTATATATCGCCGATCTCCAACCCATGAATATTTCGGCTGAAATCTCCATTGCATCTTGTAGTAAAGGCAAGTTGGTAGAACAGGAGGCCTATGCTTCTTAAAAATACCTGAGCTATTAATGTTCGGCTACAACTTGCTAAAAAGACGAAAGATCTCCCCCCTCTTTAGCCTGGTCAACGATAGGATAGTAAATTTCGGAGCTACGACCTCGTCAATTTACGAGTACGGGATATAGCCCATGATGCGTGTATGCCCTCACGAGCCATTGGACGCAGCAAAAAAAGCAAAGACCTGAACAGTTCGAAATAACCGAGCAAACCCCTATCTCAGTTATGGACTGGATACAGCTTGCTCAACTCAGAAATAGAGACTTCTTGTTTCCCAGCCGAATCAACAGCGCAAAGCATCTCTCCACGCGCCAATATGTCCATATTGTGAAAGCCTGGGTCACCGAAATAGGTTTAGATGCCTCAATCTATGGCACGCACATAATGCGCCGCACCAAAGCTTCGCTTATATACCGTCGCACGAAAAACTTGAGGACAGTGCAGCTGCTCCTGGGTTACACGAAGCTGGAAAGCATCGTCCGATATATTGGGATTGAAATAGATAATGCGTTGGATGTGGCAGAACAAACAGAAGTTTGATATAGACAAACGACGGCCTATTTCGGGCCGTCGTTGCCCGGCCAGAAGCGATCTTTTAGTTAAAGCTGACATAATGGCTCATCATTAGATGAAAACCTTATTCGAACACTTACATTGACCGCTTAGACAAACCCTTCAAACCCCAAATACTAGACCAAACAGTGTCTAGAATACCTGGTCCGATTCAGCTAGACCGCTCCTGTTGAGATGGCCGTTATCTACTATGCTGCTCTCAGTTGTCACATACATGCATGTTAGGAGCCTGCCATGACCGCACAATCCCGAGACAGTATCGACAATATCTGGGGTGATAGAACGCCCTACGTTGGCAAATGGCCCGATCGCCCTGATTATCAGCTTGCCGACGAGCCTGAGCGCTGGGTGCAATCGGCCTGTGTATTGTGCTCGAACGGATGTGGGTTAGACATCGGCGTCAAGGAAGGAAAAATCGTCGGCGTGCGCGGTCGCACCGATGACCGGGTCAACCGAGGTCGGCTCGGGCCGAAGGGGTTGCATGGCTGGATTGCCAACCACAGCGATAATCGGCTCACTCAGCCGTTGATTCGCCGTGACAGCGGCCAACTGGAACCGGCTAGCTGGGACGAAGCGATGGAGCTGATCGTGCGCCGCTCAAAAGAGATTTATGAGCAGTACACGGCTAATGCAATAGGCTTCTATACGTCGGGCCAGCTATTTCTGGAGGAGTACTATACCCTCGCCGTGATCGGTAAGGCTGGCCTCGGCACACCTCATATGGACGGTAATACCCGATTATGCACTGCAACCGCTGCGGCAGCGTTGAAGGAAAGCTTCGGCTCGGACGGTCAGCCGGGAAGCTATACCGATCTGGATATGACCGAGGGGATTCTTCACGTTGGCCATAACATTTCCAATACCCAGACTGTGTTGTGGATGCGGATTCTCGACCGGCTAAGTGGACCCAACCCGCCCAAGCTGGTGGTAATCGATCCGCGGCGTACAGCCACTGCGGCCAAGGCGGACGTTCACCTGGCGCCACGGGTCGGCACCAACGTGCCGCTGCTCAACGGCCTGCTCCACCTGATTATTGAAGCGGGGCATATCGACCAGGACTTCATCGACAATCACACGATGGACTTCGACAAGCTCAGGCAAACGGTGGCGAAGTATTCGCCGGAGCGTGTCGAAGAACTGACTGACGTGCCGGTAGCTGACCTGCGTGCTGCTGCCACCATTCTCGGTGAGGTTAAAAGCTTGGTCTCTACTGTCTTGCAGGGCGTCTATCAGTCTAACCAGGCAACGGCCGCTGCGGTTCAGGTCAACAACATTAACCTCATCCGTGGCCTGATCGGGAAGCCTGGCAGCGGTGTATTACAAATGAATGGCCAACCCACGGCACAGAACACGCGCGAGTGCGGTGCCGACGGCGACTTGCCGGCCTTTCGTAACTGGGAAAACCCGGACCATGTCCAGCAACTGGCGGATCTGTGGAACATAGAAAAAGAACAGCTCCCCGCCTGGAAACCGCCGACCCATGCATTGGAGATCTTCCGCTACGCGGAAAAAGGTACTTTAAAGATGCTCTGGATCTCGGCCACCAATCCCGCCGTGTCGCTGCCGGACCTACATCGAGTACGCGCGATGCTCGCTCGCAAAGATCTCTTCGTGGTGGCTCAAGATGGTTTTCATACCGAGACGACCCTTCTGGCCGATGTCGTGCTGCCGGCAGCGATCTGGGGCGAGAAAACAGGCTGCTTCACGAACGTCGACCGGACAGTGCATATTTCGCATAAGGCCATCGAGCCCCCCGGCGAGGCGCGAGCCGACCTCGATATCTGGCTTGATTATGCACGCCGCATGGATTTTCGAGACAAGGATGGCGAGCCGTTGATCAAGTGGAACACGCCCGAGGAAGCGTTTGATGCGTGGCGCGAATGTACGCGGGGCCAACTCTGCGACTACACGGGCATGAGCTATGAGAAACTAAGCGGCGGCTCCGGTATCCAGTGGCCGTGCAATGAGCAGTATCCGCACGGGCGCGAACACCTCTATTCCGACTATGTTTTCCGTACATTCTACGACACAGCGGAGAACTTCGGTCATGACCTGGACACCGGTGCGGCCGTCACGCCCAAAACGTTTAAAGCGCTGAACCCCGCTGGCCGCGCTCTTTTGAAGGGCGCCGACTACGTTGTTCCTCACGAAATAGTCGATGAGGACTATCCGTTGCACTTGACCACCGGAAGAGTGGTGTTCCAATTCCACACGCGAACCAAGACTGCCCATTCTCGCGAGCTGAACGAAGCTGCGCCGGATGCCTTTATCCAGCTTAATGGCGAAGATGCAGAGCGCCTGGGGATCGAAGAAAGAGACATGTTGCAGATTGAGAGCCGGCGCGGGTGGGCCTACGCTCCAGCGCGTATTGGTGATATCGAGCCAGGCCATGTGTTCATGCCGTTTCACTATGGCTACTGGGACAATGACGAGCGGCCTCGAGCAGTCAACGAGATGACGCTGTATGAGTGGGATCCGGTGAGCAAACAGCCGTATTTCAAGTACGCCGCGGTGCGTTTGCGAAAGATGCAACCGGGCGAGCCCTTCGAGATGGATGATCCGATGCGCGACGAGCATTTAAAGGAGGCTTCGGAGAACCCCAGGGCGCATGTGGCCGATTACCTCGGTCTGCTCGACGATAGCTCGCGCGCCACTGCTCAGGCGCTGTTCGCCGTGGCGGAAAAGCATAAAGCCGAGCCGGACATTGGCGCGATATGCAAAATGCTAGCGCGCTTCTCACAAGAGCATTCCGAAGACTTGCAACCATGCATCCAGCGCTACGGCGAAACTCAGGAAAAGGAGGCAGATAAGCTGCTTGAGGTGCTTCAGCCGAGCCACCATAAGGGCCCTCTTTCGCTACTGCGTGATTTGCATGATTGCTGGTTGCTGGCACAGGAATCGCATATATCGATCGTTGTGTTGAAGCAAGCTACGCAGGCGCTGCGCGACGACGAAATGATGGAGCTATTGCAGCGCATGTCGGAGCATAACAGTCGGCAATTGGCCTGGCTGAAGACGCGAATCAAGCAGACCGCTCCGCAAAGTCTGATAGTGCCAAGTTGATGGGCGAGGATACGAAGAATGGAAAGCCATTTGGCGGACCGGAGTGGTTCTGGTCCCCGGTCACCGCTGCATTCACGACGCTATTGATCGGGGGTGTAGCGGTCATTGCCGGTCAACCCTGGCTATTCCCCAGCCTGGGTCCGAGCATTTTCCTGCATGTGCACAAGCCCAACCTAGAGTCGGCCAGGCTTTACAACACGGTGATGGGGCATTTGATTGGCGTGGCCGCAGGCGCAGTCGGTGTTCTACTGACCGGGGCGAGCCAGGCCCCATCGGTGCTGTCGAGCCAGACCATGCCCCTGTCGCGCGTCGGTGCATCGGCCATCGCGATGGGAATTTGCCTGCTCGTTCAGCAGCTACTTAAGGCCTCGCACCCGCCGGCTGCGGCCACAGCTCTGCTGATCGCCTTAGGCGGTTTCAAGCTGGTACCTTCCGATATGCTCGCCATTGCGGTTGGGGTCGGGCTGATCGTCTTGATCGGTGAGCCGTTGCGACGCGCACGTGCTGGAATTTTGTTTGGTGATAAGCGTAATAAATAGTTTGATCTGAGCGGGTTGCGGCGGGCTCCGTGAGGCTAATAGACTGTGAACACGGAAAACTAATCGTCGATTTACAGCGGTTTCCGTCACTCAATGGAGGGTACGCCACTCGACAATCTGCGCAGCAAGGCTTTTTCTTGCGCTAGCACAGCGAAGAACTCTATCCATAGGGCAGCTTTGGCAGACGGTGACAGAAAGCTAGATACCGATACCCTGTCGATGGCTGCCTGGAAGCTCAGGCGGTTTTTTGTAGTGTTTCCTATATTCTCTTTGTAAGGATCCTGGACGGGGGGAATGACAATGCGGAGTCAAGTAGGTGAACAAGCGATGACACCTTGATGCTGGACAGCGTACGGTTACCTATATATATGAATAGCGGTTTTTTAGCGGTATGTGGAGGATTAAGCACATATCTTATTGGCAGGTGGTAAAAGCTGAACTAGCCTCAAAGATAGTGGACTTGTTGCTTGCTAAAAAAGTGGCCGCGACTCAGGAAGAGACCAGGGCAAGGAGCTTACAATGGATATAGCGAGGAACGCGCACGAATACGGCGATATTCATTTGGATATCCTCACCTTAGACGCCAAAGGTATCACCGCCAGAGAGGACGCTTTGGCCATCGAAGAGGCGTTGGAAATCCGCCTATCGGGTGCCGAACCTGTTATCACTATGCGAACACCAGGCCACGATCGAGAACTGGCCGCCGGATTAATGCTAAGCGAGGGGCTCGCGCGTACTAAGGATGACTTTGAAGTTATCGACCATCTAGTCGGGCAGCCCAATGTACTGCAAGTAGTGCTTAAGCGCTTTAATGCCATTAAGGCCGAACGCTTGGAGCGTTCATCTCTCTCTAACAGCGCCTGTGGCGTATGCGGTAAGAAAAAGCTGAATCTTGAGGCTATGCAGGGGCTGCCACCTTTAGCATTTTCCAATCAGTTGAGTCGACAACTGCTCTCTTCGTTGCCAGCAGAGCTACACAAGCATCAAACACTCTTCGAGCAAACCGGCGGGTTACACGCCGCTGCCCTGTTTGATACCAGTGGGCAACTACTGGTATTACGAGAAGATGTTGGACGTCATAATGCGGTGGACAAATTGAATGGATGGGCAGTATTGAATAATCAGCTGCCGCTTTCTGATCGCATCATGCTACTAAGTGGACGAGCTAGTTTCGAGCTCATTCAGAAATGTATCATGGCGCGGGTGTCGGTTGTATGCGCGATTTCCGCCCCCAGCAGTTATGCGGTGCGGCTGGCAAGAGAGTTCGGTATAACACTGGTAGGATTTCTGCGCGAGGGTCGTTTTAATATTTACTCAGGCTCGGAGCGGATTCTCGGACCCTCTTATGTGTTGCCCAATAGTGCCGTCAACAAACGCTCAGCCTAGTCTGGGCACTCATTTACCAGCGTGTTCGTGGTTTATGGTCCCTCTGTCGCCTTGCCGGTAAAGTCGGTGACTGGCTTGTCGATAGGCTTGTCGAGCCGCTCGGAAAAAGCTCTTAACCCCGCCAGTAGTGGCTGGATGGCATGCCAGAGTTCATCGTCGTGCAGCAGCTTATACAGACCGCGGATACCTGGTGCTTCTTTGTTGTCAGTTTCTTCAGCGGTCTTTGCGTCACTCTTTTCACTACTCTTTTCATTACCATGATAGCTGCTGACCTCGCCCATCCCCTCCTTAATCGCGAACATCACTTGGTAAAAACGATCCGGGGGGATGGAGGACAAGGTCATCGCCATGATCGAGATATTTTGAATAGCGTTGAGAGACCCTTCTTTACTCAGTCCGTTAACCAAGATACGAATAATATCGGAATTGGCGGCCACCATATCGTTAGTAAAGCGCAGCACCCCATGCTCATGTAGGGTCTGAAGCAGGGTCTCTAACTCTTCGTGAGCATCAGGGCCTATCTTTGGCGGCGTCACGTCCTGGGAGATTCGTTCGGCCATTACATTTTCCTCGGATTGGTTTGCTGGGCGGGCGGTAACCGATAATCTTCTTGCATCCACTTGACCTCAACCGCTACGCCTTGATTAGGCGTGCGCCGCCCGAAGCGATAGTTAGTACTGGGTAGTGGCGGTTCTGTGCGCTTGTCGAGCACCTCAAGTTTGACGGCTGTCTCCTTGTAGGCCGGCGTTTGTACAACGGGGTCGTTATGTTCGCCCGTTAGGGCGTTCACTCCCGGCTTGCCGAAATGGATTGGCATGAACAGGGTCTTGCCAGCCACACGGTCAGTAATTAACGCTGGGAAATCGATACTGCCGCGTCGTGAAGTAATCCGTACCCAAGTGCCTTCCTTGATGCCCCGCTCGGCGGCAAGTTCAGGGCTAACTTCGACAAAGCCATGCGGGGCCTGATCCCAGATGCCTTGCGAGCGGCCTGTCTGATTGGCCCCTTGGAATTGTTCAAGTATCCGACCATTATCGAGTGATAAATCATATTCCGCATCGGTAGCTTCTTCAGGCTCCTTCCACTCCATCGGGAAAAGGTTGGCCTTGCCGTCTTCTGTATGAAATCCATCGGTATACAGAAGGGGTGTATCAGTACCATCCGCAGCTACTGGCCACGACAGGGATTTCCAGCCCTCCAGGCGTTCGTAGGTGACGCCAGCGAACATCGGCGAGATAGAGGCGCACTCTTGCATAATCTGAGAAGGGTGTGTGTAACCCCAATCATGGCCCATACGAGCGGCCAAGTCGGTAAGGATACGCCAATCAGGACGACTGTCACCAAGTGGTGGCAGCACTTCATAGAAGCGTTGGATACGCCGTTCCGTATTGACAAATGTTCCGTCTTTTTCAACGCTAGGGCAGGCGGGCAGCACTACATCAGCAAACTCCGCAGTACGGCTTAAAAAGATATCCTGCACCACCATAAAATCAAGATTTTCAAAGGCGGAATGTACGTTATGAGTATTGGCATCGGAAAAAGCAGTTTCCTCGCCAATCACATACATCGCTTTGATATCGCCCTGGTCGGCCGATTGCACCATGAGGAAATTGCCTTCACCGACCTCATTAGAGAGCTGGCTCGGATCGACGCCCCAGCCTTTAGCCCAGCGCTGTCGTGCGCTCTCATCGGTGACTTTATCATAGCCGGGGTACATATTGCGTAGGCAGCCAAAATCGCTCGCACCCTGCACATTATTATGGCCACGCATAGGGTAACCGCCAGTGCCGGGCTTGCCATAATTACCTGTTACCAGTAGTAAGTTGGAAAGTGCAGTACTAGTATCCGAGCCGTGGGAGTGCTGGGTGATTCCCATCGCCCACAGCAGGCAGACGTTTTTTGCCCGGCCAATCATTTCGGCGGTGTTGATTAGCTCCTGCTTGGAAATCCCTGTCTTGAATTCGGCGAAATCCAAGGTGAATGGCTCCAATGAGCGGCGGTACTCCTCCACGTTATTGACCCATCTTCCCAGAAAATCCAGGTCCGCTAAGTGGTTATCGAACATATAACGCGACAGAGCCGAAGCCCAAATAAGGTCAGTGCTGGCATTGGGGCGTAGAAAAATATCAGCGCGTTCGGCCATCTCGTGCTTGCGTGGGTCCATGACGATCAATTTTTGGCCGCGTAGTTTTTGCGCAGCTTTAATCTTTGAAGCAATCACAGGATGGTTTTCGGCCGTATTGCTACCCACTAACACGACCACCTCAGCTTGCTCAATATCTTTGATGGTACCGGCGTCTCCACCGTAGCCGACAGTGCGAAACAAGCCTTTAGTGGCGGGGTTTTGGCAATAGCGCGAGGAGTTATCGACACTGTTAGTGCCGATGATCAAACGAGCGATTTTCTGAGTTAGGTAAGCTTCTTCATTGCTGGCCTTACTTGAGCCAATAAAACCCAGACTGTTAGAACCATGCGTGTCGCGGACTTCAAGCAACCTGCGAGCTACGAGATCTAATGCTTCCTCCCAACTGGCTTCACGAAAGCGGCCATTCTCACGGATCAGTGGAGTGGTCAGTCGTTTCTCGCTATTAACGAAATCCCAGGCAAATTTACCTTTAATACAGGTAGAAATACCGTTGGCAGGAGCGTCAGGGGAAGGTTGAACCTTGAGGATATGACGATCGCGCGTCCACATTTCAAATGAGCAACCGACGCCACAATAGGTACAGACCGTTTTAGTGCGTTTGATGCCGGGCTGGCGCCAAGCTGAATCTATTTCCGAAATCCCTGTGATGGGCTTAGCGCTGATGGTCGTTTCGATTTTCTTGACGATTTCGATCATCGGCCGTTTAAGTGACCATGGCATGGAGGTAAGCGGACCCGCATGCTCATCCATGCTATTTTCCATCAGTGCGTTGCAAGGGCAAACAGTGACGCAATGTCCACAATGAACGCAGCTTGAATCATTGATTTCCTTGCCGCCATCCCAAAGTACGCGAGGGTTTTCACTGGCGTAGTCAATGCTTAAGGTTTCATTGACTTCGATGTTCTGACACGCTTCGACACAACGGCCACACAGAATGCATTGGTCAGGATCGTAGGTATAAAACGGACTAGTAGTGTCTTTAGCATGCGGTTTAGGTTGAAACTCATAACGTTGAATGGGGATATCCATTTCCACCACTGCGTTATGCAGGCTGCAATCGCCATTATTGTTTTCACATACCGTACAGTACAGCTCATGCTTGCTAAGCAGGCGATCCATTCCTTCGTGGCGTGCTGCAACAGCCTGTGGATCACGGCTGGAAATTTGCATCCCTTCTTGGGTACGCAGCGCGCAGCCTCGTTTTAGCTCTCCATTGACTTCGACCCAGCAGGCATCGCAGGTTTCAATCGCCCCTAGCGAGGGATGATAACAAACACTTGGCAAAGCGATGCCATGACCTTCTAGAAAGTCGATCAATGGCTCATCGGCGATGCCTCTTATTTCTTCTCCATCGAAAATGATCGTGCACGGCTGGCTCATATGGGCATTCCTCCATGAATTCTTTATTTTTAATATGCAGCTCTACCTCTGTGTCGATTCGCATACATAACTTGAAACATAGTCAAGAAGCCTTGGGTTGCACAAGTTTAACCAAGGGATTGAATGTATATTAAGGGCACGTCTTGTGGGTTATTCCAGGTCAGTAGCGCTATTATCACCTAGGCTTGGTAGGACACATTAGGAAAGGAAGCGAGGGACAAAAATGAAATCGGCAGTTGTCGTTACGGGTGTCAACCGCGGTGTAGGTTTGGTGCTCGCAGAACACTATTTTGATGCTGGATGGCGAGTGTTCGGTGCCTGCCGCCAGTCGTCGGAAGAACTAGATCGCGAGGCCGATCAGGTGAATGAGGGCATTGATGACACCCGGCCTGGCGACGTCGCCCGGCTGGTCGAGGCGCTTAATGGCCAAGAGGTAGATCTATTAATTAACAACGCGGACTGCTTCGCGATGAGTTACTAGGTGGTGTTGATTTCGATAGTATCCGCGAGCAGATAGAAATCACCGTCTATGCGCCACAGCGAGTAGTGGAAGCGCTACTACCAAATCTTAAAAAGGGTAGCAAGTTCGCTAATATCACTAGCCACATGGGCTCACTAGCGGATAACGACTCCGGTGGGTGCTAGGTTACCGAGCCTCTAAAGCTGCTTTCAATGCGTTTGGTAAATCGTTGGCGATGGACTTGAGGTCGTTGGGTATTGCCGTGGCTCACCTTCATCCCAGCTATGTGAAAACACGCATGGTTAATTCTGGTGGATTGATCAGTCCACAAGAGGCTGCATTGGGCATTGCCGCACGTATTGAAGCGCTGACACTAGATAACAATGGTGGGTTATGGCATAGCAATGGGGAGTCACTCCCTTGGTAAAGGCGGGCGCGATGAACGTGAACGTTATATTCTCGCGTGGGCTACCTAGCGCGCGAGGCCTGTAGCATGTGATTAATGTTTTTGATCAGCCACCCGTGTCCGTGGACAAATGACGGCTACCGACACTCCTTGCCGATTGAGTACACAGCTTAACCGGCTCCTCGTATGGGCATCGGTGCTGTCGAGCCAGACCATGCCCCTGTCGCGCGTCGTCGCATCGGCCATCGCGATGGGAATTTGCCTGCTCGTTCAGCAGCTACTTAAGGCCTCGCACCCGCCGGCTGCGGCCACAGCTTTGCTGATCGCCTTAGGCGGTTTCAAGCTGATACCTTCCGATATGCTCGCCATTGCGGTTGGGGTCGGGCTGATCGTCTTGATCGGTGAGCCGTTGCGGCGCGCGCGTGTTGGAATTTTATTTGGTAAAAAGCATAACGATTAGTCTGGTCTGAACGAGCCGGGGCGGGCTCCGTGAAGCTAATAGGCCGTGAACGCGGGAAGCCGGCCGTCGGTTTACAGCGGTTTCCGTCACTGATGGAGGGTACGCTAGTCGACAATTTGCGCAGCAAGGCTTTTTCTTGCGCTAGCACAGCGAAGAACTCTATTCATAGGGCAGCTTTGGCAGACGGTGACAAAAAGCTAGATACCAATTCCCTGACGATGACTACCTGCAAGCTCAGGCGGTTTTTTGTAGTGTTTCCCTAGTGCTAATAAGTAAGCGTAGTGCTCGAAAAAAGCCACGGTACCTTGCCCTCGGGACCGACATCGGGATCTGGTCAGAAGCAGCAACCCCGATGTGATATAACCAGGCTAATGAATATCTTGCTGAGCTTGAGGCGTTAGCCGAGCAGGCAGGCAACTTGTTACTGATTGGCGTCCCGATATGCGAAGCGGAGGGTCGTATCTAAAATGTGGTGGTGAGCCTCTCCCATCTCTCAGGCTTCTACTACAAACGCACTTGGTGCCATTAGGTGAATATGTTCCGTTTCGAGACTTCTTGGGTTCGGTCCCCGACGTGCTCGGGGCGGCCATGTTTGTTTTCATACCGGGAAGGCAAGCACACGTTCTTAATGCATCAGAGGCGCCCTTAGGGGTCTTCATCTCCTACGAAGCGGTCTTGGTGCCGAAGTCACAGAACTTCTGTCCGAAGCGCAGTTACTAGTAAATGTCAGCAACAATGCTTGGTTCGGCCCTCACCTGCCCTTCCAGATGTCACGCATGCGTGCCATCGAAACCGGCCGAGAACTGCTAAGTACCACGACCACCGGCATCACTGCAGCTATCTGCTACGAAGGAATGGTCCTTAAGCGCGCCCCTCAATTCAAGGTGGCTACCCTCAGCGCCGAAGTGACACCGCGAACTGGCGCGACCCCTTATGTGTACTCCCGGGATTGGCCTGTCCTTGGCCTTCCCTATCAGCGCTTAATGTGGAGTTGTAGTGGCCGCGCTATCAGTGTCCCCTAGGCACGCGTCAGGTAGTGGACGCTAAACAAGCTATTCGCATCGGTCCAGGACGAGAGCGCCTCAAATCCCGCACGTCCCGCCAACGCCTGAAACCCCTCGAGCGTGTATTTATACGAGTTTTCAGTGTGGATTGTCTCGCCTTCCAGAAAACTGAAGCGCTCCCCTTCAATAGTGACGACTTGAGGTAACTGACTGACCAGATGCATCTCAATACGAGAGTGTGCTTCGTTGAAGAACGCATGATGGACAAAATTGGCGGGATCGATTTTAGCGTGCAGCTCATGCCGTAGCCGTTCCAATAGATTTAGGTTGAATGCTGCCGTCACACCCGCTGCATCGTTGTAGGCGGCTTCAAGGGTCGGCTTATCCTTAACCAAGTCGACTCCTACCAACAATCCGCTGCCGGTGGGTAACAAAGAATGCAGTCCACGAAGAAAATCTTCAGCGGCTTGGGGGTCGAAATTACCGATACTTGAACCAGGAAAAAAACCGACCGGTCTTTCGCAGCATAGCCCGTCCGGTAAGGCCATATTGCAACAGAAATCGGCACAGGCGGCATGCACTTCAAGCCATGGGTAATCCGCCGCTAGTCGTCGTGTACTGTCGAGCAGAAAATCCCGCGAGATGTCGATTCCCAGGTAACTGCTAGGACGCATGGCTTCCAGTAGAAGTCGTACCTTACGGCTCGCCCCGCTGCCAAGCTCGATCAACGTCGCTTCATGCCCGGCTATCTCGGCTATATCATCGGCGGCCTCCGCGAGGATCGCCTCCTCGGTCCGTGTCGGGTAGTATTCTGGCTGCTCACAAATTTGATCAAATAACTCAGAACCACGCTGATCATAAAAGAACTTTGGCGAGGCGAACTTTTGATCGGCTCTGAATCCCGTCAGTATCTCATCGCGAAGCGATGTTGAGGCTGGGGACGGGTGCAAGTCGTGGAATTGTACGGCCAGGCTCATGATTAGCTCTCCTTAGCAAGACGGAATCCGGAAAATGCACAACGGGCATGAGGTGGGAAAAAATTACGATAGGTCGTGCGGATATGGTCTTCCGGGGTGGCACAACAGCCACCTCGAAGCACCATCTGCCCCGACATAAACTTGCCGTTGTATTCACCTAAGCTGCCCGGCAACTTGCGAAATCCTGGATAGGGCCGATAGGCGCTGCCGGTCCACTCCCAAACATCACCGAACATCTGCCTCGGCCCCTCGCTGGATCCGCCGGGGGCAGCCGCGACCGGCTGAAGATGGCCTTGTTCGACGAAGTTGCCATGCAGGGGGACATGTTGAGCCACCGCCTCCCACTCGGCCTCAGTAGGTAGGCGTGCGCCGGCCCATTGGGCATAGGCATCGGCCTCGTAGAAGCTGACATGGCAAACCGGCGCATTCACGTCCACTGGCACCAGCCCGCTTAACGTATAGTGATGCCAGACGCCGTCCCGCTCGACCCAGTAAAGTGGCGCCTTCCAGCCTTCCGCCTTGACCGTGGCCCAGCCATCCGACAGCCAATAGTCAGGTTTGTCGTATCCCCCCGCCTGCATGAACGTGAGAAATTCACCATTGGTAACCGGACGGTCAGCGATCTGGAAAGCCTCAATGAATTGACGATGACGCCCCATTTCGTTGTCGTAGGCAAAACGGCTATCGTTGGCATCATGACCTATCTGCCGCACGCCGGCTGGATAAGCGTGCCAACCGAGTTCACCGACCTCATGGGCGGGTGCCGACACAAGATCACCTCGATAGACTGGGCAGAGCGGGTTCTGGGCCAGGATATGCTTTATGTCCATGAATAGCAGTTCCTGATGTTGCTGCTCGTGAGGCAACCCAAGCTCCAGACGATGGAGAATCTCCTGCAGGTGTTCTTGCGGAGGGTCGTTGAGCAATTCTTCCATGGCCTGATTAATGTGCGCGCGATAGCGATAGACGTCATCCACTGTGGGGCGCGAAATCATGCCGCGTTCAGGACGAGGAAACGGCGTACCGTGGGTCTCATAGTAAGAGTTGAAAAGGTAATCGTATGCGGGGTCGAGGGTCTGGTAGCTGGGGTGAAACGGCTTGAGGATGAAGGCTTCGAAGAACCAGCTGACATGGGCGATGTGCCATTTCGGGGGACTGACGTCCGGCATGCTCTGCACCATGTAATCTTCTTTATGCAGAGGTTCGCAAATTGCGTCGGTGGCGGCACGAACCCGCTGGTACGCACGCAGCCACTCCTTGGTATGAATGCTATCGATTGTTTCGATAGTTAAATCTTGAATAGGTGACATAAATAACTCCCTCTAAGTATTACTCCGTTTAGCTTGATTCGGCAGGCCAGGCCTAACGCACAAAGCCTATCGAATCCGTGAACTCCATTAGCATTTCTGCACCAAGCCCACCGACAATCAACAGCAAGCCAGACACGATCATGGTGGTTCGTGCCCACTGGCCCACCAGTACATGCACAGTGGGTCGGGTATCGCTAAACATCATCCGCGCCACGATGCGCAGGTAATAGAACAGCGAGACAACGGTGTTGGCGGCAGCCACGAATGCCAGCCAAGCGTATCCCCCCTCAATCGTGACGCTGAACAACATGAGTTTGCCAAAAAAACCGATCAGCGGCGGGATACCCACTAAAGAAAGTAGCGAAGCGATTAGTATCGTTGTGGCAATAGGTGCCTGTCTGGCTAGCCCCTGATAGCTCTCCAGTGCAGTGCGCCCTCTCAGATAGGTGACCACAGCGAAAGCCGCCAAGTTAGCAATGGCGTAGCTGGCCAAAAAGAACACCAGCGCCGGTAGAGCCTGGTCGCTTGTTCCCATTACCACGATCGCCATCAAGGCATAGCCGGACTGGGAAACCGATGACCAACCCAGCAGGCGCCGTACATCTGTCTGTCGAAGGGCAGCCACGTTACCCAGCGTCATGGTCGTGACCGAGATCAGAGCCACAATCGCTCGCCAGGCGACATCCGGCGGCATTAATGACACGAAACGGGCCAATGCGACGGCAGCGCCAATCTTGGGAATTACGGTCAAGAAGGCTGCCACCGGTGCCGGGGAACCTTGGGCTACATCCGGCATCCAGGCGTGGGCCGGAAAAGCCGCCAGCTTGAAGGACAAGCCCAGTATGATAGAGGCAGTGGCGATGGTTAGCGCCAGGCTGTCGTGACCTACGGAAAGTTTTTGTGCGATTTCTGGATAGCCTGTGTTACCAGTCAGGCCGAACAACACGACAACGCCTATCGTCAGTAAAGTGTTGGTCAAGGCTCCCATCAGAAAATACTTCATGCCAGCTTCCAGGGCGGGTGCCCAGGTGCGGTGATAGGCAGCCAGCGGATAGCTGGCCACCGACGACAGCAACACACCGACGACCAGTTCCATGGTGTCACTGGCTGACGCCATCATGATCACACCCAACAGCGCGAACAACATCAATGCGTAATACTCGGCATGGCGGCGATCGGTCTGCATCCACTCAGGGGACATGGCAATAACCAGCGCGCCGGCAATCAACACGACTAGTTTGCTGGAGAGTGCCATGCCGTCCAGGGCCCACACACCCGAGAACGTCAGCCTCGGCGGTCCATCCCACTGCGTAAAGGTCAACCCAATACAAAGCCCAATCGTGAGCAACGCCAGTACAGCCGCCCAGACATGCTGGTGTTGTCGGGCGAAAGCCGCGAACAATACGATAATCACAGCACCGAGCGTCAGGCTGATTTCCGGCAACACATCACCAATAGGCATCAGCGGGCTCCTACCAACAGCGTTGCTGAAGCCTCTATGAGGGTCAGCAGGAACTGCGGCGCAATACCAATGATCACGAAGCCTGCCGACAGCACCCCGAGCACACCCCACTCAGCTGGGCGTAGATCGTCAAACTTCGCCCATCGCTGCGGCATCGCCCCGAAGAACAGTTTTTGCAGCATCTGCAGAAACAACGCTGCCGTGATCAGAATGCCCAGCACACCAATGACAGCGAGCCAAGGGTAGACGGCAAAGGTGCCGGCAAAGATATGGAACTCCGCCACGAAGCCGGCCAGACCAGGAAGCCCCAGGCTGGCAAACGAGGCGAGTATGGCGAACGTTGCCAATAGCGGTGCCTGTCGGAGCAGCCCACCATAGCTATCCAAATCGTATTCCTCGGTGCGCTGCCAGAACGAGCCGCAGATCAGAAACAGCGCCCCGGTAATCAGTCCGTGTGCCACCATCTCTACCGTGGCCCCTATCAGTGCCATCTCGCGGGCATATACCGCATCCTGGAACAAGGCGCCAGCCACGGCGATCCCTAGCACCGTGTAGCCCATATGATTGATAGAGGTATAGGCAATGCGTCGTTTCAAATTTCCCTGGCCAAATGCCACGAGGGCACCATAGAGAATAGAAACCACAGCAAAGAGAGCGATAATCAGAGCGTAGCGGGCAAAGGTCTCCCCCATCATTGAGTACGGAATCCTCAGAATCCCGTAGGTGCCCATCTTGAGCAGCACCCCGGCGAGAACTGCCGAGGCCGGTCCGGGAGCGTCGACATGCGCTTGGGGCAACCAGGTATGCACGGGCACGATGGGAGTCTTGATGGCGAAGCCGAGCATGAGGGCGAGAAATATGAGGCCAGCAGACACACCCGCTCCCGCCAATGGCTGCTGCTCGATCAGCACTCGCATGTCAAAGGTGTGTGGCTCGACTGATAGATAAAGCCCGATGAATGCCAGCAACAACAGTAGCGAACCACAGAAAGTGTAAAGAAAGAACTTGAATGCTGAATGCTGGGCCTGACCGTGCCCCCAGCGGCCGATCAGGAAAAACATCCCCACCAGGCTCAGGTCGAAAAAGACATAGAAGAGCAGCAGGTCCAATGAGAGGAAGACGCCAAGCGACACGGACTGCAGAAAGAGCATCCAAGCGTAGTACTGCCGAGGCTGGTTCTGCGTGTTAATGGGATAGGCAATACTGGCAGCGAAGACCAAGGAACTCATCGTCGCGATAGCCAGCGCGATGCCGTCTACGCCTAGCCGGTATGCCATGCCCAGGCTGGGTACCCAAGGCACCTCTTCGACAAATTGAAATAGTGCGCCTTGGGTATCGAACTGCAGCCAAGCCCAGGCCAGCAGTAATACAGGCAATAGGGAAACCCCCACAGCAAACAGGCGAGCCGTGGTCTCTGTCCAACGGCGTGAAACGGCGAGTACGAGAGCTCCCAGCATGGGAAGGCCCAAGGTTGCGGTGAGAATCAAAGGAGTGCTCCTATGCCCAAGATTATAAAAATTACGGCGAACCCTGCCGCGATACCGGTGTAGTAATGATGCGTCTGTCCGGTATGGGCCTGCCGCGCTACTTGGCCCGCCCAGTCAACGCCTCTCGCTAGTAGGCTCGTTGCGCCATCGAATGCCCCTTCGCCACGTCGATCACTGACCTTGGCCAGCCACACGCCAAAACGGGCGCTGGCGCGGATGCCAGCATCTACAGCTCGATCGTCGAAGCGTGCCAGGCCATGGCTGAAGGATATCGCAGCACTTACTCCGCGGCCCCGTAATCCAGCATCCACTACGCGATCATCGAAACGTGCCAGGCCATGGCTGAACCTCATGAAGGTAGAAATCCCCCGCTCTGCCAGAGCTGGCAGGCCAAACCAGTTCGCCATAGCAGCATGCGTCTCGCTCTGTCGGCTCTGATTCGACCCCTCTCGGCGCACCGCCCAAAACCCAGCGCCAATGCCTAGCGCCACCAGCAGTAGCGACAGGATCAGTTCCCACAGTTTGGTTTGGGGAAGCTGGATCGATAGCAGGTTAGCAAGGTCGTTTCCCACACCGGGCCACCAGAGCAGAGATAGCACTAGCGTGCCTGCCGAAAGCAGGTAGAGCGAGCCGGCCTCAACCGAGGAGTGCCCTGGCTGTGATGGGGCAGTTTTCGTGGGGCCATGCAGACCTCGTCCAAATGCGAGCAACTGAAAGCGTGTTGCATACAACGCGCTGAGCCCACCAGCGATGGCGGCGATCACGGCCAGCCAGGACGCCTGATGGCCAGCAGCAGTAATGATCTTCTCCTTGCTCCAGGATGCCCCCAGCGGGATAACCCCTGCCAGCGCCAGACTGGCCACCATGGTCGCCACTGCAATCCCCGGAAGCAGTCGCCCGAGGCGCATCGTATTTAGCGAGTAGCTGCCGACATGACGTTCGGCAATGCCGGCTGCTAGGAACAAAGCCGCTTTCGTGAAGGCGTGTGTGACGAAGTGCACCAGGGCGACACCGGGAAAGCCTGCCCCTACCGCTAACCACATCAGGCCATACTGAGCCGATGTCGAGGCGGCCAGCAGCTTCTTGGCATGCCTTTGCAGATAGGCCACGACCCCCCCTGCCAGGGCGGTGGCCAAGCCTAACGTGATGGCAACCGGCCCAAACCAGGCAACGGCAGCCATCTCCGCATGCAGCCGAATCACCAGATAGATACCTGCGGCGACCATGGTCGCCGCGTGGAGTAATGCCGACACCGGTGTTGGCCCGGACATGGCGGCAAACAACCATGGCGAGAAGGGAACCTGGGCGGACTTGGCCGCTGCAGCCAACACGGCGCCGGCAACAAACACATCCAGTAGCCACCCATCGAGTTGGGACAGGTCAGCAAAGGCAAACGAGCCAGTGCCGGCAAACGCTGCCGCCGCTGCAATGTACAGCCCCAGATCCCCGAAGCGAGTGACCAGGAACGCCCAGGCGGCATCCCGCAGGTTGTCGCCCTCTTGCCACTCGTGGGCAATCAGTGCCCATGAACAGGCCCCGACCAGCTCCCAGGCGATCAGCAGGGTCACCAGATCCTCAGCCAGCACGAGAAGCTCCATCGCCCCGACAAATGCCGTCAGCAGAGCGACCAACCTGACGGGTGGACGCGTTGGCACGCCCTCACTGACGGGCTCAGACTCATGGTAGGCGCTATAGGCTATGATCAGTGTAGCGATCAGTGGCACGACGATGGCAAATACAGCGCTCGCTGGTGTCATCCCAACCGACAGGACGATCCGTGAGCTCCAGCGATAGGCACCACCCCAGTCCCCCATGAGCGCCACACTCGCGAGCAGCAGGGTAACGACAGCGACTGCCGCCCCCATCAGGCCCAACACGGCTCGACCACTATCCCTAGCGGACAAGCGCTTGCCAAGCCAATACATCCCGGGGGCGGCAAGCAGTGGGAAAAGAGGAACAAACCACAACATCAGTGCTTCAACCCGGTCAGTGACTCGGTCATGTCGGCCTGCTTACCGCGGAAGACGGCTACTACCAAAGCAAATCCCATGGCCATCTCAATGGCCATCACCGCCATAACAATGATCGTCAGCAGTTGCCCTTCTGGCGCCCCAGCCCCGCTAAAGGCCCAGAACGCCACCGCGGCGAGCATGACGCCATTGAGGATCAGTTCCAGTCCCATCATCAGCATCACGAACGATTGCTGGGAAAGCGCACCATAAATCCCGATGCCAATCAGTGCCGCTGCCAATAGCAAAAGTGTGGTTAGTGTCATGCAAGCCTCCCTGCCTATCTGTCTGCTTGGTCAGTGGTGATGATGGTGTTGATGACCACCACTCTCTTCCTCTTCGTCCTCCTCGAGCTTACCCGCCGGGTCGCCACCCGGCTCCAGCCCCGGCGGTAGCGAACCCACTGCAGCCGCCCCATAGCGGCCCCGATGACTCGACAACACCACCACGCCGATCATGGTGGTTAAAAGCACGATGCCCGCCGACTCGAAGATCAGCATCGAGTCACCAAGCATCTCATTGCCTAGGGATCTAACTGGCTCAAGGTCTGCCGAGACCGGCTGGTCAGGAAAGGCAGCCAATAGCGCCATGGCGCCCAATACCAGGAAGCCGACAATCCCCGCCCCGATAGCGATACGTTCCTGGTGAACCATATTCATCGGGTTAAGGCCGGCAGGATTCATCATGAACATGACCATGAACAGCGCCATGACCGTCATCTCCACAGCCATCATGAAGAACATCGCCACGCCCAGGTATTCCGCTGCCAGCAGAATCATGATCACGCCTACGGCGATGAACGACACCAGCAGGAAAAAGGAGGCGCGTACCATGGAATCGGTACGAAACACTCGCCATCCGGTGACCACCGCGAGCGTGGCCAATGATAGAAACGTGATATCAATGCCAATGCCGTGATTCATAGCAGCGCCCCTATGCCAGCCCACACCAGGTCGATAAACGACAGTGGTAACAGCACCACCCACATCAAGGTGACGCAGCGCTCAGGGGCAATACGCGGCAGTACCCGTCCAAGCAATAGCAACACGAGTAGCACTGCCAGCATCTTGATGGCCATCCATAACGGACCGGGTAGCCAAGGTCCCATCCAGCCACCTAAAAAAGCACTTGCTGCCACACCACTGAAAGCAACCAACATGGCCGCCCGAGCCACATCCCAGACCAGCCGAGGTGGCCCAGAGATCTCAGAAGCCGTTCCTCCAGCCAGGTCCTTCGAATCAGCAAGGTTGAGCGGGCCCCAGAAGGTCATGCCTAGGCCGACAATCAGGAACAATGGCAACCCCAGCGGTTGGCGTATGACATTCCACAGCGCTTCTTGCGAGGCGACCACTTGGGTGAACTGTAGCGATTCGGCCGGCAATGCCACGCCAATTAGCACAAACATGCTGATCAGGATGTAAGAGAGCCCTAGCGCCACATAACGGTAGCCGCCGATGAGTGCCAGCAGCGCGTTTGCCGACCAGCCATGCAAGAAGATAACCACTGTCGCTAATGCTTCCACGCTGCCCCACAGCACCACGCTGGTGACCAAGTCAGTGGCGACCAGCGACTCCGACCACGGCACCACGGCCAGTCCGATTGCAGCCAACGCCAAATACAGTGCCGGCGCCAGCCGCCAGGCCTGCCAGTCCGGTGCTTCGGTGGCATTGGCGTGTTGGGTCATCAGCCAAGCCCCTCGGGCCATGGGAGCAAGCCAGACACGGCCTGCCTGAGGGGCGCCGAATGCACCGGCAATAAGCCGATCAAGCACCGCCACGACGTAGGCGCCGACAGTCAGCATGAACATCACCATCAGTACAGGCAGGAACAGCTCACTTAACAACATTACCCGAACCTCCCTGCACTGCCCGTGACTCACCAGGCGACTGTGTTCCGCCCCCTCTATCGGCTACCGCCGCTATATCCAGACTAGCAATAGTAGCCAGTGCATCGCCCCACTCCAGGCCTGGTAAGATCTCGTCAAGAATCGCGCTAGCATCTTCGGGAGGCTGTTCGTCCCACGGCCCCCGTGGCGTCTCGATGCAATCCACATCGTTCGTGTACACCTCATCCCGTTCGGCCTGGCGTGCCAACATTAAGGATTGTTCGACTTCGTCCAAGATTTGCTTCCAACGGGCCGAGACTCCTCCTCCGTTCTGGCATACGGGGGAAAACCCTAGACGGCGATAACCGGCATCGTGTGAACGCAAATCATCAGCCAGCCCGGCAGCACGAGCGGCAGGCCCGCCAAACTGTCGGGCCTGCTCGGTATTGAGCAAACCACCGCCTACAGCAGCCAGATGAAAGAAGCCACTGCGAACCAGGCGTCGACGTAGCCCATCTAGCGTGCTTGATGTCGACAAACCGTGTGCCAGGCGCAAGGAACTTAGGCTGAGTGCTTCCAGCCCAGCAAGATGCAGCGCATGGTACAGGCGCTGCAGATGATGACGGGCCCGTGCGAGCTCAATCTCGGCGATGGGGACGGGGTGCTTCCGAGCGTTGAAAAACACCGCGTCGAGGCGTTGCGGATACGGCTCCAACTGCGTTTCCCATGACTGAACCAGATCCCCCTGCAACGTAACCTCCGCTGCCATGCCGGGCGGAAATGCCATGAAGAACGGCCCGAGCCGAAAAGTCAGCGAATCCAGCGTCAAACCATCGCTGATATCTTCCTGCATATTCATGGCCATGGGCCGCCCGTAGGGCACTCCACCCATCATGCCTTCGCCACCTTGGCCGAAGTCTCCTTCACCTTTCCAAGGATTGGGCGGTCTATCCGACAAGATGCGGCATCCACTGTCACGCTGGCCTGTCATCAGTTCACGATGTGCTTTGGTTAGGGCCGCAGGTAAATCGGTGAGATCATCGATCCGATCCACGTTTTCAAGATGAGGCCACGGTTCGTTACGAAACCACAGCGTAGTGAAAGGATCAGGCAACTGATCGTGAACACGACGTAGAGGCTCTAATCTATCAGCCGGAACCTCCCCCGCAATCAGCAACACACTGGCGTGGCGTGGCGAATCGACCAGTTCGATTTCCGGCGATAGCGCGAGGTACCGCAGCGCTTTATCGCCCTGCTTGCCCAGCACAGGAAATACGGGAGCCCGCTTATGCGAAGCGAGTTTCCGTAGCCAGTTCACTGCCACTTGAATACCCCCTCACGCCAGGCGTAAACAATGCCAACCGACAGGATGGCCAGGAACATGCCCATCTCCATTACTGCCATCATGCCCTTCTCTACGAAGACAACCGCCCATGGATACATGAACATCATCTCCATTTCGAAGGCGATCAGCAGCAGCGTCATGGGATAATAGCGGACGTGATAGCGGCTCCAGGCGTGGCTATCTGGCGTACCACCGCCTAGAAAAGGCGCGCGCTGCGGGTAGGTGGCTATCGGCTGGTGGCGCATAGGCAGCCACTGCACTAGCAGGCCGGCGCCTAAGCTCAGTAATAAAACAATAAGCAGAGTCAACAGTTCCATGCGAATCCCTCGCGTCATTAGCCAGCAAATCCTTGCCGTAAATTACAACGTAGCAGGCTGAAGCAGCGCATTTATACAAGTGTAGATATCAAACCTGAATGCAAACTGAATATGCTGCCTAAAACATGGTGCAAAAAGTAATAAACCGCAAGGTGGGTGCAGGCTCTGAGTGCAACGCTACCTAATAGATGGCGGGTGAGCATTCATGGTGTTTAGACCAGCGCCTCAACTGGCCACCTGAAGTCAAGGCGCTTCCTATTCAACTGGTAATACAATGTCCTCTTGGGTGTGGCGCGGCAGTTCCGCCCCTTTCGCCTGTGTTAAGCCGTCGATGTTTTTATTGCTACCGCGTTGTCATAGGCTGTGTGGATCACAAAAGTAGATAGCAACACTCGTTGCCTCGATAATTATGCATGCCGTTGTTGTCCAATCAGTTGGCAGGCGCTGCACCGGTTTCCAGAGAAGCACATTCAGTTCGTATCTACACCGTGTTTGCCATGAACTACATGGCGCTGTGACAACATGGACTGGCACAGTTGAGGTGTCTGTTTATAACTACTAGGAAGATGAACTGCAGACCGCTACTCATCAAGCTCGGTGTGCTTGCGCCCATGACTGGGGCCGGTATTTCTATTCTCAAAGCGAGTAACCCCGGGATGAACCTCCCCGGTTATTCTGGAGACCGGTTTGTTTGAGTCAGGCTGCTTCACCCGACTCCTCCAGTTGACGACAATACGTCCTTTCTCGTTCTGCTGGTGAAACGTTTCCGATGGGTTCCTGTAGTCGGCGATTGTTGAACCAGTCAACCCATTCCAGCCTGGCATACTCAACGGTATCCAGCCCCTTCCATGGGCCACGATGGTGAATCACCTCCGTTTTGAATAGGCCGATGATGGTCTCGGTCAGTGCATTGTCGTAGGAGTCGCCGGTGGTGCCGACTGAGGCATCGATACCCTCGTCAGCCATACGCTCTGTATAGCGAATCGAGGGATATTTGCTTAGGTTCAAGGGGCCGTCGCAACACTGGCTTATGATGCTGAAAATAGTAGTTCTTTGAGAGCTTCAGCAGGTGTTTTCCAATCAAGTGTTTTACGAGGTCTGTCGTTGAGAGTCGTCG
>NZ_JABWCV010000032.1 GCF_013371085.1 Vreelandella maris | reverse complement strand
AACGATGTCCTCGATCATCTGCCAACGCTGATCAGAAAGCTCGTAACGGCCTGTCATATCGCCCTCCTGCTCAATGAACGGAGATAGCGTAACATTTATGACTTTTCAGACAGAACCTAGCCTCGCGATGCTGGATGCCAAGCGCCAAGGGCGTAATACATGGCAATGGTACTGCGGTGATGCCATCGACAATGTCGCCGAACATGTTGTTATCAGGCGAGAGTTACAAGAAGCCATACAAGCTGAGCAATTTGAAGCGTATTATCAACCCATCGTGGACGCCGCCAGTGGCGACATTCAAAGTGTGGAAACGCTGATACGCTGGCGCCACCCCACCAAAGGCCTTGTTTCACCGGGTGTGTTTATGCCGGTTGCCGAGCAAACGGGGCAAATTATTGCCATTGGTCGCTGGGTATTGGATCGCGCCTGCCATGATATTGCAGCCCTTAATGCTGGCCGTGAGCGCCCCCTTTCGGTGGCGGTCAACATTTCGCCAATGCAGTTCCGGCGAACAGGCTTTATGAACGAAGTTAAAACAGCGCTTCACGCTAGCAGCCTACCCCCTGCCTTACTGGAATTGGAAGTAACGGAAGGCACGCTAATGACGAATACCGAACAGGCCGTTGCACTACTCAATGAAGTACGTGATCTGGGCATTAGCGTGGCGTTAGATGACTTCGGCACGGGCTTTTCGAGTCTCAGCTATTTACGTGATCTCCCCATCAGCAAGGTCAAACTCGACATTGTATTTATTCGAGGTATTTCAAAAAATGCGAAAAACGCCGCCATCGTTCAAGGCGTTATTACCATGGCGCATCACTTAAACTTAGCGGTAGTCGCCGAAGGCATTGAAACACGTGAAGAGCACAGGGATCTGCAGCAACGCCAATGCGACCTGCTGCAAGGGTTCTATTTCTCCAAACCCCTTCCGTTTGGGATGTTAACACGCTTGCCACGCACGCTTACGCCACCTTAAAAAATGGCTGATAAAACTCCCCCTATAAACACCATCCCTTACCTCTAAAACAGAAAAACAGGCTGCCTTACCCAGGCCGCCTATTTTAGACAGGAAATGCTGCCGTGCCACTGCGCCGCCTACACACTCGCCTACTGCTAGCCGTGAGCATACCGTTGATCCTAGTTTCAACGACGCTGCTGCCTGTTCTCCATGTGCATATGGAAACACGGCTCAATAGCCTGAGCGCCGAAGCCGATGCCCTCTTAAAAGTGGGGCAAGAAGCATTAACCCGCGATATTAATGAAAGTCTTAACTATGCGCTTGCCATTGCTGAAATGCCTGGACTAAGGCGCTACCTCGCAGCGCAAAGTTTAACCACACTCACTGATCAGCAATATTCGCTTAGCGATTTATCCCAGCTTTCTAATTTTTTAACGACCTTAATTAGCCACAACGCTCGTTACACCAAGCTAGTCCTGATTGATAACCAGGGGCGCGAAGTGCTGCGTGCCCCCAGAAGCCGTGAAACTGGACCACGGATATCGGGCAATCTTCATGTTAATACTGGCTACTTCATAGAATCATCCAAGCTGTTACCACGCGACCTGTATATCTCACCGCCTGGCCGTAACCTGCAGTTCGAGTTATTTGGCCGCGACGTGTTTCCAGTGGTCAACGTTTCCACCCCTGTGTTTGATGCCACCGGCGAGCGCCGTGGCGTGGTACTTTTAAGTCTCAATTGGGATTACCTGACAGATGCCCTGCGCCAAGCCATGCTACTTGACCAGAACGCCAATATGATTTTGGTTGATGCCCAAGGTAGGTGGCTGCTGGATAAAGGTATCGAATCAGTAGATACAGCGAGTTTTGGTGGCAACTTTGCTGCGCTTTCTCCCCACTACTGGCAAGCCATGCAGCTACGCAATGAAGGCAGCGTCACAGTAGACAATCACCTGCTGCGCTTTCAAACCGAAGATATACGCACCCAGCGCTACCGCAGCCTGGCAAGTACTATTTTTAGCGACAACGCCGACCACCCGTGGAAACTGGGGGTCACGCTCCCCCGCCCTACCTGGCTCTCACTGTTTAAAGAAGAGACCACTGTCCTCTGGTTTCTGTTGCTGACTTACGGCGTTGCCGTGGCATTTGGCATATTTTGGACCTTCAGCAGCCAACGCCAACGGGAATTACGCCAAGCCGCTCAGCGCCACGCCTATGAAGTCAGTGATTTATATGAAAACGCCCCCTGCGGCTATCACTCGATTGATAAGTCCGGTCTCGTGGTCAAAATGAACCGCACCGAACTTGCCTGGCTGGGCTACTCTGCCAAGGAAGTGATCGGTCATATCGATTACCGAGAGTTGATTACACCAGAAACACGCGAAGAGTTTGAAAAAGCCTTCCAAAACGTGAAAGACAATCAACCTGGCAGCGCAGAATGCAGCTTACTCACGCGTGACGGCAAGCAGCTTCACGTAATGATTCAAGGCTCTGCCTACACACGCAACGGCCGTTTTGTGCATTCACGAGCTATGGTGTTTGATCTTACCGAGCGTAAACAGCTTGAAGAAAAACTACGCGCGCAAGCCATGACCGATCCACTAACAGGGGTGTTTAACCGGCGTTACTTACAAGCCCAAGCGACCATCGAGATATCACGGGCACGGCGTCAAAACCACCCCATAGCGCTTATCGCCATAGATATTGACCACTTTAAACACATCAACGATGAGTATGGCCACGATGTGGGCGATGAAATACTGAAAAACTTCACGCAAATAGTCAGCGACCAGCTTCGCCAAGAAGACTTACTGTGCCGGGTTGGGGGTGAAGAGTTTGCGGTGTTACTCCCCAACACCGCTATTGAGCAGGCTCAGCAGGTGGCAGAGCGAATTCGTGCCTCTATTGAAGAAGCGACCACCACGGTTGAATATGAAGGTTCGCAACAAGCGCTCAACATCACGGCATCGCTGGGGGTAACCTCTGTTCGCGACCAAGAAAAATCGTTAAAGTCGGCGCTTAAAAGAGCGGATATAGGGCTCTATGAAGCGAAAGAAAACGGCCGTAATCAGATCATCATTCACATGGAATAGCGCTTGCACACAGACTAGCGCTTGCCCCATACCACAAAATCGGGGTTAAGCACCTGCTGGGGATTAGCATAGCTTAAAGGCTGATCGTCCAGGGTGACCACTCGCCCACCGGCCTGTTCGACAATCGCCTGAGCAGCGCCGGTATCCCACAAACTGGTGGGGCCAAAACGCGGGTAGACATCCGCTTTACCTTCCGCGATAAAGCACGACTTCAGCGAACTCCCCATGGGTTGAGTTTCATACTCCCCCAGCGCTGCTAACCATGCCGCCATACGCGGTTCCGGGTGCGAACGGCTGCCCAGCACACGCCAAGGCCGCCCTGCCTGCGGCGGCAATGACGCCTGGATGGCCTGCCACTGCCCGTCAGCACCGACCTTAAAGGCCCCCAAGCCTTCAGCGGCTAGATAAGTAAGCTGCAAGGCAGGCGCCACCACTACCCCCAACACCGGTTTTCCTTGAGTGATCAAAGCAATATTGACGGTGAACTCATCGTTACGCTTGATAAACTCTTTGGTGCCATCCAACGGGTCGACCAACCAATAAAAGCTCTCAGCGTTAGCACCGTTAAAGCCTTGGGTATCTTCTTCAGAGAGTACCGGCACCTCAGGGGTAAGCGCCTGCAAGCCACGGGCAATAATCTCATGGGCCGCTTTATCCGCCTCAGTCAGCGGACTATTGTCGGCTTTTATTTCTACGCTGAAATCACGACGATAGACCTGCATGATCGCCTCGCCCGCCTCACAGGCTAGCTGTTCAACGCTTTTCAGTAATGACTCGGTGATAGTGGGCATTAAGAAAGCGTCTCCACATCAAACCCCACAATTTGGCGCTGCTCGCGGGAAAACTCTACGCCGATTAAATGGATAGGCTTGCCAGCGGCACGGTACTTATCGGCGTAGCCTTTGGTTTTAATCTGTTCTAGGGCCTTCCCCTCCGGCAACTGCTCCACCACCTTAAACTCAAATAAATAGAGGTGCCCGGCAAAATCCACCGCCATATCCACCTTGCCGAAATGGCTGGCGTCTTCCACCGTAACGCTTAACCCAAGGGCGGCAAAGTGACTGTAAAACACACTGGCATAATGCCCTTCGTATTGAGCAATTGGATTGTTGCGATACCAATCGTGGGGCAGCCCGGCGTAAAGGGCTTTAAGGTGAGTTTCAAGACCCACTAAGTCATGAGCCCGCAGATGGGTAAACAGTGTTTTACGCTCACGCGCGGGGTTTTCGACACCCAATACCGGCAGTAACGCTTGGTTTAAGCTGGTTTCTACTTCTTGATTAGGAAAGCCTAGGGTATATAACCGATACCCCACCATGGGTTCTTCCACCTGCTTAACGGTTAGATATCCCGTTTGAAATAACAGCGCCTCAGTACCGATATGGTCAACATCAAAACGACCCAGCAGCTCAGCCTCGGTTTCCAGCTGATCTAGTGACGGCGTAAACACCCCGCGTTGTTTTAGAATTTCTACCAAAAATGTGGGAGTAGCGCTTTCAAACCAATAGGGGCCAAACTGGCGCTTTTGAAACAGTAGTAGAACATCAAAGGGGTTGTATACAGCGGTCACCTCCTGCCCACCCCAACGGTAGCCGTTATACCAATGCTTGATTTGAGCACGGTCTAACCCCGGTAATTCAGGAGCGAAGACGCTGTCAACATCTTCATCGGTGTACCCACAAATGGAAGCGTAAGGCGCATCCAGCGTAATGTCGTTCAGGTTATTCAGCCCCGAGAATAGGCTCACTTTGCTGAACTTAGAAACACCCGTTAACAGCACAAAGCGTAAATACGGGTCGGCGTCTTTGAGCACGCTGTAAAGGTTTTTCAGCCCTTCACGCAGCTCACGCGCCCGCTCTGGGGCTAAGATATTATCGAGAATTGGTTTATCGTATTCATCAATCAGCACTACCGTACGTTGACCAAACTTCTGGTGAGTGCGGCGAATCAGGTCCGAAAAATCATTGGCAATTAGTTTGGGGCGCTCGCTGACAATGCCCAGGCGCTCGCGATGCTGAGCCAGCTGATAGCGGATATGGGTATCCAAATCCTCACGACTAGCCAAATGCCCATCAGCAAAGCTAATACGAATCACCGGATGCCCAGTTTGCCAATCCCATTTATCGTGAATATACAGCCCTTCAAACAGCGCTTTGCGGCCTTCAAACAGGCAGCGCAGGGTATCAAGCAGCAGGCTTTTACCGAAGCGACGCGGGCGGGAGAGGAAAAAGTATTTCCCCTCTTCCGTTAGACGATGAATATCAGGTGTTTTATCAACGTAGTAGTAGTCACCTTCACGGATATCCGAGAAGGTCTGAACGCCAATAGGTAATTTGAGCCGGTTTTCAGTTGGCATAGCAACCTCAAAAAACAGGTGAACTGAAAGTCAGCATAACATGCACGGCATTGCTTCCATCCATAGCCACGCTTGGCATTAACTTAGCTTGTGCCACCTAAAAAACCAGCACCGCATTTACGGCACTGCCTGCCCGGTAGGCGCTAATATTTTGCGCAAGAAATGGCGCGTTCGCTCATCTTTGGGTGCAGTGAACAACTCTTCAGGCGGGGCTTGCTCGACGACGCCGCCTTCGTCCATAAATACCACTCTGTCTGCCACTTCCCGGGCGAACTGCATCTCGTGGGTGACCACGATCATCGTTTGGCGTTCTACCGCTAACTGCTTCATTAAGCCCAACACTTCTTCCACCCACTGCGGGTCTAGTGAAGAGGTGGGCTCATCAAACAAAATCACATCGGCATTCGCTGCCATGGCACGGCCGATGCCTACCCGTTGCTGCTGGCCACCGGAAAGTGACGCCGGGTAAGCATCGGCTTTATCCGCCAGGCCGATGCGTTCCAGAATCTCCCTCGCCCGCGCGTGGGCTTTAGCTTTGGGCAGCTTGTCCACCACAATCATCCCCTCGCTGATATTCTCCAGCGCGGTTTTATTGGCGAACAGGCCGTAGTTCTGAAACACAAACGCCGTGCGGCGGCGCAGTGCCAGAATATCTGCCCGGCTGGCGCGCTGGGTGTCCACACTCAGGTCGCCTACCTGCAAGCGTCCGGCATCGGGCTTTTCAAGGAAGTTAATACAGCGCAGCAGCGTCGATTTCCCCGTACCGGAAGGGCCAATGATGACGATGATCTCGCCCTGGGCAAGGCTCAAGTCAATATCTTTAAACACCGTGTGGCCGCCGAAGCGCTTGGTTATGCCTTGCAGCGAAATCATCGTTGGTAGGCCTTATTCAGGTAAATTTCTAACCGACGCTGCCCCCAGGAGAGCACTTCCACGACTGCCCAATAAATCAGCGCCACCAGCAAGAACGCTTCCAAATAGAGAAAGCTGCCCGCCGCCTCTTTTTGCGTTGCGCCCATCAGCTCGGTGACACCTAGCGTGAAAGCCAGCGAAGTTGCCTTGATCATATCAATGAAGTAGTTCATCAGCGTTGGGGTTGCCACGCGGGTTGCCTGGGGCAGAATAATGCGCCGCATTAACTGCGACTGGGTCATGCCGATGGAGAGCGCGGCTTCGGTCTGGCTGCGGTCAATCCCGACAATCGCCGCACGGATTGATTCCGCCATATAAGCCGAGAAGTGCAGCGTTAGCCCTAGCACCGCAGCGGTGACGCCGGTAATCGCGATTAACGAACTAATCAGTTGCGGTAAGCCGTAGTAGAAAAGAAACAACTGAACCAGCAGCGGCGTACCGCGGAAAAACGAGATAAACAGCAGCGAAAACCCGTTTAACACCGGCACTTTTGATACGCGAACCACCGCCAGCAGGCACGCCAGTATCAGCGCAAAGCACATGGCGATCGTCGCCATTTGAAGCGTGAGCGGCAGATAGCGCAGCAGAACCGGCAACAGCCCCCACATATATTCGAGATTAAGCATAAAAAGTAAACATAGATTAGACCGCTTATAAGCAAACGGCCGTGGCAATGCCACGGCCGCGTTAAACCAGGGTAGCCTAAACGTTACGGCTGGGTGATGTCGGTATTAAACCACTTTTCCGATATCTCACGTAGCTCGCCATTCTCACGCAGCTCGGCAAGCGCTGCACCAACGCGGTCACGCAGCTCACGGCCCGCTTCGTCATCGCGAAACGGTAGCGCGTTCTCAATGGTCGAGAATGGCTGACCCGCCAGCTCTAAAGGTAAGCCTTTCTCTTTAATAACTTGCGTCGCACTCACGCGATCCATCACAAACGCCTCTACCCGGCCCAACGCCACATCCTGCTCGATGTTGGATTCATAGGTACGAATATCGATGTCATCGGCGTTCGGTTGCTCACGCAGCAACTGTTCGTAGTTGGAACCCAAATTCACCGCCACGCTTTTGCCGGACAGATCCTCAACGCCTTGAATGGAATCATTACCCGCCCGCACCACGACCTGCGCGCCGTCATACACGTAGGGCTCGGTAAAAACATACTTCGCTTCGCGCTCAGGGGTGATCGTAATCTGGTTGGCAATGGTATCGATACGTCCAGACTCAAGCATGCCCGCCAAGCCCGAGAAACTAGCAGTCACGAATTCGATCTCATCACCGGTGATCTCTCCCACGGCATTCATCACATCGACTTCAAAGCCTTTAAGCTCGTCCTGCTCCACAAACGTAAAGGGGAAATAACCGCCCGACATACCCACGCGGAGCGTATCGGCGTAGGCAGTCGCGGCAAACAATCCACCAGCAACGCTTAGCGAAAGCGCGGCGAGGGTGGTAGTCAACTTGCGTGGTAGTGGCATGAGTCTGTTTCCTCGTTGGTCGATAGTCCGACGATACGAATAGCCGCATAGAAAGTCATGTGGCGTTGATAGCGACTATCTTACCCCCACGACAAAAACGAATAAAAGAATATTAAAGTTAATTTTTATTCTTATTTTGAATATGACTGATATAGGTGTAATCACAACGGCGGTGCAATTGCGTGGCGTATTTTTGCCATGACGGCTAAAGACGAGGGCGAGGCAGTAACGTGTAAAAGCAGGTGCTGTCAAAATTAGCTATTGGCGAGCTTTTCAAACAACACTCACGATTAGCCCGATAGCATCCCCTGCGTATGCGCGCGTTGCTGTTTAATAGCATTGTCTAAAATATCCAGCAGCGCTTGGTAATCTTCGGGCATCGTATTGTTCAGCCCGTAGGTTTCGACTCGGTCAATCACGGCCTGGGTGTCGCGAATCAGCGTTTCCAGTTCCAGTGCCACTTGCTCGTGCTCATCAGGGTGCATATCAACTCCCGATTATTTGAAAGCTTTCATTGAGCCTGCTGCAGCTCTTGAACGCGCCGATAAAGCGTCTTAGCGCTTTCGATAGCGGTGGTTTCATACGAGTCTAATATTAACTGACTATCGTTTTTCTCGTTCTGTTTAACCGCCGTGAGTTCACCATGGTAGCGGTTGAATAGGTGCTCCAAGTTCATTCGTATCATTGATATTTCAAGCTGAAACTCTATTTGCAACTTTGAGTAACGCTCAATTTCTGCTGGAAGCCGACTCGTCTCGACAATCTCTTTTACCGTACCTTCGACGAGCCTTTCTACCGCGTTAAGCTTTGGGATCACGTCATTAACGACACTATAGGCTGAAATAGTTTGCACGTTATTTCTCACATCGACTCCTAAAAAAACCGGCCCCTTAGGGCCGGTTTAGCTGTACTACTTAGCGATAAAGCGAAGGCTCTATCTAGGCGAAGCCTCAGATTAACCCAGCAGAGAAAGAACAGACTGCGGGATCTGGTTAGCCTGGGCTAGTACGGAAGTACCGGCCTGCTGCAGGATCTGAGCGCGGGTCATGTTGGCTACTTCAGTTGCGTAGTCAGCATCTTCAATGCGCGAACGGGCAGCAGAGAGGTTGGTTTCAGTGGTGCTCAAGTTGGTAATGGCTGACTCGAAGCGGTTCTGAATAGCACCGAGGTCAGAGCGCAGAGAGTCGACCTTGGAGATAGCGGTATCCAGCATGCTCAGCGGATCAACAGTCGCACCTTTCAAGGAACCATCGCCATTGGTTTCTTTTGTTACAGTGACGTTACCATCAACATCTGGTTCTGATAGCGTTGCATAGGTGTAGGTAGGCGCTTCTTCAGTACCGCCTTTGACAACATAGGTACCTGTTCCGTTACCGCTGTTGTCCATAATTTGTTGCAAGCTTTCACCAGTCTCCAACCCTTCAAAAGTAGCTGAAGCCACAACATCTGTCTCGACTTTGGTCACCGCGTCATCGCCAGTGCCGTCATCAGTTACAAGTAAAGGGTCGAGGGCTTCGGAAGAAGAGTCCCAGGAAACGTTACCGTCGTCGTCTACACTGGCCGCATAGTAACTAGCATCGCTACCCTTGACGGCATAGCCATCACCACTTTCCAAGGCATAAAGACCATTTGCAGTCACCGCCATGGGGCTAGCTGCTTCATCTGCAATCTGAAGCAGATCGGCGTTACTGCCGACACTCACGTTAGCAGTCGCGACTTCAGTTACAGCACCGCCCGGTGCAATGTTACCAGCGCTGACTTCTTCCATTGCCGTTTCATCAACGGTTGCTGTCAGATCCCAAGTAGATGCGTCAGCAGCATTCCAATCTCCCGCAGCAGCCCCTGTATCAACGCCAACGTCTACTGCGTAGTATTTGCCATCAGAGCCTTGGGTAGCGTAGTTGCCGTAGCTTTGAGCAGCCAGATCAGTACCGGCTTCGACAACAGTATCGCCATTTTCAACAGCATCAGCGCCTGAAGCAGAGGCGGTTACGTCTGCTGTTACAACAGCTCCGACACCTGTAATTACACCGTTCGCGTCAATAGTAGCAGCTGTATAGACACCACCACCATCGTCGATGGCATACTGAACAGTATCGCTAGGGTCGGTGTAAGCCACCAAGCTCTCGCCAGCACCTACCTGACCATTAAAATCAATGGCATAGGTATCGGCAGTGGTTGCTGCCACGTCGTTGCGCTGATAAAGATTGTCATCTAAAGTGACGCCGCCAGCTAGAACCGGGGCGACACCGGTAGTTGCATCAAGAACAGCAGTGGGCAGGTCTGCAGAACTAATATTGGCTGAAGTTAGCGCTCCACCAGCAACGTCAACATCATCTACGTTCAAGGCAGTAGTGGCAGAATCCCAAGTCAAGTCACCAGTGACAGGGTTAGTTGCGAGTTCGTAATAGTTATCATCGCTCGCTTTAACAGCATAACCACCAGCATCAGTAGCAAATACACCTGTAGCGGTCAGGGGTTCAGGGGTATAAGTGTTCGCTTCTATGGTAGCGTCTTTGCTCACATTGAATGAGCTACCTGAAGTCATTTCTTCCAGGTTTTTGCTTGATACAATCTGGCTAACATCGAAGGAAGCAAGACCCAGAGTTGACTTGTTAATTTGCTCTAAGTTGAGCGAAATAGTTTCGTTATCTTTAGCGCCTACCTGAATCTTCAGCTCATCACTTTGCTCAAGTACTTTGACACCGTTGAAATCGGTCTCTTCAGAGATACGGTTGATTTCGTTAAGACGCTGGCCGATTTCATTCTGAATGGACTCAAGGTCAGAATCGCTGTTGGTGCTGTTCGTGGCCTGAACGGACAATTCACGGATGCGCTGTAGGTTATCGTTCACCTGGTTCAGGGCACCTTCAGCGGTCTGCGCAACGGAGATACCGTCGTTGGCATTACGCTGTGCGGTTGCTAGACCGGTGATCTGTGAAGTCATGCGGTTGGCGATGGCCTGACCGGCCGCATCATCCTTGGCACTGTTGATACGCAGGCCAGAGGACAGACGCTCCATGGAAGTCTGCAGAGCGTTCTGAGACTTGGACAGGTTGGACTGGCCGATCATCGATGTGATGTTGGTATTGATCACTGACATGGTGATTCTCCTTGCTTGGACACTGGCCTTAAAGGCCCGCTTTCGGCCACTGTGTGTGCCGTTATATTGATTAACGGCACCGCGAGGAGAATCTTTAGGGAAAACAGTAAAAATTTATGTAATTTTTGGCGATCGGACGTAAGGCTGGGCTGAGTAATTTAGTCGAGCCACTGCTTTCTTATGCGTAGGGGCGTATCGTAATATCATCCAAAAGCACGAAAGGATAACCCATGACTTCTTTACTCCTTCCTCTACTACTGGCTGGCGTCGCTATTGTGTTAGGGCTAGTGAGCGTTGTGCTGTTTTATAAGGTAGTGATCGCCCCACGTAACAGCTCGTCTTCGCCTTCCAAGGCGACAGCCTCCCCGGTTCTACAAGCAGACACTTCCTCGCATCAAAGCCAGCGCAAAACGTCCCATCAACAGAACAAAAAACCTACCCAGCAGTGCTTGTTCGTGGTGTTTGATGCCCCTAGCCAATCGATTAATCAAGCGCTGGGAGAGATGCTAAACGCGAAAAACGCTTTTTACGAGGTAGAGCTGGGTGCCTTCCACCTTCCGCCCGGGCCTCAGGGTTACCCATTGATGGTGGCCAGCGCTACCTCGCCGGGTAAACTACCGCCGCTGCATCAAGAAGGCGAACACACGCTGGTGCAGGGGGTTTCGATCTTGATCCGCTTTTTGAATGCACGCAAAGTTTCACGTAACCCAGATGACTTAATCACCTTTACTCGTGAAGTTGCGGCGTTGGGTGGCCAAATCCTTGATGCTAAACGCAACCCCATTACGGAAGATGCGCTGGCAGCCATGTACCAAGAGGGTAAGTAGCCTATAGGCGGGCGAACTACCTTACCGGCAGTATTAACGCAGCTTGCTTTGCTGCTGCCTTTCTGACCATGGCGCAAGAAGCACTAAACTCCTCCACACCCCTGCTGCGCTGAATGCCTGTGCAAAAAGCGTAGCGAAGCGGCAATCTCAAGCGGGGGCTGGGTAAGCCAGAGATCGCCGCGCTGCGTTCGTGATGATAAAAAACACCGAGAGCCTACTTGGCTGTGTTAGGAATTATGAACGGCCATTAGGCCGTTCTAATGACTTCTATTAATCGCGCCCCAGCTGTGCATCCAGTGCATCGAACTGTTGTGTGAGGTAGGAGCTGGTGCTGTTCATTTGCGCGATCATCACATCGAGCTGGCTGAATTGAGTACGGTAGCGTGAGATTGTGCCTTCAATACTTTTTTCCATACGCTCGTAGCGGGTATCGAGGCTTTTCACCCGGTTCTCCGCGCCTGTGATCGCGCCTTTCAGAACGCCGCTATCGCCTAGCATTTGCCCAATTGATGCTTCGAGCTTGCCCGCTAGGCCGCCAGCATCTTCGTCACCGACAAAAAAGTCACTGAGCGCCTGAGGATTATTGGCTACCAAATCGCTTAGCTTGTCGTCATCGACTTCTAACGTACCATCACGCTGCAGCGTAATCCCTAACTGGCTCAAGGTGGATAACTCGCCCCCTTCTACGCCACCCGTTAATACGCTACGTAGGCGTGACTCGATAGTTCGCACAGTGCTATCGCCTAACAGATCCGCCGCGGAACCACTTTCACTGTCAAACGACGTTAATTTACCGATGGTGCCTTTTAAATCATTAAACGCTTTTACAAAACCGTTAATCGCTTCGCGCTGCTTTAGCGTGTCGCGTTCAATGTTAACCGTGCTAGAAGCGGTTTCGCCTTCTGCAATACTGAGCTCAGCAAGGTTGAGCGTCACGCCTTGAATAGCGCCTTCAATTTGGTTCTTGGCGCTGCTAATCGCAATGCCATTAACGGTTAACGCCGCATCCTGCCCTTGTTGCTTGGCCCCAACTTCTGTCGCCTCACCGAATGGGCCGGTAACTACAGCATCTGCTGCATCTACAAAACTAAAGCTATGGATAGAAGCTTCTACACCTGTCGCTTTGGAACTTAACGCCAGCCGATAACCCTCACCATCATTGATGATGGTGGCGTTAACGCCGGATTCTTTGTTGGCGTTAATTGCATCACGGATATCGCTTAACGAGCTATCAGGTGCAATATCGATCGTTACCGACCCATCCGCGCCTAACTCACCAAAATTAAGCTTGAGTGCTGTGGCGCCTTGAAGCTCGAGCGGTTGATCCTTTGTATCAACACGCGCAGAGGCGAGCGTGCCTGAGGTCGCCAATTGGCTAACTTCTACCCGGTAACTACCGGGCAATGCATCGGCAGTAGTCGTGGCGGTAATACCATCACCACGAACATTCGCGGAAAGGCTTTGGTAGAGTTTAGGGTCATTGATTTTCGCTACTGCATCTTGAAACGCATCGAGCGAGGTTTGCAGCTGGCCATAGGCAGAAATTTTGGCTTGTTGCTGCTCTTTTTGCAGCGTGATGGGAGCGAGCTTGCCGCGTTCGGCTTCTTGTAATTGATCCAACAGGCCGGTTAGGTCGAGACCCGAACCAACGCCAAGGGAGGTTATTGTCGCCATACTGGGTGTTCCTCAGTGAAAAGGCTAAACCAAAATAGAGAAGCGCATCCTTGGGCGCTTGTAGGTTGATAGTAACCTTATCGACTGAACAGAGGGCAACTTTAGCGCTTTTTCTTTCGCTAACCGGGCTATTTTGTTTTTATCAATAAAAACGCCTGCTTACGCAGGCGTCGGAAACGTCAATTTCTAGCGGTCAATATCAATCACGACCTAGCTGGGCGTCTAAGGCATCGAACTGCTGATTGAGGTAGCTGCTCGTTTGGTTCATTTGCGCAATAATCCCATCTAGTTGACCAAATTGCGTGCGGTAACGCGAGATGGTTTGATCAATGGATTGCTCCATGCGGGTATAACGCTCACCCAACGACTCTATGCTGTTTTCAGCACCCGTAATTGCCCCGGTCACGGTTCCGTTGGCGCTGAGCAATTGCTCGACCATCGTATTAACCTGCCCCGCCATACCGGTTTCATCTGAACTGCCTACGAAAAAGGCTGATAGCGCGTCTTGGTTATTGGCAATAGCGTTATCGAGTTCGTCAGAATCGATTTCTAGCGTGCCATCCGTCTTCAGTGAAATGCCGATATCACTGAGCATCGAAAACTCACCTTCCACACCACCGCTGAGCACACTACGCATGCGTGATTCGACGGTACGTATGGCGCTGTCGCCTAATAACTCGCCAGCTGCACCGGTTTCAGCATCAAAACTGGTTAACTCGCCCATCGTACCTTTTAGATCATTGTAGGCATCCACAAAACTGGTCACGGCTTCGCGTACGGCGAGTGTGTCCTGCTCTATTTTAACCGTGCTCTCGCCTTCTTCTTGAAGGTTAAGCGTTACGCCTTGAATCGCGCCTTCAACTTGATTAGTAGAGCTAGTAATCGCGATGCCATTAACGTTCAGCGCGGCATCAGTGCCGCTTTGCAACGTATTATCGGTGTCTGCTGAAAACGGGGCCGTGCCATCGAAGCTAAAGCTCTCTATAGAAGCAGCGGCGCCGGTTTCCCTAGAACTGAGGGCTAAACGGAAATCTGTACCGTCATTAACAATAGTGGCGTTTACGCCAGCGTCTTCGTTGGCATTTATCGCATCGCGGATATCTTCAAGGGAGCTATCTGCCGCTATATCGACCTCCTGGGAAGGGCTACCCGCGAAATTAAGGGTAAGCTTTTGGGGGTCTGTGGTAATCGCTTCATCTGCTGTAGCTACGCCATCAGAAGCAAGCGTGCCGCGGGTTGCTAGGGTTTCAACGCTTACGTTGTAGCTGCCCGGCTGCGCTTCTGCATCGGCGGTAGCGGTGATCGCTTCTCCACCCACGTTGGTTGAAAGGCTCTCGTAAAGTGCGCTGTCATTGAGCGCATCAGCAGAATCTTGAAACGCTGAAAGCGCGCTTTGCAGCTGGCCGTAGGCGGAAATTTTAGCCTTCTGAGTTTCCTGCTGCTCAATAATCGGCACCAGCTTCTCTTCCTCGGCCTCTTTCAATTGATCTAATAAACCGTTGAGGTCGAGGCCTGAGCCAATACCGAGTGATGAAATGGAAGCCATGCTGTACCGTCCTTTTTTATAACGTCGTGACGTTTATGCTTGCGCTGCCACTGCAGAAACCTGTCTTGCAAAACTTATCGCGCAACGCCTGTCGTGTCTGAAAATCTATCAATTTACTAATTAAACCTTCGGCTATTTAACAGCTAACTTCAGGATTTGTCGCCTTTACTGCGTGTCAAAAAGTAACCGAAGGTAAAGCACATCCTCTTAATTTAAATTTACCCGCCTAGCCACGGCTTCTGCGCCCTACCCCAATGTAACGCAGCCCTGCCTCTTCAACGGCGTCGGGGGTGTATAAATTTCGCCCATCGATAACGACGTTGTCGGCTAGCTGCTGAGCTAACCAAGCGAAATCGACACTGCGAAACTCTTTCCACTCAGTGCAAATCACCAGGGCATCGGCGCCTTTCACGGCTTGAATCCGGTCGCCCGCTAGCATCAGGTCATCGCGCTCGCCGTAAATGCGGCGGCATTCGGCCATCGCTTCGGGGTCAAACGCTTGCACCTTCGCGCCCGCTTGCCAGAGCGCTTCCATTAAGGAGCGGCTTGGGGCTTCGCGCATATCATCGGTGTTGGGTTTAAACGCCAAGCCCCACACCGCGATGGTTTTGCCACTTAGACTGCCTAAGTTATCTTGCAGTTTTGTGAATAAGGTCTGTTTCTGGCGCAAATTAACCGCTTCGACGGCGCTGAGCAGTTCCGGCGTGTAGCCTAACTGGCGCGCGGCACGCTCTAACGCCTGCACATCTTTGGGGAAGCAGGAGCCGCCGTAGCCACAGCCTGGGTAAATAAAGTGGTAGCCAATACGTGGGTCGCTGCCAATGCCCCGGCGCACGTCTTCAATGTCCACTTCCAGCCGTTCGGCAAGGTTGGCGATCTCGTTCATAAAGCTAATTTTGGTGGCGAGCATGGCGTTGGCGGCGTATTTGGTTAGCTCGGCGGCCCGTACGCTCATAAACATCAGTTTTTCGTGGTTGCGATTGTAGGGGGCATAGCACTCTTGCATCCGTGCTTTCACCCGCTCGCTTTCCGTGCCGACAATAATGCGTGCGCCACGGGTAAAATCTTCAATCGCCGCCCCTTCTTTCATAAACTCCGGGTTGGAGCAAACGTCAAAGGCGTGAGATACGCCGTGCTGTTCAAGAACCTCGCTAATAGCGGCGTGGACTTTTTCGGCGGTTCCCACCGGTACGGTCGATTTATCGATCACCAGCTTGTAGCTATCCATATGCTGGCCAATGGTGCGCGCCACTTCCAGCACATAACGTAGGTCGGCACTGCCGTCTTCATCGGGCGGTGTGCCCACGGCGATAAATAATAACTCGCCCTCCGCTACGGCTTGTGCCGCATCGGTCGTAAAGCGTAAGCGCCCAGCCGCTACGTTATGGGTAACGATAGTGCTAAGCCCTGGCTCAAAAATCGGTACGTCGCCCGCATTAAGCTGCGCAATCCGCTCGGCGTTAACATCCATACAGGTAACTTGATGGCCCACATCGGCTAAACAAGCGCCCGCGACAAGGCCGACATAACCGGTTCCGAATACACTGATATGCATGACACTTTGACTCGATAAGATACGTGGCAGCGAGCGTAGCACATCGGCTTGCGGTTGATGAGCGCTAGCGCACGAATGCTCGCGCAGATTATAGACCTTGGTCTAACATCGCCCTTAGTCTATAATGCGCTGCAACAAGCCCCTATTGGGCTGACCGCAGGAGATCATTCGATGCCTCCAGAACTAATGTCTTTAGAGCTTAGTCCTCCCGAGCTGGCAACAGAACGCCCTCTCCAAGCGTCTCGTGGGCTGCCAACCGCTGCAAACGTTCAACGCAGCCTTCGCCAATGTTTGTCGATTGCCGCTGAACTGCTTTACGACCACGGTCATGTGCTAGAAACCATCACCCTGCCCCAGCGCGGCTTAGCCCAACGCGAGCTTGTCGCACTTAGCGCAGCTGCGCCCACCTGGGCGACCTGCCAGCAAGTGATGGAAACTAGTGAAGCCGCCACTTTTAATGAGTATGGCCGCTTTGTACTGACCAGCCTTGGCCGCGAGCTGATGTTTGATATGTTTGGCCAGGGTGCCGCTGATTGCGCATAAAAAAACCGCCCACAGCTTTCGCTGGTGGGCGGTTTTTTGCTTGGCTTATTGTTTGAGGCTTAGCGTAGGCCAAGCATCGACAGAATGAACAGCACAACGACGATCAGGCCAATAATGTAGATAATATTACGCATAGGGCGCTCCTTGCTTATTGCGTTTTAGGTAAAATCAAAGGGTTGCTTACCCATGAGCCAACACCCCCATCCTAGCAGGCTTTTTCTTGTTTTGCGTAATTCCACTGCCTCCCTCTAGTCGAAAGTGACTACTCTTGTGCTATCCAAGGCGTTGGTATTTTTCATCAAAGGCTCGCTGATGTGGGCTAGCGACCAGTTCCCCTACTGGGTTACCTGCTAGCAGCACCTCTATAGAGTTGATCCGCTTCATTTTCGCCCCCGGGTGCGACCTGTCCGTTTGATTTCTTCAAGGGATACTGGGTGTTCATGCTTGAATAGTTCGGCAATTTGACCTGTTGCGCCCAGTGCCGTGGCAATGAGCACAAGTCCTTCTAGGGTTATTTGCCCATGAGACTCGAATCGTTTAATAGTGGACTCGGAAACACCCGCCATCTGCGCCAAAGTTCTACGGGAAAGGTTCTGCGCCAATCGGGTTGCCCGTGCGTTGGCACCGACCTGCTGAGCCAGTTCGCCAGGAGCAAGCAGAGAGTGAATCAGGGCCATAATAGCTCTCTTAATAATGGGTCATTTATAAACCACTATATACTAAAAGTGGCTATAAAAGCTCAAAAATGAGCCATTCATATAAATATTCAGTTCAGTCTCAGGCGCAGAAAGTGTCACCTAACTTTAATGCTCGCGGCTATCTGTTGCGGAACCTCTTCGGCTTCTTAGCCTCGAACCTTTGCCACTTATACTGAAGGTATTGCGATGCGCGTTACTGCTGTACTTGTTTCGTTTGCTGTTATGTCGTTTTTCACTACTTCTGCTGCAGCAGAAAATAAACCCTCTGCAACAGCACTCCAGGCACTAGACCAGCAAACCCGCCAGCTTGAACGCATTCACAGCATGGTAGTGGCCTACAATGGCGAGATTATCCATGAACATCATCAAGGTGGGCCGGGTGTGGCATCGCCTGCCAATATTAAATCGCTGTCCAAAACCGTGCTGGCGGCGATCACTGGTGCGGCGATTGAGGCGGATATTATCGATTCGGTCGAGCAGCCCATGGTGGATTTGTTTGGCGAGCATCTTCCTAGCGGTGTTGATCCAAAAGTCAGCGAGATCACGGTGGCCCATCTACTCGCACTGCAAGCAGGGCTTGAGCGTACCTCTGGCAGTCACTATGGCGCTTGGGTAGCCAGTGACAACTGGGTTAACGATGCTATTACTCGCCCTTTTGTGGATGAACCCGGCGGGGAAATGCTCTACTCAACCGGCACCAGCCATCTGCTTTCCGCCGCGCTCACCCATGCCAGCGGTGAGACGACCCATGCGCTTGCACAACGCCTGCTGGGCGATCCGCTCAATATCACTATCCGCCCTTGGCTGCGCGACCCGCAAGGCATCTATTTTGGCGGTAATGATATGCAGCTTTCTCCACGCGCACTGATTGAGGTGGGTGAGCTATATCGCAACAATGGGTTAGTCATTGATGAGTCTGGAAATCAGCAGCGAATTCTGCCGAAAGGCTGGGTAGAAACATCGTGGCAGCCCCGCGGCACTTCTCGCTGGACCGGCGACGGATATGGCTTCGGTTGGTTTATTACCCAGTTGGCGGGGGAAGATGTTTACTACGGGCGCGGCTATGGTGGTCAAGCGCTGTTTGTTATTCCCGAGCGTGAAATGACAGTCGTGATCACCTCAGACCCCAACCCACCCTCGCCGGGCGGGCAGTTCCAGCAGCGGCTGAATGGGCTGGTGGAGGGGCTGTTATCCTCCAATGAGTAGTCGCTTAGCCAGACAATGCAGCCTTATTTACTCGCCTTTGTGGCCTAGGCTCATCAAATAGAGTGCCGCCGCCAGTGCCAGCACTGAAAGCGCTAGATAGATAGCGTCCAGCGGCGTGGCGAAGCGGATATCCACCACCGCGCGGAAGAACTCAATAATCACTGCCAGAATCACCACGCGGGCAATTTTGTCTTTCAGTTGATCAAGCGATTCGACGTTAAAGGGGTGACGCGGGTAACGTACCTCCGCTTGATCAATGCGCGACACAAACAGCCGGTAAACACCTAAACCAAATATCAGCAGCACGATGGCAATTAGATAAATATCCACCGCGATAATGATATCGGGCACTAGGCTGTCATGGATGTCTTGGATACCGCCCAACAGGTAATAACCCATTACATCGGCGACCACTTTTAAAATATCCATGGTGCCGACAATAAACAATATTAACGAACCCAACAGGCTGGGTATCACCGCCAGCATGACCAAAAAACGCGAATTCCATAGTGCCGTTTCTATGCGCCGCTCCCAGCGCCCCTGTTCTTCCGGCGGTTTAGGCGGCGTGGGTGGTGAAGTGTCTGACATTACACTGTTCCTTGTTAAAGCAGGTTCATCGCGATAAAGGCGCAGGTAGCGCCAAACAGCGCAAACCCCAGCAGCAGCGCCACCCCATCGCGGGCAACCAAGCCTAGCCCCAACAGCGACAGCGCCAGCCCCGCGCCGTTGGCTGAAAAGGGGATAAACTCCATGGGCGGCATGGCGAGTGCGATAAGCAGGCATACCACCGCCGTCACGCGGATACCGATATACCCGGTCAGCCACGGCAGACGAACCTTCAGCAGCCCGTCCACCCAGCGGGCGGGCTTTTTCATGTAATGAATGCCTTTATCAAACTTTTGGCGCGAAATTGAGCGCTTTAATAGCCATTTAGGCAGCCAAAACGTTTCACTACCCGCTAATAATTGCACTGACACCAGTAACACCAGCGCGGCCATCAGCGTGGGCATACCGGGTATATCGCCAATAATCGGCGTCAGCGTAATTAAGCCAGCCACCAGCAGGAGCGGACCAAACGAGCGCCGACCTACGGCATAAACCACATCATCAACGCTGATTCGAGGAGCGTCCTGCTCCATGTTCTCTATTGAGTCAATTAGGTCCATTAAATTCGAGTCTTCATTGCGGTTATGCATCGTGGTTATTGCGCTCCTCTACGTGCAGTTTGGTGCGGATAAAATCACTGTGGCTGACATGTAGCAAATCCGCCAGGCGGCGAATGCGGTGCTCTTCTAGCGGGTCAACATTGCCGTCGGCCCAAGCCAGTTGCCACATTTGTGCCACCAGCTCACAGCGCTGGCCGTAGTTATAGTGCTCTTTAATCAGGCTAACGAACTGGTAGTGATCAACGGCTTCATCCACTTCCGCCTGAGCAAGCGACATTAGCTCTTCTACATCGCTTTCGCTTAGTCGGTAGCGCTCAATTAGCATACTGCGCAGTGTGGCCAGCTCTTCGTCGGTGGTGTCGTAATCAGCGCGGACGATTTCACACAGCAGCGCGGCAGTGGCGAGCTCCAGCGTCAGCGTTTGGTTTTCACGCTGTTCAGGTTGCGCCAGCGTGCGTTGGAAAAAATCACTAATAGCATTCAGCATCGGGGTCTCCTGAGTCGGTACCGCTTGTCCTTAGCTTAGTCTTGTTTGGTAAGCTGCTCTCTTAATTGCTTGGGCACTTGTTTGATAATCAAGCGATCCTGAGCAGCATCGTACTCAATGCTTGAACCAAGCAGATGGGAGTCAAAACTAATCGAGACGCCACCTGCACGCCCGGTAAAGCGACGGAACTGGCTCAAGGTGCGCTTATCGGGGGGGATTTCCGGCGAGAGCCCGTAATCGGCATTGCGAATATGCTCATAGAACGCTTTAGGCTGCTGTTCGTTAACCAAGCCGGAAAGCTCTTCCAGCGTCATCGGCTCGCCGCGGCGCAGCTGCTCATTGGCGTAATCGACCAATGTGTCGGTTTTTTCACGACTCACTTCGTCGTCGTAATCCTCTTTCTCGACGTAGTCGCTGAACGCTTTTAGTAGCGTGCGGGTTTCCGCTGGCGCGTCGACGCCCTCTTCCATACCCAACAAGGCAACCAAGCTTTCAGCGAGTTTTTTGCCGCCGCGATCTTTGAGGAACGAGACATACTGCGCACTCGGGGCATCGCTCTGCCACTGGGTAAGATTGATGCGCGCTGCCAGCGTAAGCTGGCTGGTATTGAGCTGGGCCGCGGGCACCGCGTGGTGCTCAGCATTAATGCCAATCCCTTCACGCTGGTGAACCAGTGCGATCAGCAGAGTTTCCGTATCGCCCTGGCGCTGGTGGCTGATCACTAGGTAACCACTGACTGACAACTGCTCTTGAAGCTGCTTGGCCAGCCGTTCGGCCAGTGCCACAGAAAGCTCAGCAAAGCTCTGTTCACCGGCAAGATAAGCACGCAGCCACACCGCAAGCGGCCCTGCTGATTCGCCCTCGTCGGCAAAGCGCCCCCAGCCTTTGGGCTTGGTGTTGTAAGTGTCGTTCAGCGCACCCACCAGGCTTGTCATTACCGGGTCGTCGCTGGGAGCCGCCTGTTCTTGGGGCGCAGCGGTTAGGGTTAGGCGCTCACCGTCTAGTGTCGGGTCAAGGCGGTGCACAATACTTTGCAGTAGTGGCATAAAGGTCTACTAGCTTCCAGGGTTTAAAAAGGATCAGGGTTTAAGGCGGTAACCGGTGCGAAAAATCCAGCCAATCGTGGCCAAGCAAGCCACCAGGAACAGGGTGATCATGCCCACGCTTGCCGCTAGGCTAACATCGCTAATACCGTAAAAGCTCCAGCGAAAGCCGCTCACTAGGTACACCACAGGATTGGCCAAGGTGATGGTTTGCCAAAACGGCGGCAGCATATCAATAGAGTAGAAGCTGCCGCCCAAAAAGGTCAGCGGCGTGATCACCAGCAGCGGCACCAGCTGTAGCCGGTCAAAGCCATCGGCCCAAATGCCGATAATAAAGCCGAGCAGGCTAAAGGTGACCGCCGTTAGCACCAGGAAGAAAAGCATCCAAAAGGGATGAGCAATCTCCAGCGGCACAAAGAAGTTTGAGGTCGCCAGGATAATCAGCCCCAGCAAGATCGATTTTGAAGCTGCCGCGCCCACGTAGCCAATCACTATCTCTAAATGTGAAATAGGCGCTGAAAGCAGCTCATAAATACTGCCGGAAAACTTCGGGAAAAAGATACCGAAGGAGGCGTTGGAAACGCTTTGCGTCAGCAGCATTAGCATAATCAGACCCGGCACGATAAAGGCGCCGTAGCTAACCCCATTGACCTCACTGATCCGCGAGCCGATCGCGGCACCGAACACCACAAAATAGAGCGATGTGGAGATGACAGGCGAGACAATGCTCTGCAGTAACGTGCGGCGCGTACGGGCCATTTCGGCCATATAGATGGCGCGAACGGGGTGAAGATTCATGCGCGCTCCTTAACCAAATCGACAAAAATATCTTCAAGCGAGCTTTGCCGAGTATTGAGATCTTTAAAGGTAACCCCTTCCCGCTCCAGCGCAGTTAAAAACTCTGAAATCGCGTGACCGTCCTCTTCCTGGCTGCCATCGTAGGTATAGATCAATTCAAACCCTTCAGCGGCTAAGCTCAGTTCAAAGCGTTGTAGGTTCGCAGGTATCTCTGTCAGCGGGCTGTGTAAGTTCAGTGTTAGCTGCTTGCTGCCCAACTTGCTCATTAACGCAGCTTTCTCTTCCACCAGCACTAGTTCACCGCGATTAATGACGCCGATGCGGTCGGCCATCTCTTCGGCTTCTTCGATGTAGTGGGTGGTCAATATGATCGTCACACCGTTATCGCGCAGTTGGCGCACGACATCCCACATCTCGCGGCGCAGTTCAACGTCGACCCCGGCAGTGGGCTCATCCAGAAACAGTATGCGCGGCTCGTGGGAGAGCGCTTTGGCGATCAACACACGACGCTTCATACCGCCGGAGAGGGTCATCAAGCGATTATTGCGCTTATCCCATAGCGCCAGCGACTTGAGCACTTTTTCGATATGCGCAGGATTAGGCGCCTTGCCAAACAGGCCGCGGCTGAAACTGACGGTGTTCCAGACGGTTTCAAACGCTTCGTTGGTGAGCTCTTGAGGCACTAGCCCAATGCGTTCGCGGGCCTGGCGGTAGTGGGTAATATTATCGAACCCATCGACCAGTACATGGCCAGCGGTTGGATTGACCAAGCCGCATACCACGCTAATCAGCGTCGTTTTGCCTGCCCCGTTGGGGCCTAGCAGGGCAAAGATTTCCCCACGCTGAATGGCTAAATCAATGTGGGTTAACGCCTGAAAGCCACCTTCATAGGTTTTATTCAGGCCGTTAATGGTAATAATGGGGTCGTTCAAGGCGTACTCCTCACGCCGCGGTCGAGTGACCGCGGCGCTTGACGGCCTTTTAGGCGAAATTAAGAGCGTTTGGTTAAGAAAAATTAAGTGCGGCTGGTGACTTCGAGCAGGTGATAACCAAACTGGGTCTTCACCGGGCCGTGCACTTGGCCGACCTCGTCATTGAAGACGACCTTATCGAACTCAGGCACCATTTGGCCGGGGCCAAAGCTGCCGAGGTCGCCGCCTTGGCGGCTGGAGGGGCAGCTGGAGTGCTCTTTGGCGACTTCAGCAAAGTCGCGGCCGTTTTCGATCTCTTGCTTGAGTGCTAGGCACTGCTCTTCGCTGCTGACTAGAATGTGGCGGGCGCTGGCTTGTGTCATAAATTGCTCCTGACTAAGTAGGTTCTGAGAATCATTCGGGGCAGTAGTTTACCACGGCTTACCCAGGGCTCCGCTATAACGCAATGCTTCACCGACACTGGCCAAGGCGCGTTCGTGAGCGTTTACCGCCACTGGCCCGCGAGCACAGCTAACGATCACCCACGGCCCTTCGGTGGTTTTCTCAACGTTGTCACGCTTGGCAATACCGGCATCGCAACTGCGCCGCTGCTGAGTGCCGGTTTTATGGGCGAAGCTTACGCCGCTGCCCAGACCCGCTTTAAGACGCCGCTTGCCAGAACTGGTTCGCTGCATCACCGCTAACAGCGTTTGCCGCTGCTCGGCGCTTAAGTCATCCATGCCGCCGTGCAGGCTAGCTAGTAAGTCGCCAAAGGCGCGTAAGGTGCCCACGTTTTCGCCGGTGGCTTCATAGGCATCAAAAGCGTGATCGTAATCAGGCTGGGTGAAAGATTCTGTGCTAACGTCTAGCGCGCGGGCCAACGCCTGGGAACGCTGGCTTACCGCATGCTGGCGCAGGGCGATAAAGTCCATTCCGCCAAGCGCCTGTGCATCCGGGTGCAGCTCGCCATAAACGCCCTGGCGCACGCCGACCAGCTTTGAGATAGGGCCGATGTCATCGGGGTTGCCGCCGCTTGCCGCGATCATCGTACGCGCGCGCTGATTCACCGCTTCAATCCCTACCCGATCGATCAACATATCGGTGGCGGTGTTATCGCTGACGGTAATCATCTGCTCCAGCAAGTAGCGAATAGAGATAGGCGTACCAGGGTCGTGCCAATTGGTGGGCCCCGCGCCATCGACAAAGTCACTTTGGGCAAGCGTTAATCGCTCATCCAGCGTCAGGGCGCCTGCCTGGCGTTCGGCCAGCACCTGCGCCGCCACCGGTATTTTAATCAGCGAGGCTAAATACCAAGGATCATCGGCGCGCCATGAAAACGCTTCGCCATTGGCAAGGTTTTGCACGTAAACGCCCAGCTCGCCTTCAAATACCCCTTCGATAGCCTTCAAGCGCGCGGTTAAATCGCCCTGCCACGTACTCTGCTTATCGACTTCATAGTACCAATGAGTATCGTATCCATTTGTTTCGTACCCATCTGCCTGCACGGGCATTGCCATCAACAGTACAACAGCCATAAGCCCGTATTGAATCCAGTGTCGCAAATCGTTACTCCAGCCATTATTAATCGCTTTTAGCGGTGGTTAGCCATCCAGCGGGTCAGCCAAATCCACGCCGCGGCGCCAAGTATCAAGATGCCACCCACGCCCAGTGCCTGTGGATAGGTGTACATTTCCTCGCCTTCCCACAAAAAGCGCAGCACTAAAAAGATCATCACAATATGAAAAATAAACGCTTTCAGGGCATCTGAACCGACCATCGTCAGCGGCAAAAGTGCCTTCGCTGCTTTGGCGCCTCCGGCTAACGCCAGGGCTAATAACACCAAGGCGCCGCCTAAGCTAAACAGCATAAACTCAAGTCCTGGCGGGTGTTTACCGACGTTATTGGCCACGGCGAGCATCGCCGCATTGACATCGCCACTGGCGAAAGCCAGTGCATAAAACCCCGCCACCATCAGAGCACCCAGACCCAGTAGCGTAAGCACTAAGCGTCGGCGAGAGGTCGGTTCAAAATAGCAACGGAGTAACGCTTCACCGATAAGCAGCCCGACTAGAATCATCGGTGCGCGGCTGATCTGCCCCCAGGTGTAATGGTCTTCGTGATCCACTAGCAGCGCTTTCAGAATATCGTTGCCACCAAACGTAAGACTCTGCAGCCAGACGGTCAGCGCGGTTAATGCACCAATCGTAGCGAGTCGACTCCAGAGCGGTGCCCGCGCCCATAGCGGTAACATCAGCGGCACCCAAAGCAGCGCAATGGCATAGAAACCTAAGATTTCGACCCAAATGGCAAATCGCCCATACAGCAAGGCATCGACGATTTCGCTGGGGGGATAGAACGGCAGCATTTCAATGACTAGAAGCGCTTTGTACCAGAACCACACTTCTACAGCGCGTAGCCATAGCTTCAGCCGTCGTTTTGGCCAATCATCGCTCTGAGTATGGGAAAGAAACGCCACCGCCAGCGCGATGCCAAAGACCAGGATAAACAGCGATGAGGAGAATTTGGTCAGAAAATGGATTGGCACCATACCCCAATCCGGCACATTACGAATACCGACGAGACCACTGACAGCATGGCTTACGATCATCAAGCCAATGGCTAGTCCCCGCGCTAAATCAATCGCTTCTATACGGCCTTCCGCTTTGGGTAGGTACGGTTTGTCTGTCCATTTCAGAGGCATCCAATTCAGCGGCATCGAAACGTCCTTGTAGGGGCAAGGATCAAATCATTACGCAAAACGAGGCGTTACACCATAGCCAGCAGACCTCCTCTAAGCCCAGCCCGCGTCCACCGCCAGCTCTTGGCCGGTAATGGCCTGGCTTTCGTCGCTGGCTAAAAACAGCACCGCGGGGGCAATATGGTGGGACTCAAGGCGCATTTTTAGACACTGGCGCTCTTGAATGGTCACTTCATCGTCGGGGCTAATCCATTTTTCGAGCTGTCGTTGGGTCATTACCGCGCCAGGCACCAGGGTATTAACGCGGATATTGTGCTCGCCCAGATCGCGGGCCAGGCTGCGGGACAAACCGTGTACCGCCGCTTTGGCCGTTACATAAGCGGGCAAACCACCCAGCGCCATTTGCACGCTAACCGAGCCAAAGTTGATGATCGAACCACCGCCGGCTTTCATCATCTGTTCAGCCGCCGCCTGAGCGGCAAAGAACATCGGCCGCAGATTGAGCGACATGCGCTCATCCCAATAGGCAACATCCACTTCCCGCCAGGCGTGGCGGTCATCGCTGGCGGCATTGTTCACCAGGGTATGGATTGGCCCGACGTTTTGACCGGTCTCTGTTATCACTTGCTGCAGGCTTGCCACATCGCGGATATCACAATGGTGATAGCGCGGTGCTTCGCCGGTCTCGGCGCGAAGCTCTTCGACCAGCGCCTCACTGGGTTTATCATCGATATCGACAAACACTACCCGGGCGCCCTGATGATGAAAGGCGCGGGTAAGCGAAGCCCCGATGCCACTGCCACCGCCGGTAATAAAAACCACCCGTTGCTCAAGGCTCGCATAGCGCGCTGAAGGTTGGTTCATAGGTGTCTCTCTTCCATTTATTGTTATTGCCGAAGACCGTTTCTACATATCCACCCACTGCCCACCGGCGGCGGACGAGGCCAGTGCACGGGTAATGAACGTCAAACCATCGACACCATCGGTGACGCCGGGCGTTGGCATTGCCAATGCGTGGGCACTTTCCCCGCGTTGATGGGCATGAATCTGCACGGCGAAATCACGGTAGAGCTGGGCAAAGGCTTCGAGATAACCTTCCGGATGCCCTGGTGGAATACGCGCGGCAGCCAAGGCGGCATCCCCCAGTCCGGGGCCGTTGCGGGTCAATAGCCGGGTGGGCTCACCCAGCGGCGAATGCTCCAACTGATTAGGATTTTCCTGACGCCAGGCAAGGCCACCTTTGCTGCCATAAACGCGCAGCTGCAGGCCGTTTTCGTTGCCCGGCGCGACTTGGCTCGACCAAAGCATTCCCCGGGCTCCGCCCTTGAAGCGCAGCAGCATATGGACGTTGTCATCCAGCGCGCGCCCTTCGACAAAGGTGTGCATATCGGCGGCGAGTGATTCCAGTTGCAACCCAGTGACATAGCGCGCCAGGTGATACGCGTGAGTGCCGATATCGCCTAAGCAGCCAGCTGGCCCGCTACGTTTGGGGTCGGTGCGCCACTCGGCCTGCTTGACGCCGCTCTCTTCCAGGCGAGTAGAGAGCCAGTCTTGTGGGTACTCCACCTGCACCACGCGTAGCTCGCCCAGCTCACCGTTGGCGATCATCTCGCGCGCTTGGCGAACCAACGAGTAGCCGGAGTAGTTATGGGTCAAGCCGAAGAAAAGCCCCGTCCGCTCCACCAGCTCGGCGAGGGTTTGTGCCTCTTCCAGGGTGATCGTCATCGGTTTATCGCAGATGACGTGAAAACCCGCTTCCAAAAAGGTGCGCGCTACGTCGAAGTGCACATGGTTGGGGGTCACAATGGCGACCACATCGATGCCATCCGATCGCTTGCGCTCCGCTTCGGCCATGGTTTGGTAGTCGGGATAAGCGCGATCTGCGGCCACGTGCAGTTCTGCGGCCGCGGCCCGGCTGCGCTCGGGGTCCGAGGCAAAAGCCCCGGCCACCAGTTCATAGTGGTCATCCAGCCGTGCGGCGATGCGGTGTACCCCGCCGATAAACGCTCCCTGGCCACCGCCGACCATGCCCAGGCGCAGCCGACGCGGCGTGTCGTGTTGAGTGCTCATGTCGTGTTGCTCTCCGCTGTCGTTGAATTAATGGCATTTAATTAATTGGGGCACGTTATTAAACACCGAGGATGCGGCGATTGGCGGCTTGGTCGGAGCCGCCGCCGGCGAAGTCATCAAACGCCCGCTCGGTGACCTGAATAATGTGGTCGCGAATAAAGGTTGCGCCTTCACGGGCACCGACTTCTGGGTGCTTCAGGCAGCACTCCCACTCCAGCACCGCCCAACCGTGGTAGTCGTTAGCCGCCATCCAGGAAAAGATCGACTTGAAGTCGATTTGGCCATCGCCCAGGGAGCGGAAACGCCCTGCGCGCTCCGTCCACGACTGATAGCCTGAGTAGACACCCTGCTTGGGGCTGGGGTTAAACTCGGCGTCCTTAACGTGAAACATCTGAATATGGTCGCGATATACATCCAGAAAGCCGCGGTAGTCGAGCTGCTGCAGAATCAGGTGGCTGGGGTCGTAAAGGATATGGCATCGCGGGTGGTTGCCGACCCGTTCGAGGAACATCTCAAAGGTAATGCCGTCGTGGAGATCTTCGCCGGGATGAATCTCGTAGCAGAGGTTCACCCCCGCCTCGTCAAAGGCGTCCAGAATCGGCCGCCAGCGTTTCGCCAGCTCATCGAACGCGGTTTCGATCAATCCTGCCGGGCGCTGGGGCCAGGGGTAGACGTACGGCCACGCCAGCGAGCCCGAAAAGGTGCCGTGGTCGGTTAATCCAAGGTTTTGCGAAGCCTTGGCGGCTAGCTTTAGCTGTTCGACGGCCCACGCCTGGCGCGCTTTGGGGTTACCACGGACTTCGGGCACCGCAAAGCCATCGAACATCTCATCATAAGCGGGATGCACCGCCACCAGCTGGCCCTGAAGGTGGGTGGAGAGTTCGGTGAGTGCTAAGCCGTGCTGGGCCAGAGTGCCTATCACCTCATCACAGTAAGTGCGGCTCTCGGCAGCGCGTTTTAAATCGAACAGTCGGGCATCCCAACTGGGAATCTGTACGCCCTGATAACCCAGCCCCGCCGCCCAGCCAGCAATGCTATCCAGGCTATTAAAAGGAGCTTCGTCACCGGCGAACTGGGCGAGAAAGAGCGCAGGCCCTTTGATTGTTTTCATAGGACTCTCTCACTATCGTTTGGATTAAGTGCTTGGGTAGGCGCGGGAAGGAGTAATGCTTGTTACCCGCGCCTATTAATCACTACGCAATCAATAAGCGATCAGAACGGCGAGTCGGGGAAGTAGTACTGCTCGGCGTTCTCCTGGGTAATCAGCGGCGAGCCTAGAATGTACTCACCCAGTACCGGGCCATTGGAGACAAAGTGCTGAACGGTCAGATCCATGGCGGTGGCAATCATCGCGGGCGGATAGAGCACATCCACCGGCACCAGCTCATCACCGTCCATGACCCGCTTGATGATGTCCTTCATGCCCGCCCCGCCGACGATAAACAGCTCTTCTTCGCGATCCGCTTGGCGTACCGCCTCAATGACACCCAGCGCAATGTCGTCATCCTGCGCCCAAACGGCATCGATATTCTCGAAACGTGCTAAATAGTCCTGCATGACCTCGAAACCATCATCGCGATTCCAGTTGGCGTGCTGCATATCGAGAATATTGACCTCGGAGCCTTCAATCGCCTCTTGGAAACCTTGCACACGTTCGTCGTCGATCACCGTGGGAATGCCGCGCAGCACCACAATGTCGCCTTCATCATCAAGGCGTTCGCGGATGTACTCGCCGGAAACGCGGCCTAACTCATGGTTGTTGCCCGCGACATAGAGATCCTGGATCCCCTCTTCCGTCAGGCCACGATCTACCACGGTCACGAACACGCCAGACTCTTTAACCCGGCGCACCGGATCGGTCAGCGGGCCAGACTCGAACGGCAGCACCACCAGCGCGTCGATGTTGCGCAGTGAGACTAGATCTTCCAGGTCATTGGCCTGCTCCCCCGCTGTGCCCGCCGTGGAGATAGTGAACTCGATATCCGGATAGAGCTCCTCAAGGCGCTTTTTAGCCTCTTCGGCATGGTAGTTAACGCCCCCCGTCCAACCATGAGTGGCGGCAGGGATGGATACACCGATAGTGTACTCCTGAGCAACGGCGGCGCCGGAAAGGCCTATCGCTGAAGTAAGTGCGGCGGTCGTGACGCAGGCCTTCACTGCTGTCTTGATGCTTCGCATGGTGATGCTCCTTTCGTGTTTGTACTTGTTATGTTTCGCTGCTTGTCGTTGATGTTGCGCTGTTAGCGAGTGAGTTTATGGTCCTGTTTTCCTCCACGATGCACGCTGCAGATAGACCGCCACAATGATGATGATCCCCTGCACCGTGCCGTTGAGATAGTTGGAAATGGCGTCGGTCAAATTGAGAATATTGCCAATCATTGTGAGCATGATGGCGCCCACCACCGTGCCCCAAATGCGCCCATGCCCACCCTTCAGCATGGTGCCGCCAATAATCACCGCGGCAATCGCCTCTAACTCCCAGAGCACGCCGGTAGCCCCCGAGGCAGAACCCAAACGCGGCACATAAATAATCGTTGCCAACGCCACACACACGCCTTGCAGCATGTAGGTTAGGGTTTTCACGCGATCCACATGAATGGCACTGTATTCGGCAACTTTCTCATTAGAGCCGATGGCAAAGCAGTAGCGACCAAAGCGCGTATAGTTGAGCAAGATGTAGCCGATGACGGCCACTGCCAAAAATACCCACACAGGTATGGTGATGCCCAAAAAGCTGCCGTAGTACACCGGGCGGTAGATATCGCGCACGGCCCAATCCAGCGTCAGCGTTCCGCCATCAGAAAGGTAGGTCACCAGCGAACGGTAAATCCCCATGGTGCCCAGGGTGACAATAAACGCTTCGATCTTGCCTTTCGTCGTCACAATGCCGTTGATAAAGCCTGCGCAAATCCCCAGCAACAACGAAGCGCCAATACCCAGCAGTATGGTGGTCCACCCCGCACCGAACTGCTCGACGAGGCTATTCATTAAAATAATCATCACCCCGGCAATAAAGGCCGCCATGGCCCCCACCGAAAGATCCAGCCCACCGGCGGTAATTACGAAGGTGGCGCCGATGGCGATAATGCCGATAAAGGCACTGCGGGTGAGCATGTTCGAAAGGTTATCCAGCCCCAGAAACGCCGGGTTAATCAGCACGCCCAGTAGCCCTAAAGCCACCAGCGCCACAAACGGTCCCCAGGTTTTCAGGTCAATCGCGAAGCCTTTTTGAGTAATCATTTTATTAGCTGCTTTATTAGTCGTTTTGTTATTAGCCATGACGCTGCTCATCGCCCCCTACTCCTTTAATACCGGATGCGTACTGCATAATTTCTTCTTCATTAATTTGCTCGCCTTCAAGTACGCCAGTGAGCACGCCGGCACACATCACCGCTACTCGGTGGGATAGCCCGATCAGCTCGCCCATCTCCGACGAGATCAGAATCACCGAGCAGCCTGAATCCGTTAACTCGCGGATAAAGTGATAAATCTGGTGCTTGGTGCCCACATCGATGCCCCGGGTCGGTTCATTGATAATCACAATTTCGGGGTCGATGGACATCACCTTGGCGAGTAGCAGCTTCTGCTGGTTGCCACCAGAGAGTTGAGCGACGGTGCGTGCAGCGGTGCGCAGCCGGATATCGAAGCGCTCAACCGCCTGTTGAAAGGCTTGCTCTTCACGGCGGCGATCGATCAGCGGGTGGCAGTGAGCGCGCAGGTTAAGCAAGGTAACATTGGAGCGCAGATCCATATTGAGCACTAAGCCTTTGCCCTTGCGATCCTCGGTGAGATAGGCAATGCGCTGGTGCACCGCATCGCGCAGGTGGCGCATGACCACCGGCTGGCCGTTGCGCAGCACCTGCCCAGCGCTTTTGCGGCGCAAACCCAGCACCGCTTCAATCAATGCGGTGCGCCCGGCCCCCACGATGCCGCCAAACCCCATCACCTCGCCCCGGCGCAGGGTAAAGCTGGCGTGCTTAACGGCACCGGGCACTACCATATGGCGCACTTCCAATACCACCGGCGCATCGTCAGGAAGGCGGGTACGCGGCGGATACATTTCAGTGATCTCACGGCCCACCATCAACCGCGCCAACTCCTCTTTGCTGCGCCCAGCCATGGGGCCGCTGTCCACCAAATGGCCGTCGCGCAGCACCGTCACGTGGTCGGCAATCTGTTCAATTTCACGCAGCTTGTGGGAGATATACAGAATCGCCACGCCACGCTGGCGCAAACGGTCGATGAGTGCGAACAGTACCGACACTTCGTTTTCGGTTAGCGTGGCGGTGGGCTCGTCCATAATCAGCACGCGCACATCGCGGGTGATCGCCTTGGCGATTTCCACCATCTGCTGGTCTGAGGTGCTGAGATCTTTCACACGGGCGCTTGGGTCAACATGCGTTTCAAGCTCCGCCAGCGCCGCCCGGCTACGTTCGCGCATGGCGCGTCGGTCTAAAAACAGTCCCCGGCGCAGTTCGCGACCCAGGAAGATGTTCTCCTCCACGCTGAGCTGTTCCGCCAGTGCCAGTTCCTGGTGAATCATCACCACACCGTCGGCTTCCGCCTCACCGCTAGAGCGGTAGTGACGTTGGCTACCCTCCACCAACACCTCGCCCGAGGTGGGGCGAAGGTAACCCGCCAGAATTTTTACCAAGGTGGATTTACCCGCGCCGTTCTCACCCAACAGGGCATGCACTTCACCTGTCTGAAGGTCGAGATCAACGTTGAATAAGACCTGGTTTTCGCCAAACGAGCGGCAGAGTTTGCGCGCTGATAAGAGCATGGAGCCACCTGTCGTTACTGTTGTTATTATGCGTTTAAGGCTTACCACTATTATTTATGTGCCGTGCGATGCTTTATTTACTTTAGGTACTAAAATAAATAAACGCATATGCAACTTAGGTCGCATTTAGCGATTTTTCACCTCAAACAATAACGGCATTTTTATGGCGCTTACGTCGACTGATACCAGCCGCTATGACAACACGCTGGCGGTTATCCGTACCCTGCGAGACCAAGGACCGGTGGCACGTGTTGACCTGGGTGCGCTGAATGGCATCAGCTCTGCAACGGTGACCTCCATCAGCGCTGAACTACTCCAGCAGGGGTTGATCACGGAACGGCCACCCGAAACACCCCGTCCCACCGGGCGTGGCCGACCAAAAACCTTGATTGAACTCGACCCTAATGCCGCCTGCGTGGTGTGCATCAAGCTATCGATCAATGAGATCCAACTGGTGGTGGGCGATTTTTTGGGCCAAGTACGCCATAGCGAGTACCACGCGGTGCCCACCCTGATGTTGAGCGCCGAGGACCTGGAAACGCTGTTGGAAGAGAAGATCAGCGCTATTTGCGCGCAACAGCTAAAGGGATTTCAACGCTTGGCGGGGATCTGTTTGGCAGTGCAGGGGGTTGTCTCGTCGCAAAGCGGTACGATTATCTGGTCTCCCGCTTTAAGCTTTCGTAACGCGCCAATATCGGCACGTCTTGCCGAGCGTTTTCACTGCAGCGTGCTGCTGGAAAACGATGCTAACTGCATCGCCAGCGTACTGGCGGCACAGCCCGCCTATGTAGACTGCCCCAACTTAGTGGTCATTATGCTGGGCTACGGCATCGGTATGTCGGTACTGATTAACGGCGTGCCTTATCTAGGCGCTAATGGCTCAGCGGCGGAGTTTGGACATAGCAAATACCACCCGGATGGCGCCTTGTGCGCCTGCGGCCGACGAGGCTGCATTGAAGCTTATGCCAGCGACTACGCGCTCTACCGCGCAGCCGCCGAGCATCTAGAACTCCCCGCCGGCGACAGCGCACACCCCTCCGAGCAGCAGATGCAGGCGCTAACCCAACTAGCGCTGCAAGGCGACCTCTTGGCTCAGCGCATCTATGCTGAGGCGGGTCGCGCGTTGGGCTATGGCATCGCCAATGTCCTGGCGCTGTTTAACCCCGATCTGGTGCTGATTACCGGCTCCGGCGTGCGCGGTTTTGACGCCATGCAGGCCACCATGCATCACGCCATTGATGAAGCCCTGGTGGCCGAACTGAGAGGCACCACCCGCATCGAAAGCTGCGCCTGGGATCGCGACATGACCTGCATGGGCGGCATCGCCATGGCGCTACACGCTACCGATGGCGAAACGCTGTCGGAGAGTCAGGCCAGCTTCGTCAGTTAGTGCGAATGACGCGGCACGTCAGACCCTCGGCAGCCCACCAGGAAGTCAAAGTCGCAGCCTTCGTCGGCCTGGAGCACCCGCTCGATATAGAGCTGGCGGTAGCCACCCTGGCTGGCGATCAGCGTTGAGGCGGCGGTGGGGTCGCTCTCGGCCAGGCGCGAGGCCAGTTCTTCGTCACTGACCTCTAGATGCAGTCGCCCACTTTCGCAGTCGAGCTCGATCCAATCACCGTTACGTACCGCGGCTAGCGGGCCACCGGCGGCGGCTTCGGGTGCCACGTGCAGGACCACGGTGCCGTAGGCGGTGCCGCTCATGCGGGCATCCGAAATACGCACCATATCGGTAATGCCCTGGGCGAGGATCTTGGGCGGCAGGCCCATGTTGCCCACCTCGGCCATGCCGTGATAACCCCGTGGGCCGCAGTGTTTCATGACCAGAATGTCATTGGCTTCCACGTCCAGGTCTGGGTCGTTGATGCGCGCCTTGTAGTCGTCGAAGTCCTCAAACACCACCGCACGACCGCGGTGCTGCATCAGCTCGGCTGTTGCCGCCGAGGGCTTGAGCACCGCGCCATTGGGGGCGAGATTACCGCGCACCACGCAGATGCCGCCGTCCGCGGTGAGCGGATTATCCAGCTTGCGGATCACTTCGTCGTTATACAGCGGGGCGTCCTGAACGTTTTCCCACAGGGTTTTACCGTTGACGGTGAGCGCGTCCTTGAAGGGCAGCCGGTCGGCCTCGCCCAGGCGCTTGAGCACCGCAGGCAACCCACCGGCGTAGTAGAACTCCTCCATCAAGAACCGCCCTGAGGGTTGCAAATCGACCACAGTGGGGGTGCCGCGACCCACTCGACTCCAGTCGTCCAGGGTTAGATCCACACCGATCCGCCCGGCAATCGCCTTGAGGTGAATCACCGCGTTGGTGGAGCCGCCAATCGCCGCATTGGTACGGATGGCGTTGTCGAAGGCTTCCTTGGTGAGAATTTTGGAGAGACGCAGATCTTCATTGACCATCTCGACGATGCGGTTACCCGAGAGGTGCGCCAGCACGTAGCGGCGAGAATCGACGGCCGGAATCGCCGCGTTGTGGGGCAGCGAGGTACCCAGCGCTTCGGCCATGCAGGCCATGGTGGAGGCGGTGCCCATGGTGTTGCAGGTGCCCGCTGAACGGGACATACCCGCCTCGGCGGCCATAAAGTCGTGCATCGATATTTCGCCTGCCTTGACCTGTTCGGAGAGCTGCCACACCACGGTACCGGAGCCAATGTCCTTACCTTTGTGCTTGCCGTTGAGCATCGGCCCGCCGGTGACCACGATGGTGGGGATATCGCAGCTCGCCGCGCCCATCAGCAGCGCCGGGGTAGTCTTGTCGCAACCTACCAGCAGTACCACCCCATCCATGGGGTTGCCGCGAATGGCTTCTTCCACGTCCATGCTGGCCAGGTTGCGGGTAAACATCGCCGTGGGGCGCAGATTGGATTCGCCGTTGGAAAAGACCGGGAACTCCACCGGGTAGCCGCCTGCCTCCAGGATGCCCTGCTTCACGTGCTCCGCCAACTTGCGAAAGTGCGCATTGCAGGGCGTTAGCTCCGACCAGGTATTGCAGATACCGATGATCGGCTTGCCCTGAAACTCATGGTCGGGGATGCCCTGGTTTTTCATCCAACTGCGGTACATAAAGCCGTTTTTATCAGCCGTGCCGAACCATTCAGCGCTGCGTAGTGGACGTTGACGTTGGCCCATGAAGTTAACTCCTTGTTTTAGTTCGGTGACAGCTGACGGCCTAGGGTCTGTTGACGTTTCACATGGGCAGCCATAAACAACCACAAGCTAAGGCCACCATGCTTTCGTAGTTTCGCTTGAGCTTGTCGTAACGCGTCGCTATGGCGCGATACGGCTTCA
>NZ_JABWCV010000031.1 GCF_013371085.1 Vreelandella maris | reverse complement strand
ATTCCTTATTCGCGCTAATGATGGATACGCCGTTGAATTGGCGCTGCAGGCGCTTAGCGTAGAGATGTCCATCCAGCCGCAGTATATAGATACCCTCGCCCTCAATCGCCGTCCTGGTGTGGTCAATCAGCACCGTATCACCGCTATGCAGTACCGGCTCCATGCTGTCGCCATCAATGCGGATTGCTGAAAGGTGATCCGGCGTTAGCCCCTGCTTGCGCAGTGAGTAGCGTGTAAAGCTGATGTGCGTGAGTACGCGGCAGTTCTCGTTCCAGGCCCCATCGCCCGCGCTGCACTGCGCGTCATACAGGGGCACAAAGGCGTAGTCCTCCATCCCAGCCACTTCCGTATCCGGAACAGGCTGGCTTTGGCCTAATTCTTTTGGCCCTTCACCTGTGGCGACCCAGTCGAGGGACACCCCGGCGCCTTGAGCTAAACGCGCAATGCTGTCAAGCGCCGGTATCGAGTCACCCGCTAACCATCTATGAAAAGTGGATAAAGCCACTCCAGCCATCTTCGCAGCTTTTTTGCGCCCACCCATCATCTCAGAAATTTCCGAAATTCGAGTTCCGATTCCTTTATCGGGATTCGGAACTGAGGATTCAGTTTTTTCTTTCAGTTCCGATTCTTCATAAGGCATTGATTTAGACCCAATATTCCTTATAAGGACTTTAATATCCATATAAGAGAGAAAAAGAACTCCATAAAAGGATTTAACAGTTCCGAATGTGGAGTTATGTTTATGGGGAAAGACAGGTTAGACACCCCAAAAAACGCCACCGAGGTGACGCCATGAATAACGAAATTCCTATCAATCCTTCCCAGCGCTGGGAGTGGTTGAAATACCAACTCCGCAGCCAGGGTTCCAGCTTGCGCAAGCTTAGCGACGAACTTGGCGTCACTGGCAACGCGGTGCAACTGGTGAAATACACACCGTACCCACGCATGGAGCGCGCTATTGCCAAAAAGCTTGGGCTTACTCCTCATGCCGTTTGGCCAGAGCGCTGGAACCACGACGGCACACCATGCCGCGAACGTCCCAACCGCGCAGAAAAACTCACAACTGCAAAAGCGCAAAACCGTATATGCAACAAGGATAGCGGTTCTAACGCTATCGCGCATCGTCAAATGGCACAGGGAGCATAGCCATGCGACGCGTCAAAGATACCCAAACATTAGACATCTTTGAGGTACCGGCGCCGGTCGTGCCTATGCCAGGCAGCGGCAACTATGCCGCCCAGGTCAGTGAGTTAGTCGGTCTAGTGCTGAAAGATTGCCCCGTTGATCGTTACGAAGTCGCCGCGCAGATGAGCCGTTTCTCGGGTGACGACGTCTCCAAGCACATGCTAGATGCGTGGAGTTCACCAGCGCGCAGCGACCACAACATCCCTTTCTACCGCATTCCACTATTGGAAGAGGTCTGCCAAAGCCACGTTTTTACCGACTGGATCGTGCACCTGCGTGGCGGGCGCGTCGCTTATGGCCGTGAAGCCCTTGCTGCCGAATACGGGAAGTTGTCGCGTGTACAAGAGCGGGTAAATGCGGATCTGCGAAAGCTGAAAAAGCTGATGGGAGAAGAAGAATGAACTGGTACTCTGCCAAAGAACTGGCCGGGCTACCAGGCATGCCCGGCACTGAGAGAGGCGTTAAAAAAGCTGCCGAGCGCAATAGCTGGGAAGGCCAACAGCGCCTGAGCAGCAAAGCGATTGAATACGCCTTCGCGGTTCTACCCACCGAAACTCAAAACGCACTGCTTTTGGCACAGGCAGATAACGCCGCGCCACCCCCTGTTAGCACCGTAGTGCCCCAGCAGGAAGAACAGCGCCCTGGCCAGCAGCAGCTAACCGATGCCCAGCGCCAAGTGATGACTGCCCGTGTTGCCTTCGTTCGCGAGATCGAGCGCATGAGCAAAATGGTCAGCCAGCAGCGCGCTATCGAAACGTTAGTTGCCCATGCGAAGGAAGACGATCTAACGCCTTACCTTAAAGAGCGCGTCGTGATGGCCAACGACCGCAAGACAATCACGCGCAACCTGAGTGAGCGCACCCTAAAGCGCTGGATCGCTGACTTCCGCAAGCACGGCGAACGCGGCCTAGCGCCTAAACGCCGCCAAGCGGATATGAGCATGCCTGTTTGGGCCGGTGATTTTCTCAAGCGCTACCAGAAGCCGCAGAAGCCTAGCGTGGAAGCGGCCTATCAGCTGCTGGTCGAGCAGACCCAGCCGCCGCACCCCTCTATACACCAGGTGCGCCGCTGGCTTGCCAAGCTGTCACCGGAAGCGCGTGAGCGTGGCCGCATGGGCGCTCATGAGCTGAAGGCGCTCCAGCCCTTTAAGCGCCGCACCAGTGCGGAGCTATGGCCCAACGATGTGTGGGTCGCGGATGGCCACACCTTTGATGCCGAAGTGATTAACCCGCTGACCGGCCAAGCGTTTAGGCCAGAGGTCACGCTGATCATCGACTGGGCAACGCGCCGGATCGTCGGCTTCGCTCTCAACCTTGCGGAGTCGACCGTAGCTACGCTGGATGCGCTGCGCGATGCCGTCAGCCGCGTGGGCATGTTCAACCTGTTTTATGTCGATAACGGCAGCGGTTTTGACAACGCCACTGTTTATGAAGTGGTCGACCGCCTGGGCGGCACCATCACCCACTCGCTGCCTTATAACTCACAGGCACGCGGTGTGATCGAGCGCGCCCACCAAAGCACCTTGGTAAAGCTGGCTAAAACCATGGACAGCTATATCGGTGCGGACATGGATAAAGAGGCGTCTACCAAGGCGCACAAGCTAAGCCGTCGCGATATTAAACAGGGGTTAAAGCCCGCGTTAATACCCACGTTTCAGGAGTTCTTTGATTTTTTAAACGAGGCGTTAAACGTCTATAACCACAGACCCCATAAAGGCCTTTCCAAAGTTCGCGATTTGGAGTCTGGAAGGCTGCGCAACCAAAGCCCGATGGAAGCCTGGAAGAGCGCCGAAGCCGAAGGCTTTGAAGCGCTAACCGCGCCTAGCGATGTGGTCGCCTCTCTCATGCGCCCACAAGAAGTACGCAAAACCAACCGTGGCGAAGTGCGCATCAACGGTGGCCTCTACTTCCTGGATGCCCTGCGCGATATGCACGGCGAAGAGATCCGCGTCGCCTGGGACTACCGCGATACCGGCAGCGTTGGCGTTTACACCCTGGAAGGCGAACACCTAGGCGATGCCATCCTTGACGGCAACGCCACCCCCGCCATGCCTGCAACCATGATCCAGCGCGCCGCCGAGAAGCGCGAAAAAGGCCAGCTCAACCGCTTGGCACAAAAAGCCAAAACCATCACCGGCAGCGATGTCGAGATCCGCGCCATTACCCCCGCCGCCAGCTACTCAGACGAAAAGCAGGCAGCCGCAGGCCGCGCCTATGCCAAGCAGCTGGCGGATCAAGGCACACGCTTTCAGATACCCCAAAACAAGATGGAGCGTTATCGGCTTTGGAAAAAGCTGGATGCCCAACTTCAGCAAGAAGAGGAAGTGCCGGAAGCAGCACGCGACTGGTACGAACGTTACCAGCATCACAACGATTTTCGCGCTATCGCGAAAGTAATGGATGCGGACGGGCTGTCACCCGCCCGCAACCGGCGGGCCGTCTAGACCACGGCCCACGACACCCCAACCTTGGATAAGGAAGCACTATGAGCGTCAACACCATTGTACCACTCACTAACGTCGGGCTACTCGCCGCTGCCGTTGAAAGCGCCGCCAACCGCCCGCCAGAACTGCCTGGCTTGGTGGTTATGTACGGCCCCAGCGGCTACGGCAAAAGCCTAGCAGCGGCCTATGCCGCCAACCTACACCGCGCCTACTACGTCGAGTGCCGCGAAAGCTGGACCAAGAAAGCGTTTGTGGTCGCCGTGCTGCGCGAGATGGGCATCATCCCCATGAAAACCCTGAGCGAGATGGTCGACCAGATCGCCGAGCAGCTTTCCCGCTCAGGCCGCCCGCTGATTGTGGATGACGTCCAGTACGTGATTGACAAAGCCGCCGCCAACGTCCTCACCGACATCTATAACGCCAGCCAAGGCACCCTGATTCTGATCGGTGAAGAACGCGTGCCCGCCTCAATGGCCCGCCTAGAGCGCCTGCATAACCGCGTATTGGAATGGGTACCCGCACAGGCGGCAAGCCTAGACGATGTGCGCGCTCTGGCTGACAAGAGCTACCCCGATATTGAAATTGACGACGACCTGCTGCAAGCCGTTAACGACCGCGTGAAAGGCTGCCTGCGACGCGTCGCCGTCAACCTCTACCAGATCCACTCAGAAGCTACCGCCAACGGCTGGCAAATGGTTGGCCTGCGGGAATGGGGCGAGCGCGAGATCCACACTGGCCAACCACCGGCACGGAGGGGCTAAGCATGTCAGTGAAAAATAGCGCCAAGCGCAAACCAGCCCTATCCGGCATGGCAGGTGATGTAACGCCCCGCCAACGCATTTGGGACGCCATCCGTCACCAGCATGCAGAGGACGGTCTGATCACCATGCAGGGCATCCGTATTGCGCTCAAGCGTCAGGATGATCTTCCAGAAAGCCTGGTTAGCGGCTACTTACGCGCGTTGATTGCAGGTGGGTTTCTAGTGCGCAGCAACCCCGAAGCGCTGCCTGCTACAACGGCCATCTATTTCCTAAAGCGCGACGTGGGCGTAGAAGCCCCTCGCGTGCGCCGTGATGGTTCGCTGCCACCACCGCCAGGGCGCGAGCAGCTGTGGCGAACGCTCAAGATCATTGGTGCGTTTACCGGCCAAGAGCTGGCCGATGCCGCCAGCACCCCCAAGGTGCCGGTCGCCAAAGCCACGGCGGATGAGTACATCAAAATGCTCGCCAGGGCTGGGTACCTGCAAACCATGGTGGAATCTTCCCCCGGTGTACCAGGGCGTTATCGCTTGATGCCCAGTTACTGGACCGGCCCGATGGCGCCGCAGATCCGCCGCACCAAAGAACTCTACGACCCCAACACCGGCGAAGTCGTCTACTCGCGAGTGACCAAAACCGAAGGGGGTGAGCCATGAGCACGCCCTTAAACAACAGCATTCGTCGTACCCGTACCGTCGATATCACCAACTGGGGCGAAGAGCCGCCCCGCTGGATATTGCTGCTGGCCGATGAAGTGCGTGCCACTAACCGCAAGATGGCGGGAGAGCGTATCGGCGTCTCGCGTAGCGCGGTCTCTTTGGCACTGGCCAACCGCTACCCGAGCCCCTCCACCGACAGCATCGAAAAAAAGGTGCTACTGGCTCTGGATGGCCTCCAGTGCCCCGCGCAGCAACTCACCATTAGCGTTGAGCAGTGCCGCGACTACCGCGCACGCCCAGCGCCCACCCACAACCCCATGGCCATGCGCATGTGGCGCCACTGCCAGTCATGCCCGCACAACCCCGACCGCCAGGGAGAAAACCAATGACCCTTAAAGCCACCTGCCCCGAGTGCGGCATGAGCGGCGACATGGCCGCCTTCGTTACCCAGGGCGAGCACAACCAGGCGCTGGCCGCTGCGCTAGAGATGCCCGCCCTATTGAGCAGCCGCATCGTGCGCTACCTCGGCATGTTCCGGCCTGCCAGCCGCGCCCTGGCGAGCGCCAAAAGTGCCCGCCTGCTAACCGAGCTTAAAGAGACCATCAACAGCGGCGTGATCGAGCGTAAAGGCATCACCCGTGAAGCGCCGCTAAAGGTCTGGATTGCCGCGCTTGACCAGCTGCTGGAACGCCCACCCAGCAACCTACCGTTAAGCGGCCACGGCTACCTCTATGAAGTGGTGGCCAACTGCGCAGATCGCCACGCCGGTGAAGTGGAAAAGCAGCGCGAAGAACAGGCACGCAGCGGTGCCAAACAGCCCGCAAACCGTGCCCCAGCAGCGGCGCTGCGCGAGCGTTCTACCGATGACGTACTGGCCGAGCACGAACGTTTGAGAAACCGCCAATCGACGGTGTCCAGCAGCAAAAAGGGCCAACGACAAACCGCCAAAGCCGTTGAGCAAGCCACCGCACCCAAGCGCCTATCGGATCTGCTGAAAGGTGCCGCCAACCAGGGAGACCAGCAATGAGAACCTACAGCGACGCCCACCTTGAGCACTACGCCGACCGCTTCATCGCCCTGCGCATGGCACGCCATGGCGTGAATCTAGCGCAGTACCTGATCAACCCGGCCCAGTTCGAGCGCCTGGCGTTGGAACCTGAACCACTGCTACCCGCGCAAGAAGCCGCCGTGCTGCGCATTTGGCAGCGCTGGGATACCGGTTTGGCTGAAGTGAACGAACAGGCCGACCAGCCCAGCGAAGACAACGACATCGAAACCCAAGCCGATGGGTGGAACTGGCGCGACCTTATCCAGCAGTGGCGTGACGAAGTGGCTCAGTCTGAGCGTGAAGTGTGCCAATTGAGCCAGCGCAACGGTGCCGCCTTTGAGCCGATGCGCCATCACCGTCACAACCGTGGAATGAATCGCGGCGCCTCCAATTTTGTACGCAAGCAAGCCCGTAAAGGAGCCTGAGAATGAACACCCAAGCCAACGAAGCGCAACGAATCCCAGAAGGCTACCGGATGGACGCCAAAGGGCGTTTGATCCCAGAAGAAAGTATCAAGCCGATTGACCAAGCCCGCGATGAACTCGCCATTGAGCTGGTCACCAAGGCCATTGAGCTGAACCGCCAGCTCCAACAGTTCAAAGCCGCTGCCTTTGGCGACATCGAAACCTTTGTGCAGCTTTCCGCTGAGCAGTACGGCGTCAACGTGGGCGGCAAGAAAGGCAACGTCACGCTGTTGAGCTTCGATGGCCGCTACAAAATCCAGCGGCAAGTGGCCGATCACATCACCTTCGATGAGCGCCTCGAAGCCGCCAAAGGTTTGATTGATGAGTGCTTGAAGGATTGGACGTCAGGTGCTGGCCATGAGGTGAAGACCATCGTGCAGGACGCCTTCCGCACCGACAAGCAAGGCAACCTGCGCACCGGTGCGGTGCTTGCCCTGCGCCGCCACGACTTTGACGACCCGCGCTGGCTGAAAGCCATGGACGCCATCGCCGACGCCGTTCAGGTAACAGGCTCCAAAAGCTATGTGCGGATCTATGAACGCATCGGCGAAACCGAGCGGTACCAGCCCATCAGCCTGAACATTGCGGAGGTGTAACCCATGCCCAGCAAATGCCAGTACTTCTACCAGCTCCAGTGGCGCGGCATCAGCGCCGCGCAAGCCAAGCAGTGGCTAAAGCAGAACCCGCCGCCGCGCAACTGGAAGCACAGCGCATGGCGTTGGGCGAGCGAGAACATGACCGATGAGGTGACCCAATGAGCACGGTTTTGAATGCCAGTTCAATCAGAGTCAGCCCTGCGATCGGCGGCTTTGTTGGCACCTTGCGCGGCCAGCGTGCCACGGGTACCACTCACCGCGACGCAGCACTGAACGTGGCGCGCAAGGTCTACGGCCCACGTCGTTAACGACTACCTACGCGACTCCGACACAGCGGCGGGCATCCAGTACCGCTATCACATCACCTACCGCGCTAACCGAGGTGCCGCATGAGCGAGCCGACCAAAACCAGTACCAAGGCCATGATCACGATCGAGCCTAACGAAACCGGTGGTTTCACCGTTTATGCAGGCTTCAACGGCGAAAGTGCCAACTCGCCAGAGCTTAAGCAGGCAGGTCGGTTAGCGCTGCTAGGAGTGCTCGCCATTAAAGAGGTGCTAGAAGAGGCCAAAGGAACCATCAAAACAACCATCCATTAAGCGAAACGCCCCCGCGTGGGGCGTCTGCTGGGCGTGGTGGCCCAGCACTGATGAGCAGCCAAGGGGAGAGAAATGGACAGCAAAGCGTTAGACAAAATCAAAAAGTGCCTACGGCTTGCCAAGTCGAGCAATGCCAATGAAGCCGCCGCCGCATTGCGCCAGGCGCAAAAATTGATGGCCATTCACGGCGTCACCAATGACGACGTGGCCATGAGCGATGTAGGCAGCCACACCACTAAAACAGGCGCAGGTAAAACGCCGCCCGCCTACGTGATCATGCTGGGATCTATGGTTGCCGGTGCCTTTGGCGCTGAGAAGGTCTACCAACAGGTCTTCGACGGTGAGCGATGGACACTTAACGTTGAGTTCTACGGCTTGAATGGTGCTGCCGAAGTAGCGGGCTATGCCTTTGAAGTGCTGGGCCGACAGCTAAAGCGCGACCGGACTGCCTTTTTGGCCACCCTCAATAAGCGCCTAAAGCGAACCACCAAGGTGCGCCATGGTGATCTCTATGCGCAAGCATGGTTGAACGCCGTGGCTAAACAGGTGACACGCCAGCAACGCACTGAAGCTGAGAACGCCATCGTGGAAGCCTACAAGGCCAAGCGCTGGGAAGAACTGGACACCATGAAGCCTCGCGATAACACCAAGGGCATGCGCAGCCATGATCATGGTGCCATTCACCAGGGCTATCAGGACGGCAAGAAAGTCAGCTTCCACCAGGGTGTGAACGGCAGCCGTCACGCCCAGATCGGTGAGGTGGCGTCATGAACAAATGGCAGCAACTGGAAGAACAGCTCTCTGGCATCTTCGGCACCGCCAAGATCCTCGCTGACGGCTATGAAGTGACTTTTTACAAGTGTCTTAGCAAGGGTGAGCGCCTGGTGATTGAGACCTATGTGAACGGCCAAATCAAAGGGGAGTGGTTCATGCGCGGCGAGAACGGCACAACTAAACACCCCGAATCCCGTTTCTTTCGTCCGCGTAAGAGTCGTGCATATCCCGTTAAGCAGTATGGAAAGCTCAAGCGGATATTCGGCAAGAAACAAGCCGACAACATGGTGGAGCTGAAAACCGTCATGTTTGACCCCACATGGAACAGCCCCAAAACGCTGATCAGTCACCTGAAAAAGCATTTCCCAGACCTAGAGCTGAAAGCCGATGAGGTGACGTCATGATCAGCAAAGGCAAGCTGGCCCAGATACACATCGCGAAGGCCCAATTGGGCCTAACCGATGAAGACTACCGCGCCATTCTCGCCCGCACAGCGGGCGTGAGCAGTGCCAAAGAACTCACGAATAAGACTGTAGGCGGCGTTATGTATGAGTTTCGCCGCCTTGGCTTTGAGCCGAAGCCCGCCAAAAAGGCAGGTCGTAAAGCCCCCAACCCTCCACGCTCCCGCCAAGCGGAAATGAACAAGGTCGAGGCACTGCTCACACACGCGGGCCGCGCCTGGGCCTACGCCGACGGCATGGCTAGGAACATGTTCAAGGTGGATCGTGTGGACTTTCTCGACGACAGCCAACTGCACAAGCTGCTCCAGGCGTTGATCATCGACGCCAAGCGGCAAGGACGGTACCCCGATGAACTCGCATAAGGCAGACAACCTAGACCTAGGCTTCGGCATCCCCGCCGATGCCCTGGACTACCTCGACCCTGAGATACTCAAGAAGTGGCCACAGGGGCTAAGCGATATGCTCACCGTGGTCGAGAACGCCCATTTCCGCGCCGGTGATGACCCCAAAGTAGCCCGCAGCCGCGCCTTTGCCGCCGTGCGGGCTATCAGCTCGTTTGCCGGTGGGCGGAGTCTTTACGTACCCCAAGGCCGCCAATTAGACCGCGCCCTGCGAGACCGCGAAATATGGGAGCGCCACACCGGCGACAACATCCCCCAACTGGTCGAAGACTACGACCTGACCGAAGCGCAGATCTATAGCATTCTCGGCGAGCAGCGCAAACTAGCCCGCGCCCGGATGCAATCTGATCTTTTCGGCGACAGCTCAAACGGCTAAGCTAGCCTCAACCGAGTTAGGAGAACAATCATGAAAGCACTCGCAGGGATCACGATTATCAGCGCCGCGCTATTGGCGGGCTGTGAATCTGGGGACATTAAAACAGCAAAAGAGACCGTTGCCAGTGAGCTTCGCGATCCTGAGTCAGCTCAGTTTCGCAATATCATCAAAACAAAAGAAAACGAGTGGGGTGTAGTGACTGTATGTGGCGAGGTAAATGGGAAAAATTCCTATGGTGGCTATGTGGGTTTCCAGCGTTTCGTCAATAGTCCTCCGTCAAATCGAGTGTATATGGAAAAATCATGGTTAACGTTTGATGATCTTTGGGATGATAACTGCTCCAATTCATAGTTGCCGAGTGCTCGGAAATCGAGTTGAATACGAAATAGAGCGCCCGAGCGAACTGATCGCGATAGCTCCCAACAAACCCGCCACGGCGGGTTGTTTTCTTTCTAGCCTTCCAAAACTCCTAAACCGCTTGATTCCCGACACCTAGTCGATCCCCTCTAGCCTAAACCTCACTGCACTGTGCTTACCGCTCACCACGCACGCAATGAGGCTACCTACCGTGACCCCCCAAACCCGTTACAACCTGCTCGACAAGCTTCGCATCGGCCCCTGGCTGATCCTCGCTATTCTCGCCACCTTCGTCGTTGCTTTGCTCTACCCGCACCAACTCGGTGTGCTGCTCTGGTCGCTGAGCAAGTTGTGCTGGGGCGCCTACCTCGGTTATTGGATCGACCGCTCGATATTCCCCTACGCCCGCCCGGATAGCTTCAATCCAGATAAGCACACGAACGAGGTCACATCCTGGGAAGCGCTCATGCTGCGCCGCTCAATCATCATCGCCGCCGCTATTCTCGCGCTTGGCCTAGAAGTCTGACATGGGCGCCGATACCGCCGCTGAGCTGCTTGCTGAAGGCGAACGCCTGGTTGCTGAGATAGACGCCCTTGCCGCTGGCCCTAAGCGTTTAGCCGCTTATTACCGCCTGAAAGATGTGGTCGAGCGTGCGGAATCGGCGCTCCAGGAGGAACGGACATGATGAACGATCTCAAAGCTTACCTACGGGAACACGGCACCAGAATCGCCATGTGTGTGGTGCTGGCGGCGCTGCTGGCGTTCGAGCTTTTCCAGCCTGCTCATGCCCAAATACCCAACGCTGCCCAGGGCTACCAGCGAGAGCTAACCCGCGTGGTGCAGCAAGAATGGGGCATGAATGGCCGTGTCGCCGTGCATGCCGCGCAGATCCACCAAGAAAGCGCCTGGCGATCAAATGTCAACAGCCCCGTGGGTGCCCAGGGGCTTAGTCAGTTTATGCCCAGCACCTCGGCATGGATCGCGGAAATCTACCCCGACCTGGGCCGCGCCGCCCCGTACTCCCCCGGCTGGGCCATGAGGGCCCAGGCACGTTACAACAAGTGGCACTGGCAGCAGCTGGCAAGTGCCGCTGATGAATGCCAACGCTGGGCCTTTGCGCTCAGTGCATACAACGGCGGCCTTGGGTGGGTGAACAGAGACAGGCGCCTAGCGACCGCCGCCGGGGATAACCCCAGAGTGTGGTTTGGAAGCGTTGAGAAGTACACCCACCGCGCAGGCTGGGCCCTGCGAGAAAACCGCCACTACGTGCGACACATCCTACTCACGCTCACGCCCCGTTATGAGCGCGCGGGATGGCAAGGGGGTGCGCCATGCAACGCATAACCACCATCCTACTTATTTTGGTCTCAAGCGCTCTTGGCTGGAACGTATGGCAGAACCACACGTTGAAAACCGACCTCGCCCTTGAGCGTTCTGCGTTATCCCAAATGGTGGATAAGCGCGATGCCTGGAAGCAGAAAGCCAATGAGGTAGCCGACGAGCTAGGCTACGCCGAGCGCAGCCGACGCCTCGCCGAAGCCGATCTTAAAGCGCTTCAAGAAGAATTGGCCGAACAGGCCGAGGATTACGACGTCCTACGCCGCCGCATTCAGGAATCGCCCGCCAGCGACGATGGCGAGGTGGCCCCGGTGTTGCGCTCAACGCTGGAGGCGCTGCCATGAGAACGGTATTGATCATCGGCGCTGCCGCAGCCTTGGCTGCCTGTAGCAGTACGCCGCCAGAGTTGCCTCCACCACCTTCTGTCAATGTCTACGAATGCGCCGCACCAGCGGGCATGACAGCACAAGAACGCCAACCGCTGCGCCCTGTGGGTGATTACACCCAGAACGATGTGGCGCTTTACATCACCGACTTACACCACTGGGCAACGCGAGGCTGGCTAAAGCTTGCCCGCGTGCGCGAACACGCCGACAAGTGCGTGGCCAGTAACGACGAAGAAGACGAAGACTGAGGGGAACATGGAAATTACCAACATATGGGATGCCCGCTTTCTTTTCGAGCTGCTTAAGAACGGCTTCCTGCTTGCGGGTGGGGTTTACGTCTGGTGGACCACGCGCAACCGCGCCACCAGTACCGCCATCCGCGAGGTTCACATCCGGCTTGATGAGGTTGATAAGCACGTGTCACGCCTAGAGCAAACGCTTGAAAACCGCCCTGGCTTCAGCGAGATCGACAAGTTGTGCGGCGAGATGGCGGGCATGAACAGATCAGTGGGTGAGCTGGCCATGCAAGTGCAGGCCAGTAATCAACTACTCAACCGCTTGCACGAATACCTGCTGACGGAAAAGGGGAACCGATAAATGAGCTATCCAGACTTTGAAACCGAAGGCCGTCGGCTGGTTATTTTGCGGATTCTCTCACGCCGCAACCAGTTCACGACTAACGAATACAGCCTGAACGATGAGCTGAAAGGCGCCTACGCCCACAATATCAGTCGCGACAAGCTGCATGGCGATCTCGCCTGGCTAGAAGAACAAGGGTTGGTGATTACGCAGACTCCCCGCATAGGCTGGATCGTTACCTTAACCTCACGCGGTGCTGACTGTGCCGAGGGTCTCGCTAACGTACCTGGCGTCGCTAAACCACGCCCAGGGGTTTGATCATGCCGCCTCGCAATAAGGTATTCGACCTGCCCCAGGATGTGCGCGAACAGCTTAACGAGCGCCTGGTCAGCAGTGGCTTTCAAGGCTACGAAGCGTTAGCTGGGTGGCTAAGCGAGCGCGGTTATAACGTTTCCAAGTCGAGCGTGCACCGCTATGGCCAAGACTTGCAGGAAGAGTTCGAAGAAGCCATGGGCGACGTGCGTAAGACCACCGAGCTAGCCCGCGCCATGGCAAGCGAAGGCGAAGACGAAAGCGGCCACTTGATCGATGCGACCGCTAGGATCGTACAAGACCAGCTGCTACGTATCTCTATCGCCATGCGTAAAGCCGAGCATGAACCCGACGTGGCGGCAAAGCACCTTTCCAGCGTGACCAAAGCCCTGGCCGATATTGGCCGTGTTTCGCTAAGCCAGAAAAAGTGGGCCAAAGAGCTGCGGGTGGAAGTCGCTAAAGAGGCAGCAGCGAAAGCCGAAACCAGCATGGCCACGCAAGGCATGAGCCGCGAAGCGATCGACTCAATCAAGCGCGACATACTGGGGATTGCCTAATGAGTGCGCTCCCTAAATCCGTTCTGCTGCCCTATCAGAAGGCATGGATTGAAGACGAATCCGATCTCAAGATTGCCGAGAAAAGCCGCCGTACCGGCCTGACCTGGGGTGAGGCCGCCGATGCCGTGCTAACGGCTAGTAGTGCTAAGGCCGCCGGTGGTACCAACCACTTTTATGTGGGCAGCAACAAGGACATGGCCATCGAGTTTATCGACGCCTGCGCCATGTGGGCTAAGGCGTTCAATCGCGCTGCCTCGCACATCCAGGAAGAGCTTTACCAAGATGAGGATAAAGACATCCTCACCTTCAATATCCACTTCTCTAGTGGCTTCAAGATCCAGGCGCTTAGCTCGCGCCCCAGCAACATGCGTGGCCGCCAGGGTAACGTCACGATTGACGAAGCCGCCTTCCATGACCAGCTCGCTGAGGTACTCAAAGCAGCACTAGCCCTCACAATGTGGGGCGCCAAGGTGCGCTTGATCAGCACCCACAACGGCGTTGAGAACGTTTTCAATGAGCTGATCCAAGACAGCCGAGCGAAAAAGAAACGCTACAGTGTTCACCGCATAACGCTGGATGACGCCTGCGAGCAAGGGCTGTACCAGCGCATTTGCCAAGTACGCGGCAAGCCGTGGAGCCTGGAAGCGGAAGACGCGTGGAAAGCCAACCTGCTGAAGGACACCGCCACCAAAGAGGATGCGTTAGAAGAGTATTACTGCGTACCCAAAGCAGGCGGTGGTGCCTACCTTTCACGCGCCATGATCGAAGCGCGCATGGTCGATGCGCCGGTGATTCGCTTCGAAGGCAGCGCCGAATTCAACGCAGTACCCGAGCACTACCGAGCACTAGAGATCAACGCCTGGTGTATTGAACACCTGCTGCCACTACTGGAAAAACTCGACCCCAAGTTGGCTCACTGCTTTGGCGAAGACTTTGGCCGCAGTGGTGATTTAACCGTGATTGCCCCCATGGCCATCACTCAACAGTTGGTGCGCCAGGTGCCGTTCCTGGTCGAGCTGCGCAACGTGCCGTTCAAGCAGCAAGAGCAAGTGCTGTTTTTTATTGCCGATCGCCTGCCAAGGTTACAAGGCGGCGCGCTGGATGGTCGCGGCAACGGCCAGTACTTAGCCGAGCAGGCAGCCGAGCGCTACGGCAGCATTGTCGAGGTCGTCATGCTTTCCCAAAGCTGGTACCTGAACAATATGCCGCCGTTCAAGGCAGCGTTTGAAGATGAGCTGATCATGCTGCCCCGCGACAGCAACGTGGTCGACGACCTACGCGCCCTGCAGGTGATCAAGGGCGTGCCCAAGCTGCCCGATGCCAAAACCGGCGACAGCAAAGACCGCCACGGCGATGCTGCCATCGCGCTGGCCATGGCCTACTACGCCAGCCTGATGGATATCACCTCGATCGAATTCACCCCCGCGCCCCTGCCTGGCTCAAGCCAGGACAACGACAGCGACGATATTGAAAACACCAGCTTTGGAATAGGAGGCGGCGCATGGTAAGCCCTACCGCAAAGTATCGGCGCAATTTGGTCAAAGCCAGTGCGCCAGCCTTGAAAGAACAGCAAACGAATGACGCCCGGATCGGACAGCTCAAGCGCGAGTTTGCCGAGCACCCCACCAAGGGGCTAACGCCCGCACGGCTCTACCAGATCCTGGAAGCGGCTGAGCAAGGCGACCTGAAAGCGCAATCTGAACTTTTTGACGACATGGAAGAGAAAGACGCCCAGATCGGTGCCGACCTGGGCAAGCGCCGCCAGCTAGCCGCAGAGCGAGAGTGGCAGATCGTGCCACCGGACAACGCCACCGCTGTAGAGAAGCGCGCCACTGAACAGGCCATTGAAGTGTTTAGCGCGCTGGAAGTGGAAGACCTGATTTTGGATCTCGGTACCGGCATCGGCCACGGCTGGGCCAACCTGGAGCTTCCATGGCAACGAGATGGCGCGATGCGCTACATCGAGCAGCCCACGCTGCGCCCCCATAGCTGGTTCCGGCTGCACCCGGATGATCAGAACTGCATCACGCTACGCGACATGAGCGCGACTGGTGCCGAGCTGTGGCCGCTGGGCTGGGTCCAACACCGTCACCGCGCTAAATCGGGCTACGTCGCCCGCATGGGTTTACACCGCATGCTGGCGTGGCCGTACTTGTTCCAAAACTACGCCCTGGGCGACCTGGCGCAGCTGCTCGAAATCTACGGACTACCGGCCCGCATTGGTAAGTACCCGAAGAACGCGACCGAGCGTGAAAAGGCTACGCTGCTGCGCGCCGTGGTCACGTTGGGCCAGAACGCAGCGGGCATCATCCCCGAAGGCATGGCCATCGACTTTACCGAAGCGGCGGGCAAAGGCAGCTCAGCCGATATCTACAAAACCATGATGGACTGGTGCGAACGCGCCAAGGCCAAGGCGATTCTAGGCGGCACGCTCACCAGCGGTACCGGTGAAGGCACGAACACCAACGCCCTCGGGAACGTGCATGAGCGTGGTCAGATGAGCCTGATTCGTTCCGATGCACGGCAATACGCGGGCAGCATCCGCAAGAGCATTCTTTGGCCTATGGCCGCGCTAAACTTCGGCATTGATAAGCCAAACCGCGCCCCGCGCTTTTATTTAGATTGCGGTGAAACCGAGGATCTAGACCGTCTCTCCAAGAGCCTGCCTGCACTGGTAGACATGGGCGCAAAGATTCCCATGTGGTGGTTCCACGAGAAAAGCGGCATCCCAAAAGCTGCCGAAGGCGAGGATGTGCTAATGCCAAAAGCGGCGCCAAATGCTTTTGGTGCGCTACGTTTGGCACAGTCGAGCCAACCTATCGCGGCATTGCGCCAGGCACCCGCGCAGCCAGGTCAGCCCAGCTACTACCGTGACGCCACCCTCGACCAGCTAGACGGCCAGGCGCAGCCGGTCGTAGACGCCTGGGTTAACAAGGTGCAGCAGCTGGTAGAGCAAGCGGAAAGCCTAGAGCAGCTGCAAGAGATGATCGCCACGGCCTTTGATGACCTTGATGAATCGGAGCTTGCCGATGTGATGGCCACCGCCTTTGAGGCCGCCGATCTGGCAGGCAGAGCAACGGTCGATGAGGAAACCGGCAATGCCGATTAGCGCTGAGTTCCGCCGCCCGTTCCCGGAGCAAGTGACGTTCTTCCGTAACAAGCTGAACCTGCCCACCACCCGCAGCGGCCAAATCACACTCGACCAAAACGACGCTGCCTTTGTGGTCGCAGGCGCTACCAAGGCGGATCTGTTAGCGGATCTGCGCGGTGCGGTCGATGACGCCATTAGCAACGGCCAGAGCCTGGGTGAGTTCCGCAAGCAATTTGAAGAGATCGTTGCCAAGCGAGGGTGGACCGGCTGGACAGGGGGAGACACCAAAGCGGGCCGCGCATGGCGTACCCGCCTTATCTACAAGACGAATCTGGATACATCCTACGCCGCTGGCCGGTGGCAGCAGATGACCGACCCCGACGTTGTGCGCCTGCGCCCGTATTGGCGCTACGTACACAACACGGTCGAGAACCCACGCCAGCAGCACAAACGCTGGCACAACCTGGTGCTGCGTCACGATCACCCGTGGTGGCAAACCCATTTCGCGCCCAACGGCTTCGGCTGCAACTGCGGTGTCGAGACGTTAAACGAACGCGGCTTAAAGCGCCTGGGCAAAGACGGCCCAGATGCAGCTCCGAATGATGGCACTTATGAAAGCGTCGATAACACCACTGGCGAAGTGGTCACCGTACCCAATGGCGTGCAGCCTGGTTGGGATTACGCCCCAGGACAAACGGCAACCGAGCGTGCGATCGCCGCCAGGCTAGAGCGCTTGGGTAGCGTCGAGGCCAACATTGCCCGGCAGAACGTAGCGCAATTAGTGGAAGCACCATTATTCAACCGCGTTATAAATGGCGAGGTAAGTGGTGAGTTTCCGGTCGCGGTGGTACCCACCGCAGAACGCCAGGTGTTTGGTGGCGAATCCCCCGTGGTGTTGCTGTCTCAAGCTGCACGGCAGGCTAACCCGGAGATAAGCGCCAACGACTACCGGCGCATCCAGGAGATGCTCGAAGATGGCGAGGTCTACCAGCAGGCGGATCTCTCGCGCCTTGTGTATCTCATCGTTGATGGTTTGACGTACCGCGCAGAGCTACGCCGTGAAGCCGAAGCAGGCAGCTACTACGTCACGCTGTTTAAATCCGAGACCGACACACCACCGGCGGATGCCGTGCGCTTGCGATAGGAGGCTGAATGTCCACGATTAACGTCAGCACTGACGAAGTTGAAAGCGCTATAACCGAGCTGCTGCAAAAAGGCGACGACCTCACCGCACCGATGAAGAGCATCGGTGAAGAGATGATCAACCGCACCCAGCAGAGGTTTAGAGATAAAGAAGCACCAGACGGCACCCCTGGGCCGATAACTCGCCCGTCACTGAAAAGCGCAAAGGCCACGGGCGTGTGCTCGAAGGCGAAAGCAATGAGCTATCCAAACAGTTCAGCTACTCGGCTGCTAGCGATAGCGTCGAATGGGGCAGCTTGATGGTCTACGCCGCGATGCAGAACTTCGGCGGTACCAAAGCTGAGTTCCCGCACCTATGGGGCGACATACCAGGACGTGAATTTATCGGACTATCAGATGACGATGAAGACGAAGTATTAGCTACCCTAGCCGACCACCTAAGTCTCTAAACGCCATCCCGCAACGCGGCCCTGTAAGCGTTGCTAAGGCGTTACCCGCTACGCTGGCCCGAATTTCTCCCGCAAGGCGCGTTAGACCCGCGTTAGATTTTGTTTGAGAGCATTTTAAACTGTGGTCAGTGCTTCAAAGAGATTTATCTAAGTTGGGTTGACAAAAAAATCATCCTTAGATAATCTAATTAAACCAGAGGTTGAACTGCACTCCTTTGAGTGAAATTAGTGTTCCCGAAGGTAAACACCACGATGGATAGGAGAACGGTCATGAAAACTACAGAGCTAGGAAGGTTTCTGAGGATACTCAGACTCAACAATGCCGAAATCATGAAAACGATGGCCGAAAAGGTAAACATCAGCGCTGCATACTTGTCCTCAGTTGAGCTTGGTAAAAAAGCTCCTTCTAGCAAAATGCTGAAGAACATTGAGATTTCATACGGGCTGCAAGGAGATGAATTGGAGCAATTCCATACAGTTGCAGCTAAATCTTTGGACTCTCTGAATATAGATCTGAAGGGCTCTTCCGAAGAAGACAAGAAGCTCGCCATGGTTTTTGCCAGGAAAATGCAAGATCTCAATGACAGCGATAAAGAAAAGCTGACACGCATGCTGGAGAAAGGAGGACAGCGTGAATCGATCACATGCGACTAAAGCTACACCTAAATGCGGTCAAGAAATTAGAGAGATCGCACAGGCCATACGTGACGAAATCACTGGTTTGATGACCAGCAATCATGCGAGGCCGATTCATCGGCTTCCCATGATGAGAATATTCGAATTGCTCTATATTCAGGAAGAATTTGCGATGCATATTGTTTCTGATGAAGAGCTGCCGAATGCAGCTGCAGAAACAGAGCCTGACGAACAAATAATTACTATTCGTGAGTCAGTTTATAACGCGGCAGCCGAAGGCGATAGAGAAGCATTGTTCACATTAGCTCATGAGCTAGGGCATTTGTTCATGCATGCCGATCAACCAAGATCGTTTGCTAGAGGCAGTAATTCGTACTCTCTTGAGAGCGACTGCGAATGGCAGGCAGATAAGTTCGCAAGTGAGTTTCTCGTTGATAAAAGGCTGATTGATACGGATTGGAGTATCTATAAAGTCCAAGAAACCTTTGGGGTAACTTGGAAAATCGCTCGAGAAGCACTTGAAGAAAAAAAGAGAGAAGACAAATTCGCTCAGCAAATGCAGCGTTTTGGTCTTCCCCCTTTTTCTTGAGGTGCGATTGGAACAGGGGGGAAACCGCCCTCCCTTGTGCATAGACCCAATCTGCACTCGTTATCGTCCTGGACAGACAAAACGAAGTGTAGTGACGGATTCTGTGCTCGTCAATGGCGGCGTAATGGAGTTCGAAACCATGAAAAACCGTAACGATGATTACGTTGAAGTATTTAGCCGCTTTATCACTGTGAAGGGGAAGCGTCGTTATCACCCAACTGGGGGGGTATATCGTCTCAGGATTCCTCGAGACAAATACAGGGGTTAAGGTAGGGAAATAGAACCGGGCCAAGTGCCCGGTTTTTTTGTGCCCAAAACTCCTAAAGCGCTTTAAATCCACGCCCCATCCTAAGCCCCCGATCATGGGGGCATGACTACACACAGCCTTCACTCCAAGCCCCGCGTTGCTGTTTGCGCCCTAAGTGTGCAAACCACAAGCGACAAAACGCGCCTGATGCCTGCTGGCACCTTTCACGCACCGCGTGGGGCTGCTGAAGGCACCGGTCCTTGGCACCTCACTTCCGAAGCGGCTCAAGCGATTATCCGCCTAGCCGCAGGTCGCAGCACTGATATTGCCCTCGACTACGAACACCAAACTCTTTACGCAGAGATCAACGGCAAGCCCGCACCCGCTTCTGGCTGGCTAGACCCGCGCTCGCTTGAATGGCGGGATGATGGCCTTTACGGCTCCATCACCTGGACAGCCGCCGCTAGTGCTGCGATCGACGCCAACGAATACCGCTACCTCTCCCCCGTATTTCCTTACGACGCCAACGGTGTGCCGTTAGACCTGCTGCACCTGGCATTAACCAACACCCCCGCCATTGATGAGGGCGCGGCGCAGCTTGCCGCTGCTCGGATGGCGATTACCCATGACGTCAATGATGACGCCCAGGAGATCGACACCGTGAAACGTGAGCAACTGATTCAAACCCTAGGCTTAGCCGCTTCAGCCACCGATGAGCAGATCGACACTGCTATCGCTGCGCTAAAAGCTGCCAAGGCAGACGCAGACGCGTTCCGCACAGCACTAGGTGCCAAAGACGACGCGAAGCCATCTGAAGCCGTGGCCGCGCTCAAAGCCTCAAGTGCGGCAGCCCCTGCTGATATGAGCCAGTACGTGCCTGTTGAGGTGTACCAGGAAGCCACACAGCAACTGGCCGCGCTCAAGTCAGGCAGTGAAACCGCTGAGCTGGACGCATTGATCAAGGAAGGCTTGGACGATGGTCGCATCCCTGGCCAGAAAACGGCGGATTGGCTGCGTACAAAAGGCATTGCTGCGTGTAAGGCGCATTTAGAAGGCGCGCCCAGCATCGCCGCGCTGAAATCCACCCAAACCCAAGGCAAGCCGCCGGAAGGTGCCGAGGTGAAAGGCGACGGCAAGCTGACTGAGACAGAGCTGGCAGTGTGCAAAAGCATGGGTATCTCGCCCGAGAAGTACCGCGAAGCCAACCCCGTACCCGCTGCATAAGCAGGCGCACTAACCCAACAGGCAAGAGGATCACCCCGTGACCGCTGCAACCCAAAACCGAAACACCCCGCACCGCTTAGGGCTGTCTCGCGGCCATCTGGTCGCTGCGGCTACCGAGTGTTTCGCGGGCACCATCGCTGTCATCAACGCCGATGGCTTTACCGAGCCAGGCACTACCGCCACAGGCCTGACCGCTGCCGGTGTGTTTGAGCACTACCAGGACAACACCGACGGTGCCGATGGCGACCAGTCCGTGGAAGTGAAGCGCGGCAATTTCCGCTTCGCTAACTCTGCCAGTACCGATGCGATCACCGCCGCTGACATTGGCCAGGTCTGTTACATCGTCGATAACCAGACCGTTGCCAAAACCGATGGCACCGCTACCCGTTCCCCCGCTGGCATTGTCGACGACGTCGACGACAACGGCGTGTGGGTCAACATCGACCCGACTAACGGCGTTGCCGCTAGCGCCTGATAAGGACTGATTTCATGAATCTTACTTCCGCCAATTTGAAGGTGCTGTTCCAGGCCTATAACACCGCCTTCCAGCAGGGCTTTACCTCCATGGGGGAACAGGCAGCGCTATATGAGCTGTTTTGTACCACCGTGCCCAGCACCACTGCCGTTGAGGTGTACCCCTTCCTCAAGAGCCTGCCGCGCATGCGCGAATGGCTGGGCGATCGGGTCATTCACAGCCTGGAAGGTGCGGCGTTCAGCATCAAGAACCGCAAGTTCGAGCTGACCGAAGGTGTGCCACGGGATTCCATAGAAGACGACACCTATGGCCTGTGGTCGCCCATCTTCCAAGAGTTTGGCCGTAGCTCACGTGAGCACCCGAACGAGCTTGCCGTGGAAGTGCTTGAGCAAAACCCGGAGTGCTACGACGGCCAGCCGCTGTTTGATGCCGACCACCCGGTGCTTGATGAGTCGGGTAAAGAGGTCTCCGTCAGTAACGATATGGGCGGCACAGGTGACGCCTGGTACGTGATGGATAACACCCGCGTGATCAAAGCGGTCATGTTCCAAAAGCGGCGTGATTACAACTTCCGCTCGATTACTGATCTCAACGACACGCAAGTGTTCATGACCGACAAGTTCTTGTTCGGTGTGGATGCCCGTGTGGAAGCGGGTGCCGGTCTCTGGCAGCTCGCCGTGCGTTCTCGTCAGCCGTTTACCCCCGAGAACTACGAAGCAGCGCGACAAGCATTAACGAAGTTGAAAGGCGACCATGGCCGCCCGCTCGCGCTGCGCCACTCGCACACCATGGTGCCCAACTCTATGGAAGGGGCTGCCCGTGCCGTGCTGCAGAGCACGCTCGCCGCCGGTGGTGAAACCAACAAATGGGCGAACACCTCGACCCTGGTGCTGAACCCCTGGTTAACCAGCGCTTAACGGCACGTTAAACCGCAATTCGCAGTGCCTGCTTAGGCGGGCACTGCGCAACGGAGAGCAACACCATGACCACACGTAAACAGAGCGCTGCTGCCAAGGCTAAGCAAGAAGATAAGGCGAAGGCAGAAGCGACTGAGCCAAAAGACGCACCGGTAACGGAAACGCTAGCCGATGCAGTAGCGCCAAATGCTGAGCAGGAAGCCCAGGCCAGCGCAGAAGCGGCTACAGCAGCAGAAGCGACTGAGGAAAAAGCCGAGCCGGTACCGGAAGCACCGACACCGGCTGATGCCGTAGCGCCCAACGCTGAGCAGGAAGCAGTGTCCCAGCCGACCGAGATCCAGGGCAACACCATCACGGGCGATGGCACCGGCAAAGCGCTACCGCCGATGTTTGAACTGCCTGGTGTTTTCGTGCGCACCAAGCGCCGCTTCAAAAGCCGCCGCCGTGCTGGCTTCCGCTTCAACCGCGAGGGCATGGGTATTGCCCTGGAGGCGCTGAGCGAAGAGCAAATCCAGCAACTGCGCGATGACCCAGCATTGGAGGTGAAAGATTGCACCTTCCCGCTGGATGAAGCGACCAGCGAGCCGGAGGCCTAACCGATGCCGTATTGCACGCAAGCGGATCTCATCGAACGCTTTGGTGAAGCCGAGCTGCTCGCGCTTGCCCGCGATGAAACGGGCACGGCCATTGATACCGCTGTTGTTGAGCGTGCCTGTGACGACGCCAGCGGCGAGATCGACGGTTATGTGAGTGCAGCGGGTTACACCGTACCGCTCGCAAACGTAACGCGCATCATCACCGCCTATGCGTGCGATATCGCCCGGTACCGGCTCTATGACGAACAGGCGAGCGAGCAGGTACAGAAGCGCTACGACGATGCGGTGAAGTTTCTGGTTCGCGTTGCCAACGGCACCGTCAAGCTCGGCATATCGACCGGCTCAGCAGCAAGCAGCGTCGGTAACGTGCAGATGAACACAAGTCGTCGTGTGTTTTCCGGCGGCGGTTTTTAAGGAGATGGCCATGAGTGCCAAACAGACCACTAAAGCAGCGGCTAAGCAAGACGCTGATAAAGACGCGCCACCACCACGGCCCCGTGAGGCGGTATCGGTTCGCGTGAAGACTAAGTCACCAGGCGTAAAGCGCCAGGTGTGCGGTGTCATTTTCGACAACACCTGGAAGTACTTAACGCTGGACGATCGCGGCAGCGCTTACAAAGCCATTTCACGCGACCCAGCGATGGTGATGGAGAAGGCAACACCGCCACCGAAGGCAGTGGCCACTGAAGAGCCAACAGGGAAAGAGGCCAAGTAATGCTGTCGCTCACGCCGTGGCTGGAACGCTTAAACGCCTTGGGTGGCCCCGTGGTGCAGCTTGCTGCCGATGTGGACGCTGCCCAAAGTGCCAAGCAATGGCCTAGCCGCATGCTGGTGCTAGGGCGTGACACCGTCACACACCATGACATGAGCAACGGCGCCGACCACCTGGTGAAGCCCGAGGTGCTGCTCGTCACCGGTATTAAGCGGATCAACTTACCGCTGGGCAATACCGACGATGAGCTGACGCTACTGCGCAAGCCAATGCTGGACAGCTTGATCAACTGGCTACCAGACGACTGCGATAGCGCCATCAAGTGGCAGCGCGGCCAGATCTTAGCCCTTAAATCACACGCCCTTTTCTGGGTCGACGTATTCACTACCGAATATCGGTGGTAGGAGAACGAACCGTGAGCATGAAAGAAAACCGCCGGGCGCTCATCGTCGCCCTGGAATCTGAATACAACGATGGCACCACCACGCCCGCTGCGGCCAGTGATGCTGTTCTGGCGCGTGAAATCACCACCACACCATTAGCCGGTAACAACATCGAGCGCAACTTCGTGCGCCCCTACTACGGCAACTCGCCTCAAGCCCCTGGTGAAAAGCATATTCAGGTGGTGGTTGAAGTTGAGCTAAACACCAGCGGCGAATTAGGAACCCCGCCGCCGTGGGGCAAGATGCTGCGCGCTTGCGGCTGGAGTGAAGTGATTGAAGTGGATGAGCGGGTCATCTATAGCCCTGTCTCCGATGATGAAGACTCGTGTGTGTTCTTCGCCCACATGGACGGCAACCTTCACAAGGGGCGCGGCGCCCATGGCACGCCAGAGTTCACGCTCAACGGTAACGGCATTCCAGTGATTCGCTTCACGCTTTATGGCTTGGTTAGCCCGGTCACCGCAGCGGAGTTGCCGAGCGTCACGTTGACTCAGTGGCGTAAAGCCCTGGTGGTTAACAGCACGAATACCGAGAACATGAGCCTCTATGGTGTCACCGCTCCTTTCAGCCAATTCTCTCTCAACATGAGTGGCCAAGTGGAGCACATGTCCGAAGTGGTCGGAGGCGCGGATATCGAGATCACGGGGCGTGGCCCTTCAGGCACCGTGCAGATCGAAGATCCTGGCGTCGGCGTAAAGGACTACTTCGCGATTCACCAGAACGCCGAAACCGGCGCGCTCAAGCTGACCCACGGCAAAGCGCCCGCCGACCCTGCTGAAATGATCACGTTTTACATGCCAGCCATCGGTATCGAACAGCCGACGTATAGCGCAGTGAAAGGCAAGCAAATGCTGACGATCAACTACATGCCCGAGCCGATCGACGGTAACGACGAAGTGAAAATCGTTGTGGGCACGCCGTTAGTCGAAACCCCGTAACCACCACCTAACCAGCCGTTAAACAGCCTTTAACGAACCGTTATCACCAGGAGAACTACCCGTGTTCACAGTCAACGTAAAGCGCACCTACAAGTACCCCGTTGCCCTTACTGTCTACGACGAAGATGGCAAAGAGAATAGCGGTAAATTCAAGGCCACTTTCAAAGTCGTCCCAGAAGATGAACTGCGCAACTCTGGCGCTGATGTCGCGCTGTTAGACCAAGTGTTGGTGGGTATTGAAGATATCTGCCTGAAAGACGGAGACGGCAAAACGCTAGAAGGCGATGAGCTGCTACATGCCGCGAAGAACGACTCTGCCATTTGTGCGGCACTGCAAAGCGCCTATCAGGCGAGTATCCAAAAAAAGAACCGACCGCGAATCTTCTAGAGGCTGGTGCGTATTGGGCTGAGGCCAGCATTGGCCACCCCAATCTGGTCAAGGAAGACCTCGCTGCCCTTGGTATTTCCCTGGGCGGCGAGCTGGCCGAAGAGGCAGAGGCAGAAAATGCGGAACCGGATGTATTCGATGTGCTGCCGGAAAATTGGCAAGCCGTAGAAACCTTCCTTCGCTGTTCTCGGCAGTGGCTATTCAGAGGCATGGAAGGCTGCCGTGAAGGGCTAGATGTGAAGGCGGTTATCAGTGTCCTCAGCCTCTACCGACTTCCCCCGGAGCAACAACTTGAGCGGCTGGATCAAGTGCAGCTTATCGAGCGCGGCGCACTCAGCGTCATGAACCAAACCCGCAACTAAACGTTAGAGAAGGAAACATCGTGGCGAACAATCTAACGCTTAGCGTCACCCTCACTGGCGATAATCGCCAGCTTTCGGGCACCTTAAAAGATGCCCAGGGTGACGTGCGGGAATTTAGCACCACCACAGAGCGGGAAAGCAAAAAGGCCGAAACGGCACTAGAAGCACCGGGCCGTAGCGCTATCACGGTTTCCGATCATCTGCGCGAGACCCAGCGCGAAGCGCGCACCTTTGGTAGCGAAACCCAGCGTAGTGGCCGCCAGGCCACACAGGCACTGACGGCGACAAGCCGGGAAGTACAAACCACCACCGCGCATTTCGACCGCATGCGGTCCGTCGCCGTGGGTGTAGGTGCTGCGTTGGTTGGGGCGTTTGGTGCGGGCAGCATTATTAACCGTGCTGGCCTAATCAATGATGCCGATGCGTTGGCCAACAGTATCGGCATTGCCACAGGTGAGCTACAAGCGTGGGATTACGCTGCCCAGCGTACCGGCCTGAGTGCCGGTACCATGGGCGATATTTTCAAAGATGTCAGCGACAAGCTAGGTGACTTCGCCGCCACCGGTGGTGGTGAAGCCGCTGACCTGTTTGAAAATCTCAACCTACAAATAGGAGCACTTCAACGGCTCTCGCCGGACCAACAACTGCTCAAGATCGCTGACGCTATCTCGCAAATCGAAGACCCGAGCCAGCGCATTTTCTACCTGGAAAGCTTGGCAAACGACGCCACGCGCTTATTGCCGCTTCTTCAAGATAACGCCGCCGGTCTGCGCGAGCTGACCGATGAAGCTTACGCCATGGGCGCGGCGATGGATCAAGTCGACATCGATAACGCGCTAGAAGCCGACCGCGCCATGGCGCAGCTTCGCGGTACCACTCAAGGGTTTTTAAACTTGCTGGCCGCTGATCTGGGGCCTGCGTTAGCCGACACAGTAGGCAACCTCACTGAGCTGATCCAAAGCGCGGGCGGTGCTGATCAAGTGCTCCAAACGGTTACTAATACAGTAACGGTTGTAGGTGCAGCGGCGGGTGCTTATGGCACTTATCGGGGTGTTATAGCAGCCGCTACCGTCGCGCAGTGGGCATTCAACACCGCCGTGCGAGCCAACCCGCTCGGCATCGCAATCACGCTGCTGGGCGCTGCTGCGGGCGCCATGTTTGCCTATCGCGAAGAAGTCACCCTTGCTGGAAGTGAATCGTTTCAAACCTCCATCGATGTTGATGGGCTAACTAGCTCTTTTCACCTGTTGACTGAAGCCCAGCAGGAAAACAAGCGCGCCTCGCTAACCGCCGATCTAATCGAAATGCGTGTGGAAGCTGGACGCTTGGGTAGTGAGTTGGTGGAGGTGTCGCGCAAGGTGCGGAACTCCGGCCAGCTGACACCTGAAGGCGGCGCGATGCCTATTGCTACGCCTGAAGACATTCAGCAAGGGCGAGAGTTACGCCAAGAATTAGGCATGCTGTTATCCGATATTGATAACGGCTCACAGCTACTGAGTGAGTACGACCAAGCGATGGCCGCGCTTGGCGAAACCACTCGCGATACTGATACGCGCACTCGAACGCTTGCCGAAACGAATGCCGCCGCCACTAAAGCGGCTGATGAACTGGCCAACTCCACCCAGGCGCAAGCCGACGCCCTAGAGGAACTCCACAACCGCCTACGCCCTGGCCGCCGTGAAGTGGTCCAGCTAGCCGACGACATGCGCACGCTTACGCTGGCCATCGCTACCGGCACCGGCAACGTCGCTGAAAATATCCAGTTGATGGGCCTGCTACAGCAGCAGTACATCGAAGCCCAGAACGATACCGACGACCTGGCCGCCAAAACCGTTGAAGCGGCATTCACGATGGAAGGCGCCTTTGATGAGCTACGCCTTAACGGCCTGCGTCGCCTTGACGACGGCTTTGCGGATCTCTGGCAATCAGCCATCGACGGCAGTCAGAACGCTGGCGAAATCATGAAGCGGGCGTTGGATCAGACACTGGCTGAATTAGCCCACATGGCCATCACCCGCCCTATCGTTGTCCAGATGCAGGGTATGATGGGAATGGATGGCGGGGCCAGTGGCCAGCAGGCAGGTGGTCAGCAAGGCCAACTGGGTAATGCGGACACTTGGCTCAAGGCGGGCAAGAAAGGCTATGACTGGCTGACAGGTTCAGGCATGGCCAGCCAAGGCTCCGCAGCGGTGGGCTACGGTGGCTCGGGCTGGGCATCACAAGTGGGCACCAACACCTATAGTGGTTGGGCCGGTAACGCCTCTGGGGCGGCTGCCAACAGCGGTAGCAGTTGGATGTCCGGCGCTGGCAGCAGCGCAATGACCGGCATTTACACAGCAGGTGCGGGCATCGCGGGCGGCTGGGCAGGTACCGAGGCAGGCAGCGCGCTAACAGGCAAGACGGCGAACTCAAACTACGGTGCAACGATCGGCGCAGCAGTGGGCACGTATGTGCTACCTGTAATCGGTACATTCATTGGCTCTGCGATCGGCGGGTTTGCCGACTCGCTGTTTGGCAGCGGGCGCAAGTCTTACGGGCAGATCGGTAGCGACGTTGCCCCTGACCCCATCGGCCAAGGTGTGAATCGATACGGTGACATTGAGGGCTACACTGGGCAATCGGCGTTCGGCACCATCGGCATCAGCAAAAAACAGAAGACCGACGATGATGCGTTGAAAGAAATGGTATCGGCGTTTGTCGAGATTGATAACGCGCTCGCTGGTGTCATGTCTGCCGATCAATTTGAAAAAACGCAGGCCGCCTTGGACGGCTGGCGATCCAGCAAAACGAAAAACATCGGCAATATCGTTGATGAGCGGTTATCAGCGGTTCTCGCCGCCACCGATAGCATTTTCACCGATACCCTCGAAGGCCTGGACGGCGATGCGCTAGTTACCGGCCTTGTGAGCGGCATTCAGATCGAAAATATCGGCGCGCAGATGGCGGCAGCTGTGGCGGCTGACATGAATGCCGAGTTCCGTGCTGCGCTTGAAAGCGGCACCGACATCGAAGCGGCAACGCAATCGATACTCACAGCGGCCCAGGCGGTTGAGTTTCTAGGTGCTGGTGCCGACCGCCTCGCCCTACAGTTTGATGCCACAGCGGCAGGCGCCCTAGAAGCCGCTGGAAACCTCGCCCAGATCGCTGGCGGCATCGATAACCTAAACGTGATCAACCAGGGCTACTACGAAGCTGCGTACAGCGAGACAGAACGCCTAAGCCGCTCGCAAGCCGAGCTGCGCGCCTCACTTGCTGGCATTACTGACCAGGTACCCACCACGGTTGCAGAGCTAAGGGCGATGGTCGAAGCCCAGAACCTCAACGACGCCGCAGCGGGTGAACTGGCCGTGCGCTTGATGCAACTCGCACCGGCCCTGAAACAAGCCAATGACGCGGTACGCCAATCAATTGAGGAGCAGTACCAGGATGAACTTGGAAGAGCGCCCGAAGCGGAAGGCCTTAACTATTGGTTTAACCAGGTAGCGAGCGGTGCGCTTACGTTAGAGGGCGCCCTATGGAATATCGCCCATTCTGCTGAAGCGGCTGCAGGAACAGTGTCGGAGGCGGCTTCAGAGATGCAAGCGGGCTCGCTGTTTAGCTATAGCGAGATCGTCGGCATTGACGGCGCGATCGACGATTACAACACCAGCGTCTCTATTGCAGAAGATTTGGCACGACAGCGCAAACAGCAACTTCAGGATGAGCTACGTGCTGTCGACCAGCTCGGCACGTTAATCAATTCGCTCATGCTCTCGAATCAGTCGATTCTCGACCCGGCGGAACGGTTGCGTGAAGCACAGCGTCAGTTCGCTGAGCTGCAAATCCAAGCGGAGTCTGGTGATACCCAAGCCGCTGGGCAGCTCCAAGGTGCATCAACGGCCTACTTAGGCGCCGCCGCGTCTTACTACGGCCAGTCATCCTCACAGTACGCGGGCATTTTCGAAGATGTCACCGGCTCGGTCAGCGATCTTGAGCGTCAGTTCGGTATGTCAGTTGATGCCCTGGGAAGCATTGAGAGCATTGAGCGTCAATTGCTCAGCGAGCAAAAGCGTGCCCACGATACGCTGGCACGTTCTCTCGACGAGCAAATTCGTAGTAACAGCGAGCTGGGAACGCTAGGGGATCTCATAGGGGCTCTTCCGGAGCACCTGGCGAGTGCCCTTGAAGGCATTTTCCCGACGCAAACCACCGCGAACGGTGGCAGTTACACCCCCGGCGGGCTCGACTTGGGCGGTAGCCCTTTGCTCTCTGATGCAACCGGTGCCGTTGCTGACAGTTATCGCGAGATTCTCGGTCGTGACCCGGAGGCAGAAGGCCTTAACTATTGGAACGATCAGCTGGCTAACGGCGCCACGATTGACGACGTCCGCTGGCACATGGAAAACGCTGATGAAATTTATAATGGTTCACACGCGGATGGACTCTGGAACGTGCCATTCGATGGTTATATTGCTCAACTACATAAAGGCGAGCTAGTCGCCCCAGCAGATACCGCAGAACGCTTGCGTGAACTGCCCAGCCGCCGCTTGGCGATGCCAAATCTGCCGCCAATTTCGAGTGGCATGCACACCAACCCAGCCGCTTCCGGGCCTGCCATCAACCTTGAACCGCTTACCCGTGAGTTGAGTGCCCTTCGCCTCGAAGTGGCTCAGCTACGCAGTGAGCGACGTAACGATGCCGAAAAAGCCGCTGGCCAGCGAAGTGAACAGGTGCGCGAACAGCGCAAAGGAACGCGCAACAATCGCCAACGGAGGGCCACGGTATGACGGACGCTCAGTACGATAACTGGCTGGCGGATCTGTCAGCACCCCGCATTGTATTGTGCGAACTGGACTACGCAGGCAGCACTGAGTATGTGTCGTCTCACCCGTATATCAGCAAGCCTACGGATAGTGCGGCGAACCGCATTTATGACGACCTTCTGATCGAAGCCGTGGACATTGAAACCCGCATTGATGGCTTGATCAGCTTTGGCGACATCACGCTGATTGACGATGGGGAGATTACCCACTGGGTTAGCCGCGCCTGGCAAGGGCATAGCATTCGGCTATACCTGGGCGGACCGGATTGGTCGCGGGATGATTTCCGCCTACATGCGCGAGGCATCAACGGTGGCATCACATCTGCCCGACGTGGCGAGATCACGTTTGCGATGGACGATCAAAGCACGGTGCTCGATGAACCCATCGATACCGGCGAGTTGCCTGACGACGGGGGTCCGGTACCGCTGGCGTTGGGTTCCGTCTACAACGCGCCGGCGTACCGCACAAGCGACGGCACTCAATACGAATATAAGGCGTCCTTTTTACCGTGTGTGTCCCTCACGCCCAAGGAGGGAGGCTCTACCACGCTGACGGTAAGTAACTACGCCAGCGAAGGCAGGTTTGTTCTCGACGCACCGGTTTCGCTAGACCTAACAGTCGACATCGAGGAACAGCACAGCACGCCGCATCTGATCGCGGAATGGGTCGCTGGACAGTACGGCATTACGGTGGGCGACATCAACATGCCCGATTACACCGTGGGCCTCTATTACAACAGTGAAGTGACCGGGCGCCAGGTACTTGACGACCTGTGTGCAGGGCTGGGTGCTTACTGGTACCTGAACCGCCTCAACGAACTGGTGATGCGGCAGCACACTGTGCCGACCACTGCCGACATCACGCTGTTTGATGACGACATCGAGTATGACCAGATAGGCCTTTCTGAAACAGAGCCACCCTGGTCATCGCTCACACTTCGCTGGGGTCGCAACTACTCAGCGCTTCGCACCGTCGCGGGCGTGATCGAAGACAACGAACCTACCGAGGCGGCGCGTCTCAAGCGCGAATGGAGCGAGTCAAAAGCCACTCAAGACGTCGACGATTACCCGCTTGCCGAAGACGCCACGCGTGACAGCTGCATCGCTAACGCAGCGGACGCGACGACCGAGCGGAACCGGCTTTTGGCCCTTAAAGCGGTTCGCCGTGACGTGTACAGCATCAACGCATTCATGCCGGTCGTCGAAGTCGGCCAGGCCATCGCCGTCGAGCACCCACGCATGCAGGGGCGCATCGGCCGCTTGCTGGCCGTGGGACGCTCACCCACCCGTAGTACTACATCACTCGAGGTATGGCTATGAGCGGCAATTTACGCCTGATCATCGATAACTTGCATGACGCGGCAACGCTTACCGCAACCAGTGAAGCACTACCGATCACCTACACCCAGCGTAGCGGGCGGGCGTACCCCTGGCGCTCTGTGGATACCAGCGAGCAGGTGATTGAGGGCTCGTTTGAAACCTTAACCTTTCTGGATACCGTCGTGCTTTACCGGCATAACCTCTCAGCATCGGCAACCGTCCGCTTAGAGCGATTGAGAAACACTGACGTTGTTAGCGATACGGGCGAAGTATCCGCCGCTGAACTGATCGCTCCACCGCTACTGCGGCTGGGGGTAGATCCTTGGGGTGCCAGCTACAACGACAAAATCCCCGTACAGGTGAAACCATTCTGGCTGGAGCCTGATTTTGCTACCGGCTACCGCATTACGATCAAGGATAGCGCTAACCCAGATGGATGCATCCAGATCGGCTGCATCATTGTGGGGTTCTCTTTCTCGCCAACGTTCAATGCCAGTTACGGCGTCAAGCTCACCGAGGTTGAAATGGTGGAGCACCGTCGCACCGAAGGGGGTTCGCTGCGCTCCGTAGGCAGTGACGGTATTTATAGACGCCTAAACATCGACCTTAAACACATGGACGATGCTGATCGAACCACGCTCACCACCGAACTCGTAAAGAGAGGGCGCAGGGCCAACATCTTCGTTTCGCTCTACCCCAAACAGGGCGGGGTTAAAGAGGTAGAGCACTCGTTTTTGGCCAAGCGGGAGGGTGACTACGAGCACATCCACGACTTTTACAACAACTGGCAGACCAGTCTGTCATTTCTTGAGGTGTAACGATGGCCGATTTTCCGACAATCGACTTTGGCCCCTTTGAGTGGGAAACGCTCGACCAGAACTACATCGTCAAATGGAACGGTAAGCTGGTCGCGCTTAATGATTTGCAAGCCAATATTGCCGCATTTGGTGCAGAGGTAACGGCTGAAAAACAGGCTGCTGCCGATAGCGCTCAAGCGGCTGGCGAGTCAGCCCAAGAGGCACGGGGGTATAGAGATCAAACCCAAGCCATCGCCGTGGGTGACGTATCAATCACCGATCTGCAGCCCGGCACGCTGACCGCCCCCGGCGACTACGCAGGCCCTGACGGCTCAGGGGGCCTAATGAAACGCAATATCTTAGATGACACCCTCGCTCGCTCTCACGCCATCGCACTTTCTTTCTAAAGGAGCCTCACTATGGCCAAAACGTTCACTGCCCCGTTTGCCCAAACACCCAAGACAGCCACCGCTATCGTCACCGCTGCCGCTGCCTCGCTCACAACCGACGCGCCTACCAATACCGTCGAGCTGCTAACGGCAGGCACGGACGGCGCGATTCTGACCCAGTTAAGCGCGATTCCCCGCGATACCGTCACGGCTTCCTCTCTGGTGCTGTTTATCAGTAAAGATGCGGGCACCACAAAGCATCTAGTTGATAGCGCATTGATGGAGGCAATTACCGTCAACGTCACTACAGCGATTCCGGTCACTGCGTTTGAGCGCTATAGCGAGACAACGCCGCTACGCCTGGAAGCAGGAGACAAGCTGTATGTCGGCAGTCAGGTGGCCGCGACCAACGGCATCGTGTTTCACGCTGAATACACTGATTATTAAGGGGGCGTTATGACGTATGCATATGGGATGAAAGGCGCGCCCGCTGTGGGTAATGGGCTGGGGGGATTGCCGAGGCGGACTGAATCAATGATGGAAGACACTAGCATATTCAGTGTAAGTAATTTTTTTACCTCCATCTTTTCAGTATCAGGAAGTGCGGGTACCCCCATCGTCATAAATACCCCTGCATTAGATCTAAGTAAAACCCTCATTTACTTTAACCAAAGGGTCTCAGACGGTAGTAGCAGCGCTTACTCAGCTCAGTTAACCGATATAGGGGAAGGGTTTATTGAGTTTACTCCTCGAATATCGGGAGCTGATTTAGACATAATAAATTTAGTTATGCTTCAGTTGAATGGAGTAAAAAAGGTCCATAATTTCATTGGCAGACAAAACTATAGGGCATACGAGTATATACCTAGGGATGATTTTAAATCTTCTCTAATACCGTTTGTTTCAACACATTATAGACCTGCATACTACGGGTTTGACAACAATGGAGACTGGGGTTTTTACGAAGTTTATGACGATGTGAATAATTCTGAATCCAGAGTGCGTATAGAACGCAACTTTGCAGGGACTTTCAACCCTTCAGAAAGCGCATCATATTTACTTTCAGTCGTAGAGCTTCTTTCATGATCAAAGTTCAAAACAACACCGCCACCCGCGTCGCGCTGCCACCATTCTTGCGCGGCTTATCTCAAGCTGACCTTGCTGACCTTTCATGGACTGACCCAGCGCTAGGAGTGCAAGGAGTGTCCTGGTGGCCCGAGGTCAACGAATCCCCTCCGCTACCAGATGAGTTCCACCGTTACGGCGACGAAACGCTGACGCCAGATTCTGAGCGGCGTGTTGTTATCGTTGTCCGTGACGTTGTGCCGTTCTCTGATGAAGACAAAACGGTGATACTAGAGCGGACGAAAGAGCGAGCGTTGCAGCGTATCAATGATGGCTATACAGCCGAACTAAACGCCATCCTGCGCGGCTACCCCGACCCTGAAACCAAAACGTGGGACAAGCAAGAGTCTGAGGCGCGCGCCTATCAATCCGATAGCTCAGCCGCCACACCGCTGATTGATGCCATTGCTAACGCCCGCAGCATGGATAAAGCCGAGCTGGTGCACCGGGTGATTGCAAAAGCGGATGCGTGGATCTCGCTTAGCGGTGCGGCTACGGGTAAGCGGCAGGCGCTGGAAGACGCGATTGCTAATGCTGGAAGCCTGGAGGTGGTTGAGGGTATTAGTTGGTAGTGAGGTGACAATTTCATAGAAGGGAGTGGCCACCGAAGGTGCTGTAACACCGGAGGTGGCCACCAACAAGCAGCACACACCTGCAAGTCGGCCAAGACTCCCCTGCCTAGCTAGGCGTTAGAGAGTCTAAGCCAAACGTTAGATTCGTTATAGGCTTGACATGGTGTTAATCGAAATCCGTTGTACACGGTGCAACCGCAAGCTGGCCAACGTCAGCGATTACCAGTTCATTGAGATAAAGTGCCCGCGTTGCAGGCACTTAAACCAGCAGAGAGCCACGAGCTCCAAACCCCAACAGGAGATGCCTCGTGGCTACCCCAATCATTCCCTGGATGGGCGGCAAACGCCGCCTAGCTGATCGCATATTTCCGCTAATGCCCCCGCACCAGTGCTACGTTGAGCCCTTCGCAGGAGGGGCTGCTCTATTCTTCCTGCGTCCCTCGCCCGCAGACGTCGAGGTGCTTAACGATGTTAACGGCGACCTAGTGAACCTCTACCGTGTTGTGCAGAACCATCTAGAAGAGTTCGTAAGGCAGTTTAAGTGGGCTCTTTCAAGCCGCCAGGTGTTCGAGTGGTTGAAGATGACTCGACCTGAAACGCTCACTGACATACAGCGTGCCGCCCGTTTCTATTACCTACAGCAGAACGCCTTCGGTGCCCGAGTCGAAGGCCAAACGTTTGGCACTGCCACCACCACACCACCAGGCTTAAACCTGCTGCGTTTAGAGGAGACGCTATCAGCGGCTCACTTGCGCCTATCAAGCACCTTTATAGAGCACCTAAGCTGGCAGGACTGCATTGAGCGATATGACCGCCCACACACTCTCTTTTATATGGACCCGCCCTACTGGCAGACAGAAGGATATGGGGTACCCTTTGGCATAGAACAGTACGAGGAAATGGCGTGCATGTTGGCTAAGCTCAAAGGCAAAGCCATCATCAGCCTCAACGACCACCCAGAATTCCGCCGGATCTTCGCGGGCTACCACATCGAAACCACCGACATACGCTACACCGTCGGCGGCGGCAAAGGCTCAGACGCCAAAGAGGTGCTGATCTTTAGTTGGGATGTGGAGGCCGAACCGGCGGGCTTGTTTTGAAGGCATTATCATTATTGGTAGGAGTAGCAGATGTTCGTTCAAAAGGACTTTGAAACAGCTCGGGAGATGATTGACTACCTATCACCTCTGGATACAGCCAGGTGGCCTAGGGCCCAGTATGTGTTCCGTGGCCAGCAATGTACCAGCTATGGTTTGGTCCCTGCTGCCTATCGCACAAAGAGCCCTCTGGCAGCCCATAGGGTGTTCAGTGGGCTTGCGCCTTTAGCTTCAAGGCAAGTCTATTACGAGCTTTCTCTTTTAGGACAGTTCATTGCAGCCTGTGACGCCTCTGGTACAAATCTTCCGGGTGACTCACTCGACGTTCGCGATATTTTGAGGGACGGTAATCGTTACCTTCATCATGAGCCAACAAGCTGGCCTCCTCGAGAGCTTTATCCCCTTCTGGCGACAGCCCAACACCATGGAGCACCGACGTGCTTGCTCGATTGGACATGGCGATCCTATGTAGCAGCATATTTTGCTGCATCAGGGTCTCTCCAGAATGAAACTCAGGATCGATTGGCTATTTGGGCCTTGAATGTTGAGCACCGTCATCTCTGGGAAGACCTCTCATTCATTGAGATGCCTGGCAGTACAAGTGCGAATTTAGCTGCCCAGTCTGGGATCTTCACCGTATCAACAATCAGGGCAACCGAAGGAGAACGGTACGAATCAACTGCGTTGGAAAACCAAATCGATATATATCGTCACCAGACTGAAGAGCAGCCCGGTTTGATCAAGATGACACTACCAGTGCTTGAAGCGGGTCACCTTCTGCTGCTTTGTGCGGACTTGGGAGTTAAAGGGTCTGTATTGTTCCCAGGGTACGAAGGGGCTGCAAGAGAGGTTAAAGACTTCGCCTACTTAATGCTTCAGTAGTAGTAATCCCGCCCAGTGCCAAATAGCCTGCTAAATCTAAATCAGGCAACCCAAGAGTGCAGTGCCAAGTATGGCGCGAGAAAGTGCCAAATGCGGCGCGCGTTTACACTTTTGGGATTGCCTTTTGTGATTATAGCCGCCCGTACCACAAAACAAAAGGGCCTACGCGTTAACGTAAGCCCTTGAAATTATGGCGCGCCCGGCAGGATTTGAACCTGCGACCCTCGGCTTCGGAGGCGAATTCTAAGTCTTTCCGGTGGACTTACCTACTAAGACACCTATCGATAAACGCGATTTTAATTTATATAAAACAATGGCTTGAAAATATGCAGAGCCTTAATAGCACTTTCCGCTTTGTCCCGATTTACACCGACAGTTGCCCATCGCCACCACCAAAGCGGCCACTAGCGTGATTTTAAAATGTCCGGCTTTCGGACGGTTTTGACCTTTGGCGGTAGTAGCTTACCTGGATTTCTAAACAAACGTAAGCGCGCCATAAAACCCATCTACCCACATTAACGTTGGCTGATCACACTGGTGGTCTCTTTAGCATTGGAGATCATCATGAGTCGCGACCTCAATTCCACTCAAGCATTTTGGTTAGG
>NZ_JABWCV010000030.1 GCF_013371085.1 Vreelandella maris | reverse complement strand
TTGAAGGAAAAGCGTCGGCTTAATACGCGTTACGACAAGCTGGCCAGTAGTTTCAAGGCCATGGTGACACTGGCTTGCATTGAGCAATGCATGAGAGCCAACTTTTCAGACAGAACCTAGCATGGTGAAGTAGGTCATGCGCCTGGGTGGTACTGCCTTTATTCGAGGCGATACCAATACTGGCGCTGATGTGCAGGCAGTGTTGGTAGAGTGTAAATGGCTGAGCAAGGGCCGCTAATAAACGATTCGTGAGGGCAATTACTTCTTGTTCGCTCTGGTAAGGGGCTAGCAGTACCACAAACTCATCGCTAGAGAGGCGTGCCACACTAACGCCCGCTGTCACGGTATCTAGTAAGCGTTGCGCCACGGTTTTAAGTAACTGGTCTCCTAATCCATGGCCAAACGCATCATTAATCGGCTTAAAGTCGTCTAAGTCGATATAAAGCAGTGCCAGTTCCTGCCTCCGCGATTTACAGGTTTTGAGCGCATGTTCCAGGCGTGTTTGTAGTGCCCCTAGATTTGGGAGCCCGGTGAGCGGGTCGTGAGCTGCTTGATAAGCAATACGCGCTTCCTGCTCTCGCTGGCGTGTAATGTCTTGTTGTATGCCGATAAAATGCGTACATACGCCCGTTTCGCTAAACACGGGGCTAATCGATAACTGGTTCCAAAACAGGCTGCCGTCGCGGCGGTAGTTACGTAGCAGTACTTGCACGTCTTGATGTTGAGTGACACCGCGGCGAATCTCTTCAACAGCTTCCGGGTTGGAATCTTCGCCCTGTAAAAAACTGCAGTTGCGGCCCAGTGCTTCTTCAGCGCTGTAACCGGTAATGTCGGTAAACGCACTGTTTACATACACCAGCGGTAAGTGGGGCTGGGTGGCATCTGCCATCACTACACCATTAGGGCTGGCTTCAATTCCCCGTTTTAACAGCCGTAGCTCGCTTTCATCCTGTTTGCGCTGAGTAATATCACGGCAAATCGCATAGACGCCTATCATGCGTTCATCGGCGATAATCGGCACGTGGGTGACTTCAAGCTGACTCGCATGGTGATGACGGTTGATGCTAAGCGCTTGATAGCTTTGATGTTGCCCTTTTAAGGTGGCGTTAAAGGCAGCTTTTGCCTCTACGAGAGCGTCGATATGGAGCAACTGAAAAAAAGCGTTACCGGTTAAGTGCTCATTGGCGATACCGGTGATATGCGCTGCTGCTGAATTACAGTGCTCGATAATGCCATCAAGGCTTAGCTCAAATATGGCATCGGGATGATGGGTAAATAGCGCGTGATGGCGCGCCTGCAAAGCGTGAGGTACATCCTGTACGTTATAATTGTTTGCAATACTCTCCTTAATGTTTGCCATGAAGACTCTTTTCACAAGTTAATCCGTGTCACAAGTTTGTCATAAAATAGGCGTTGGCTTTGGCGGCGTTGGCTAACCATTGCCCAAATGAGTAGGCTCGAAAGCTTCGGTAGCGGCGGCCACTGAGTGGACGCCGCGCTATTTTAACTATTCCATGCGGTTAGCCGTGTTGACTTGGTCCGCGCTGAGCTCGGTAAGCTATGTTGAACGCGTATGTTTTTCATTTTCCCCACTTTAAAAAGTAATAAGATGCGACTGCTTTTTAAGGCGTGCCATGCAGCAGCTTTAGAATTAATTGTATTAGCTTGTTTTTATGGAGCTGGTTGAAGGTTGCAAATCGATCAACGTGGTGCTCAAGGAGGCAGCTAGGCAAGTTTGGAAAGCGCTTAATACTAGATTTTCTAGTTTTAATTGACTAGCACGATGGTTCTCTTCAGAGTGTAACGCTAAGGTTGTTTTGTGTCTGCCTTTAATCTTTTTTAATGATGCTTTTTGTACGGAACATGTCTCTTTCAATATATAAAAAAACAGAAAAATTTAATTGGCGTGCAAAAATAAGCCATGCTTGAATCCATAAATCACCCCATCGACCTTGGGATTCTCGGTCAAGGGCCATTGACAACGGCTAGCAAGCGCGCATGGTGCGTGATAGACTATGCCATCCTCTCAGACAGACCCGTGAATGGGCAGCTCGATTTAACTGCCTGTTATACGTTTTGGTAGGGAGAAAAACCTGCCAAATCAACTGGTTGTTATAGACCTGATCAGCTAGTTGTTAGAGAAGTGTCATGTTGCGGAACGTCGTGCTGTCATAGCGCAGCCGACAAACACATATTTAATTTCGTTGCCGTTTTTTCGGCAACCTTTATTCTCCAAGGAGATACCCTGTGGCGAACAGCAAGCAAGCTCGCAAGCGCGCCCGCCAGGCCGAGAACCGTCGCGTCCTGAAATCCAGCCAGCGCAGCATGGTCCGCACCTACATCAAGCGTGTAGTGAAAGCGATCAGCACCGGCGACCACGCTAAGGCAATGGAAGAGTTCAAGGCCATGCAGCCGGTTGTTGACCGTATTGCAGACAAAGACGTGCTGTCTAAGAAGAAAGCAGCTCGCCTGAAGAGCCGTTTGAACAAGCGTATTAAGGCACTGGCGGCGTAAGCCGGCAGGCGCCATAAAAAAACCGGCTGCGGCCGGTTTTTTTGTGTCTGAATGATTTTTCTAGATGGTTTTTCTAGGCAGTCATTCTAGACAGTTTTTCTGGATGGCTTTTGTGGATAGCTTATGACAGCGAAGAAAGCTCCCAACACTTCCTCAAACACCGCCATAGTCCGCCGCGGGCTAATGCGCTCGGGTCTCGTCGTCAGTGCGATGACGATGCTGTCGAGGGTGATGGGGCTGGCGCGCGATGTGGTGATTGCTACCTTATTAGGGGCAGGAGATGGCGCTGATGCGTTTTTCGTGGCGTTTAAGATCCCTAATTTTTTGCGCCGTCTATTTGCTGAAGGGGCGTTCAATCAAGCCTTCGTGCCGGTGCTTTCGGAGTACTCCACCCAGCGTAATCGGGAGGAGATACGTGCGCTACTGAATGCGACCGCGGGTAGCTTAACGGCAGTGCTGGCGCTGATTACTGCCATGGCAATGCTCTGCGCGCCGTGGTTGATTTGGGTGTTTGCCCCCGGGTTTGGCAGTGAGCCGGAAAAGCTGGCGCTGACCGCGGATATGCTGCGCTTAACGTTTCCCTATTTATTGCTGATTTCGCTTACTGCCTTTTCAGGCAGCGTGCTGAATACCTGGAACCGTTTTGCGGTGCCCGCGTTTACCCCGGTGTTGCTTAATCTTTCGCTGATTGGTGCGGCGCTGTTCTTAATGCCGCTAATGGAAGAGCCCGCCATGGCGCTGGCCTGGGGCGTGCTGATCGCCGGGGCTGCGCAGCTGGTTTTTCAAGTGCCGTTTTTATTACGCTTGGGGCTGATGCCCGCACCCTGGCCAAACTTTGCCCACGAGGGCGTACGGCGCATACTGAAATTGATGGGGCCTGCGCTTTTTGGGGTGTCGGTATCGCAAATTAATCTGCTGTTGGATACGGTCTTGGCTTCGTTGCTAGCGGCGGGTAGCGTGTCGTGGCTTTATTACTCTGACCGGTTGGTAGAACTGCCGCTAGGCGTGTTTGGGGTGGCGATTGGTACGGTGATTTTGCCAGCGCTTTCCAAGCGCCATGCTGACCAGTCCAAAGAGCACTTTGCGGCGATGCTCGATTGGGCTATTCGCATTGTGTTGCTGTTAGGCTTGCCCGCGGCGCTAGCGCTGGCGGTGCTGGCCGAGCCGCTGTTAATCACGCTATTCCATTACGGCGCGATGACTGACAACGACATCCAAATGGCGGCGATGAGCCTACGTGCTTACGCCTTCGGTTTAGTAGCCTTTATGCTGATCAAAGTATTGGCACCGGGCTTTTTTGCCCGTCAGGACACCAAAACCCCGGTAAAGGTAGGCATTCTCGCCATGGTCGCTAATATGGTGTTTAACTTGCTGCTGATTTGGCCGCTGGCGCATGCCGGGTTGGCGTTGGCCACCGCGCTGTCAGCCTTCTTGAACGCTGGCCTGCTGGGTTATCTGCTGCATAAACAGGGTGTGCTGGTGTTTCAGTCGGGCTGGAAGCGTTATTCGGTACAGTTAATTGGTGGCAGTGGGTTAATGTGTGCGGCACTCTATTTTGTGGCGCCGGATTGGCAAGCGTGGCTCTCCTTTGGCCTGTGGCAGCGGATAAGCTGGGTGACTGGGCTGGTGGTCATGGGCGGTTCACTCTACTTCGCGTGGCTGGCAGCATTAGGTTTACGCATCCGTCATCTTAAAATGCACTCATAACGCTGCACCCTGGCGTGCGGGTTCGTTATAATTGAGGCTTTGTCCTCCCAACGGCTGAGGTGCCATGCGCGTCATTCGAGGTCTGCACAACTTGAAAGCGGCTCATCGTGGCTGCGTTGCGACGATCGGTAACTTCGATGGTGTGCATCGCGGCCATCAGGCCATTCTTCAGCAGTGCCGTGAACATGCCGCACGCTGGAGTGTGCCGCTGACAGTGGTGGTGTTCGAGCCCCAGCCGCGCGAATTTTTTGCCGTTGACCAAGCACCGCCGCGGTTAACCCGCCTGCGTGAAAAAGTGCGTTTACTGCGTGATTTTGGTGCGGAACAAGTGCTGGTGCTGCCGTTTAACGATACGCTGCGCAGCCTGACGGGGCGCGAGTTTATCGATCAGGTATTGATTGATGGGCTCGGCGTTAAGCACTTGGTGGTGGGTGATGACTTCCGCTTTGGCTGTGATCGTCGCGGTGACTTTGCGCTGCTGGCGGAAGTAGGGCGCGAGCAGGGGTTTGGCGTCGAGCACACGCGCACGTTTACCGTGGATGACGAGCGGGTGTCCAGCACGCGGGTGCGTACCTTGCTGGCCAGCGGCAATTTTTCCGCCGCGGCGCGTTTGCTGGGCCGCCCCTATTCATTGCATGGCCGTGTGGTGCGTGACCAGCAGTTGGGGCGCACGCTTGGCGTACCCACCGCCAACTTGCCGCTGCTGCCCCAGCCGTTAACGCTGCGGGGCGTGTTTGCGGTAGTCGCTGAGCTTGAAGATGGTAAACGCCACCAGGGCGTTGCCAATGTTGGCTTTCGTCCGACGGTGGGTTCAGAGCGGCCGACTCTTGAGGTGCACCTGTTCGATTTCTCCGGTGATCTTTACGGCCAACGTATGACGGTATACCCCTGTACGCGACTGCGGGGCGAGGTCAAGTTTGACGGCCTTGACGCGCTGAAAGCGCAAATTGAACGTGACCAAGCCCGTGCTCGCCACTATTTTTCGGCGGCAGTGGCCAACCACGACTATTCTCTTCCGCTGGCCTCGGCCCCGCTTGGGCGTGAGACCGCTTCTTCTGATTCATCTTCGGCGGGAAATTCCGCTGATGCTAACGACGGCTGACCGGACTATGGATTACAAGCACACGCTGAATTTGCCTGAAACTGACTTCCCCATGCGCGGCATGCTGCCAAAGCAGGAGCCAGGGCGGGTTTCCCAGTGGCAAGATATGAACATTTACCAGCGCCTGCGTGAAGCGCGCGCAGGTGCGCCGCTGTTTGTACTGCACGATGGCCCTCCTTACGCCAACGGTAGTATTCATATCGGTCACGCCGTTAATAAAATTCTTAAAGATATCATCGTTAAGTCTAAGAATTTAGCCGGTTTTGATGCTCCTTATGTGCCGGGTTGGGACTGCCACGGTTTGCCCATTGAGCACAAGGTAGAAACTACCCATGGCAAGCACTTGGCGCCGGAACACGCCCGTGAGCTGTGCCGTGAATACGCCGGTGCGCAAATCGAAACGCAGTTGGCCGACTTTGTGCGTTTGGGCATCATTGGCGATTGGGATCACCCTTACCGCACCATGGATTTCGCCAACGAAGCGGGCGAGATTCGTGCCTTGGCCGAGATGGTCGATGCGGGCTACGTATTTAAAGGCTTGAAGCCAGTGAACTGGTGCTTTGACTGTGGCTCAGCGCTGGCGGAAGCCGAAGTCGAGTATGCGGATAAAAAGTCTGACGCCATCGACGTTGCCTTCCCGGTGGAAGACGCCGACAAGCTGGCGGCCGCGTTCGGTTTAAGCGAACTGGCTAAACCAGCGGCGGTAGTGATTTGGACCACCACGCCTTGGACCATTCCGGCCAACCAAGCGTTGAACGTTCACCCCGAGTTCACCTACGCACTGGTTGATACTGGTGAGCGGTTATTGCTGCTGGCGGAAGAGTTGGTGGAGAGCTGCCTAGAGCGCTTTGGCCTGCAAGGCGAAGTGATTGCCACGACGCAAGGCAAACAGCTTGATCTGATCAATTTCCGTCACCCGTTTTATGATCGTCTCTCGCCGGTTTATTTGGCGGAGTACGTCGAGTCAGAAGTCGGCAGCACGGGTATCGTTCACTCCGCTCCTTCTTACGGCATGGATGACTTTTTAACCTGCCGTGAGCATGGCATGGAGTTCGATGACATGCTTAACCCGGTGCAGGGCAACGGCGTTTACGCTGACGACCTGCCGTTCTTCGGCGGCCAGATGATTTGGAAGGCTAACCCCCTGATCGTCGAAAAACTGCGCGAAGTCGGTGCGCTGATGGCGCATATTCCGATTAAACACAGCTATATGCACTGCTGGCGCCACAAAACGCCGGTGATCTACCGGGCCACGGCGCAGTGGTTTGTGGGCATGGATATCAAAGGCAAAGACGGCAAAACGCTGCGCGAGCGTGCCCTCGAAGGCATCGAGGCCACGGCGTTTACGCCCGCCTGGGGGCAGGCGCGCCTGCACAGCATGATTGCTAACCGCCCGGACTGGTGTATCTCCCGCCAGCGCAACTGGGGCGTGCCGATTCCGTTCTTCTTACACAAGCAAACCGGTGAGCTGCACCCGCGAACCGTTGGCATGATGGAAGAGGCGGCCAAGCGCGTTGAGCTAGAAGGCATTGATGCTTGGTTCAAGCTCGACCCCGCTGAGTTATTGGGTGCGGAAGCGGCGGATTACGACAAAGTCACCGATACACTCGATGTATGGTTTGACTCCGGTACCACACACCGCCACGTATTGCGTGGCTCGCACCCGCACGGCCATGAAAGCGGCCCGCGAGCGGATCTCTATCTGGAAGGCTCTGACCAGCACCGTGGTTGGTTCCACTCGTCGCTGCTGACAGGCTCGGCCATTGACGGTCATCCGCCTTATCGTCAGCTGCTGACCCACGGCTTTACCGTCGATTCTCAGGGCCGCAAACAGTCCAAATCGCTGGGTAACGTGGTCGCGCCCCAGGAAGTGATGGATAAGCTGGGCGGTGATATTCTGCGCCTATGGGTCGCCTCCACCGATTACTCTGGCGAAATGGCCGTTTCCGACGAGATTTTGAAGCGCACGTCAGACGTATATCGGCGGATTCGGAACACTGCGCGCTTTCTGCTTTCGAACCTTAACGGGTTTGATCCAGAGAAAAACCAAGTAGCGTTTGGCGATATGCTGGCACTGGATCAGTGGGTAGTGGATCGCGCTTACCAGCTGCAAGCGCGGATCGAAAAAGCCTATGAAGAGTACCGCTTCCTGGATGTGTATCAGCAGGTGCACGGTTTCTGCGCGCGGGAATTAGGTGGCTTCTATTTAGATGTTATCAAAGACCGCCAATACACCACGCAAACCGACTCACTGGCACGCCGCAGTGCGCAAACCGCGCTCTATCACGTAGTGGAAGCACTGAGCCGCTGGATCGCGCCGATTCTCTCCTTCACCGCAGAAGAGATCCACGAGAACATCCCCGGCAAGCGTGGCGACAGCGTGTTGCTTGAGACCTACTATACGGATCTGGGCAGCCTGGACGATAACGCTGATTTAGGCCGCGCGTTCTGGGAGCAGGTGCTGGAGGTTAAGCACTCGGTCAATAAGTGCCTGGAAGACGCCCGTAATGCCAAAGTGATCAAGGGCAGCCTGGCGGCAGAGGTCACGCTATACGTGAGCGACGAGCTTCAGGCGACACTGACTAAACTGGGCGATGAACTGCGCTTTGTCATGCTCACCAGCGAAGTCACGCTTAAGCCCCTGGCTGATGCAGGCGATGCAGAAGCAACGGATCTAGAGGGTCTGAAAGTGGCTGTCAAAGCCAGCGACAACGACAAGTGCGAGCGTTGCTGGCACCACCGCCCTGATGTAGGCACGCATGCCGAGCACCCTGATCTATGTGGCCGCTGTATCAGCAACCTCCCTGAAGGCAGCGGTGAGACTCGTTACTATGCTTAAAGAAGGAAATACGCCTGATACGAATACGTCTAGCGATGCCAGCGCGCGGCCGACGATGCAGCGGCCGTTGCGTTGGCTGTGGCTAGCGGTGGTAGTGATTGTGTTGGACTTGGCCACGAAATACGTGGCCAGCAGCCAGCTCGGCTATGCTCAGCCGGTGGAAGTGTTGCCGTTCTTTAATCTGACACTGCTACACAACACCGGCGCGGCATTCAGCTTTTTAGCCACTCACCCCGGCTGGCAGCGCTGGTTCTTCGCCCTTATTGCGATTGGCGCGACGGTAGGCTTAACCATTTGGCTCACACGCATCAAACACGATGAAAAACTGTTGGCGATCGCGCTGCCGTTGATTATCGGGGGTGCGCTGGGGAATCTTTATGACCGCTTGGTACATGGCTATGTAGTCGATTTTCTCTCCTTCCACGCCGCCGGATGGTACTACCCGGCGTTTAATGTGGCGGATATTGCGATTACCCTGGGGGCGGTCGCTTTAATCTGGGAATCGATCATGGGTGAGCGGCGGCGTAAAAAAGCGCACGGGAACGTTTCATAACGGTCTGACCATGAAGGTCTGTTAATAGCGGTCTGTCCTAACGAGAAGACATTCACTTAAAGTCATTTATAGACAGGTAAGGATGGTAATGAGCGACTACCGTATTGATGATGGCATGGAAGTGACGCTGCACTTCACCTTAAAGCTGGAAGACGGCACTTTGGTAGACTCCACCAAAGATAAAGCACCGGCTACCTTCGCAGTGGGCGATGGCAATCTGCCGCCCGGTTTTGAGCATCCGATTAAAGGCATGGCCGCGGGTCAAGAGGGGACGTTTCAGATCACCCCAGAACATGCTTTCGGTCAGCATAACCCGCAAAATATTCAGACCCTGAAGCGGGCAGATTTTGGTGACGAGCCCCCGGAAATTGGCATGGTGATGTCGTTTGCCGATAAAGCGGGAACGGAATTGCCAGGCGTGGTCAAAACCATTGACGGTGATCGTATTGAGGTGGATTTCAATCACCCGTTAGCAGGCCGCACGCTTACGTTTGAAGTAGAAGTACTGGACGTTAAGCCGGTGAACACTCATTAAGCAGATGCTACGTCGCATCAAGGCGCTCTTATGACAAGCACGCAGCAAACACAGCCTATCGAAATTAAATTGGCCAACCCGCGCGGCTTTTGTGCCGGTGTGGATCGTGCGATTGATATCGTCAATCGCGCACTGGATGTCTTTGGCCCGCCCATTTATGTGCGCCACGAGGTGGTTCATAACCGCTTTGTGGTCGAAACACTGCGGGATCGTGGTGCTGTGTTCGTTGAAGAGCTGGATGAAGTGCCGGATGACGTCATTGTCATTTTCTCAGCCCACGGTGTTTCCCGAGCGGTGCAAGCCGATGCCGAGCGGCGGGGGTTGAAGGTATTTGACGCCACCTGCCCGCTAGTGACCAAGGTGCACCTGGAAGTGCTGCGCTACGCCAAACGTGGGCAGGAGTGCATTTTGATCGGCCATGAAGGGCACCCGGAAGTCGAAGGCACCATGGGGCGCTACGATACCTCCCACGGCGGGCGTATCTACTTGGTCGAGGACGAAAAAGACGTTGCTAACCTGGAAGTACGTGATCCCTCCAAGCTTGCCTTCGTAACGCAAACCACGCTCTCAATGGATGACACCGCCAAAGTGATTGATGCGCTGCGTGACAAGTTTTCCGAGATTCAAGGCCCACGTAATGATGATATCTGTTATGCCACGCAAAACCGCCAGGATGCTGTGCGTGAGCTAGCCGCCCAGAGTGATTTGTTATTAGTGGTTGGTAGCCCCAATAGCTCAAACTCGAACCGCTTGCGGGAGCTTTCGGAGCGTATGGGTACACCTGCCTATTTGATCGATAACGCCGATCAGATCGACCCGCAGTGGCTTGAAAATGTAGCGCGTATCGGCGTCACCGCTGGCGCCAGTGCCCCTGAAGTGCTGGTTAAGGGCGTAATTAGCAAGCTTCAAACCATGGGCGCTGCTATACCCGAAGAGTTACAAGGCCGTGAAGAAACCATTACTTTTTCCATGCCAAAAGAGTTACGTGAGAAGGTGATTGCCAGCAGCTGATCTTAGGTTTCGTGATGCAAAGCGTATTAGTTTGCGACATACTGAAACAGTATGAGCCAACTAATACAGGAGCAAAGCCGCGTGCCTTATGTTACTCATCCTTCCACTGGCCGTTTTTCCCATAACGGCCAGCGCGGCTTTACCCTTATTGAGTTAATGATTGTTCTGGTGATCATCGGTATTGTCGCCTCCATTGCCTACCCCAGCTATACCCGCTACGTGCAAAAATCCGTACGAACCGATGCCCATGCGGGCCTGTTGCAGGCTGCTTCCGAGCTTGAGCGCTGCTATACGCGTACTTATGCTTATAGTGATTGCGCAATCAGTGAATTCTCCCCCGAAAACAACTATGAGATTGAGGAAAGTATTAGTGGTAGCGGATACCTACTGACCGCAAGTACCACTCAGAATGATGGTTGCGAAGGCGATATTACCCTAAGTTCAAGTGGCGCAAGGTTGCCCAATGACTGCTGGTAATCAGAGACGGCAGCGCGGCTTTACCCTGATTGAGCTGTTGGTCACGCTGATGATCGCGTCGATCATCGCTATTATGGCGGTTCCCGCGTTTGCCGGCTTCCTTGCCCGCCAGCAACTAGCGAGCGATGTAAACGAACTAATTTCTGTGCTGAGCTTTGCACGTAGTGAGGCGATAAAGCAGCGCAGTGATACAACAGTAGTCTTCTCACCTCCTAACGCCGCTACTTCAAATCGTCGCCCTAAATCTTGTCGAAATAACGAAGTTGCTGAAGAGTTAAGTGATAGCAATGGAGTTAGCACCATCTACCGTTATTCAGACTGGTGTTACTGGGTAGTAAAAAGTGACGCAGTCGATGAGATATTGCGGTTAGGGCAATCGGCCAATATAACCACGCCTGATCAAGCCTTTTCGCTCACCTTTCAAAGTTTAGGCGATGCCGATATTGGAGATTGCCGTGCGGCTTCTTCTGCTCCTTGTCAGATTACGCTAACGCCGCAACGCGATGACATCGCGCCTGTTACGCTTGCCGTCAATATCACCGGCAGTATTCGCAGGCAGGAGACAGCGCAATGACGCACCAGCGTGGCTTTAGCTTAATTGAAGCACTGATCGCGCTGCTAGTGCTCTCCATCGGCCTTATCGGCGTGGCGGCCATGCAACTGAAAGCGCTACAAAGTGCTAATGCGGGTTACCAGCGCTCGGTAGCAAGCGTGGCAGCCGTAGATGCTCAGGAGCGGTTATGGGCAACGCTCGGTGCACTTGAAACAGGCCAAACCTGTGAAAATATCAACACCTCTGCCGTGCAGGCGGAATGGCGGGAACACTGGTTTCAAGGCGGCGATGATGCCACGCCACTGCGCAACACTATTGAAGCACAGAGCGAGATTGAGCTGAGTAGTAGTGGTGACAAGTGCCAGTTCACGGTCACCTTGATGCTCAGCGAGGATGAAAGCGATCTGCTTGACTATACCTTCCGCCTACCACTTGTTGAGCAATCGCCATGAAGCATTCGCAACGTGGCTTCACCTTAGTCGAGTTGATGGTCGCGATGGCGATTGGCACCGTCATTATATTGGGGGCCGGTCAGCTGTTCTTGACCACTTTTCAAACCTTCCAAAACGTTGACAAAGTCAGCCGTAAGCAAGAGGCATTAGTCTTTGCCGTCAGTGCCCTGACTGAATATGGGCGCCAGGGAGATTTCGAGCACTATGCCATTACCGGCGATCAGCGGAGTTCGGGTAACGAGACGCATCACTACTGCGTCCTGCAAAATCAGACAGAGAACCAGCCTGTTGTAGACCTAGCCCGGGTAGACGATGAAGCAGACTGTCCCACGCTTTCAGAAGCGAATAGTGATGGTGTATCGCATACAGTCACCCTACCGGTGGGCGACTGCCGAGTTAATGCCGACGCTAGCTGCGATGAAATCGTCTTCATCATCACCGAGCGAAACAAAGTGATCACTGCACAAGGGGCAACGCCATGAAACAGCAGCAAGGCGCTGCATTAGTGATTGTGATGGCACTGCTTTCTGGTGCGCTGATGCTTGGCATGTCAGGGATGCAGAGCGCATTGATTGATGAGCGGTTGGCAGGCAACTATCGTGCGTCCGTTCAATCACAAATGAGTGGTGAGGGTTTTATAGCTGGTGCTGTCAGTGATGAAAACAATGACAGCTTAACCGAGTTTTTAAAAAATAGCTTGGCTGATCTAGATGATGGAGAGAGCAAAACCCTTAGCGAAGATGAATTAATAGCTCTTTCGGGCAATCGTCTGAGTGAAGCTGATAGCAACCTGATAGTGAATGTGTCTCGCAGCGGCGACCAAATTACGTTAGAAGCATGGGGAGCGCAGGCGGGCGCTAAAGCACCTACAGTGATTACTTTCAATGCATCAGGAGCTGCGCAGAACTTTCGTTCGCCCTTCTTGGCATGTCGGCAAGTCCTACTCAATGGAAGCTCGTTGGCTGCTAGCTGTAGCTCTAACGACACAGTATGTTCACAAGATCCCGCAGGATTTATTTCGGCTGACTCACAAACTTACAATCTTCTCTATAATTTAGGCAGTGAGCAAGGTGATCGCATTACGTTAGACGGAGATGCTGACGCTTACGGTAATGTGCGATCTCAACGGGATATTATATTAACTGGCTCTTCGGTCATTACAGGTAATGCATATGCTCAAGGCGCTATTATTCATGGGGGAGGGACTAGGGTCTGGGGAGAAGAGGTGATAACGAAAAGCTCGCCCCAACGTTGCGATCTTTACCTAGATTCTCAAGGCTTGAGTGTTGAAGTTGAGAATCTTAAACAGCAATACGGTGATAGCGTTGGCAACATAAAAATGGGTACTGATAAAAGAAGGCAATGGTCATTAACGCCTGAAGGATTATTTTTTTATGATGAAGAAACTCGCTCGTCCGGGTCGCCGGTGTTTAGTCAATGTCGTTTTTTTGATTTACCATGCATTTTGAACTTTTTCGTAAACTTTTTCCGGGGCTTATTGGGTTTTAATATTTGCAATAATAACTATGTTTCATGTGATAGCAGTCAGGTTGGCTGGACTGAGCACTCTCAAGTTATTGACAACACTATTGTTGTCAATAATTTAACGTTAACGGGTAACCCTACCTTCATTGTCTCGGGACTTGAAAGCGATAGCCAAGCAAATCCTGCTCAGCTTCGAATGGTGGTAGAAGGTGAGTTTAATGTTAGCGGTGGTGGAAGAAATGGCTTAGTGGTCGAAGACAATGCTCACCTTGAGCTTTTTGTGAAAGGGAAAACGGAGCTAGGGTCTAATTTCCAATTAGGTGATACAAAACCAACACGAGCCGGCGCACCGCCGCTAACGATCAACTCCAGTTACTCGGGGGTGGGCGATGCAGTCGCCGTCAACAGTGGCAGTCACTTGGTAGGTAATATCTATGCGCCCGGCGGGAAGGTGTCAATAAATTCGAGCCGTGTGACAGGTAGTATTTGGGCACAGGAAATTGATGCGCTTAATGACAGCCGAATAATTTATAACGAAGAAAATGTGGTCGCAGATAGCCAAGCCATTGAAACAGAGACAGCCGGTGAGAGCGGCAATGGTTTTAATTGGCAATGGCGATGATCGAGAATATATGTCGATTAGCACCTATGGTATGTTAGGCCTTTTTACACCCTGAAGGATCTGCATATCATATGCAAGCGTCTAACAAAACCCGCGTCCTCACCGGTATCACCACCACCGGCACTCCCCATTTAGGTAACTACGTTGGGGCGATCAAGCCCGCCATTGAGGCAAGCCAGGATCCCAACGTTCAGTCGTTTTATTTTTTGGCTGATTACCACGCGCTTATCAAGTGCCCAGACCCCAAGCGCGTACAGGAATCTCGCCTGGAAATTGCTGCCACATGGCTGGCACTTGGGTTGGATACTGATAACGCGATTTTCTATCGCCAGTCGGATATACCAGAAATCCCTGAGCTCACCTGGATGCTCTCTTGCGTATGCGCCAAGGGTTTGATGAACCGCGCCCATGCCTACAAAGCGGCGGTGGCTGAGAACGAAGAGGCGGAAAACCAAGACCCAGATAAAGGCATCACCATGGGGCTGTTTGGTTACCCCGTGCTGATGGCGGCCGATATATTGATGTTCAACGCCAATAAAGTACCGGTGGGGCGTGACCAAATTCAGCATATCGAAATGGCCCGTGATATCGCCGGGCGCTTTAATCATCTCTATAAGGGCCAGCATTTTGTCCTCCCAGAAGCCGTCGTTGACGAGAAAACGCAGCTTCTGAATGGTTTGGATGGGCGCAAGATGTCCAAAAGCTATGATAATACGATTCCGCTCTTTGCTCCTGAGAAAAAGCTGCAAAAGCTGGTACGTAAGATCAAGACCAACTCACTGGAACCCGGTGAGCCGAAAGATCCAGACACCTGCACGCTGTTCCAAATTTACTCCGCTTTTGCGACGGCGCAAGAGACCGCCAGCCTCCGCGAGCAGTATGCTGCAGGCATTGGCTGGGGTGATGCGAAAAACCAAGTGTTTGAGTACTTGAACGCTCACTTAAGCGCGCCCCGTGAACGCTATAACGCGTTAATGGAAGATCCCGCTCATATTGAAGCGGTACTTCAGAAAGGCGCAGAGCGGGCGCGCGAAGAAGCGGCAGTAACGATAGATCGCTTACGTGCTGCCGTTGGCCTGGGGCGGTTTGTTTAATATCTGAACACTGCCATTCACCGTAGTGACCTGTTAGTCATCTAGCAGTAACGACGAAGCCCCTTCCGCTTGGAAAGGGCTTCGTTTGTTTCGGGCCTCGCGCTTTGCTGCTAACTAGGCTGTTAGTGATAGCTCAGCCTTCAATCGGTGGCGTCAGTCATTAACTAAATGAGCATGGTTGTGCATGAGCATGGTTGTGCTGATGGCCTATAGTGCTTATCACGTAGGCTATGTATTTCTCAGATACGTATTTAGCTTCGCAAAAGCAACGCATCCACAAAGGGAATATTGTATGCGGTCAAGGTATCGACATCAGTCGTTTACGGAATGTGCATTAATAGCCTTAACGCTGGCGGTCGTCGCGTTAATGCTTTGGAAGCTTGTTGGACTACTGATCCTGATTTTTGGCGCAGTGGTGGGCGCCTGTATATTGCAAACGGGTATGACGCCACTTTTGAGGCTAGGCGTGCCCCGGTGGCTGGCACTGTTAACGGTGATTATTACGCTAACCCTGTCGCTAGGCTTAGTTAGTTGGGCATTTGGCGCGCAGGTGTCTGCTGAGTTGGAGTCACTGGCTGTTCTATTGCCTGAGGCATGGGAACAGCTTCAGGAAAGGCTTGAAGGGTCGCAGCTAGCGCCCCTGCTTGATGACGCGGCTGGGCGGGCGAGAGATTTATTTGGAAATGGCATTTCGCAAGTTGGGATGATGGTGGTCTCCATGGGGGGCAGTGTTGTCAGCTTTTTCGCGCTTATCGTTGGCATGGTTTATTTTGCTGCACAGCCGGGTCTTTATCGCCGTGGTTTATTGCTACTCGCGCCCATTAAAAGCCGCCCACGTTTGGGTGAAGCGCTGGATGAGAGCGGTAAGGCGCTTCGCTATTGGCTTGGCGGGCAGTTAGTGGCCATGGTGGTCACTGGGCTTTTAGTGGGTGTCAGCATGTGGCTGTTAGGCGTGCCAGCGCCGCTTGGCTTGGGGTTAGTGGCTGGGCTATTGGATTTTGTGCCTCTGGTGGGGCCTCTGATTGCCGCTATTCCTGCGTTGTTGCTTGCCTTCACGGTGAGCCCTCAAACCACGCTGTTTGTGCTGATTGCGTATACGATTATTCAGCAGATAGAGGGCAATATTTTACAGCCGCTGGTACAGCAGCGCGCTGTTCACTTGCCCCCCGCCATGCTGCTTTTTTCGCTGTTTGCGGCCAGTACTCTGTTTGGTTTAGCCGGCCTGATTTTGGCCGCACCGCTGACGGTGGTGGCGTTTGTGTTGGTGAACAGGCTATACGTCACTCGAGAGGAAGAAAGCCAGTAAATATGTTAATTGTCGTAAATACAGCTGCACAAATAATTGTACGCCGATTATTAGCAGCGTTAAGCTTGTCATCATTATCCGTATTAACTGGATCCATTCTGTCTGGAAGCGCCTGTTCGTGAACAGGCGCTTTTGGCATTGATAAAGGTGAATGTATGTCTACAACGACGGTTGCTGCGCCGCAGAGTTACCGCGTGCCGCTCATCGCCACAGCGGCGATTGTGCTTGGCGCGTTGCTTATAGGAGTAGTGTTTGAGGCCAATACGGGCCTGTTGATGATTGTCGGTGGGCTGTTTGGCATGGTGCTTTATCATGCTGCCTTTGGCTTTACCTCGGCGTGGCGGGTATTTATTACCGAACGGCGAGGGCGCGGCTTGCGTGCCCAGATGGTGATGCTGGCGATTGCGGTGGTGCTGTTTTTCCCTGCGTTGGGAGCGGGCACGCTGTTTGGTAATGAAGTGTCGGGCTTTGTCGCGCCTATCGGTATCTCCGTGCTGGTGGGGGCGTTCTTATTCGGGTTGGGCATGCAGTTAGGCGGTGGTTGTGCTTCTGGTACGCTTTTTACCGCGGGCGGTGGTAACGCACGTATGTTGATCACCTTGGTGTTCTTTATTGTCGGCTCGGTGATTGGTTCGGCGCATTTTGCCTGGTGGCAGAGTTTGCCGGCCTTTCAGCCGGTATCGTTGGTCAACGTGGCTGGGGTAAGCGGCGGGGTTGCGATTAGTCTGGTGCTGTTTGCTGCGATTGCTGCTTTCACCTGGGTGATGGAGAAGCGCCGCCATGGTCAGTTAGAGCAGGCGCCTGCCGTCAATAAACAGGGTGCTGAGCGGTGGCTGACAGGGCCTTGGCCACTGGTGGCGGGTGCCGTGGCGTTGGCGTTGCTGAATTTTGTCACCTTGGCATTGGCTGGCCGCCCATGGGGAATTACCTCTGCGTTCGCACTGTGGGGTGCAAAGAGCTATGCGCTCGTTGGTGGCGATGTAAGCCAATGGGGCTATTGGCAAGCGCCGGGGAATGCGGCGGCCCTTGAAGCCAGCGTATGGAGCGATATAACCACGGTAATGAACGTAGGCATAATGCTGGGGGCACTTGCCGCCGCCAGCTTGGCCGGTCGCTTTGCGCCTAACTTCAAGATTCCATTGAAATCTCTTCTGGCGGCAATCGTTGGTGGCCTCCTGTTGGGGTATGGCGCCCGCTTGGCGTATGGCTGCAATATCGGCGCCTACTTCAGCGGCATTGCGTCTGGCAGCCTGCATGGCTGGGTATGGTTGGTGGCTGCGTTCGCGGGCAACATGCTGGGTGTTAAGTTAAGGCCTTTCTTTTTTAGCGGCGTAGAAGGCCGCAAACCCACCGCTAAAACCAGCTAAAACTAGTTTAAAAGCACTAAAATAGTTAGATGACGCCCTGGTTTGAAGCTTATTCAACCGGGGCGTTTTTATGTTAACAACGTCGCTCTCTTCTACCTTTGTAGCAGGAGCATGTTACATTAAGCCCAAACGCCGCAAACGCCCGATGTTGCTGCATTGCAGCAGTGATTGACATAAAAAGAGAATGCTTATGACTACCCAGAGTAAACGCCCCTTATACCTTCCTTACGCCGGTCCTTCTCTGCTCGAAATGCCGCTATTGAACAAAGGCAGCGCGTTTACTCAACAGGAGCGCCTAGCGTTTAACCTGATTGGCTTGCTGCCGCAAAAGGTGGAAACCATTGAGGATCAGCTGGAGCGGGTCTATCGCCAGTACCAGCAGTGCCATAGTGACCTTGAGAAACACATCCATCTGCGCGCCATTCAAGATGACAACGAAACGCTCTATTTCCGTTTGGTGTCTCAGCACCTTGAAGAGATGCTGCCGATTATCTATACCCCCACGGTCGGTCAGGCATGTCAGGAATTCTCCAATATTTATCGCAACCACCGTGGTCTGTTTATTAGCTACCCTGACCGCGAGCATATGGATGACATCCTGCGCAGCGCCACGAAAGATAACGTCAAGGTCATCGTGGTGACGGATGGTGAGCGGATTTTGGGGCTGGGTGACCAGGGAATCGGGGGCATGGGAATTCCGATTGGTAAACTGGCACTGTATACCGCCTGTGGTGGCATCAGCCCTGCCTACACGCTGCCGATCATGATCGATGTGGGTACCAACAACAAAGCGCTGCTGGATGACCCCATGTACATGGGTTGGCGCCACGAGCGGGTAGGGCAGGAAGAGTACGATGCTTTCATGGCGGAGTTTATTGCCGCCGTGAAGCGCCGTTGGCCTAACGTGCTGCTGCAATTTGAAGACTTTGCCCAGGCCAATGCGGTGCCGCTGCTTGAGCGTTATCGTAATGAACTGTGCTGCTTTAACGACGATGTACAGGGCACCGCGTCGGTGGTGGTCGGTACTTTGATGGCGGCTTGCCAAGCGCGCGAAGAAACCATTGCTCAGCAGCGTGTGGTGTTTGTCGGTGGGGGATCGGCAGGTTGTGGCATCGCCGAGCAGGTGGTGGTGGCCATGGAAGCCGAAGGCTTGACCGAGAGCGAAGCCCGCGCCCGCATTTTTATTGTTGATCGGGACGGTTTAATGACCAGCGATCAAGCGTGGCAGCGCGACTTCCAGCGACGCCTGGCCCACGACCCCTCCTTGGTGGTTGGCTGGAATGGCCAAGGACTGGAGGAGACGATTGCGCAGATCAAACCAACGGTATTGATTGGTGTGTGTGGTCAGCGTGGCATCTTCACCGAGCAAGTTGTTCGCACTATGCACGCGGGCTGTGAGCATCCGGTGATCATGCCGCTCTCCAACCCGACCTCGCAAGCAGAGGCGGTGCCGGAAGATGTTATCCGCTGGACCGATGGTCAAGCGCTGGTAGCCACCGGTAGCCCCTTCGCGCCGGTGGTTTACAACGGCCGCACTTACCCGATCGCCCAGTGCAACAACGCCTATATCTTCCCAGGTATAGGTTTAGGGGTCATTGCCGCCAGTGCCAACCGAGTCACCGATGAGATGCTGATGAGCGCCTCTCGGGCGCTGGCCCGTGAAGCACCGTTGGTCAAAGAGGGCAAAGGCGCGCTGCTGCCACCTCTATCGCGTATTCGCGATATCAGTAAGTCGATTGCCTTTGAAGTCGCTGCGCAGGCGCAGCAGAACGGCGTGGCGCTGAAAACCAGCGGCACGACGCTGCGTGAGTTGATTGAAAAGGCGTCCTGGTCGCCGGATTACCGCACCTATCGCCGCCGCGCATTCTAAACAAAAAAAAGCCCCCACCGAGGTGGGGGCTGCAAGCATTGGTAGGTTTTACCCTTAGGCTGCGCCGATCATCTTGCGCAGCACGTAGTGAAGGATACCACCGTGGCGGTAGTAAGCCAGCTCGTTTACCGTGTCAATTCGGCACTTGGCATCAACGCTACGTTCCCCGTCGGCATTTTTGATCACGACTTTGACGGTGCCACCCGGCGTCAAATCGCTTAAACCGGCAATCGAAATTTCTTCATCGCCCGTTAATCCTAACGTTTGGCGGCTTTCCCCCTCGGCAAACTGTAGCGGTACAACGCCCATGCCGATCAGGTTAGAGCGGTGGATGCGCTCAAAGGATTCGGCGATCACCGCGCGAACGCCCAGCAAGCGTGTGCCTTTGGCTGCCCAATCCCGTGAAGAGCCGGTGCCGTACTCTTTCCCGGCAATCACGACCAGCGGCTTGCCTTCCTCTTTGTACTTCATGGCCGCGTCATAAATAGCCATCTGTTCGCCACTGGGCACATGGCGTGTTTCACCACCGACAACGCCATCGAGCATCTCATTTTTGATCCGCACGTTGGCAAAGGTGCCGCGCATCATGACTTCATGGTTACCCCGGCGTGAACCGTAGGAGTTGAAGTCGACCGGCTTAACGCCGTGCTCTTGCAGGTAGCGGCCAGCCGGGCTGTCGGGCTTGATGGCGCCCGCCGGGGAGATATGGTCGGTGGTCACCGAGTCGCCTAGCATCGCTAGAACACGAGCGTTGTGCACATCTTCGATGGCATCCGGCTCGCGGCCCATGCCTTCAAAGAAGGGCGGGTGCTGAATGTAGGTCGATTCAGGCCACTGGTAGACCTTGCTCTCTGAAACGTCGATCGCTTTCCAGACGTCGTCACCCTCAAACACCGCGCCGTACTCTTTACGGAACATCGCGGTATTGACCTTCTCAACGGCGCTGGCGATTTCTGCTTGAGTGGGCCAAATGTCTTTGAGATAGACAGGCTCGCCGCTGCTGTCTTTGTCAACAGGTTCCTTGGTGAGGTCACGCTGAACATTGCCGGCCAGGGCGTAGGCGACCACCAGGGGCGGCGAGGCCAGCCAGTTGGTTTTAACCAACGGGTGAACCCGGCCTTCGAAGTTCCGGTTACCAGACAGCACCGAAGCGACGGCAAGGTCACCATCGTTAATGGCTTGCTCAATCTCGTCAGGTAGGGGGCCGGAATTACCGATACAGGTAGTGCAGCCGTAGCCGACCAGGTTGAAACCCAGTGCATCCAGGTCGTCGTTTAACCCAGCGGCTTCCAAATAATCGGTGACGACTTTGGAGCCAGGGGCCAATGATGTCTTCACCCAAGGCTGAGTGGTTAGGCCTTTTTCGCGTGCTTTACGGGCCAGCAAGCCCGCTGCCATCATCACGCTGGGGTTGGAGGTGTTAGTACACGACGTAATGGCCGCAATTACCACCGCGCCAGGGTCGAGGCTAAAGTCCTGGTCATTAAGTTTAACGGCTTGGCTAGTGTCGTGTTCAAAGCTGCGTTCCACACCGACCGCGGTTTGACCGCCTTCAGAGGAGAGTTTCCCTTTAGCGGTTGAATCTGCTTTGACGTCTTGCTGCATAAACTTGTCGAAGGCTGCCGCCATATCCTGTAGAGCGACACGGTCTTGCGGGCGTTTGGGGCCAGCCAGACTGGCTTCGACCTCGGTCATGTCCAGTTCCAGCGCATCGGTGAAGATCGGCTCATCGCTGGGTTCGCGCCACAGCCCTTGGGCTTTGCTATAGGCTTCAACCAGTGCAATTTGCTCATCTTCACGCCCGGTTAGGCGCATATAGTTCAGGGTTTCATCGTCTACCGGGAAGAAACCGCAGGTAGCACCATACTCAGGTGCCATATTGGCAATCGTCGCGCGATCCGCCAGGGGCAGGTCTTTCAAGCCGTCGCCGTAGAACTCAACAAATTTTCCTACCACGCCTTTTTTACGCAGCATTTCGGTAACGGTTAGTACTAAGTCAGTGGCGGTAATGCCTTCGCGTAGTTTGCCCGTCAATTTAAAACCGATGACTTCGGGGATTAGCATTGATACCGGCTGACCGAGCATGGCTGCTTCGGCTTCGATACCGCCCACACCCCAGCCAAGTACGCCCAGGCCGTTGATCATGGTGGTGTGGGAGTCAGTGCCCACGAGCGTGTCGGGGTAGGCGAAGGTCTTGCCGTCTTCGTCTTTGGTCCATACCGCTCTGCCTAGATACTCCAGGTTGACTTGGTGGCAAATGCCGGTGCCAGGCGGTACTACGCTAAAGTTATCGAATGCCTGCTGACCCCAACGCAGAAACTCATAGCGTTCACGGTTGCGCTGCATTTCGATATCCACGTTCTCTTGGAACGCGGCGGGGTTACCAAATTTGTCGACCATTACCGAGTGGTCAATGACCAGGTCGACCGGTGATAGCGGGTTGATCTTGGCTGGGTCTTCGCCAAGGCTTTCGACAGCAGCGCGCATAGAGGCTAAATCCACCACGCCAGGGACGCCGGTGAAATCTTGCATTAAGACACGTGCCGGCCGGTAGCCTATTTCACGGCTGGAATAACCTTCTTCCTGCCAGTCGACCAGGGCCTGCATGTCTTCTTCAGCCACACTTTCGTCATCGCCGAAGCGCAGCTGATTTTCGAGTAGGATTTTGAGCGTCTTGGGAAGCCGGTCAATGCTGCCCAGTGCCTCTGCCGCTTTGGGTAGGCTGTAATAGTGGTACGTTTTACTGCCCACCTCTAAGGTGCTTAGCGTATCGGGTGTCTTGCTCATGGGTTTCTCCTCTGATTGCTGAGTGTTGCCCTCAGCGTGACGGTCACGATCTTCCTGTCGTATTGATTACCCTAGTATGGCTTACCCCAGTATGGCGTGATTTAGTAATAACACATGGGTGTTTGCATCGTCTCTTTCAAGGTTTCTTCGCCTAATAGCGTAGATGAAACCTTGCAATAGCTTGTACTTGGCACCATTTCAGGCAGACTCTGTGCCTAATTTTTTATAAAGCTTTTACCCAGCTATCAATAAAGCTATCAGTCAGATCTTTACAAGGTGGTGTCATGGAAACTCGTCATGAGCGTTTGATTATTCTTGGATCCGGCCCGGCAGGCTATACGGCCGCTGTGTATGCCGCACGGGCAAACTTGAAGCCATTGCTGATCACCGGTATCCAGGCGGGTGGACAATTGACCACCACAACGGATGTCGATAACTGGCCGGGCGATGCGCAAGGTGTCCAAGGCCCCGAATTGATGGAGCGCATGAAACAGCACGCTGAACGTTTTAATACCGAAGTGCTGTTTGATCATATCAATGAGGTTAGCTTAGGCGAAAAACCCTTTACGTTGAAAGGCGACAGCGGCATTTATACCTGCGATGCGCTCATTGTCGCTACCGGCGCCAGTGCCCGTTATCTGGGTTTGCCCACCGAGCAGCAGTTTATGGGCCAAGGGGTGTCTGCCTGTGCTACCTGCGATGGCTTTTTCTATCGCAACCAGGAAGTCATTGTCGTCGGTGGTGGTAACACCGCCGTCGAAGAAGCGCTCTATCTCTCTAACATCGCTTCCAAAGTCACGCTGGTACATCGCCGGGATACGCTGCGGGCAGAAAAGATTCTGCAGGATAAACTGCTTGAGAAAGCCGCCGCCGGCAAGATCGCCCTTGAATGGTTCCAGGAAGTCGAGGAAGTACTCGGCGATAACTCAGGCGTTACTGGGGTGCGAGTTAAGTCCACTAAAGATGGTTCCAGCAAAGAGATCCATGCGCCTGGGCTTTTTATCGCCATTGGTCATAGCCCCAACACCGGCATTTTTGAAGGTCAGCTAGCCATGAACGGTGGTTATATTAAAGTAAACGCTGGTCTTGAAGGTAATGCCACCGCCACCAGCGTGCCCGGCGTGTTTGCCTGCGGCGATGTAATGGATCACATTTACCGCCAAGCGATCACCTCTGCCGGTAGCGGCTGTATGGCGGCGCTGGATGCCGAGCGTTATTTAGACGGCATTGCCGGGTAACGTTGCACTCTGTTCTGAAGCGCCTAACAATCGATAGGCGCTTCATCGATTCTCAGACGCCCCAACTGGCTCAGCACTAGTTTTTTCCCCTGCGACTCTTTGGCACCGTTACCTGAACAAATAGCAAAACTGCCGTTATAACCGCTGGTATAGCCCAATGAGCTGTAGCGAATGCGTGACCAACCCCGGCTGTAAGTTACTTGGGTGCCTCGCTCGGCAGGCATAACGCGCAAAATATCGTCGGCTTGAACGTTATCTGTTTGATCCCCCTTTACGATCATAAGCTCACCGCCCCATTCGCTACTGCATGCCGTGCGGTCCTCAGTCGCCGGGCAAAGCGTGATCTGGCGACGCTGGCTGATGGCCGTATTGCGCGCTAATGAAAACGCGCTTTGTAATCGATTGATTTCGCTGGTCTGCGCGGTTCGCTCACCCAATGCTTGAAAATTAGGCAGCCCCCAGGCGGTCATAATGCCAACTAACAGCAGCGTGATCAGTAGCTCAAGCAACGTAAACCCGCTTTCAGGTAGCGTACGTGTGCCGTTATGGCCATCGTTCATCGCTTCTCCTTACTTGACCTTGTTATGGCGCGCGCTATGCTCAGTGCCCGGTGTCAACGGCCATGATTAGCTGGTGGCTTAATCAGCCTAGGCGATAGCCACTCTTTTTTATGTAAGCCAAAACGGACAATGTTGTGAGCGATTTCTTAATTATTGGTGGCGGCGTGATCGGCATGATGACGGCGCTGCAGCTAGCCGATGCGGGTCAGCAGGTCACGCTGGTGGATCGTGGCGAGTGCGGTAAAGAGGCCTCGTGGGCCGGTGGCGGTATCGTCTCACCGCTTTATCCGTGGCGATACGACGCTGCGATATCGCAATTATCACGCTGGTCGGAAGGCGTTTACCCCTCGTTGGCTTTACGCTTGCTGGAAGAGACAGGCATTGATCCTGAGTATCGCCAAAAAGGGCTGCTCTACCTGAACGTAGATGACGCCGATAGTGCTCTGTGCTGGGCTCGACAGCTGGGTAAACCGCTAGAGCGGGTGGGGGCGGATTTCGTCCACGATAAAGAGCCTGGCGTGGCAATGGTGGGCGACAGTGCGCTATGGATGCCGACCCTGGGCAGTGTGCGTAACCCGCGTTTAGCCAAAGCGTTGAAGGCGCGGCTAACGGCGATGCCTCAGGTAACGCTGAGAGAGCAGTGCGAGGTTAGTGGCTTTATCCAAAAGGATGGCCAAGTGGAGGGAGTGGTTAGCTCACAAGGGCCGTTAATTGCTGGGCGCATTGTGGTGTGCGGCGGTGCTTGGGCTGCTCAACTATTAGCGCAGCTAAATGTACAGCTGCCGGTAAGGCCGGTAAAAGGACAGATGATCGCTTACCAGGCACCCAAGGGGTTAGTGCAGCGTGTGGTGTTAAAAGATGGGCGTTATATTATTCCGCGTGCAGACGGGTTGCTGTTAGTCGGCTCTACGTTAGAGGAAGCTGGGTTTGATAAGACCACCGACGCGGCAGCCCTGGCATCGCTAAAACAGAGTGCCGAAGCCATTCTGCCTGCCTTGGCAACCTGCCCGGTAGCGCATCAATGGGCCGGGCTTCGCCCGGGTTCACCGGCGGGCATTCCTTTCATCGGTGCCCTTCAAGAATGGCCTAACGTATACATTAATGCGGGGCACTATCGTAACGGCTTAGTGCTGGCGCCTGCATCGACCCATTTATTGGCGGATCAACTGCTGGGGCGCGAGCCATTAATCGACCCCGCGCCTTACCAGCCCACGCCCGAGCGGCTTATTCAGGCTTAAGGCGCGCCGTCTTTCTCCTGCTGCTCTTGTAAAAAGCGGTCGCGGTGCGCGCTGGAGCAGAACCACTGCTCGTGGTCGCGCAGCGCTTCATCTTCAGGTATGTGCACCTCGCACCAGCGGCAGCGCACCATTTTACCGCCTTCATGGCGATTGACTTGTTTGTGCTGCGCTTCATGCTCAAACTTACGTTGTCGGTAGATGCCGTAGAGCTTTAAACCGGCATAAAATACAACGGCGAAGATAATCAGCCGAATGATCAAGAGGTTCATCCTTATTTTGTCTCCCGATTGAGGGAACGAGGCTTGGGATTGACGCATGGCCTTTGCCAGTTGGCGGCCCTTGCGGGACAATACGACTATGACGGTGTAACCCTATTTCAAAGATTCTCAAGAGATTTTGACGCCCATGCAAGACTTAACGCTGGTAATGGCCCAACTCGATCCTCTGGTCGGGGATATTCCCGGCAACGCCGCACGCGCGATTGAAGCAGTGCGTGAAGCACGGATTGAGCATGGGGCAGATATTGTTGTCTTTCCTGAGCTTTTTTTGTCGGGCTACCCGCCTGAAGATCTGCTGTTGCGCCCCTCAATGGAAACCCGCCTGCGTGAAGCCCGTGCGCTAATGGCATCGAAAGTCGCCAGTGATGTGCTGGTCATTATTGGCTACCCCGGCGTGCGGGAAGGGCGTTGCTACAACCTGGCGGGTCTGCTCTACAACGGGCAGTGGGAAGCTGAGTACGCCAAGCAGGCGCTGCCTAACTATCAAGTGTTTGATGAGCAGCGCTACTTTACGCCCGGCACTGAGACACTCGTTTATGAGCATAAGGGCGCCAAGCTGGGCATCGTGATCTGCGAGGATCTATGGGATGGCGCGCCGGTTAAGGCCGCCGCGCAAGCTGGCGCTGAGGTGCTAGTCTCTTTGCACGCCTCTCCCTATCATCAGGACAAGCCCGCGGAACGGCTGCGCCTGTTGGAGGAGCACGCCCAGGATACGCAGCTTCCCATTGTGTATGTGAATACCATCGGTGGTCAGGATGAGCTGGTGTTTGATGGCGGATCTTGCTGCGTTAACGCCAGCGGTGAGTTGCAGGTGCTGGCACCGTATTGGCAGGCAGGCCTAATGCCGGTTCAGTTTTTGCAAACCAGCGCGACGGTGTGGGAACCCCAAGCCGGAGAGATTGACCCTGAGGTGGAGCCGGAAGAGAGCCTTTACTGTGCGCTCGTTACCGGGCTGCGCGATTATGTCAACAAGAGCGGTTTTGACGGCGTTGTGCTGGGGCTTTCCGGCGGTATCGACTCAGCGCTTTCGCTGGCGATTGCGGTGGATGCGCTAGGCGCTCAACGGGTGCAAGCGGTGATGATGCCGTACCACTACACGGCGGATATTTCCAAGCAGGACGCCGCTGAACAGGCCAAGATGCTGGGGGTTCACTACGAGATCATGCCGATTGAGCCCATGGTCGACGCCTTTATGACCACACTGGCTGAAAGTTTTGCCGGTACGCAACGCGATACCACGGAAGAGAACCTGCAGTCGCGCTGTCGCGGTGTGCTATTGATGGCGATTTCCAATAAGAAAGGCTTGATGGTGCTGACCACCGGCAACAAGAGCGAAATGGCGGTGGGTTATGCCACGCTGTATGGCGATATGGTGGGCGGCTATAACGCCATTAAGGATGTGTATAAAACCTGGGTTTATCGCCTTGCCCGCTGGCGCAACACGCAATCACCTGCTATTCCTGAGCGGGTGATTGAGCGCCCACCCAGTGCCGAGCTGGCGCCTGATCAACAAGATAGCGATTCCTTGCCCGATTACGATGTGCTCGACGCGATCTTAGTCAGCTACATTGAAGGCGATATGAGCGCTGAGGCAATTATTGCCGCTGGTTTTGACGAGGAAGACGTTTATAAAGTGGTTAAGCTCGTCGACCGCTGCGAGTATAAGCGCCGCCAAGCCCCGATTGGCGTGCGGGTGACGCCACGCGGTTTTGGCCGGGACCGCCGCTACCCGATTGTTAATGGTTGGCAGCCCGGCGCGTGATCAAACTTAGCGATTCATAAAGACGCTGTTGAGGTATCTTAAAAACTTTCCCACTCAGGTTCGGCCTGCTGAGCCTTTGCAGCAGGCAGTGTACCCATCGTATTAGACGAATGAGCACGCACAGGTGCCAATGCGGTACGCGGCGCCTGTACGCTTTGGGGGGATTCGGGCAGCTTGAAGACTTCCATGGCATGCAGCAGAGAGTGAGCGTTTTGACGCAGGTTGTTGGCGGCGGTGGCGCTCTCTTGTACCAGAGCCGCGTTCTGTTGGGTCACGTGATCCATCTCGGTCACTGCTCTACCTACTTCTTGCACGCCAGTGCTCTGCTCGGCGCTGGCATTACTAATTTCTTTCATGATGCTATTCACGCGCTCGATGGCCGCCACAATTTCAACGGTTGATTTGCTGGCTTCTTCGGCGCGTTCATTGCCATGGTTAACCCGTTCTAGATTCTTGGAGATCAGGTTGTTGATTTCCCGGGCAGCGTCGGCACTGCGCTGGGCAAGCCTGCGAACTTCTTCAGCAACGACCGCAAAACCACGCCCGTGTTCGCCAGCGCGGGCAGCTTCGACCGATGCGTTAAGGGCCAGGATATTGGTTTGAAAAGCGATTGAATCAATCGTCGAAATGATGCCTGAAATTTCCTGTGAACTTTTATTCAGATCGTTCATGGTGTCTACCACCTGATGAACTGCTTCCCCGCCGCGAGTAGCGGTGCGTGAAGCGCTCGTCGCTTCTTGGCTTGCCTGTTCTGAGTTCTCGGCGTTAAGTTTTACAGTGCTATTGAGCTGCTCCATGGCAGAGGCCGTCTCGGCCAATGCGCTTGCCTGCTGTCCAGTACGTGAGGAGAGATCATTATTACCTTCAGCAATTTGCTCGCTATTGCTGGCAACTGCCTCTGCAGAGGCGCGAACCTGCGTCACAATAGTTTGTAATTGATGTGCCATGGCAACCTGAGACGCCATAATGCTACGTGTATCGCCCTCTTTGAGTTGCCCTTGGCTGGTTAATTCACCACGCCCAATAGCTTCTGCAAACGCTTTGACTTCGTGGGGTTCGGCACCTAGCTCACGCAGTAGCTGGCGGGACAAGAACACGGCAATAAATCCACCAATTAGCAATGCAAACAGTGTCAGGCCCAGCATCTGCATTTGAAAGCCGGAAGCGGTGTCGCGAGCGTCAGTGGTGGTCGCATCGTTTAATTCTTGTTGTAGGTCGATAAATTGATTAATGCGGTTTAGCCACTCTGTGTAGGCGGGGCCTGCTTGTTCGAGCAGCATCGTTTGAGCATTTGCATACTCATCCGCTTGGCGGGCGGCAATAACCTGCTCAGTTAAGGTCTGTGTGATCTCCGCTTGGTCATTAATACTGTTAACAATACTCTGTTCTTGTGGACTGCCAGCGTGCTGGCTAGTTACTTGCTGCATACCTGTTTCTGCAACACTGTAAGCATCTCGAAGGCGCTGTATTTCGCTCTCTAGCGCCCCCAGGTTGCCGTTGCCTGAAGTAATGACAATGTCTCGTAATACGATGGCGCGATCGTGCACGCTGCCACGCCAATCCACCGCAAACCGCTGTTTAGTACCGTTGACATCGTTGATGGTGGTTAGGCCACGGTCAATTTGATTGACTTGGTAAATCCCGACGGCGGTTAACAAGATCAGTAACCCCAGCAGAGCAGAAAATCCTATCGCTAAGCGTGTGCTGATCTTGGTATTGCTGGCACGGGTGTTAAACAGTGGCATCGATTGCTCCCTCAGGCGCCGTTCAGGCGCTGTATTATGTAAGACGAGCAAATCATAGTCTGTTGTACAATTTTTGTATAGAAATAATATTTATTTGTACAATTCTGCCTTTATTAGCTTTTGGTTGTGGTGTCAAAGAGTTGCTTTGATGGCCAATAAAAAAACCACGCCGGAGCGTGGTTTAGTCAAACGTGCTTGTACAGCTTTTAACAGCGATATACGCGTGCCGCCTTAATCATTTTGACCTAAGTGTTTTGGAACAAAGCGGTTGCCTTCTAACTGCTCATGATCAGGCGCGTTTTCACGCAGTACCGCTAGCACCTCATTGGCGCGATCATCCATGTCCAAGCCTTGATAGCCTTCTACCATGGTGGCTAGGGCATCCCGGGTGGCGCTTGATTCAGGATAGTTTTCGACGACCCAGCGGCCACGCTCAACCGCTGCCAAATAGGCCCCGCGGCGTAGGTAGTAATCGGCGACATGCAGTTCATGGCGGGCCATTAGCTCACGTAGATAGACGATGCGCTGCTGGGCATCCGGCGCATATTCACTCTGCGGGTAGCGTTGGATCAGCTCGCGGAAATCATTGTAGGCATCCCGCGAGGCGCCCAAATCGCGCTTGGAGATGTCGATCAAGCGCAGGCGCTCTAAGCTGAAGCGGCCTGCTTGCCACGCCGAAAGGCCGCGAAGATAGTAGGCGTAGTCTACCTGGGGGTGGTCGGGGTGAAGGCGAATAAAGCGGCTAGCCGCTGCCCGGGCTTCTTCCCAATTGCTATTTTCATAGTAGGCATAGATCAGCTCAAGCTGTGCCTGCTCAGCATGGGCGCCAAAAGGGTAGCGTGTATCGAGCGCTTCTAAACGCTCAATCGCGATCGGGTAGCGGTTGCTGTCTAAGGCCGTGCGGGCCAATTCATAGAGCTCGCGCTCCTGCACCCCAGCAAATTCATCTTCCTCTTCTTCACTGGTGTCGTTACTCGCACAGCCCGCTAAAAGGGCAAGGCTTAGGGCTAGAGCACCAAAGCGGTTGGCAGCTGAAAAAACGCGCATCTTCATCCTCGTTGCAAACAAGCCTCAATCACCAAAAAGCGGCGATGGCCATAAGTAGAAATGGTAGAATAGGTCGCAGTCCGCCCACTATAAAACACCTCGACATAAAACGCAGGCTTAGCGACGTTTCGTCAGGTGCCGTCAATATTGATTTTTACATGCTGAGGCTGATTTTTCGCCTTGCTGGGGTTTTTTTCGCGCTTTAAAGAGGTTTTTCATGTCTCGAATAGTTGAAGACACGCAGCGTGTGCCCGCCACACTGGCCGGTGCGCGGTTAGACCAAGCGGCGGCGGAGTTGTTCAGCGATTACTCACGTGAACGCTTAAAAGCGTGGATTAATGCCGGTGAATTAACCGTGGATGGCGTGCAAGCCAAGCCGAAGGCCAAGCTACATGGTGATGAAGTGTTGGCACTGCAGGCCACCATCGAAGACGATACGCGCTTTGAAGCGCAGGATATCGCGCTGGATATCGTGTATGAAGACGACGCGGTAATCGTCATTAATAAAGCGGCGGGTATGGTCGTTCATCCTGCTGCAGGCAACCCTGATGGCACGCTGCTCAATGCCTTGCTTTACCATCACCCGGCGCTTGCTGAAGTGCCACGCGCGGGTATCGTTCACCGCCTGGATAAAGATACCACCGGCTTGATGATGGTGGCGAAAACGCTGCCCGCTCAAACCGTGCTGGTGGATCAGTTGCAGGCACGCAGCGTGTCGCGCCAGTACGACGCGGTGGTGATTGGTAAGCCGGTCTCTGGCAGTACCATTGATGCGCCTATTGGCCGACATCCGAAAGACCGTAAGCGCCAAGCGGTAACGACATCGGGCAAACCTGCGATTACGCATTTTCGCGTGGTTGAACGGTTCCGTGCCCATACCCATGTACGCTGTAAGCTGGAAACAGGGCGCACCCATCAAATTCGTGTGCACATGGCCCATGCCCGTTATCCATTGATTGGTGATCCCATGTATGGCGGCCGTGCCAAGCTGCCGCCAGGCGCTGCGGAGCCATTGAAGGAGATCTTGCGCGAGTTTCCGCGTCAGGCGCTACATGCTCGGAAGTTGATTTTCAAGCATCCGGTCAGTGGCGAAACCGTTACTTTTCAGGTCGATCTCCCTGATGATTTGCTAATGTTGTTGGATTACCTGCGCGAAGATAATGAGACGATGAGATGAGCGATGCCATTAATTTAAGGCCGACGCTTTTAATGCCTGACTGGCCAGCGCCGGCCAATGTGCGAGCCTTTGTGACCACTCGTGAATCGGGGCCTAGTCAGGGGGATTTCGCCGCTTTCAACACAGCCGCTCATGTCGGCGATAACCCCGACCATGTCGCACTGTGTCGCCGCCTGTTGCAAAAAGAGATTGGGGATGAACGGCCGCTACTGTGGCTTAACCAGACTCACGGTGCCCGCGTTCAGCAGGTTTTCGAACCTAACGTCGCCGATGCGGATGCTGCCATTGCTACGTCTAATGAGTACGCCTGTGTGGTGCTGACAGCTGACTGCCTGCCGGTCATGCTGTGCAATCGCGCTGGAACCCAGGTCGCCGTTGCCCATGCGGGGTGGCGTGGTTTGGCAGGTGGCGTGCTGGAGGCGACGATTGCTGCAATGAATACCGATCCCGAGGACATTCTTGTGTGGTTGGGCCCCGCAATTTCCAACGCTCAGTTTGAGGTTGGCCCGGAGGTCTATGGTGCCTTTGTGGCAGTGCATCCTGACATCGCCGACGCTTTTGATCATAGTCCCTACCGGCTGGGTCATTACATGGCCGACTTGTACCGGTTGGCGCGGTTTCGTTTGGAAGCGCTAGGCGTGAACAATATAAGCGGTGGCCACTTCTGCACTGCCTGCGAGTCGCGTTTCTACTCCTACCGTCGCGATGGCGGTAAAACCGGCCGCATGGCCAGTGTGATCTGGATCAATTAAACCAGTGGTTTGTTCACACACCTCTTGAAAAGCATGGAACTGACGCCATTTAACTTGTCAAGCTAATCGTGGTTTAGCACGTTCAACGACAGGTTGCCGGGTTACGCGGTGCGTCCAAACGCACGGCACCCCCAGGAGGAATTTCATGCGTTTTGATAAATTTACCGCCAAGCTCCAAAGCGCGATTGCCGAGGCGCAGTCACTGGCCGTTGGTCGCGGCCATAATCAGCTAGATCCCGCTCATTTGCTGCTGGCTCTGCTCGATACCAAAGACACCGGTATTAAAGCCCTGATTGAAAAAGCCGAGGGGAGTCCCTCGCGTCTGCGCGATGGGTTGATGCAGCAACTGGATAATTTACCCAAGGTAGGCCAGTTCGATGGTGAAGTGCAGCCATCGCGGGACTTTATCAAGCTGTTCAACTTAACTGACCGTGAAGCGCAAAAGCGCGGCGATCAGTTTATTGCCAGTGAGCTAGTGCTGCTGGCAGCGCTTGAGATGAACTCGGCCCTCACCAAGCTGCTGAAAGACGCAGGTATTAATCGAAAATCCCTCGAAGCGGCTATCAATAGCCTGCGCGGCGGCGCCACAGTGGACGATGCTAACGCCGAAGATCAGCGTGAAGCGTTGAACAAATACACCATGGATCTTACCCAGCGTGCGCTGGACGGCAAACTGGATCCGGTGATTGGTCGCGACGATGAAATTCGCCGTACGATTCAAGTACTGCAGCGGCGTACTAAAAACAACCCCGTATTAATCGGCGAGCCGGGCGTGGGTAAAACCGCCATTGTCGAAGGATTGGCCCAGCGTATCGTTAACGGTGAAGTGCCTGAAGGGTTAAAAGATAAGCGCGTACTCTCGCTGGATATGGGCTCGCTGCTCGCCGGCGCGAAGTTCCGTGGTGAGTTTGAAGAGCGCCTAAAAGCCGTGCTCAAAGAGCTTTCCCAGGAAGAGGGGCGGGTAATTCTGTTTATTGACGAGCTGCACACCATGGTCGGCGCAGGCAAAGCCGAAGGCGCCATGGATGCAGGCAATATGCTCAAACCTGCCCTGGCTCGCGGTGAGCTGCACTGCGTCGGTGCGACCACGCTTGATGAGTATCGCAAGTATATCGAGAAAGACGCCGCGCTAGAGCGCCGCTTCCAGAAGGTGTTGGTGGATGAGCCTTCCGAAGAGGACACCGTGGCGATTCTGCGCGGCCTGAAAGAGCGCTATGAAGTACACCATGGTGTGGATATCACCGACTCGGCGATTATTGCGGCGGCCAAGCTCTCAACGCGCTATATCTCAGACCGGCAGTTGCCAGACAAAGCCATAGACTTGATTGATGAAGCCGCCTCGCGGATTCGTATGGAACTGGACTCCAAGCCCGAAGAGATGGATCGCCTTGATCGGCGTCTGATACAGCTCAAGATGGAGCGAGAAGCGCTCAAGAAGGAGACCGATGAGGCGAGCAAAAAACGCTTGGAAGCACTGAGTACCCAAATTCACGAGCTAGAACGCGAATACGCTGATCTTGATGAAATTTGGAAAGCGGAAAAAGCCAGTATTCAAGGGGCGGCCCAGTTTAAAGCCGACCTTGAGCAGGCTCGCCTAGATCTAGAACAGGCGCGTCGTCAGGGTGACCTGGGACGGATGTCGGAAATTCAGTACGGCAAGATTCCAGCACTCGAAAAGAAAATTGCCGAAAGTGGCGAAGGCGAAGCGGATACCTCAAGCCACCAATTGCTGCGCTCCAACGTGACCGAAGAGGAGATCGCTGAAGTGGTTTCCCGCTGGACGGGCATCCCGGTTTCCAAAATGCTTGAAGGCGAGCGCGATAAACTATTGCGCATGGAAGAGGCGCTGCACGAGCGGGTCATCGGGCAGGATGAAGCCGTTGAGGCGGTGGCGAACGCAGTGCGCCGCTCTCGGGCAGGGCTTTCAGATCCCAATCGCCCCAATGGGTCATTCCTATTCCTCGGCCCTACCGGCGTAGGTAAAACCGAGCTATGTAAGTCGCTGGCCAACTTCCTGTTCGATACCGAAGAGGCGATGGTGCGTATCGATATGTCGGAGTTTATGGAGAAGCACTCCGTGGCTCGTTTGATCGGTGCCCCTCCTGGCTACGTCGGCTATGAAGAGGGTGGCTACTTAACCGAAGCTGTTCGGCGCAAGCCATACTCGGTGCTGCTGTTGGATGAGGTGGAGAAAGCGCACCCGGATGTCTTCAATATCCTTCTACAGGTGCTGGAGGATGGCCGCTTGACCGATGGGCAGGGTCGCACGGTGGACTTCCGCAATACCGTGATCGTGATGACCTCCAACATGGGCTCGGATATTATCCAGCGCATGGGGGGAGATGATAGCGACTATGAAGTAATGAAAAACATGGTCATGGAGGTGGTGGGTAACCACTTCCGGCCTGAACTCATCAACCGTATCGATGAAGTGGTGGTTTTCCACGCACTGGGACAAGAGCAGATCCAGGCGATTGCCGGTATTCAGTTAGAGCGTTTGAAGTTACGCCTTGCTGAGCACGACCTGAAGCTGGAGGTCAGTCCTGAAGCCATGGCGCAATTGGCGGTAGTCGGTTTTGACCCTGTGTATGGGGCGCGGCCACTCAAGCGGGCGATTCAAAGCCGTATAGAAAACCCGCTGGCGCAAGACCTGCTGGGGGGCAAGTTTACTCCCGGCGATACCATTCATATCACTGCCGAAGAGGGCAAGTTGGTGTTTAGCTAATCATTGGCAACGCCTTTTTTGCGCAATTGAATAGGGAAAAAGCCCTGCTAGCGTTGCTGGCGGGGCTTTTTTAATGGCTTCTTGCGACCTTTGTTGCGTTTGGCCCGATCGGAGGTTGACAGGCTGAGGGCGCTAATGGAATCTTGTCGGTTCCTGATTTGCGGGCGCGGACTCAACGGGCAACCCCTAATCCCCGCGCGAAGGGTAGGCGAAGGCCTCTACCCGCCGAAGGACTTCCGGGCTTGGGCTAACCGCTCAACCTGGCCAACGCCCCGACACGGCGAACTGCCGTGATAAGAGTGCAGGCCCTAACCGGGCCTACTGCCAGGGTTTGGCATCAGGTGCCGGCAAGGGCCGGCAGCGGCATACCGCCGCACTCGACACCGTGCCCGTGTGGGTACGGATCGCACTCGAGACCTCCAGGGGAGAAATACAGTGGAACTGCTTTCCGGCGCAGATATGATCGCCCGCTTCTTGCAAGATGAGGGCATCGAATACATTTATGGTTACCCCGGCGGTGCAGCGCTGCATATTTATGATGCACTCTTCCGCCAGGACAAGGTGAAGCACATTTTGGTGCGTCACGAACAAGCGGCTACTCACGCTGCCGATGGCTATGCTCGCGCCTCGGGCAAAGCGGGCTGCGTGCTCGTCACTTCAGGCCCCGGTGCAACGAATGCCGTTACCGGTATTGCCACCGCCTACATGGATTCCATTCCCATGGTAGTGCTGTGTGGCCAGGTGGCCAGCCACCTAATTGGTGAAGATGCCTTCCAGGAAACCGATATCGTCGGTGTGACACGCCCGATCGTGAAGCATAGCTTCTCAATCCGTCACCCGTCTGAAATCCCGGAAGTGTTGAAAAAGGCGTTCTACCTGGCGTCGACCGGTCGCCCCGGCCCGGTGGTGGTCGATATCCCAAAAGACATGACTGCTCCCACTGAGCGCTACGAATACGTTTATCCGAAAAAGGTCAAACTGCGTTCGTATAACCCGGTAACGCGTGGCCACACCGGTCAGATCAAGAAAGCCGTCGAAATGATGCTGAAGGCCAAGCGCCCAGTGTTTTATACCGGCGGCGGCGTGGTGACGGGCAAAGCCAGCGAAGGCTTGACTGACTTGGTTAAACAGTTGGGATATCCGATTACCACTACGTTGATGGGCATCGGCGCGTATCCGCAAAGTGATCGACAGTGTTTGGGCTGGTTGGGTATGCACGGCTCTTATGAGTCGAATATGGCCATGCACCACGCCGACCTGATTATTGCCATTGGGGCGCGCTTTGACGACCGGGTCACCAATAACACGTCGAAGTTCTGCCCGACAGCTAAAATCATTCACGTTGATGTCGATCCAAGCTCGATCTCTAAAACGGTACGTGCCGATGTGCCCATCGTTGGCCCGGCTTCCAGCGTTATCAATGAGATGATCAGCTTGGTGCAGGGGCATAACGTTGCGCATCCTGAAGCACTGACGGAGTGGTGGGAGAAGATTGACGGCTGGCGCGCCGACCGTGAAGGCAAGCTTTATGAGCCGTCCAAGCCCGGCGAAGCGCTGAAGCCACAGGAAGTCATCGAAGCACTCTGCCGTGTTACGCGGGGTGAAGCTTATGTGACGACTGATGTTGGTCAGCACCAGATGTTCGCTGCTCAGTACTACAAGTTCGACAAACCCAACCGGCTGATTACCTCCGGTGGTTTGGGCACCATGGGCTTTGGCTTCCCTGCTGCGATGGGTATTAAACAGAACTACCCGGATGATGATGTGGTGTGCGTCACCGGTGAAGGCAGCTTCCAGATGATGATGCAAGAGCTCTCTACCTGTAAGCAGTACGGGGTGGGCGTTAAGATCGTTAATCTTAACAATGCATCGCTGGGCATGGTGCGTCAGTGGCAGGATTTGAACTATAAGTCACGTCATGCACATTCTTATATGGAGTCGCTGCCCGACTTTCATATGTTGATTGAGGCATATGGGTTCACCGCGATTACCGTCAATACGCTTGACGAGCTTGAGCCAGCGCTAGAGCGTGCGTTTGCTGATAAGCATGAGCTGGTGTTTCTTGACGTGAAGGTCGACCCCTTTGAGCACGTCTATCCGATGCAGGTACCGCTAGGTGCCATGCGCGACATGCTGCTGTCTAAAACGGAGCGTACCTGATGCGTCATATCATCTCGATTCTGTTAGAAAACGAACCGGGTGCGCTGTCACGTGTAGTCGGGTTGTTTTCCCAGCGTAACTTCAACATCGAAACGCTGAATGTTGCCCCAACGGAAGACCCATCGCTGTCGCGCTTAACGGTGACTACCGTGGGCGATGACCGGGTGATAGAACAGATCACCAAGCATCTTAATAAGCTGATTGATGTGGTGAAGCTGGTGGATCTCACCGAAGGTAACCATATCGAACGCGAATTGATGTTGGTGAAGGTGAAGGCGCTTGGTGCGGCGCGTGATGAAGTGAAACGTACGGTGGATATCTTCCGTGCGCAGATCGTCGATGTGACGCCAAGCCTGTACACGGTGCAGATCACCGGCGATGCGGGCAAGCTAGATGCTTTCCTTCAGGCCATGGCGCCGGTGGGTATTCTTGAAGTTGCCCGTACTGGGGTTTCGGGTATTGCCCGGGGTGATAAGGTTTTGTCGCTCTAAGCCCGAAAGTACGCAGTCTTTACAGCTAGCCCTTAAAAACAAGACTTAAACGTAAGCATAAGCGTCGCTCCTTTCCCAGAGCGGCGCTTTTTAGTTATTAGCCTGTTAATGCTTGTTGACGCCAGCCCCCACAATGCAGCAATTGGCTGGCTGAGTGGCACTCACCGTGTAGAATGAAAGCGACTACGGTTCCCGTGACTTCACTTTTAATGGATGAAACCTATGACACAGGACGCTCGCGATCAAGAGCACTCAAACTCTGATCAGTCAAATCCAGGCCAGCCTGATGAGGCTGAACAGCAAGACAGTGCTGATCAATCAGAAGTAGTTGGCAACGAGGATTTGGCGGCTGCCTTCTTACGTGAAACCGAAGTGGTTGAAGAGACTGTTGAAGACGGCAAAAAGATTCGCCGTCGTGGTATCTATTTACTTCCTAATTTATTTACCACTTCAGCGCTTTTCGCTGGCTTCTTTGCGGTTGTCGCTGGCATTAATGGTGAGTTTACCTCAGCTGCCGTGGCGATCTTTATTGCAATGGTATTGGATGGCTTGGATGGCCGTGTTGCGCGAATGACCAATACGCAAAGTGAGTTTGGGGCCGAATACGACAGCTTGGCGGATATGATCTCGTTTGGGATGGCGCCTGCATTAGTCGCTTTTACCTGGATTCTGCAGGACATCGGTAAAACCGGCTGGGTAGTCGCCTTTCTTTATGTTGCCTGTGCCGCGCTTCGCCTAGCGCGCTTCAATGTGCAGATTGGCAGCGTGGATAAAAAATGGTTTATCGGCTTGCCGAGCCCCTCTGCCGCAGCGCTGGTAGCCGCGAGTGTATGGACTTTCCATAGCTTTGACGCTGATGCCTTTGGTTTCAAACTGTTGATGTTGGTAGTGGTGGCAGCAGCAGGCGTATTGATGGTGAGTAACATCCGTTACTACAGCTTTAAGGACCTCGATTTTAAAAAGCCGGTGCCTTTTGTTGTGCTGTTAGCCATTGTGTTGGCGTTTGTGATGATCTCGGTTGAACCTTCAGTAATGCTGCTATTACTGTTTGGTACTTATGTAGCTTCCGGGCCTGTGTTAGCCGTAATGCGCAAAGCAAAACCGAAGAACTGAAACTTTTCCCTACTCATTTTAATAAACCTCTTGCCAACCCGGCAGCAAAACCGTAAAGTACGCATCCGCTGCCGGGGACGCCAAGCGTTACCAGCGGTGAATAAGGTGTAAAAGCCTTGGTTTGTCAGGAAGTTAGCGCAAGTTTCATCGCTCGCTTCGCCCGCTAAACACAGCGGTTGACAACCACCAGGAAATGCGTAGAATACGCCTTCCTCGCTGAGGCAAGCCAAGTCAACGGCTCGCCAGTCAAACACAGCGAAACAGCTCTTTAACAATTTGATCAGGTAATTCATGTGGGCGCTTGCTGATGTTGGTGACAAATCACCAAATATCAAGGCAAGCGACTCAAGCAATAAGGTTTTTCGAAACCTGTTTTGAATGAATTCGTTTGAACCTTGAGCCAAGTTTGATCCGCTTTTGTTGCCTTCGGCTAGTCCTGAGGTAAACGAGTAAGGATCACAATGATTGTAAACTGAAGAGTTTGATCATGGCTCAGATTGAACGCTGGCGGCAGGCCTAACACATGCAAGTCGAGCGGTAACAGGGGTAGCTTGCTACCCGCTGACG